>NZ_JACZFQ010000020.1 GCF_014904755.1 Neoluteolibacter marinus
CGGTGAAGCGGATGCTGACGTTGCCGGCCACCTCCGACAGCTCGGCGCTGGCGACGTTGGGCTGGGTCATGGCCCAGGCGATGAGGTTGGCATGGTAGCTGGCGGCGGGCAGGGACGCCCACTCGCGCATCTTCGCCGCGGCGCTGGAGAGGAAGACGACCTTCACCTCCTCCGCGACGGCCGGGCCGTAGCGCACCGAGACCAGGTCGGGATCGGCAAGCTCGACGGGGGGCAAGCTGGTGTTGCTGGAGGTGGCGATGCGGGCAAAGCAGCGGGCTCCCTGGGCCGGCAGGCGGAAGGTGACCTTTGCGGCCCGGCCGTCCGTGGGGCAGGCCAGCATCTTGCGCCACGGCGAAGCGAGGTCGGGGGTCATTTCCAATACCGCCTGGCGGGTACCGGCGGGGATCTCCAGCTCGACCCGGAAACGGCCGAGGGAATCGAAGTGGCAGTGCGGGCTTGCGGGGGTGGCGGCGTGGAGGGCCGCTGGGTTCATGCAGGCCAGCGCGATGGCGAGGAGGCTTGGGAATCTCATGATGGGGAAGTGTCGGTGAGCATCGGCGACTACGGTGCATGTCGTAAATGGGCCGAAAGGGGCAATCGGGCGGACTCAGTGGAGCGGCTGGTCGTCGGCGCTGAGGCCGTCGTGGCCGGGATCCGTATGGCTGGACCTGGCGAGCTTGCTGCGCCCCGGCCGGTCGGTGAATTCGAGGGGTTCGTCGGACAGGGTCATGACCGCCAGCCACAGGCCGAGTCCGAAGACGATGACGAGATGGATGTCCATGATGGGGCTCCCGCTGGTGACCGGGAGGGCGGCCACCGTGGGCGAGGCGGGCCCAGGCGTAAATGGGCCGAAAGGTGTAGCAGCCGCGCCTTTCCAAGGGCTGCGGAATCGGCCATATCCCGGCCATGGATTTCCCGTCGGCCAGCGCCCTCGACCCCGCCTCCGCGGGCGGCGATTGGTTCCGCCTGCTCTTCGAGCGGAGCGCGGATGCGCTGGCCTTGCTCGACCCGGTGAGCGGGACCTTCGTGGCCAGCAACCATGCCTCGGCCGTCGCTGCCGGTGCGGGATCCCCCGGGGACCTGTGCGGCCTGCCGCCCTCGGCGCTGGCCCCGGAGTTCCAGGCCGACGGCCGGCCCTCGGCGGACGTCGCTCGGGAAGCGGTGCGGCGGACCCTGGAGCAGGGGAGCCATCGCTTCGAGTGGACGATGAAACGGCTCGACGGGATCCTGACCCACGTCGATGTGACCGCCACCGCGCTCAGCGACGGCGACCGCACGCTCATTCTAACAGCGACCCGCAACATCGAGCGGACCAAACGGATCGAGGGCGACCTTCACGTCTCCGAATCGCGCTGGCAGCGCTTGTTCGACCAGGCACCGATGAGCGTGCAGGTCTTCGCGCCGGATGGCACCAGCCGGCAGGGCAATGCCGCCTTTCGCAAGCTATTCGGACCGGTGTTGCCGGACCTGCATGAATTCAACATCCGCACCGACCCGCAGCTCGAGGCGGCGGGGATGAACCTGCTGATCGAGCGTGCCTTCGCCGGGGAAGTGGTGGTGATTCCCCCGATCCCCTTCGAGATGCGCATCGGCACGGAACGCGAGTCGCGCGGCGTGCGCTGGATCGGCTCGACGATGTTCCCGGTCTTCGACTCCGAGGGGAAACTGGTCGAGGTCGTCTGCGTCCACGAGGATCAGACCGACCGCAAGCGGGCGGGCGAGGAGATCAATGAACTCAACCAGTCGCTGGAGCGCCGGATCGCCGAACGCACCGCCGAGCTGCGTGAGTCGGAGGAACGCTTCAAGGCCTTGTTCGAGCTGTCGCCGCTGGGCATGGCGCGGGTCAGCTGGGACGGGCAGTTCCGCCAGGTGAACCCGTCCTTCGCCCGGATGCTCGGCTACGATCCGGAAGAGGTGCTGGATTTGAGCTACTGGGACGTCACGCCGATCGAGTACCAGGCGCAGGAGGAACAGATCCTTGAGATCGTCCGCGAGACCGGCCGCTTCGGGCCTTTCGAAAAGGAGTATATCCACCGCGACGGCCACCGCATCCCGATCGTGCTCAGCGGCATGATGATCCAGGGCGCCGACGGCCAGAACGAGTTGTGGGGGATTGCCCAGGATGTGACCGTCCGCAAGCAGGCCGAGCAGGCCCTGCGCGAGTCGGAGAAGAAGTTCCGTACCCTTTTCGAGGAATCGAGCCAGGGGGTGATGCTGCACGACGAGAACACCTGCTTTTCCGAGGTTAATCCCGCCGCCGCGGCGCTGTTCGGCATCGATGCCGCGGACTTCGCCGGCCGCCATCCCGCCGAGTTCGCGGCGGAGTTCCAGCCGAATGGCGAGCGTTCCGAGACGGTGGCCCGGCGCGAGATCCAGCGTTGCCTCGAGTCGGGCACCTCGCGCTTCGAGTGGACCCACCGCCATGCCGCGGGTCACAGCGTTTCGCTGGAGGTCGTGCTCAGCCGCATCCCCAACGGCGACCGCTACCTGATGCAGGCGGTGGTCACCGACATCTCCGAGCGCAAGCGCGCCGAACAGGAGCTGACCCGCGCGCTGGAGCGCGAACGCGAGCTCAACCAGCTCAAGAGCAACTTTGTCTCGATGGTCTCGCACGAGTTCCGCACGCCGCTCGGCATCATCCAGTCCTCGGCGGAGATCCTCAACGACTACCTCGACCAACTCGATCCGGAAGAGCGGCGCGAGCAGTTGCAGTCGATCATCAAGAACTCGCGGCGAATGGCCGGGCTGATGGAGGACGTGCTCTTGTTAGGCCGGCTCGACTCCGGCCGGATGGAGTTCACGCCGCGGCCGCTCGACCTCGCCGGGCTGTGCCGCCGCCTGGTCGATGAGGTGCGCTCGACCACTGATGCCCGCTGCCCGATCGAGTTCTCCACCAGCGGCCTCCCGGCCGAGGCCTGTGCCGATGAGCGGCTGCTGCGCCACATCCTGCTCAACCTCCTCAGCAACGCGGTGAAGTACTCGCCGGCCGGTCAGCCGGTTTCCTTCCGCGCCGGTTGTACCGACGGCGCCCTGGTGTTCTGGGTCCGCGACCGCGGGATCGGCATCCCTGAGGAGGACTTGCCGGTCCTGTTCGAGGCCTTCCGCCGTGGCTCGAATGTCGGCCAGACCCCGGGCACCGGCCTCGGGCTGGTCATCGTCAAGCAGAGCGTCGAGCTCCACGGCGGCCACCTGCAGGTCGACAACCGCCCCGGTGGCGGCACCCGCTTCACCATCACCATCCCCCTGTCACCCGCTTGATCCATGAAGAAGACGATCCTCATCATCGAAGACGAACCGGAGATGCGCCGCAACCTGGCGACCATCCTGCGGCTCGAGAAGTTCAACCCGGTGGTCGCCGAGAACGGCCGGGTCGGGGTCGCGACGGCCTTGCAGGAAAAGCCGGACCTCATCCTCTGCGACGTGATGATGCCGGAGCTCGACGGCTACGGCGTGCTGGGCCAGTTGCGTGCCGAGCCGGTCACCAAGGCGACGCCCTTCATTTTCCTCACCGCCAAGGGCGAGAAACCGGACATCCGCTCAGGGATGAACCTCGGCGCCGACGACTATCTCACCAAGCCGGTCGCCAAGGCCGAACTTCTGGCGGCAATCGGTTCCCGCCTGACCCGCGCGGCCCAGGCCGCGGTGAGCGAGTTCAAGCCGGACTTCGATTCGGCCAAGCCGCTGCAGGAGGCCTTTGGCCTGACCCCGCGGGTCGCCGAGACCCTGCTGTGGCTCGCCCAGGGCAAGACCAACGGCGACATCGCCACCATCCTCGGCATCAGTGAAAGCACCGTGAAGAAGCACGTGCTGGAGATCTTCGAGTCGCTCCATGTCGAGACCCGCACCGCGGCGTGTTTGCAAGCAGTGGAGGTGTTGAGCGGCGGAGCTTGATCTTTGATTTCGCTCGAGGCATCAGGGACGAGTCGAGCCCCACGAGGGCGGCGGGACGTTTTATCTGGAGAGCACTCTTTCCATGGTGTTGCCTGTTCGAAGTCGATATGAAGGCGATCCGAATTGTCGTAACTGTCCTACTGGCGGCCGGTTTGATCGCAGGTAGCTACTTTGCTGGCCAGAAACGCTCGGAGACGGCGAAGGTGGTCGGGCTTCGGGCCGAGATCGAGGGGTTGCAAGCTCAGGTGGAGGCACAGAATCGGGCGATCGGATGGCGCGCTGGGCTGAATATCAATGGCATTGACGGCATTGATCCGATCACCCGGCGGCATCTGATTCAGCAAATTTGGTACAGTGATCAGAACTATGGAACCTATCTCGTTGGGTTGCAGACCGGTCACAAATGGGGAAACCGGTGGAACCGGAGGAGTCCACTATCAATCCTTGAGGAGCAGACCGAGGTCATGCGCGAATTCCTCAAGGAGACCCGACGTCTTGAGGAAGCGAGTGGACGGCCGCCGCGATATCCGACGGAAGATCATGTTGATCCACATGACGGGTCGCGGGTTGACTGGCAGGATTTCCTTGCATCGGGGGAACCTCCAGATCGGCGCGTGATTTGGATCGGTAAAAGCAAGAATTCGGGAAAATGGATGGCTTACGAGTATGGAAAAGGGGTCTATGAAGCGGATGGAACTTTACTCGAGCGGATCGCTAGCAGCCAGAGATCGGCTTTTGAAAATCGCGTGGATCCAGACGCGGATCCTTTCGCTCCGGACGGCTCGGAGTAAATGCCTACGGCACGTCTGCCGGAAGGGATTGCCGGTAAAATGGTAGGTTGCCTGGTTCTGTTGACCGGGGAAATGTGTCGAGCAGCGTCCTTTTCGAGGGCTCGGACGGGAATCTTGGTTTTTCCTAGGATACTCCGGGCCAGTCGCGTTGATAGTGGGATGCTTCGGAATCGAGTCCCAGGTCTCCGCCGGTTCTATCTCTTGTCCCTTGTCACCGGCGGGGTGGCCGCGGCGGTGTTCGTCCCGCCGTCGCGCAGCGAGCGTGAGTCGGCCGCCGGGTCCTTGCTTTCGCTCGAACCACCCCTGCGGCAGGCCTTCATGGATCATGGTGAGTTCCAGGCGAAGAAGGAACCCGGCGGCCTGGACTGGCTGGCGACGCATGAGGAACCGGGACAAACCTTCAATGAATACCTCGGGTCCCGGCCGAACGTTCCAAATGCGGGCCGGGGGAAGCTCTACATTTTGCCGATCGGCGGTTTTGAGAAGGGAATCGCTCCGGATCTGGCGAAGCTGAAAGACTACACCGCCGCCTATTATCATCCGATGCCGGTGGAAATGCTGCCGGTGCTGGCGGATGCCGAGGTGCCGGCGAAGGGGCGGATCAATGGCATGTCGGGAAAGAAGCAGTGGAAGAGCACCGACCTCCTGCGCTGGTTGCCAGGGAAACTGCCAAAGGATGGCTATGCCATGATTGCGGTGACCATGACCGACCTCTATCCGGACGAGAACTGGAACTTCGTCTTCGGTCAGGCATCGACGCGGAACCGGGTCGGGGTTTTCAGCTTCGCCCGCTATCATCCGGCTTGGACCGGCGGCGTGGGAGATGCGGGGACGGAGGCCCTGGTGCTGCGCCGGGCCGCGAAGGTGCTGACCCACGAGATGGGGCACATGTTCGGCATCCGTCACTGCATCTACTACGAGTGCAACATGAACGGCGCGAACCACCTCGTCGAAGCCGACTCGACGCCGATGCACCTTTGTCCCGTGTGCCTGCGGAAGCTGCACCATGCCATCCGCTTCGACCCGCTTGGGCGCTACGCGGGGCTCGGGAAGTTTTACCGGGCGAATGAGATGAACCAGGAAGAGGCGTGGGTGGCGGACCGGGTGAGGAAGTGCCAGGTGATCCCTGATCCCTGATCCCTGATCCGTGATTCGAAATTTGAAGTGCGAGATCCGACCGTTGGGCGGGGAATGCGCCAGGGTGGCGGGGGGCGACCACCGCTGGCGGGGTTCCGGGGGGATCAGGCGACGGCGGCGGCGATGCGCTCCATGGCGGCTTGCTCCTTGTCGCTGACCTGGCGGCCGCCGAAGCCGAGGAAGCCGCCTTCCTTGGTGGCCTCGGCGACGTTGCGGGCGACGTCGTTGACGAGGCGGCGGAAGGTGTCCATTTCCGCGGGGGCCTTGGTTTTCACGATCTCGGCACTTTCGTGGATGGTGCGGAGCAGTTCCTGGCCGTCGCCCTGGGCCTCACGCTTGAGCTCGGCGGCTTCGGCGGAGCTGAGACCGCCACCGAAGAGGGAGCCGAGCAGGGAAATGGGGGAGGCGTCCTTGAGGAGCTCCATGCTGACGCGGTTGGCGGCCTTGAACTCGGCGAGGGATCCGCTGAGGCCGGAGGGGGAGGCCTTGGCGATGAAGGCGCAGGCAGCCATCGGGGCGATGTGGACTTCCTCGAGTTCGTGGGGCGTGAAGCGGGCGCGGAGATGTTCGGCCTGGTCACCGACGTCGAGGGCGGCATCGACGAGGGCGGCGCTTTCGGCGTGGGCCGGGTCCTCGCGGAAGGCTTTGAAGCCGTCTTGCAACATTTTGCCGAAGCCGCCGGCATCGAGGCTCTTTTGTTTCACCGCCTTGGCGAGGTGCTGGCCGACGAGGGGCGCGAGCATGGCGGCGAGCGGCCCGACGTTGAAGCCGAGTTTCTTGCTGAGGGCGGAGACCATCGAGTTGGCGCCGCCGCCGAACATGGCGTGCATGCGGTCGGATGCGGTTTCGTCGGGCATATCGCCCTTGAGGGCGGTGAGGAGCGAGGAGAGGAGCCCGGGCTGTTCGCGCTGGGGCAGGGCCTGGAAGGCGGCGCTGGCCCCGGAAGGATGGGCCGCCTTGCGCGCGAGGTTGCCGACCGCGAGGGCACCGAGGATTTTGGCGCCTTTTTCGACCATGCCGGCGTCAACGCCGAGGTGCTTCGCCACTTTTTTGGCGATGTCCGGTGTGACGAGCGCACCGAGAGACTCAATCAAGGAGTTCATATGTCGATTGTTGTGAGGTTGGTTGCTCTCATCGGCTCCACCCGGAGTCCTGCTTTTCGAGCATCGGCGGGCATAGTCCCGCGGGAAAACAAAGTCCAAGAGATTCTGCAGTTCCCGTGTGATGTTAGGTGAAGGGTGCTTCGAATTGTCATGGTTTTGCCGGAGAGATCGGCAAAAATGAGGATCGACGGTGATAGGGCGGACGGCCGATCCACAAGGCCGGTGGATCGTGCGGGAAAGGGGGGCACGAATCGTGCGAATCAGACGAATCGGAGGTGTCCGGCGGCCGGAGCGGACTTGCCAAGTGGGAACGGGAGTGATCCTCTGGTCGCTATGGCCAGCGTCAGGAAAGTCGCGTCGCCGCGGAAGGTGGTGATCCTCGCGTTTGCCTTCGGAATGACGTTCCTGATGTTGTGGATGATCCGGGATTTCCTCCGCCCGATGTTCCTGGGGGCGATTTTCGCGGGGCTGCTCCACCCGACCTACTTGTGGTGGCTGGACCGGGTGGGGAAACCGTGGCTGGCGTCGGGGATCACCGTGATGGGGGTGTCAGTGCTGCTGCTGGGATTCGGCGGGGTTTTGGCGGCGGTCGCGGCGCAGCAGGCGGTGGAGATGTCCGACCGGGTGATGCCGGAGGTGACGAAGCAGCTGGAGCATTCGAGCGTGGACCAGGGGCTGGAATGGATCGAGCGACAGGTGCCGTCGCTGGCGAAGCTATTGCCGACGCCGGAGGTGGCAGCGCAAAAGCTGGGCGAGGCCGGCGGGGCGTTGGCGAACCTCCTTGTGCGCAAGGCCTCCGACCTGACGGTGGGCCTGGCCGGGTTTCTCCTGGAGCTGTTCATCATGGGCTATGCCATGTACTTTTACCTGATCCACGGAACCACGATCCTGCGTCGGGTGAAGAAGCTCATTCCGATGACGGAGTCGAACAAGAACCGGGTGCTGCGGCGGTTCGTGGTGGTGACGCGTTCGACCCTGAAAGGGACGCTGTTGATCGGCCTGATCCAGGGCGGCTTGAACGGTGCGGCGCTGGCGGTGGCGGGAGTCGGTAGCCCGGTGTTCCTGGGGCTGCTGATGGTGGTGTTTTCCCTGCTGCCGGGGATCGGTACGGCGCTGGTCTGGGGGCCGGTGGTGATCCTGGCCTACATCCGCGGGGAATGGATGACGGGGACCTTGCTGCTGGTATGGTGCGGCGGCGTGGTCGGCAGCCTCGACAACCTGCTGCGGCCGAAGCTGGTGGGCAAGGCGGCGAAGCTGCCCGACCTGCTGGTGCTGGTGGGGACGCTGGGCGGGATCATGATGTTCGGGATGATGGGTTTCATCGTCGGGCCGGTGATCTGCTCGCTGTATGTGATTTCCTGGGAGATCCTCGGGGTGGTTTTCCGGCCTGCGTCCAATTCACCGGCGGCGGAGGCCGGGGCGGCGGGGTGAAGGGCTGTGGTTGTAAGGACGGGCTGGATTCGGCTCGACAAGTTTGGTGGCGGGGAGGGATGGTCGAGGGTGGATCGGGACGGTGGAGCCGCCGGGCCGGTCGACCGGTGGGGCGCGGCGTTCAATGAGCTCCCGGACGCCCGGTGCACCGGAAACCCAGCAAGGAGCCGCTACGATGAGTGCCGTCGATCACGCAGGAAGCCCGACCGCGGAATCCCGGACCGCGGGGCGGATGGCGGCGGCCTGCTTGTTCGATGAGGCGGCGGCCCGGCATCCCGGGAAGTCGGGCTTCGCGCTGATCCGGTTCGGCCGTGCGGCCCTGACGGCCCGGGTGGCGCTGACCGAACTGGCGGAGCGGACGCTGGACGTGCAGTACTACATCTGGGGGGCAGACGCGACCGGGCGGATCCTCGCCGAGCGCCTGATCCGGGCTGCCGACCGCGGGGTGAAAGTGCGGGTGCTGTTGGACGACATCAACCTTTCGGGACGCGACGACATGGTCGCCTGCCTGGACGCCCATCCGAACGTCGAGATCCGGATCTTCAACCCGTTCCGCAACCGGCGGGTTCGGGCCTTGGACTTCCTGACGAACCCGGAGCGGATCAACCACCGGATGCACAACAAGATCATGGTGATGGACGGGGCGGTGGCGATCGTCGGCGGCCGCAACGTGGGTGATCACTACTTCGAGGTGGATCCGGATTCAAACTTCCGCGACCTGGACCTGGCGGCGGTGGGGCCGGTGGTGCGGGAGACCACGGCGGTGTTTGATCGCTTCTGGGGCGGCGACTGGGCCGTGCCAATCCGGGAAATCACGGGCCGGGAGCGATCCCCGGCGGACCTCGTACAGGGCCTGGCGGTGATGCGCGGCAAGATCGCGGCCGACCATTATCCCCATCCACTGGAGCGCGACACCGACGCGATGGTCGCATCCCTGGAGGCGATCCGCGACGATCTGGTGTGGGCGCCGGGACGGGTGGTGTGGGACGATCCCTCTTCGATCCGCGAGAAGACCGGCACAGGGCGGATGACCGAGGCGCTCTACCAGCGTCTGGATCGGCTGGAATCCGAGCTGTTGATCGAGTCCGCCTACTTCGTGCCGCGGGAGCGGGCGGTCGAGACCTTGCGCGAGCTCCACGAGAAGGGCCGGCGGGTGCGGATCCTGACCAATTCCCTGGCGTCGAACGACGTGCTCGCGGCGCACGCCGGTTACTCGAAGCACCGGGCGGAGGTGATCGGCACGGGCGCGGAGCTGTATGAATTCCGCCCGGATCCGGACGACATCCGGCAGCGTCTGGTGTCGGCGAAGTCGCTGGCAGGCCTCCATACCAAGGCGATCGTCTTCGACCGGCGGGATGTGTTCATCGGCAGCTTCAACCTCGACCCGCGGTCGGGTTCGATCAACACCGAGGCCGGTCTCTACGTCGAGAGCGAGGAACTCGCGGAGCAAGTGACGGCCTTCCTGGATGCCGGGACGAAGCCGACGAACAGCTACCGGGTGATCCGCGGCGAGGACGGGGCGCTGGTGTGGACGACCGAGGACCACGACGGTCACGAGGTTCGCTACCAGAAGGATCCGAATTCGACGTGGTGGCAGCGGTGGGTCGTCGGAGCGATCCGGTGCTTGCCGGTGGAAAGGCAGCTTTGATGCGGGTGCCGCGTGATCAGAGGTTTGGAGGCCGGATCTGAATTCATGCATTCTGCTTTCTTCCATTTGCCTTTCGTTGTGCTGGACGTGCGGTGAAGGGGCGTTAGCTTCCGCGGCTCAGCCCACAAGGAGGTCATGATGAACGAACATCACGAATACCAAGAGGGTCGGTTTTTTCGAACCGACAAGTAAGCGCAAGCGGGGCTTCCCGTCCGAGACCCGCGTCAAGAGGGGCGTCCGAATTGTCCACGGCGACAAGGAACTCCACGAAAAACTGGGCAGGAACGATCCCTGCCCGTGTGGATCGAGCCGCCGGTTTCAAGCAGTGTTGTCTGCGCGGCGGCCGCTTCGACGGCACGCTTCGGGACCACTACTTTCAGGGACTGATGCCCGGACCGGTAATGTGAGGGAAGGTGGACGATCCGGTTACTCCAGATCGGCATCCAGAGATCTCCGATCTTCAATCCCTTGCCTCCGGCCGGCGATGCGCTTCACTCGATCCCGTGCGCGAATTGATCCTCAACGAGGAGATCCATCCCCGGGTGATCGGGGAATTGGTTCCGTCGGCGCGGCGTTTCCTGTGGATCGTCACCGCCGACATCAAGGACATGCACGTTGCCCGTGGTCGCCGCTCGGTGCCGTTCCTGCAGGTGCTGGCGGAACTCGTCGAGGCGGGGGTGGCGGTGCGGTTGATCCATGCCAAAGAACCGGGGCCACGCTTCCGCGCGGACTTCGACCGCTACCCCGTGCTCGTCGAGAGCGACTTGTTCGAACGGGTGCTGTGCCCGCGTGTCCACACCAAGGCGGTGATTGCCGATGGCAAGCGCGCCTTCGTCGGTTCCCCCAACCTGACCGGTGCGGGGATGGGGGCGAAACATGCCGACAAGCGGAACTTCGAGGCCGGCTTCCTGACCGACGAGGCCGCCGACCTGGTGAAGCTGGTAGAGTGGGTCGATGCCTTGTTCATCGGCGACCACTGCACCCGGTGCCGCCTGCGCGACCGCTGCCCGGATCCGCTGGACGGAGAGTAGGGGTGGCGTTGGGAGACGCTTCCACAGTCTGCAGGAAGGCGAGATGAAGAGAGGTTCCCGATGAAAGCAATCTCGGTGCAATGCTCCGGAGTGCGCTTCACCACCGCCATTGGCACGAACGCAACGAGGCTCTGCCGAGGCAGTCTGTACAGGCAGTAACCATGAAGCGGGGGCCGAACTTTCAGGGCGGGGGAAGAGGTGAGCAGGATCATTCGCTGCAGGTCGATGTGGGCCGGCAAAAGAAACAGGACATGACAATGCTGACGGTTTCGCCTTTGGTCCGTGGTCTCATGCTCCTGATTGCGCGATACAATTGTTTTGTCGATGGGCGGGAGACCGACTCTGTCGATTACCAGGTGAAGTGGTACGAGGTCACACAATGCACGGACCTCGACGCTCTACTCCGCGGCGAGCCGGTCCACCAGTAACGGAACGAGTGCAATCAGTTGGTGGAGTGGAGGTTTGCGGAGACGGTTGCCGCGGAATGGAGCCCGAAATTCAGGAATGGTGAAGAGGTGATCGGATTCATCACCGGAACGCCAAGCCCGGCGTCCGATTAGAATCGGGTAACCCGTCAAAGCCGGGGTGCCCATTTGCTCGACCCATGTGAGGGCGAACGCCAAAATGAGCGCGAATTGAACCCCTGCCTCGCCACTTTCTTGGCATGCGTTTATCGATCCCGCGAAGAATCACCTTCATGGTGCATCCAAGAGTCAAACAGGCAATTGATTGGGCATTTGCCATCACGGCATTTTTCGCCTCACTGTTTTTGATCGCCCTCGTCGGAGGAGTGGTGTCCGGAGCTGATATCAGTCTTCGCTTGGGTGGCTACTTCTACACCGGCCCAATCTACCGTTGTCTGCCCGTCATGGCGGTCGGGCTCTTCGCCGTCGGGGGCACCGTGTTGTACCTCGTCCTTTCCTTTTTGGAGGGGCGATCCGGGACTGAGCATGATGCTGAGGGCCGTGAGATTGAAGGTCTATCGGGTTCTTCCAGATTTGCCGAGGAAACCAAGATCTCGGAGAGCATGGACTAGGCTGACTCGGCGTTGGCCACTACCAGATCATGGTGGCGGCGAGGTGCGACGGTCGTGGGATTTGTCACCGGGAATGCTCTCAAGTGTCCATTTTGCCCGGGGCCGTCGGTGGATTCATGGCTTGAGGGCGGGGTCGGATAGCCTCAGTCGTGCGGGAAGAAAGATGCCGGTTCAGAGTCATCGGCAGTTGGATTCCCCGCCGTGCATTTGCTGTGGCGAGATCACGCGGAAGACGACAAGCGTCTTGGAGTCTTCGGGCTTGTTTCGAGCCGAGGGAGCAAGCAACGAACGATGGACGGCAAGGGCTCGCCATCCGCGTGTGAGAAGTCTGCTGATTGATTCCGCGACTCCTTCAAGCGATTGGTGTTCCAGGTGGATGCGGGAGGGAATGAGAGCATGGATTTTCTTCTCGCTGTCCGCGCCGTTGCTGGGCGGTGGTATCGCCGCGGGTCATCAGATTCGCCCTCTAACTGATATGGCCCTGCTTTCCGCGGGAGTCCGGACGTTCGAGCAGCATGCCGGGCGGTTGCCGGCCGAAGGAGAGGGGCTTGCTGCTTTGGTCGAAAGGCCGGCTACCTATCCGGTCGACAAGCCGTGGATCCAGCTGTTCGACGAGCTGCCCGTCGATCCTTGGGGCAAGCACTACCGCTATCTCTGCCCGGCGGAGACGGACGTCGGGTTCGGCCTGTATTCCACCGGGCCTGACGGGGCATCGCTCTCGGCCGGGAACGATCCGGACGATTGGAATTCCTGGAGCAAGGACCATCGTGGGCGGAAGACCATGGCGTATTATCTGGCCCTTCCTCCGAAGGGCTTCTACCTCGCCCTTGCGCTGTTGGTGCTGGCCTTCCGGCACGTGGTCCGGGGCCATCGGCACGCCGCGGGAGGGTGACGGGGAGCGGCTGTGCCGGCATGCCGCGGATAAGACCACGAACCGGGTCTACTTCTACCGTGCATCATGGTGACGGAACGTCCGGGAGGGCCGTAGTGGGGCAGACGGACGGCATGCGACGATTGAGCGGAGTTGATCCGCGGGGCGGCGGGGAAGCCTCCGTCAGAGTTGGTTTCAGCCCGGATCCACATCGGGGGATTGGGTCGCAAGGCCAGGGGCAAGCGCGGCGTCCGGGCTGGGGCCGGGAGAAGCGAATCCCGGCTCGCCAAGGGCGGAGGGGGTTTGCCAATCTCCGGCATGATTTCCCTTTTGTCCCGGTTGGTGGCTGCGGCGGCGATGTTGGTGCTTCCCGCGATGGCGGACGGTGAGGCTCCGGCGAAGCCTTTGCTGTGGAAAATCGAGGGCCAGGAGGGCGGGGCGGTGTCCTATCTCTTCGGCACGATGCATCTGGGCGACAAGGCGGTGACGACCCTGCATCCGGCAGCGGAGAAGGCTTTCAAGGCATCGACCGTGTTTCACGCCGAGGTGGCGCTGGACATGGCGAGCCAGATGGCGGCGATAGGGGTGATGATGCGCGGCGACGGCAAGACGCTCGACGAGGTCATTGGAGAGAAGATGTCGGCGCGGCTGGACGCGGAACTGAAGGCGATCAACCCGGAGCTGGACGCGAAGCCGTTCCAGATGATGAAGACCTGGATGATGGCCTACAGCCTGCCCTACCTGTCGGAACAGCTGGCGGGGATCAAGCCGCTGGACCTGGTGCTCTGGGAGCGGGCGGAGATGGACGGCAAGAAGACCGCGGGGATGCAGGAGATCAAGGACCAGGTCGCGGGTTTCAACGAGTTGAGCGAGGAGGAGCAGGTCGAGTTCCTGGGCTCGGCGCTGGATTACATGCAGACGGAGCGGGAGGAAAAAAAGGACCGGATGAAGGAAGCGGTCGCGGTCTATTTGTCAGGAGACCTCGAGAAGATCAACGCGCTGGCCAACGACTGGATGGCCGAGCTGGCGGGCGGGGCGGACAGCCCGGTGATGAAAAAACTGATGAAGCGGATTCTGAAGGACCGCGACGTGATCATGGCGGACTACGTCGATGCGGTGCTGAAGAAGAGCCCGGAAGGGGTGCATTTCTTCGCGGCCGGGGCCGGGCACTATGCGAGCCAGGACGGCGTGCCGGCCCTGTTGGAGAAGAAGGGCTACAAGGTGACCCGGGTGGAGGGGTGAGTGGCGGGCGATCAGTGACCGGTCTCCCGCGGCGCCCGGTGCCCGCCCGACGATGCTCGCTTGGCGGCGGCGACGATTTCGTAGGAGCGGCGGCGGTCCTGATGGCGGTGGAAGCCGGAGTGGATGATGATTTCGTCGGCAGCGGTGGATTCGACGAAGGCGGCGAGTTCGCGTTGGACGGTGTCGGGTCCGCCGATGATGGCGGCACCGAGGAAGTCCTGGACGGCGGCCCGCTCCGCGGGGCTCCAGCGCCCGTCCATCGTGGCCACGGGCGGGGGCACGGGGGTGGGGACGTGGCGGATGAGGTTGAGAATTTGCTGCTGGGCGGAGGTGGAGAGGAATCGGGCCTGCTCGTCGCTTTCGGCGGCGATGACGGGAACTCCGACCATGGCGTGCGGCTGCGGCCAGGCGGCGGAGGGTTGGAAATTGTCGCGGTAGATCGCCAGCGCCTGGTGGAGCAAGCGCGGCGCGAAGTGGGCGGCGAAGGCGAAGGGCAGCCCGAGGTGAGCGGCGAGGCTGGCGCTGAAGGTGCTGGAACCGAGCAGCCACACGGGGACGTGGGTGTTGGCGCCGGGGATCGCCTTCACCCGCTGGCCGGGCAGCGGACTGCCTAACAAGCCGATGAGTTCCTGGACCTGGTCGGGGAAATCGTCGGCGGCCGACGGGTCGCGGCGCAGGGCGCGGGAAGTGCTTTGGTCGGAACCGGGAGCGCGGCCGAGGCCGAGGTCGATGCGGCCGGGATAGAGCGTCTCGAGGGTGCCGAACTGCTCGGCAATGACCAGGGGGGAATGGTTTGGCAACATGATGCCTCCGGATCCGATCCGCAGCGTGGTGGTGGCGGCGGCGACGTGACCGATGAGGACGGCAGTGGCGGCGCTGGCAATGCCGGGGATGTTGTGGTGCTCCGCCAGCCAGAAGCGGCGGTATCCGAGCGTCTCGACGTGGCGGGCGAGGTCGACGCTGTTGCGGAAACTGTCCGCGACCGTGCCGCCTTCCACGATGGGTGAAAGGTCGAGCACCGACAAGGGGATGTCCGCGAGCTGGGGCATGAGTTGAGTGCCGGGTGAACTGAGATTTGAAGTCGGCCGGCGCGCGGGGTGGGGCGCGCCGGCCGGAGTGACCGGATTCAGACCGCGGTGGTTTCGAGCGTCGGGTAGTCGGTGTAGCCCTTCTCCGTGCCGCCGTAGAAGGTGGACGGGTCGGGCTCGTTGAGCGGGGCACCGGCGGCGAAGCGCTCGACCAGGTCGGGATTGGCGATGAAGAGGCGGCCGTAGGAAACGGCATCGGCTTCACCGGACTCGACGAGGCGCTCGCCGGCTTCCCGCGAGAGTTCCTGGTTGGCGATGAAGGCACCGTTGAAGGCGTCGCGGAGGCCCTTGCTGAAGCGCGGCTCGGCCTGGAGGCTTTCGCGCACGAAGAGGAAGGCGATGCCGCGGGCGCTGCATTCGCGGGCGACGTGGCCGTAGGTCGCGGCGGGATCGGAATCGTCGCCGGCGTCGGGCGAAAGGTGAAGGCCGACGCGATCCGGGCCCCACACGGCGATCGCGGCGTCGACGGCTTCGAGCATGAAGCGGGCGCGGTTCTCGATGCTGCCGCCGTAGGAATCCTGGCGCTTGTTGATGCCGTCGTTGAGGAACTGGTGCGGCAGGTAGCCGTTGGCACCGTGGATTTCCACACCGTCGAAGCCGGCGGCCAGGGCGTTCTCGGCGGCGCGGCGGTAGTCGGCGATGATGCCGGGGATCTCGGCGAGTTCGAGCGGGCGCGGGGCATCGTAGGGCTTCTGCGGACGGAGCAGGCTGACATGGCCCTTGGCGGGGAGGTCGCTCGATGAAACCGGCTGCGCGCCGTCGAGGTAGTGAGGGTCGGAGACCCGGCCGACGTGCCACAGCTGGGCGATGATGCGGCCGCCGGCGGCGTGGACGGCGTCGGTGACGAGGCGCCAGCCCGCGACCTGTTCGTCGGACCAGAGGCCGGGGGTGTCGGGATAGCCGACGCCCTGCGGCGAGATCGAGGTGGCCTCGGCGAGGATCAGGCCGGCGGAACTACGCTGGCGGTAGTATTCGGCCATCAGGGCGTTCGGGACGCGGCCGTCGCTGGCGCGGCAGCGGGTGAGCGGGGCCATGACGAGGCGGTTGGGAAGCTCCCAGGCGCCGATGCGGACAGGTTGTTGGAGTGTGGACATGAGGATCAGGGATGGTTTCAGGCAACGGGCGAGGGATTTCGTTCGAATCCGGCCTGGTGGAAGTAAGGATAGGCGAGAGGGGTGGCGCTGGCGGCATCGAGGCGGGCGACCTGTTCCTTCGTCAGGTTCCAGCCGGTGGCACCGAGGTTCTGGCGGAGTTGTTCCTCGTTGCGGGCACCGATGACGATGGTCGAGACGGTCGGGCGCTGGAGCAGCCAGTTGATGGCGATCTGCGGGACGGCCTTGCCGGTCTCCGCGGCAATCTCGTCCAGCACGTCGATGACCCCGTAGAGATACTCCTCGTCGACCGGCGGGGCGATGTCGGCATTGAGCTGCGAGGTCATGCGCGAGTTGGCCGGCGGCGGCGTGCCGCGGCGGATCCTGCCGGTGAGGCGGGCCCAGCCGAGCGGGCTCCAGACGACGGCGCCGACCTTCTGGTCGATGCCCAGCGGCATCAGCTCCCATTCGTAGCTGCGGCCGACCAGCGAATAGTAGGCCTGGTGGGCGACGTAGCGGGACCAGCCGTATTTCTCGGCAACGGCCAGCGACTTCATCAGGTGCCAGCCGGAGAAATTGGACACGCCGAGGTAGCGGATTTTTCCGGCGCGGACAAAGTCGTCGAGGGTGGAAAGCGTTTCCTCGACCGGTGTCCGGGCATCGAAGCCGTGGAGTTGGAAGAGGTCGATGTAATCGGTGTTGAGCCGCTTGAGGCTGGCCTCGATCGAGCGGGTGAGGTGGTGGCGCGACGAACCGAGGTCGTTCGGGCCGTCTCCGGTGCGGAAGGTCGCCTTGGTCGAGATGAGGATCTGGTCGCGGCGCTTGCCGATGGCCTTGCCCAGGATCTCCTCGGCCTTGCCCTCCGAGTAGACGTCGGCGCTGTCGAACATGGTGAGGCCGGCCTCCAGGCTGATGTCGATCAGCCGGGTGGCTTCCTTGACGCCGGTGTTGCCCCAGGCGGAGAAGAGCGGGCCGTCGCCACCGAAGGTGCCGGTGCCGAGGGTGAGGACGGGAACATTCAGGCCGGATCCGCCGAGTTGTCGGTATTCCATGGTGGGGTGATTGGTTCGATTTTCATCGAACCTCTAAGCTGGCTTTCCGGAGCGTCAAATAATAATTCGACGATTGTCGAACAAAGGAGCCGTGCTACTTTCCGGCGCGATGAAACCCTACACCCATCCGGCTGCCAGCGAGATGACCCTGCCCGGGGTGATGCAGGCCCTGTCCGATCCGTGCCGGATCGAGATCGTGCGCGCGCTTTTGAACGGCGGCGAACTGGCGTGCAACGAGGTGGAGCTGAAGGTTTCGAAGGCGACCAAGTCCCATCACTTCGCGGTGCTGCGGGACGCGGGTCTGGTGCTGACCCGGTCCGAGGGTACCCGTTGCATGACCTCGGTGCGGCGGGAAGAAATCGACCGGCGCTTTCCGGGGCTGCTCGACCTGGTGCTCATGGAGAAGCCGAAGCGGACCCGGCGGAAGGCCGGTTGATGCGGGCAAGCGGCACAAGGGAAACGGGATTTCGAATCGATGGACAAGGAGCAGATCAAGGCGGTGTTCGACCAGCAGGCATCGACCTACGATGAAAAATGGAAGGGCCTGGCGGCGATCAACGGGGCCCTGCACTTGTTGACCGGGGCGGTGTTGGCGGAGCTTCCGGAGGAGGCGAGGATCCTCTGCGTGGGGGCGGGGACCGGAGCGGAACTGCTCTATCTCGCGGGGAGGTTTCCCGGCTGGCGTTTCACCGCGGTGGAACCGTCCGCGGCGATGCTGGATGTCCTGAGGGCGCGGGCCGAGGAACAGGGGATTGCCGGCCGATGCGTGTTTCACGAGGGCTATCTCGAGAGTTTGCCGGCGGGGGAACCCTTTCACGCCGCGACGTCCGTGCTGGTTTCGCAGTTCATCCAGGACCGGGCGGAGCGCGCGGGATTCTTCCGCGAGATTGCCGCGCGGCTGGTCCGGGAGGGTGTGCTGGTGAGCGCGGATCTTGCCTGTGATTTCGCCACGGAAGAGGGCCGCAGCTTGCTGGGGACCTGGTTCCGCTTGATGAAGGGCGGCGGCGTTTCCGCGGAGGAAGTGGAGCGGATGCGCGGGGCCTACGAGCGGGATGTGGCGGTGTTGCCGCGCGAGGGGGTGCCCGCGATCGTCATGGAGGGAGGCTTTGGCGTCCCGGTGCCGTTCTTCCAGGCGGGAATGATCCACGCGTGGTACGCTCGCGTGGGCGGTTAGAAAATGCAGGGGGGTCAATGCACCGCGGGTCGCCAGTTGGGCGCGACGATGCCGGTGATCTCGAGGTGGGAATTGCCGTCTTCCCGGATCTTGCGGAAGAGTTCGAGCACAGGGGAGCAGGGGGCGCCCCATTCGGTGGCGTCGGCGAGCTGCTTGTGGAGGTCGGAACCGGTGGCGACGAAGGCGTAGCGGGTGCGGTCCGGCATGGGCGGATCGACCCGGAAAGCGGTGAGCTTGTCGATGCCGGGAAAGTTCGGACCGAAGTAGTGGGTGTTGCGGACCAGCAGGTGGAAGGCACCGATTTCGCTGCCTTCGCCCGCGGCGAAGCGCTGGAAGTGATCGTCGCGGAACTCGACGAAGGTTTCCCAATCGACCTTCCAGCCATCGGCCGTCTCGGCCACCGCCACCGGGAAGCCGTCGGCGGATCCGGCGCGGGCGAGGATGAAGCTGAAGAGCCGGGGTGCGCCCGGTTCGGCGGGAGGCGAAGCGGCGACCTTCAGGTTGGCATCGGCGGTGGGGCCGTCGTTGCCGTCGGCCGCGAGGGCTTCCATTTTCGGCCGGACGCGTTCGGGATCCAGGACATAGGCGCTGCGGGCGCGCCAGTCGGGGGCGGCGAGAAAGCTCCGGAGTGCGGCTTCCGCCGACTCTTCGGGCGTGGGCGGAGCCGGTTCTGCCGGAACGGGGGCAGGAGGCTCCTCCTTGATCGGCTCGGGGGCGGGTGGCGTCGGTTCCACCGGGGGAGTGGACGGCGTTTCTGACTGAGGGTTTTTTTCGGCAGGCGGTTTTTCCTCGGCCGGGGGCACGGGAGCTGGCGTGGTTTCGACCTCCGGCGTGGGGTCCCCGGCTGGCGGGGTCGGGTCGGCAGCGGGCGCCGGGATGTTCTTGGTCGACGTGGCGGGGACCACCGGGTTCTGGTTGAACCCGATGAGGTAGCCGGCCATCAGGCCGATGAGGGCGCAGACCAGGCAGGCGAGGATCAGGACCGTCCGCAAGAGGGGCGGTGATCCGGAAGGGGCGGCCGCGGGTGGCACCGGTTCGGCAGGTGCCTCGACCGGCGGCGGGAGATCCGCCGGTGGTCCGGCCGCGGGCTCTTGCGCCGGCAGGGGCATCGGCTCCGTTGCCCTCGCCATTTGGGAAAAGGGAGGCGGGGAATCGCCAAGATCCGGGAATGCCGGGGCGGGCAGTCCGCTCAACAAGCCGTCGTTGGATGGCGGTTCCGGCGGCGGGGTATCGGCACGCCGGGCGTCGAGACCGAGGGCGGGATCCGGCCCGATGATTTCCTGCCGGCAGCGCGGGCAAGGTCCGCGGAAGCCGGCGGCAGCGGGCGGCACCCGGAGGGAAATCCCGCAGGCGGGGCAGTGGAAGTGGATCACGTCAGCCATCGGGTCAATCAGCGCCGGGGTTTTGTCATGATCTGCTGCCGCTGTCGATTCAGGAGCCGTGAAAGCAGCGGATCTCGATCCGCGTGACCGCGGTGGGGACCGCGAGGCAGGCGACATGGCGGTCAAGCAGGGCGTGGACCAGCCGGTGGCGGCGGAAATGACCCAGCCGCGGATCCACGGCAAGGTCCTCCTTCCCGGAAGCCAGCGAGACCGACTGGGGTGCCAGCGACATCCCGGTTCCGAGTCCCTTCAACAGCGCTTCCTTCGCGGTCCAGAGCTCCAGCAAGCGACCGGCCCGAAGGGTGGGATCGGCGGGAAGCTCCTCGATCTCGTCCGGGTGGCAGAAGCCCTCCTCGCAGCCGAGCAGCGTCGGGGCACGGTCGGCGTGCTCAAGGTCGACTCCGACCGGGCCGTCCGCGGACAGGGCAACCAGGGCGAGGTCGCGGCAGTGGGAAAGATTGAAATGAAGGGAGTCGAGCGGAGCCGCGAGGCGGGGTTTGCCATGGGTGCCGGTTTCGAGCAGCAGCGCCGCGGGGTCGGCTTGCAGGGCCTCGCCGAGGATCCATCGCAGGCCGGCGCGGCAGGCGCTCCAGTGGCGGGCGTCCTTTTCGAAATGGAATCGACCGGCCTGCTCCTTTTCCTCCCGCGTCAGGCAGCGCTCGACCCGTTCCGCGGGGATCCGGGCGGGATCGATCACCAGGACCAGGGCATGGCCGGGGGATGGCGGGGAAAGGGTCACGGCGGGGGAATCAGCTCACCTCGATCAGCAGGGCGGTGGTGTTGTCGCGGCCGGATTCAGAAACGGCGAACTCGACCATCTTGACGACGTCGATCTCTTCGCCGCGCGCCATTTCATCGATCCGGCGGTCCCAGAGGCCATCAACCAGGCCATCGGAGCAAATCAGGAAGCGGTCACCTGGCTGGCATGCGACGCGGCCGATGTGCGGGTCGATCTTCTGGTTGCCGCCGCCGAGTGCCTGGGACAGGGAACTTTTTCCGGGATGGGTGCGCGCCTCCCGTTCGTTGATTTTTCCCGAGCGGCGGAGCCAGCCGACATGGGAGTGGTCGTGGGTGATCTGGATCATCTCGCCGTCTTTCGGTAGGTAATAGATGCGGCTGTCGCCGATGTGGCAGAAGCACATCCAGCCGGGCATGAACCAGCACAGGCTGAGGGTGGCGCCCATGCCCTGGCACTCCGGGTAGTAGCGGCCGAGGTCGCTGATCGCGTGGTGGATGCGCTCGAACAACTCGCGGAGGATGTCGCCGAAGCCCGTCTCGAGGTGCTGGGCGGCCATGCCGAAGCTGGCCGGCAGCAGGCGGGTGATTTTCTCCACCGCGATCTTGCTGGCGAATTCGCCCGAGTTGGCGCCGCCCATACCGTCGCTGACAGCGAAGACAAAGTCGGCGTCGTCCATCGAGCCGCGGCCGGTCTTGCCGAGATAGCGGGTCTCGCGGGCGTCGAAATTCAAGGCGAGGAAGGCATCCTCGTTGTTCTTCCGGAAGCGGCCGACGTGGGTGCTTCCCGACCAGTTGAGGATCAAGGGATGGGCGGGTTCTTCGAGGTCGGTCGGGGTCACGTGGGCGCAAATCTTGAGTGGCGCGGGAGGGCCGCGCAAAAAGAAAAAGGCGACGTGGGCTTGAAGTTTGGCTCGTCAACTGCTCTCTCCGCGGCGGTGCTGCTTCACGCACGCACTGGGGGCTTGCATGTCCCCTGATCATCCGCACGAATCCACGCGATCCGAAACACAACCTGAGAATACGATGCCCAAGTTCAAATTGGAGTATATCTGGCTCGACGGCTACACCCCCGTCCCGAACCTCCGCAGCAAGACCCAACTGAAGGACTTCGACGCCTTCCCGACCCTCGAACAGCTTCCGAACTGGGGCTTCGACGGATCCTCCACTCTCCAGGCCGAAGGCGGCAGCTCCGACTGCGTGCTCAAGCCGGTGGCCGTTTACCCGGACGCTTCCCGCAACAACGGCGCCCTGGTGATGTGCGAAGTCATGATGCCGGACGGTGAGACCCCGCATCCTTCCAACTCCCGCGCCACCATCCTCGACGACGAGAACGCCTGGTTCGGTTTCGAGCAGGAGTACTTCCTGTGGGAAAACGGTGCCCCCCTCGGCTTCCCGAAGGACGGCTTCCCGGGTCCGCAGGGTCCGTACTACTGCGGTGTCGGTTACAGCAACGTCGGCGACGTCGCCCGTCAGATCGTCGAGGAACACCTCGAGCTCTGCCTTGAGGCCGGCATCAACCACGAAGGCATCAACGCCGAAGTGGCCAAGGGCCAGTGGGAATTCCAGATCTTCGGCAAGGGCTCGAAGAAGGCCGCCGACCAGATCTGGGTCGCCCGCTACATCCTCCAGCGCCTTTGCGAAAGCTACGGCGTGGACGTGAACTACCACTGCAAGCCGCTCGGCATGCACTCCGACTGGAACGGTTCCGGCATGCACTGCAACTTCTCCACCGAGTACCTTCGCGAGAAGGGCGGCAAGGAGTACTTCGAAGCGCTCATGGCCGCGTTCGCCAAGAACCTCGACGAGCACATCGCCGTCTACGGTCCCGACAACCACATGCGCCTCACCGGTCTCCACGAAACGCAGTCGATCGACAAGTTCACCTACGGTCTCGCCGACCGCGGCGCCTCGATCCGTATTCCGCACAGCTTCGTCAAGAGCGACTACAAGGGCTACCTCGAGGACCGTCGTCCGAACTCGCAGGGTGATCCCTACCAGATCGCCAGCCGCGTGCTGAAGACGATCGCGGAAGTTCCCACTCCCTGATCCGGGACAGGATTCCTGATTCTTCCGACAGCCACCCGGGGAACCGGGTGGCTGTTTTTTTTGTCCTCGGGGTTGACGACCGCCGTTCAGCGGTTGCGCCAGAAGATCGATTCGCCGTCGTCCATCTCCTCGACGTAGTTGAAGGTCAGCCGCTTGACCCGGCCGGCAAGCATCCGCGCAATCTCCAGGGTGACGTCGATGTTGGTGGCGAGCAGCGCCGCGGCGTCGCCGGCGGCGAACATGCGGGTCTTTTTGGTCGCCACCACGGTGGCGGTCGGGAGGATGCCGAGCAGGGCCGAGACCTCGCCGAAAGCGGATCCCTTGCGTGAAATCTTGCAGACCGGCACGTGGTCCTTGGTGATCTGCACTTCCCCTTCGGCGAGGACGTAAAGGCAATCGATGGGGTGATTTTCCCGGATGATTACATCTCCCGCTTCAAATTCGATTTGTGGATGATCCTTGAGGAGTTCGAGAAGTCCGGTCATTCCGGCCAGTGTGAATGCCCGCGTGTTGCGACCAAGGAAGCTTCGGTGAAACTTTCTTCACAAAAGAGCCCCGGGTCCCGTTGGGACGTGGGTCAGACCAAACCCCGGACAAACTGGAGGGTGTCGATGTCCGCGGCAGCCTTGTTGCGGCGGATGCCTTGGATCCGCGGGAAGCGCAGGGCGAATCCCGAATCGTTCCGTTTGGACGGCTGGACCGAATCGAAGGCGATCTCCAGCACCAGGTTCGGCTCGACCTGGTGCCTGCCCCGCTTGCTCTGCAGGGTGTGGCGAAGGAGGTGCTCGGAAAGCTCCGCGGCCTCGGCATCGGTGAGACCGGACTGAACCCGGCCGATCGTCAGGAAGCGGTCGCTCGATTCGTCGCGGACCGCCACGGTGAAATCGCTGAGCAGTTCGGCGCGACGGCCGCTTCCGCGCTCGGCGGCGATCACGACGCAGTCGATGGTGCTGGAACTCTTCAGTTCCAGCCAGGTCATCCCTCGGCGGCCGGGGGAGTATCGGCTGCCGGGTGCCTTGGCAATCAGTCCGCCGTGGCCTCCGGCACGGGCATCGCGGAAGGCATCGAGCAACGCGTCCGGATCCGCCGGGCAGCGCTGGACATCGCCGGCAAGGATCTGTTGCGGAGGTCCGGCGAGCAACGATTCCAGGCCGGCTCGGCGGTCTTCCAGCGGTGAAGCGAGCAGGTCGCGGCCGTCCCGCCAAAGCAGGTCGAAGGCAATGAAGCGCACGGGCGGCTCGTCCGTGGATTCGCCCGGGGCCGTAAAGAGGTCGGTCTGGGCGACGAGGCTGCGGCCGGTTCTTTTCTGCAAGTCCGGCACCGTGAGTTGCCGGCCGTTGGCATGGGCGATGATCTCGCCATCGAGGATGAAGTCGCCGGGCAGCGTCAGGGCAACATCCAGGAGTTCGGGGAACTCGCTGTCGAGCGGGTGGAGGTCGCGTGAAAACAAGGCGACCCGGTCTCCTTGCTTGTGAAGCTGGCCGCGGATTCCCTGGTAGTCGGGCTCCAGCCAAAGGCCGCCGTCCGGGAGGTCGCCGGTGGCGGCCACCAGCGACGGCGCGTCCGGCATCGGGGTGGCGAGCATCAACTTCACCGGGGTGAAGGGGCGCAGGGTCGCTTCGTCGAGCTTGCCGGCGCGGGCAAGCGTGGCGACTTCCCCGGAATCCCCGCTGAGCATGTTGGCATGCCGGACCGCGGCGGCATCGACGGCAAAGGCCTCGGCGATGGCGTCCTCGATCAGCCCCGGTTTGATCCCGATCTTCAGGTCGCCGGCGAGCAGCCGGACCACGGTTTCGCCCTCGGCGGGGTGCAGGGTGCGCAGGCGCTCCGCCAGTTGTTCGATCCGGGCCAGCGAGCCGGGGGCCCGCGCGAGTTGCTCGAAAAACCCGTCGAGGCCGGCTAGGTCGAGGGGTTCGGGTTTCAACGCGAGCTCCTGCAGCAGCAACCGCGCGGCGTGGGCGAGGTCGGTGTGGGCCTGTCCCAGTTCGCGGTAACGCTCTTCCCTGACTCCCGGCAGTTTCAGCAGGGCGCTTCTCAAGGTCAGGGATCCGGCGCGGATGGTGCGGCGGTCCTCGGCGTCGGGCAGGGCGTGTCCACACAGCCAGCGGGTTGCCAGCGAAAGGTCGACGTCCTCGGTCAAGCCGCGCAGGTAGGCGGCGATGTGGCGGATCTTCTCGACCCGGCTGCTGGTTTCGCCGGTCAGGCGGCAGAGGCTGGTGAAATCCGCGAGGGGGCAAATCGGCCGGATGTGGCGGGCGCTGGCGGTGGTGCGGGTCTTGCTGGCAGGCAAGGCGCTGCGGGCCGGCGGCGGGGCGAGCTGGAGCTCGATCTGGTCGTTGCCGGTGGCCGACCAGGCGTCGTAGCCGTGCTGGCGGAGCTCCGCGGCGAATTCACGGGTGTAGCCGTGGACGGTCAGGATCTTCTTCGGGCGCACGCGTTGGACGCACTCGGTCAGGCCGGGGTGGTCGGCGTGGTCGGAAAGCGGGATGGCCTCATCGACCCGGTAGCGGTACGAGGAGCTGGCCATCAGTGCCCAGCCGCTGAGCATTGCGACCCGGCGGTTGCCCACCGAGCGCAGGAGCTTCGAGCGGACCGTGTTGGGCGGGGTAATCACCGCGTGGCCGGGGGGCACGGGGCCCTCGAGGACGAGTGGTTCCGGCAGGCCGCTCACGCCCGCGGCGCGACAGGCGGCGGTCATGTCGGCGACGCTGGGGTGCTGGACCACCGGGATGCCCTGTTCGTGGAGGATCGCAAGCGCCTCCTGCGCCTTGCCCAGCGAGTAGGCGAGCAGGACCGGGACCTCGCCGTCGGCGAAGGCATCGTGGACGAAGCGCAGCACCGCGCCCTCGACCTCCATCGGCGGAGGGAAGGCGAAGCGCGGCAGGCCGAAGGTGGTCTCCAGGATCAGCAGGTCGGCCTGCTGGAACACCGCCTGTTCCGCGGTGCGGCCGCGGCGGACCTTGAAGTCACCGGTGTAGAGCAGGCTGGCGCCGTCGGAAATGCGGGTGACGTGGAGCATCGCCGAGCCGGCGATGTGCCCGGCCGGCAGCAGGCGCAGCCGGTGGCCGTTGCGCTCGATGGCGGTCAGGAAGGGCACCGCCTCGAGCCGCGACCCGGGCATGCCGTAGCGGGAGCCGACCAGCGCGGCGGTGATCTCCGAGCACAGCGCGTTCTCGTGGCGGGCGAAGTGGTCCGCGTGGGCATGCGAGACGAATGCCCACGGTTTCGCGTCCCGGGGATCGAGCCACAGGTCGAGTTCCGGAAGGTGCAGGCCACGTTGGTAGCGGACTTCAATCACTCTCTGGCCGCAGCGTGGGACCGACCGGCGGGGCGGCCAAGCATGAAGCGCGGCTTGATTGATCCGGCTAGGCAGGACAGGCGAAAAATAGCGGCTGCCTTCGGCCCCCTCAGGCCGGCGCGGTCAGCGCCTGGCCGTTATCCTTGGCCCCCAGCTGCTCGAGGAAGGGCACCACCTTGATCGCCCAGCGGGCGGGATCGGGGAATTCCGAGGCCGAGGCGCCGAAGGTGCTGCGCAACATGTCGGTGTCGATGATTCCCGGATTGAGCGCGACCGCCGCGAGGCCGCCGGGGAGTTCCTGCGAAAGAGCCTGCGTCAGTCCCTCGATGCCCCATTTGGTGCAGCAGTAAGGGGCGACCTCGGGTGAGGTCGATCGGCCCCAGCCGGATGAGAAATTCACCACGACACCCTGTCCGCGGGCGATCATCGCCGGCAGGAAGCCGCGGCAGACGAGGTGGACGCCCTTCAGGTTGACGTCCATCACCCGCGAGAAGTCGTCGGGCTCGACTTCCCACAGCGGCGCGTTGCGGTTGATCAGGGCGGCATTGTTGAGCAGCAGGTCGGGGGCGCCCGGACCGGCGAGAATGTCGTCGCAGAGGGATTCGACTTCTTCCCGCGAGGTGACGTCGCAACGGCAGATCCGGTGGCCGTCGCCGATCTCGGCCGCGAGGGATTCGACCGCCGAGGCGTTGGTGCCGCAGCCGGAAACCCGCCAGCCGCGTTGCGCGAACAAGCGGGCCATGGCCAGGCCGAGTCCACGCGTGCAACCGGTGATCAGGACGTGCTTCATGCGCCGACCCTAGGGTTGTCGATTTGAAAAAACAGGCCCGTTTTCCAATCGTCTCCGGGTTGCGCGGGTGGGGGAGCCGGTTTAAGTCGGGCTCATGCTTTTCGAAAATCTCCTTCTCGCCGCCCAAACCCACGCCCAGCAGGGGGGCATTGGGATCGGCTACTGGGTGATCATCATCGGCACCACCCTGGTCAGCATGCTGATCAGCAGCACGCTCAAGTCCCGATTCAACGAATATTCGCGGATCCCGATCCGCATGACCGGTGCCGAGGTGGCCGAGGCGATGCTGCGCCAGAATGGCATCAACGACGTGCGGGTCATCAGCGTGCCCGGGCTGCTCACCGACCACTACGATCCGATCAAGAAGACGGTGAATCTCAGCGAGATGGTCTACGGCATGAACTCGGTCGCCGCCGCCGCCGTCGCGGCCCACGAATGCGGTCACGCCGTCCAGCACCAGCAGGCCTATGCCTGGCTCAATTTCCGCTCGAAGATGGTTCCGGCGGTGCAGTTCGCCAGTTCACTGCAGCAGTACCTGATGATGGCGGCGATGTTCGGCCTCTTCCTGTTCCACAGCCCCTTCATGCTGTGGCTGTTGGTCGCGGTCTTCGCGGTCACGGCCCTGTTCGCGGTGGTCACGCTGCCGGTTGAGTTCGATGCCAGCAAGCGGGCAATGGTGTGGCTGGAGCGCAGCGGCGTTGCCAACCAGATGGAGCACGAGAAAGCGCAGAACGCCTTGTTTTGGGCCGCGATGACCTACGTCGCCGGTGCGGTGGGCGCGGTCGCCCAGCTCCTCTACTGGCTGAGCCTCGCGATGGGCCGCCGGAACGACTGAAATCGTGAACGGAGCGCCGCATTCATTCGGCTTGGACGGCAGGCCTTGACGGCCGGGCGATCCGGTCCCGCGGATGGACAGCTGCAAGGACCAGGCAAACCGGGCGATCCGGAGGCCTTCTTTCCAAGCCGACTGAGTCCGGTGCTCCCGCCACCTCCCGCGCGCCTCAGGGCCGCTGGTAGATGCGGACGTAGTCGATGGTCATCCGCTGCGGGAAAACGGTCGACGCGTCCGGCGGTCCCGGCCAAGCGCCACCGACCGCGACGTTGAGGATCATGAAGAACGGCTGGTCGAAGGGGGCGGGGAAGGGCTTGCCCTCGCTCTTCCACTCCTTCTGGGTCTGGTAGAGCTTGCCATCGACATACCAGCGGATCTCGTCCTTTTCCCACTCGGTGGTGAAGACGTGGAAGTCGTCCGCGAAGGTGCCCTCCTTCAGCTCGAAGGGGGCGCCGGTGTGGATGTTCTTCGGCCAGGAAGCACCGTGATGGAGCGTGCCGTGGACCTTGTTCGGCTCATGGCCGACCAGCTCCATGATGTCGATCTCGCCGCTGGCCGCCCAGCCGCCGTAGGTTTCCTTTTCCGGCAGCAGCCAGATCGCCGGCCAGATGCCCTTGCCCTTCGGCAACTTGGCGCGGACCTCGAAGCGGCCGTAGAGCCAGCTGGCCCGCCGCTTGGTGCGCAGGCGGCCGGAGGTGAACTCCTTCTCCACCCCGCCGGCGTTGAAGTAGCCCTTGCGGGCCTCGATCACCAGGTGGCCGTCCTCGACGCGGACATTCTCGGGGCGGTCGACGTAGTACTGCATCTCGCCGTTGCCACCGCCGTGGCCGTTTTCCTCGGCGGCCCATTTGGTGAAATCGATCTCCTTGCCGTCGAACTCGTCCGACCACACCAGTTTCCAGCCCGGAGGCGCTTCGGCATGGGCGACGACGGTGGCGGCAAGCAGGAGGAAGAGGGTGCGGATCATGGTGGTTCGCGATGGGTTCGGTCGGGTGTGGATACGGGCCGATTAGGTGCGACCGATCATGCGTTGTCACGATAATTGCATTATTTTGCAGTGATGGATTTCTTCAAGTCCGGCGCCCGGCCGGATTTCCGCGATCCTCGCATTGCCAATCCGGCCTGCTCCCGCTTCCATCCGCCCGCGCATGGCAGGTGGCTTTTCCTTCGACTCCCTCAACAAGGCCCAACGGGACGCGGTCGCATCGCTCGACGGTCCGGTGCTGATCCTCGCCGGGGCCGGGACCGGCAAGACCCGCACCGTCACCTGCCGGATCTCGAACATGCTGGAGCAGGGGATCCCGCCGGAAAACATCCTTGCCGTCACCTTCACCAACAAGGCCGCCTCCGAAATGCGCGAGCGCATCGGCGGCATGGTTTCGAAGAAGAAGGCCGAGCAGATGACCGTCTGCACCTTCCACTCGCTGTGCGTCCGGCTGCTGCGCGGCGGCATCCACAAGCTCGGCTACAAGAAGAACTTCTCGATCTGCTCCGGCACCGACCAGGTCGGCATCATGAAGCAGCTGGTCGTGCGCATGGGCGGCAAGGACGAGAAGATCAAGGCCGAGGCGGTGCTCGCGGAAATCTCCCGCGCCAAGAACCGCGGGATCGCGCTGGAGGACATGGACGACGATTTCTTCTCGTCGCTTGCCGTCGCCTACCAGAACGAGTTGCGCGCCCAGAACGCCGTCGATTTCGACGACCTGCTGACGCTCGCCGAGCAATTGCTGCGGGAGCACGCTGATGTCCGCGACTACTTCCGCTCGGTCTACCAACGGGTGACCGTCGACGAGTTCCAGGACACCAACGGCCTGCAGATGCGCTTGCTCCAGCAGCTGGTCGGGCCGCCGTTCCACGTCTGCGTGGTCGGTGACGACGACCAGTCGATCTACGGCTTCCGCGGGGCGGAAAGCGCCAACATCCTCGAGTTCGAGCGCTTCTTCCCGAATCCCAAGATCATCCTGCTGGAAGAGAACTACCGTTCGACCCACGCCATACTCCACACCGCCAACAGCCTGATCCGCAAGAACGTCGGACGTCGGGAGAAGATGCTCAAGTCGACAATCCTCGGCGGCGAGCCGGTGCGGCTGGTGGGCATGCCCGGCGACGAGGAGGAGGCGGTGTTCATCGCCGAGGAAATCCTCGCCGACAAGGCCCGCGGCAACCTGCCATGGGAGGATTTCGCCGTCCTGTTCCGCACCAACAAGCAGAGCCGCAAGCTCGAGGAGGCCCTGCGCGAGCGCAAGATCCCCTACCGCATGGTCGGCGCCCAGAGCTTCTACGACCGACGCGAGGTCAAGGACGCGCTGGCCTACGTCGCCCTGCTCGACGACCCGGAGGCCGACGTGCCCTTGCTGCGCGTCCTCAACGCCCCGCCGCGCGGGATCGGCCAGTCCACCGCGGTGCTGGCCACCGACTACAGCCGCGAGATCGGCCAGAGCGTCTGGCGGGCGCTGACCGACGAGAACTTCCTGTCCCAGCTGTCGACCAAGGTCCGCAACTCGATCGAGACCTTCACCACCCAGGTGCTGACCGCGAAGATGAAGATCGACGGCAAGGTGGCGCCGGCGAACCACGTGCTGAAGGAGTTCCTCGACGAGATCGAGTACCTCGACTGGCTGCAACGCGGCAGCAAGACGGAGAACGAGAAGACCCAGCGTCAGGAGGGCATCGGCGAGGTCCTGTCGGAGCTCGCCAAGGCGATCGGCAAGGGCAAGAGCCTGCGCAAGTTCCTCGACGACAGCGCGCTTGCCTCGGACCGCGAGGACGACGATCTCGACAAGAAGTCCGGTGCCACCCTGATCACCTTGCACGCCTCCAAGGGCCTCGAGTTTCCCAACGTCTTCCTGGTCGGCCTGGAGGAGGGCGTGTTGCCTCACCAGCGCAGCGTGGTGGAAGGCACCAAGGACGAGGAGCGGCGCTTGCTTTACGTCGGCATCACCCGCGCCCAGAAGCGGCTGAGCATGACCTACTGCACCGTTCGTACGAAGTGGGGCAAGGAGGAGTCGTGCCAGCCCAGCAGCTTCATCCTCGAACTCGACGACGAGCACCTGATCCACACGACCTACGACGACATCATGGGCGCCGAGGCGGACGACGAGGAACTGGGCAACTTCTTTGGCGGCTTGAAGGACTTCCTCGGCGACTGAGCGGCGGGTGTCAGGCTTGGGGCTTCCTCGGGGAGCTCCACATGTGCCAGCGTGCGCGGATCATCCCCCGCGGCGACCGGAAGGTTCCCCTGCGGGAACCGTGAGGCTGACGATGGATCCCGAATTCGAAAGAGAACACGAGGAGTTGCCCTTTTTTCGGCGACGCCGGACCTGGCTGGTGCTGGTTGCGATCGCGCTGATGACCGGCGTGGCCTGGTGGCTGCCGCTTGACGGGGATGGCACGGCGGCCGCGGGGCTGGACGTGATGGAGGTGAAGGTCGGCCTCGGGATCTTCGCCGGGGTGGCCTTCCTGTGGTTGACGGAGGCCTTGCCGCTGGCGGTGACGGCGCTGCTGGTGCCGGCCCTGGCGACCCTGTGGCGGGTGTCGGACCTCAAGGCGGCGCTGGTTCCGTTCGCCGATCCCTTGATCTTCATCTTCCTCGGCGGCTTCGCGCTGGCCGCGGCGATGTCCCGCCAGGGCATCGACCGCTGGATCGCCCGCAACCTGGTGAGGATGGGGAAGGGCCGCTTCCTGGCGGTGGCGGTCGGCTTGTTCGGCGCGACGGCGTTTCTCTCGATGTGGATCAGCAACACCGCGACGACCGCGATGATGCTGCCGCTGGCACTCGGACTGTTGGCCAGCGCCAAGGTGCCGAATCCGCGGAATGCCGTGTTCATGCTGCTCGGGTTGGCCTACGCGTCGAGCATTGGCGGGCTGGGGACCCTGATCGGCAGCCCGCCGAACGGGATCGCAGCCAAGCAACTGGGAATCGATTTCACCGAGTGGCTGAGGTTCGGGATTCCCGCGGTACTGGTGCTCCTGCCGGCGATGATCGTGGTGTTGCACTTTCTTTGCCGGCCGGACCGCGAGGTGCATCTGGAAATGGACGGCGCGCGCTTTGCCATGACCGGTCCGCGCCGGGCGACCCTGGGGATCTTCGGGGCGACCGCGGCGTGCTGGGTCGGCGGGGCGTGGATCGCTCCGGCCCTCGGCGTGACGGGATCGTTCGACTCCCTGGTGGCGCTGGTCGCGATCGGCGTGATGCTGTTCTTCGGCGTGGTGCGCTGGCAGGACATCGACCGCGGCACCGAGTGGGGCGTGCTGCTGTTGTTCGGCGGCGGGCTGGCCCTGAGCGCGGTGTTGAAGGAGACCGGTGCCAGCTTGTTCCTGGCGCGGGTCCTGGGCGAAACGATCGGCGCCTGGCCGCCGCTGCTCATCACCGCGGGGGTCGTGGCGTTCGTGATCGGGCTCACCGAGTTGACCAGCAACACCGCTTGCGCGGCCCTGTTCGTGCCGGTGTTCCACGCCTTGGCGGAACAGTTGGGGATGGTGCCGTCGCAGCTGGTCACGCCGCTCGCCCTGGCGGCGTCGTGCGCCTTCATGCTGCCGGTGGCGACGCCGCCGAACGCGATCGTCTTCGGTTCCGGCCAGGTTCCGCAGCGGCAGATGATCCGCGTGGGCCTGGTACTGAACGTGGTGTTCGTGGTGCTGTTGACCTTGCTGTCGAAAGCATTGTTCTGAGGTGGCGCCAATTTCGGCCGCGGGCGGCGAGGGGGCTTGCGGTGGGTCTAACCGGAGTGTTAGTCAACGGGTCGAACGTGTTTTCTTCCTCCATGAATCCGACCCGAAATCTCGCCGCCGTCGCCTTGCTTGCACTTCTCGCCACCTCGGCCGCCGAGGACAAGAAGGCGGGGAACCCCGTCTTCCCCGGCTGGTATGCGGATCCCGAGGGGATCATCTTCGGCAATGAATATTGGGTCTATCCGACGTTCTCGGCGCCCTACGACCAGCAGCTCCATTTCGACGCCTTTTCCTCGACGGACCTGGTGAAGTGGAAGAAGCACGAGAGCATCGTCGACACGAAGGACATCAAGTGGGCGAAGCGCGCGATGTGGGCGCCGTCGATCATCGAGAAGGACAAGAAGTTCTACCTCTTCTTCAGCGCGAACGACATCCAGAACAACGAACAGCTCGGCGGGATCGGCGTGGCGGTGGCAAACAAGCCGGGCGGACCCTACAAGGATCACATCGGCAAGCCGCTGGTCGACAAGTTCCATCACGGCGCGCAGCCGATCGACGGCTTCGTGTTCCGCGACGACGACGGCTCGCATTACCTCGTCTACGGCGGCTGGCGGCACTGCAATGTCGCGAGGCTCGCGGACGACTTCAAGAGCCTGGTGCCCTTCGAGGACGGCGAGACCTTCAAATCGATCACGCCCGAGGGCTACGTGGAGGGTCCCTTCGTGTTCAAGCGGGACGGCAAGTACTACTTCATGTGGTCGGAGGGTGGCTGGACCGGTCCCGACTACCGCGTCGCCTATGCGGTTTCGGATTCCCTGTTAGGGCCGCACAAGCGGATCGGGCTGGTGCTCCAGCAGGACGCCGACGTTGCCACCGGCGCGGGTCACCATTCGGTGATCCACAACAAGAAGGACGACAATTGGTACATCGTCTATCACCGCCGGCCCTTGGGCGAGACCGACGGCAACCACCGGGTGACCTGCATCGACAAGATGGAGTTCGACGAGAAGGGAATGATCAAGCCGGTGAAGATCACCTTCGATGGCGTGACGGCGGACCCGCTGAAATAGATCACTCCGGAACGTCCGGATACTCCGGCTTGGCGCCTCGGTCAGTCACCTCCGGGGTGTCCGCGAAGGGGTCGTAGGGGCGGATGCCGTGGGCGCGCAGCCACTCGAGCTCAGCGGGCAGGCGGCGTTCGAAGCTGTGGAAATCCTTGCGCTCCGCCGGCGTCCAGGCGGCTTCGGCGAGGGCGACGAGACGCGGCCAGGTCATGAAATCGCGGCGTTCCTGCGTTACGGTCGTCTCCGTCCAAAGGCAGGCCTGGATGCCACGCACGCGGCGCTCGTCGTCCGGCGTGAGCTTCAGGGCCGCGGGAAAATCGAAGGTGTCCTGCAGCGGGTTGAAGCCGCCCCAGCGGCGGCCGGTCTTGTGGGAATCGTGCTGCACGAAGTCGAGGTAGCAAGGGCGGCGCGGACAGAGCACGACGGAGTATCCCTTCTCCAGAGCCTGTCGCAGGACCTGGGGTTTGTCGTGCCGCCACCAGAAGACCAGGGTCCGGTCGCGCGGCAGCTCGCGCGCCACGATTTCATCCCAGCCACCGGTTTCGAAGCCGAGCCGGTTGACGGTCCCGGCCATGCGCCGGTTGAACCAGGTTTCGACCGCGGCGAGGTCCTTGAGTTTCTCCTTCGTCATCAGGTCCTGCACCTCCGGCAGGTCCTTCCAGTGGTGCCAGCCGAAGTGCACCTCGTCGCCGCCGAAATGGATGACGCCGGCCTCCGGAAATAGGGCCGCGACCTCGGCAAGGATGTCGTCGAGGAAGGCCAGGGTTTCCTTGGCGGCGGGGTTGAAGGTGAAGCGCGGCCACTTGTCCTTGTTGCCCTTCTGCACGAATCCGCCGCCATCGTGCTGCGGGTAGGCGCGGACCGCGGCGTCGGCGTGGCCGGGCATGTCGACCTCGGGGACGATGGTGATATGCCGCGCTTTCGCGTAGGCGACGATCCCGCGGATCTGCTCCTGGGTGTAGAACTGTGCCGGGGCGTCGGGCGATTGGTCGCTTTCGTTGCCGCGGCCGCCGATCGCGGTGAGCGCGGGGTATTTCTTGATCTCGATCCGCCACGCCGGGGAGTCGGTCAGATGCCAGTGGAGGCGGTTGAGCTTGTAGCGGGCCATGGCGTCGAGCAGCCGTTTCACCCCGGCCTCGCCGGTGAAATGGCGGCTTTCATCGAGCATGAAACCCCGCCAGGCGAAGCGCGGGGCATCGACGATGAATGCGCCGGGCAAAAGGACGGCCCCCTGGTCGTCGCGCTCCGCGGCGCGGAGCAACTGGGCGAGCGTCTGCAGGCCGTGGAAATGTCCGGCGGGAGTGGCGGCGTGGATGTTGGCGCATTCGGCGACGATGCGGACCACGTAGCCCTCGCCCGCGGGCACGGGGAAGTTGTCGGGCAGGGAATCCGCGGACAGGAACTGGATGGCAGCCGGCGCATCGGCGGGGGCCGGGCCGAGCGGGAAACCCGCGGCTTCGGAAAGGGTCGCCAGGAACAGGTCGCGCGCCGCGGGATCGGCGACGTGCACCCTCGCCCCGGCGGCAAGTTTCAGTGGCGATCCGGATTCCTTCACCCCGGCCGCGCGCGGGATCAGCGGAAGCTCCGCGAGTGCGGGAAGGGACAACAGGAAGAGGCCGGCGAGCAGGACTTTCATCGCGGGTTCCTAGTCCCGCGGCCGTGGCGGCACACGCAAAACCCGTGGCCGTGCGCGCACGGGATTTGCGCTTTTGCGAGGGTGCCGGACGCCGGCGGCTACTTCGGCACGTGCGGCTCGAAGGTCATCGCGCGTTCGTGGCCGCGGGCCTTGGCGGCGCGGCGGGCTTCCTTGAAGAAATGGTCCTGGGCGCGGAACTTCTTCTCGCCGCCGACCGGGCGGATCGGTTCCGAAGAGCCGTCGGGAAGGATCCGCGACGCCTGGGTGTTGTCCTGGAAGAAGGCCTCGAGGATCCGCAGCAGCCGGCGGCGGGCGCGGCTGTCCTCGACCGGGATCATCAGCTCGACCCGGCGGTCGAGGTTGCGGCCCATCCAGTCGGCGGAAGCGATGAAGATGTCGGGGTCGCCGCCCTGGTGGAAATAGAAGATGCGGGCGTGCTCGAGGAAGCGGTCGATGATGGAGACGACGCGGATGTTCTTCGAGTGCTTCGGGTCGCCGGTTTTCAGGCAGCAGATGCCGCGGATGTTGAGGTTGATCTCCACCCCCGCCTTCGACGCCTGATAGAGGGCGGCGATGATCTCGGGGTCCTGCAGCGAGTTCGCCTTGGCGAGGATGCGGGCGGTTTCTCCCTGGCGGGCGCGCTCGGCTTCCGAGGCGATGAGGTCGAGCAGGCGCGGCTTCATCGCGGTCGGGGCGGGGACCAGGCGCTGGAAGCGCAGCAGCTTCGAGCGGCCGGTGACCGCATTGAAGAACAGCGAGGCGTCGGCGCCGTACTCGGGCCGGCAGCTGAGCAGGGAGATGTCGGTGTAGAGGCGGGCGGTGCTCTCGTTGTAGTTGCCGGTGCCGAGGTGGACGTAGCGGCGCAGGCGGCCTTCCTCGCGGCGCACGATGAGGCAGATCTTGGCGTGGGTCTTGAGTCCCTTCACACCGTAGACGATCTGGGCCCCGGCGCGCTGGAGCTCCTCGGCGCGGAGCAGGTTGCGGGCTTCGTCGAAGCGGGCCTTGAGCTCGACCAGCACGGTGACGCTCTTGCCGTTCTCCGCGGCGCGGATCAGCGAGTCGATGATCCGCGATTGCTTCGCGGTGCGGTAAAGGACCTGCTTGATCGAAACGGTCTGGGGATCGTCCGCTGCTTCCTCGAGCAGTCGCATGACCGGTTCGAAGCTCTGGTAGGGATGGTGGAGCAGGAGATCGCGGCGGGCGATGTCGTCGAAGATCGAGTCGCCGGGGGTGAGGTCCGGGGACGGTTGCGACGGCCAGTCCTCGACCCGCAGGTGGTCGAAGCCAGGGATGAACGCGAGGTCCATGAAGCCGGACAGGGCGAGCGGGCCGGCAACGCGGTAGACTTGTTCCGAGCTGGTGTTGCACACCTGCTGGATGAGCTTGCCGAGATCGCGCGGCAGGCTTGCCGGCAGTTCGAGCCGGACGGTGTCGGAAAGCATGCGGGCGGCGAGGACGTCCTCCATTTCGCCGGCGAGGTCGCTGGCGTCCTCTTCCTGCACGGCGATGTCGCCGTTGCGGGTGACGCGGAAGCAGGCGGTGGCCTCGACGTCTTCGCCGGGGAACAGCTCGCCGGCGTGGTGGGCGACGAGATCCTCAACCAGGACGAACGAGGCGCCGTCGCCTTCATCGCTGACCGGGACGCGGCGGCCGATGCCGTCGGGAATGGGAATCAGGGCGTGGCGGATCTCGCCGGTCTCACCGTCGGCAATGCGGCAGGCGACGACGAGCTGGAGTGCCGGGACCAGCGGCGGGTCCTCGCCCAGCACCACCGCGAGGGGGGTGAGCAGGGGCGAGATGGAATCGTGGAAGGTCGCGGCGACCTGATTCGCTTGGACCGGGTTGAGGTCGCGGGTCGCGAGCAGGCGGATGCCGGACTCGTTCAAGGCGGCGCAGAGCTCGCCGGAGAAAAGCTGATACTGCGCCTCCACCATTTTCTGTACCCGGCGGCGGATCGCGGCGAGCTGCTGCACCGGGGTCATGCCGGAGGGATCGGGCGCCTTGCGGCCGCTGCGGCGCAACAGGATGAGGCTGCCGACGCGAACCTGGAAGAACTCGTCGAGGTTCGATGCGGTGATCGCGAGGAACTTGATCCGCTCGAGCAGCGGGAGATCCGCGCGCAGGGCCTCGTTCAGGACGCGCTGGTTGAACTCCAGCCAGGACAGTTCGCGGTTGATGAAGGGAATGGACATGGAAGGAGGTGGAGGGGTCAGCTGGCGTCGTCGATGGTGACCTCGAGGCCGAAGACCTGTTCGAAGAGATCGCCCTTGGACGCCATGGCCAGCCGCTCGACGGCGGCGTCGGTGACGCCCGGCAGGACGAGGCGGAGCCGCCGGTCGTCGCGGCGGACGACGATTTCATGGACGCGCTGGTCGTGGGTCCGCTCGAGGGCGTCGGCGACGCGGAGGATGGCGGAAAGCTTCGACATCCGGATACGGTCGTCGGTGTCGAGGTCGCGGTAGTTGGGGTGGTCGAGCCGCGGGCCGGAGTGGCGGTGATAGCGGGCGATCATCGCGATCATCGAGATGTCGAGGCGATCGAGCCCGAAGATCTCGCTGTTGAGGATGATGTATTCCGAGTGCTTGTGGTGGGCACGCGGGCTGATGAAGGTTCCGACCTCGTGGAGGATGGCGGCGACCTGGAGCAGCATGGCATCGTGCTTGGTCATGCCGTGGAGCTCCTGCAGCTCGGAGAAGAGGTGGCCGCAGATGGTGGCGACGTGCTCGCCGTGGCGGGGGTCGGATTGGTAGCGGGAGGCGAGGATCCGCGCCGAGCGCAGCACTTCCTGGTCGAGGGTTCCGGCGAGGTGGCCGGAGACGAGCAGGTCGAGGAGGATGCCTTTTTCGTATTCGCTGGCGGGAATGTGGATTTCCTGGAGGCCGAAGGTTTCCGCGATGGCGAGGTTGGTCTCCAGGGCGGGGAGCAGCGCCTCGGCGGTCTGGTAATCGACCTGATAACGGGTGACCAGGTCGAGCTCGCTCATCTGCGAGGCCTCGACGGCGACCTTCTTGAGCGCCTTGGTGGTGGCCACGCTGCCGCCCTTCGACAGCTGGCGGGGGATCTGTTGGATCTCGTAGCCGATGACCACCAGGGCATCGAGCTGCACGTCGTGGTAGTCGAAGCGCATCTGGGCGAGGTTGCCGCTGGTGTGCTCGCGGATGACCCGCAGCATCGCCGCGCCCTCGGCATGGGAACCGTCGATCGCCTCGCGGGTGCGGTGGGTGCCGAGGCGGTAGCTGGTGTAGCGGGTGATCGCGCCATCCTGGAACAACAGCGCGCGGGTGTTGCCGGGGCCGATGTGGACGACCAGCGTGCAGCGGCGCTTCATCGCCGGGGTGTCCTTGAGGCGGCGGCGGGTCTTGAGATAGATCAGGCGGGTCATTTCCCCGTCGTCGATCGGGTTGATCGACAAGCCGCAGGCAATGCGGATGCGGTTGAGGAAGGCGTCGTGGTTGGTTGCCTCGACCAGGATGTTGGTGGCCACCGCGCGGGTGATCTTGCGGCCGTCGGCGCCGTACTCGGCGAGCGCGGTTTGGTAGTCCTTGAGGATGGCGACGATGCGCTCGGTGGTCTCCGAGCTGACCCGGCCGTGGCGGAAGACGTCGCGCGCCAGCGGGGCGGGTTTTTCGAGGAAATCGACCGCGCGGTGGGAGCCGTCCGGTTGCGTCTCGGCGATCAACATCGAGACCGAGCTGGCCCCGACATGGATCGCGGTGACCAAGCATCCGGGAGCAGTCGTGTCAGGCATCGCCCCAGCCTCGTTGGCGGCCGGGGTGCTTTCAATGACGAATATGTGACGGGAGGGCGAGGCGGGCCGCTGGCCGCGAGGCTCAACGGGCCAGGAGGCGATCTGGTTGCTTGAAGCGATTGATTCTCAACAGTGGATATTTGAGTCCTGTTACCAAAACGGGTTTGTATTCGAGTGGCGAATTCGTCACCCCCTGCAACCTGATGACCCTCAAGATCCCTACCTGCCTGCTGGCTTTGTGCGTGGTCCGGGCGGGCGCCCAGGTCCAGGTGAACGAGTTTCTGGCCGCCAACACGCAGGCACATCCGGACATCGTCGATTTCGAGGACTACCCGGACTGGATCGAATTGAAGAACACCAGCGCCGGAGCAGTGAGTCTCGCCGGCTACTATCTCAGCGATGATCCTGCGAAGCCGTTCAAGTGGCCGTTCCCGCCGGCCGCGTCGATCCCGGCGAACGGCTACCTGATGGTATGGGCCGACGGTCACGACGCGTTGCCCGGCCTGGTCCGGCCGCGCGGCTATTGGCCGTGGCGGAATTTCACAACCGAGGGTTATCACACGAATTTCTCGCTATCGGCAGACGGCGAAGCGGTGGTGCTGACCCGGGCGAACGGGATCGCGACCAGCAGTCTGGTGACGGCGGCGGATCCGATCCCGGTGCCACCGGCGGCTGCCGCGGTTTGGAAATACCTCGATGACGGCAGCGCGCAGGCCACCCAGTGGCGGGCTCGCTCGTTCGACGACTCCACCTGGGCATCCGGCTCCTCGAAACTCGGCTACGGGGATGCCGGAATGGCGACCACGCTTTCGTACGGTGCCGACCCGAATCAAAAGCACATCACCACCTACCTGCGCCACACCTTTCATGTCGCCAATCCCTCGAATGTCGCCAGCCTCAGCCTGAAGCTGCTGGTGGACGACGGAGCGGTCGTCTATCTGAACGGCGAGGAAGTCGTGCGCCAGAACCTGCCGGCGGGGACCATCCAGCCGAACACGCTCGCCAGCCTCGGCGTGGGCGGAACCGGCGAACTGGCCTTCACGACCTACAACCTGCCGGCCACGGGGCTGGTGGCAGGCGACAACGTGCTGGCGGTGGAAGTGCACCAGGCGACGGCGGACAGCTCCGACCTCAGCTTCGACCTCGGGTTGAGCGCCACAACCTTGAGTTCGTCAGACCAGCTGGATCTGATCACCTACGGTCCGCAAGTGGATGACATCTCAACCGGGCGGAATCCGGCGAACGCGGCGGAGATCGTCCGCTTCGCCGTGCCTTCGCCCGGCGCGGCGAACAGCGGCGCCATCGTTCCGGCCGGGACGGTGCAGGGAGTCGGGCTGTCGTTGCTTCCCGCGGGAGGATTCTACCCGGCGCCGCAGGAGATCACCCTCCATGCCGAGGAGGGCGAGATCCGTTACACGCTCGACGGCAGCTTGCCGCGGGTCACCTCCGCGCTTTACACCGCGCCCATCCCGGTGTCATCGACAACGGTCTTGCGCGCCCGGGTTTTCGCGGAGAACAAGCCACCGGGGCCGGTCGAGTCGCGGACCTACTTTATCGGCGAGACGCCGGGCGACGTTCCCTACGTGTCGGTGGTCGCCGATCCGGTGGCGCTGTTCGGCGATCAAATCGGGATCTATCAGAACCAGCACGAACCCTATGTCTCGGGAAGCTCGGGTCCCCGGGATGTGTACAAAGGCAAGGATGCTCCCGGATCCCTCGAATTCTTTCCCGCCGGCGGGGCGCCGGGGTTCCGGGTCAACGGCGGCTACCGGATCGGCGGCGAGAACAACTGGGCCAGCAACGCCCAGCACGCGCTGAACTTCGCGCTGCGCGGGAAGTACGGCGACGATGCGATCAAGTACAACCTGTTTCCCGGTTCCGGGGTGCCGCTCCACACCGGCTTGACCCTGCGCGAAGGGGGCGACGCCTGGGGAAAGGAGATGCTCCGCGACGGAATGTGGGCCTTCCTGCCCACGGGGCAGATGAAGGCGGAGGGGGTCGACTACCGGCCCGGCATCGTCTTCATCAACGGCGAATACTGGGGCATCCACAACCTGAGGGCGCGCTGGGATGACGCCTGGTTCTTCGAGCACAAGCGGGTGAGCGCCGACGACATCGACCACCTCCTGTATGGGCACGTCGACTCCCAGTCGGTGTCGCTGGGAATTGAAAAGGGCAATGCGGACGACTGGCTCGACCTGATGGATTTCCTGACCACCCGGGACCTGACCGACCCGGGCAACTACGCCTTCGTCGAGTCGCGGATCGACATCGACAGCTTCATCGATTTCGTGGTCGCGGAGTCCTACGGGATCAACACCAGCTGGCGCCACAACCGCGAGTTCTGGCGCGAGCGCAAGGCGGGTTCGAAATGGCAATGGCTGCTGCCCGACATGGACCAGACATTCCGTGTCTCGCAACTCGGCACCAGCGTGTTCAACCAGTTGCTGGGCAGCGAGGAGGTCCTCGTGCGCTTGAAGGCGAACAGCGGGTTCAGGAACCGGCTGGCGCAGAGGTTCGCGGCGCATGTCGCCTCGACCTTCAAGCCGTCGCGCATCGAGGGAATCGTTGACGGGATGGCGTCGGAAGTGGCCGGCGAGGTCGACCGCCACAGTGCCCGGTGGGCGGCCAGCGGGGGCATGACCGCCGCCAGCCGGGCCTCCTACATCCAGGACACCAAGGATTTCGCCGTGAACCGAAATGCCAACGTCCACGCCGAGATCCAGTCGAACCTCGGGCTTTCCTCCGCGGTGGACCTCACGCTGGGCATCGGCCCGGCCAGCGGGGGCAAGGTGCGGGTCGAGGGCGTGCCGGTCGAGCCGGGGGGGCTGCGGGTGTTTCCCGGGATCCCCCTCGAACTCGTCGCCGAGCCTGCCCCGGGATTCGAGTTCGCCGGGTGGAGCGGGGCCTCGGGAGACGCCGCGACCACGGTGCTCCTGAGTTCGGCGGCAGCGATCACCGCCAATTTCACGGCCTCGGGTGAGACGGTCACGGGCGGGGTGCTGGCGACGGACACCGTATTCAATTTGCAGGGGTCTCCCTACGTCCTGGACGAGGACCTGATGGTGCCGCCGGGCGTCACCCTGACCATTGATCCGGGCGTGATCGTGCGCATGCCGGCGGGGAGGAACCTCCGCGTCCAGGGCGCGCTCGACGTTCGGGGCTCCGCTGCCCAGCCGGTGCAGGTGCTCGGCCGCAATGGCGAGCGCTGGGGTGGCATCAGCTTTGAGAACGGCAGCCGCTTCTCCTATCTGTCGAACCTGGTGATTCGCGATGCGACCCGGGGATTTGATCCGGTGACCTATCCGGCGGCAGTCTCCGCCCTGGATGCGACGCTCGTTGTGGACGGGATCGACATCGACAAGTCGGAGAGTCCGGTATTCGCACGGGGCGGCGTGACCATCGTCTACAACAGCCGCATCCACACGCCCTACACCGGGGACTGCATCAACGTGAAGGGCGGTTTTGCCGAGGTCAGCGACTGCGTGTTCTTCGGCAACAATGCGCCCGACACCGATGCCATCGACTACGACGGGGTCGCCGGAGGATCGATCCTGAACAACCGGATCTACCGCTTCCAAGGCTCTAACAGCGATGGCGTCGACATCGGCGAGCAGTGCTCCGGGCTGAACATCCAGGGCAACCTGATCTACTACTGCTCGGACAAGGGATTCTCGGTGGGGCAGGGATCGACGGTGGCACTTTGCCGGAACCTGGTGGTTGGCTGCGAGCTGGGGGTGGGGGTGAAGGACAGCGGCTCTGCCGCGGTCGTCGACCAGAATACCTTCGTCGATTGCAAGGAGGGCGTGAGCGTGTACGAGAAGAACTTCGGCAATGGCGGTGGCGCGGCGACCGTCGAGAACTGCATCTTCTCAAACTGTTCCGGGGGTGCCGTCCTGTTCGATGGCTTGTCGACGGCCACGGTGGACTATTCCTTGTCGGATACCTCGGAGTTGGCGGGAGCGGGCAATCTTTTCGTGGATCCCCAATTCGAGGATCCGGTGGTGCTGAACTTCCAGCTCCAGCCGGGTTCACCGGCCGTCGATGCCGGAAATCCGGGCCATGCTCACGATCCGGACAGCAGCCGGGCCGACATGGGTGCCTACTACCTCTACTCGGCGGGCGACTATCCGTTCGTGATCGGCGAGACGGTGGTGATCGAGGAGGTGCTGGCGAATTCGGGCGAGGACCCGGATTGGATCGAGCTGCACAACCGCTCGGGAAGCCCGATCGACATCGGGGGCTGGTTCCTCAGCGACAGTGGCTCGAATCTGACCAAGTACCGCATCCCGGCCGGCACCGTGATCGGCGCGGGCGGCTATCTTGTCTTCTACGAAGACACGGCCTTCGGTGCGGCGAGCATTGATCCCGGCCGGATCACACCCTTCGCGATCAGCGACACGGGCGAGACGCTCTACCTCAGCTCCGCGGTGGGTGACGAGCTCACCGACTACCAGTCGAAGGAGGACTTCGGCGCTTCGCTGGCGGGGGAATCGCTCGGCAACCACTACAAGCCAAGTAGCCAGAGCTGGAACTTCGTCGCCCTCGTCGCGCCGACGCCCGGGGCGCCCAACAGCGGCCCGCGGATCGGGCCGGTGGTGATTTCCGAGATCCAGTATGACCCCGCGGGGGACGCGGATTCGGAATACTTCGAGCTGACCAACGTGTCCGGCCAGTCCGTGACGCTCTACGATGCCGACAAGGGCGCGGCGTGGCGGATCACCGACGGGATCGAATACGAGTTTCCCGCCGCGGTGCCGCTGGTGATGGCGCCGGGCGAGCGCATCGTGTTCACCCGGAACCTGGTCGAATTCAACGCCGCCTTCAGCGTGCCGCCGGGCACGCGGGTCTTCGAGTGGATCTCCGGCAAGCTCTCCAACGATGGCGAGCGCCTGCAACTCGCGCGGCCCGCCGGTCTCGATGGCTCGAATGTCCGCCAGTATGCGCGGGTCGACCGGGTGAACTACGAGCCGGCCTCGCCCTGGCCTGCCGCCGCCGCGGGAACCGGTCCGTCGCTGACCAAGGTGTCGGTCGCGGATTTCGGCAATGATTACGCCAACTGGATCGCCGCCACGCCGAATCCCGGAGCGGGGGCTCCCGGCCCCTCGTTCGCGAGCTGGGTCGGTGGCTTCGGTTTGCCGCTTGATCAGCTCGATCCCGAGGACGATCCGGATCGCGACGGTCGGGCGAATCTCGTCGAGTATCTGACCGGATCGTCGCCTTCGGTCCGCGATGCCGCGCCGCCTTTCAGCATGGATTTGGATGATGGCTGGGTGGTGATGTACTACGATCTGCGGACCGATCGCCCGGGTGCGACCGCGGTGATCGAGCACTCGGAGACGATGGCAGCCGGGGGCTGGTCGGTGGTCGGCAGCGTGGCGCTTTCCACGGGGCCGACCGTGCAGGAGCGTTACGCGGAGTTTCCGGTTTCGGGGTATTCCAAGGGCTTCTTCCGCATGCGGGTGACAGAAACAGCGCCGTGACGACTCGATGCTTGCCAGTCCGGCGCCCTGCCCGGAACATGGGCTCCGATGAAGATCGGCGAAGCGGTGAAACGCTACCGGGTGAAATCCGGCCAGAAGCTCGACCTCGGGTCGATCGAGACGGGAGAGATCTCGCTATACACGGAGGGAGGAAAGGCGAAGTCGCTGGAGTTGTTCGACAAGCTCCGGGATGAGTTGCAGGCGCTGCAGAAGGTCCTCTACGCCCAGAACAAACACCGCCTGCTGGTGGTGTTGCAGGCGATGGACACCGGCGGCAAGGACGGTTGTGTGAAGCACGTCTTCTCCAGGGTGGATCCCCAGGGCGTGCAGGTGAAGGCATTCAAGAAGCCCAACGAGGATGACCTGGCCCACGACTTCCTCTGGCGGGTCCATCCCCATGTGCCGGGCAACGGCCAGATCGTGATCTTCAACCGCAGCCACTACGAGGACATCCTGGCGGTGCGGGTGAAGAAGCTTTTCGGCGACGAGGTCTGGAAGCGCCGCTACCGCCACGTGATCGACTTCGAGCGGATGCTCGCCGAGGAGGGGACCACGATCATCAAGATCTTCCTGCATATCTCCAAGGACGAGCAGAAGCGCCGGCTCGAGTCGCGGCTGGCGAATCCGGGCAAGCATTGGAAATTCAATCCCGACGATCTCGCCGACCGCGCCCGCTGGAGCGAGTTCCAGCGCGCCTACGAGGACCTGATCGAAAAGACCGCCGCCGACCACGCGCCGTGGTTCGTGATTCCCGGGGACCGCAAGTGGTACCGCAACCTCCTCGTCGCGCAGATCATGGTGGACACCCTGCGCAGCTTGAACATGGACTTTCCCCAGCCGGACTGGGACCCGGCCTCCGTGGTGATCGAGTGATGGCCTGGAAGCGATGGATGTGGCTGGGTGTCGTCCTGCCCCTGTTAGCGGGATGCGGTGGCGGCAAGCCCGAACCGGAGCCGGAGCCCGAGGCTCCGCTCGATCCCTACCGGGCACCGATGGCGCGGCGCATCAACGAGGTCCTGTACGCCAGCGACAAACCGAAGAAGATCCTCGAGGAGCTGGCGCTGATGGGGGTGGTTCCCGGCCTGAGTTTCGATGGCTTCAAGGAAACCACGGGGATCGACGACTGGTTCGCGGAGGAATGGGGCTACGACAAGCTCCGGCAGACGTCCCTGACCTGCGGGCTGTCGCCGGTGGTCGGTGACGACGGCCGGATGGTCGTGCTGTTCCGCAGCCGCAAGGTGTTCGACGGCAAGATGTATGAGGAACTGCGGCTCACGCCGGAGTGATCCTGATGGGCCTGCCTACTCCGCGGTAGGGGTGCGCCGGAGGAACACGATCTGGAGAAATCCTCCACTCGCCCCGTCGGACGAAAGGAAGAACGAGTTGTCGCTTTTCAGGATCATCATCTGGACCTGTTCGTTTCCGGGCAACGGGATGATGTTGTTCTCCTGCATTTTCCACTCGTCCTTTGCCTTGTAGGCGAGTTCGTAGACCACCTGTTCGTCGCGCGCGCGGACGAGGTGGGTCTCGCGGTTCTTCAGCTCCTTGCTGTCATTGCCGTTGCAGCGGATCATGACCGGATAGGGGCTGAGGTTGTGGATGCGCATCTGGCCGGGCGGTAGTTTTGACGGGTCGTCGTCGATGACATGGGCGGAGAAAGTCCCGTCGTCGGCGGGAGCCAGCAGCACCGTCGCGCGGCGGCATCCCCCGGCGGGCAGGGCGGCGAGGGCGACGAGATCCGGCTTGTCCTTGCGGCGCTTCTCGAGCTCGAGGGCGAGCCCGGTCCGGGCGGGTTGCGCGGCGGCCTCGCCCTGCCGGGCGGGAGTTCCTTCAAGCGGGCTGATCTGGTGGGCCTTGTCGTCCTCCGTCGGTTCGGCCGCCGGCCGTGAGGTGCCGCCGCCATGCTGATAGATCTCCATCAGCGCCGGCCCCTTGTAGGCGACGGGTTCCGAGTAGCAAAAGCTGCGCGCGGTGAGCAGCTTGCCGGACTCCCCGGATTTCAGCGACAAGCCGCCGATCTCATCGCCCCAGGCGACCAGGTCGAGCTTGATCGAAACCGCGGCATCCTGGGCAAGGAGCGGGGCGGCGACGAAGAGGAAGGCGGCGAGGAGCCACTGCATGTTAGATCTCCCCGCGGGACAGCCAGCGGAACGAGACGATTTTGTATTGGCGGCCATGGATTTGGTTCAAGGGGGTGAGGGAGCTGCCCCGGTCGGTCGGGGCGTTGGACGGATCGACGTAGTCCGGGATGCGCTGGACGAAGGCCTCGCAGTAGGCTCTTGCCGCGGGGTTGCCGTCGGCGTCGAAGGCTTCGCCCATGGTGCGGATGCGGAAGGTGTCGGAGCGGGCGGTGAGGGCGGGGCCGATGACCTGCAGCACGTCGGCCTGTGTCAGCCAGCCGGGGATGCCGGTCGAGCGATAGCCCTGCTCCGGCTTGAAACGGGCATCCTTGAGCATCTCGCGGTCGGCGAGGATGCTGGCGACCGCGCCGTAGTTGTTGTCGCGGGAGGTCCGGGCCCAGTCGGGATCGCCGGATGAATCCGGCGGGCGGCCGTCGGTGTCGGTGCCGTCGAAATCGGCGCGGGGAGCACCGTTCTTTTCGCGCAGCGTGACGGCGTCGGTCCGGGGGTCGATCCCGCTGAAGCCGTTGCGGCTGCCGTCGAGGCTGATGTTGGCGCCGCTTTCATCGATGGCCACCTGGAGGGCGCCGGCACGGGTGAGGGCGGGTTCGGCCCGGAGGTCGGCGAGGGCCCGGTTGACAAAATGGGCGACCGAAACGAAGGGGCCGCGGAGCCGGACCTGTTTGACGAGTTCCTCGGCAATGGCGTCCAGCTCGTCGTCGCTGACCCGGCGGAACCCCGCGAAAGAGTCGCTGTCTCGGCCGCTGGGCGGAGTCGCGGACGGACTGGTCTGGGCAAGGCTGCGCGGAAAGGCGGCGCCCTCGTCCGGGTCGGTGTCGGCGGCATGCTCGAAGTGCCGGGCGCTGGCGAGGAAGGCCTTCCAGGCGGTCTTGTCGGTCGAGTTGACGTTGAAGCCGCCGTCGACGACAAGGTGCGAGGCAGCGGCGACCGGATCGCGGAAGGCCGCGGGCGTTCCGTGATCCAGCGGGAGCAGCGCCGGGTTTACCGGGGTCGTGCCGCCATCCGGGACGGTGGAGAAGAAGAACGAGTCCCACAGCACCGCGTTGAGGAGATAGGAGATGTCGTAGTATGTGGTCCGGGTTTGCCGGGCTCCGGAAGGATTGGGTGAGCCGATGAGTTCGTAGTCGGCCCGGGACTGGGACGTCTGGCGGCGTTTGACGAAGGGGGTGGCGTAGGAGTTGCCGACGGCGTTGCCCGGTTGGTGGCCGATCGACGCCATGGTGTCGTCACCGGTGAGATCGGCGTGTTGCAGTGCGGCGAGGGACGACAAGGTCGAGGGCAGGGAGAACAACACGGTGGTTTCGCTGCCCGAGGTGGAGTGTCCCCAGCGGACCGGCGACAGGGCGAGATTGCGGGTGAAACCCCCGCCGGTCTGGCCGCCCGGCGGACTCGCGGGCAGCTGGGACTTGCTGTCGTTGCTTTCGACGAAGAAGGGCGGGGGATTGTAGCTGGCAATCGGCTTGCGGAACCGGGTGGCCTGGAGATTGAAGTCGGTGAAGGTGCGCAAGGTCGACGAGCGCTGGCCGGCTTCGTAAAGCGATGGCATCAAGGGCGTGTAGTCGGTGCCCGGCTGGCTGATCTGGAAGCTGTAAAGCATCAGCGGGAACGGCTGCGTTATCCGTGCGGCTTCCGGGGCGGAGAAGGTGCGCTGGTTGGGATAGAAGTAACCGTTGTCGAGTTCGAAGCGCTCGATCTGGCGCAGGACTGAACGGCTGGAGGTGCCCGCCAGCCGCATCTCCACCATCGCAAGCGTGGTCTGCCAGCTCTCGCGGACGTCCATCACGAGCGGCGCGGTGTAGCTGTTGGTGTTGGTCATCACGACGCAGTTGGTAAAGCTGTAGGGGCGGCTCGACTCGAAGGGCGCCAGGTCGACGTTGGTCCGGCGGGTCGCGGTCCGGGCGTCCCGCACCACGGTGCCTGCGATGGTGTAGGCGCGCGCCTCGCCGGGTGGGAGCGTGCCTGCTTTGATGCGGAACACCGCATTGTTGAAAACCGCGGGCTCGGACGGATCGCGGGGAATGTAGGCGGGGCCATTGCTGCCGCCGAGCGGCCAGATCCGCGACGGGTGGTTGCCGGAGGGGGTCTGGTTGAGCAATTCGATTTCGAGATCATCGTTCCAGGTCAGCGGCCGTGCGTAGGGATTGGCGATCGCGATGGCGATCTTGCCACAGGGGTCGACATAAAAGGTCGACGAGGACGACGAGCTGCCGGCGCGGATCCTGGCGCCCATGAGGATCCTGAAATCGATGATCAGCGGGGCGATGGCGGCGGTGAGGTTGCTGTCGCTGGGTTGGACGACCAGCTCCCCGGCATCCCGGGTGCGATCATGAAACTCCTTCACCGCGTCCCACAGCGGGGCCCTCATGGTGCGGGCGGCCGCGCGGGGAATGATCCTCGCGCCCTTGACCGGGTAGGTTTCGATCTCGGATTCCGGACTGGCCGTGGGCAGGTCGCCGTCTAGCAGCGAGGTCAGGTCGACCTTCAGCCCGCCATGCAGTGCATCGGCCAGCAGGGTGCGGCTGGCAGTGGTGGCGGAGTGGAAGATTTCCTGGCGGGGGCTGCTTCTGGTGCCACCGGATCCCGGGATCAGCAGCTCCGTTTCCCCGAGCGTGATGGCTTTCGGCAAATCGTCGTGCGGTCCGGACAATGGTGTCGGGTAGTCTTCGAGGCCATCGATCGTTTCCCAGCCCCGCCGCTGGGCGACCAGGGACGCGTCGCTGGTATTGTCGTCGAGGGTCCGGGGAATGTCGATGCGCGCCTTGACGCCTTCGTCGCCGATCCACCAGGCGTACGAACCGGAAGGCGAGGGGGCGCCGGTAGCGGCGATCGGAACAACGGGCGCGACCACGTAGCGGTCGATGCTTCCGGGTCCGGTGCCGGCCGATGCCCCGCCGACCAGCACCACGGCCTTTTCGGGATCGCCCACCTTGCCGCCGGCGTCAACCGCGAAGGTGGCATCGGAAGGCAGGAGCGACGGGCTTCCCGGCGGCGTTGCCCCGTCACGGCTGCTGACCAGCCAACTGACCACGGCGGGGCTGGGCGTCTGGGTGTAGATGGATGAGGGATCGTCGCGGTTGTTGAATACCCCGGTCCAGTGGCGGGTGCCCGTCTGAATCGCGGTCAAGCCCTTGGTCTTGCGGTTGACCGAAGTCCCGTTTTGGGGCTGCGCCCCTGCGGGCAGGCGGGTGCCGTCGTCTTTGCCTGCGATGTCGGCCAGAGCCGTGACGCGCTGGTCCCGGCCGGTCTGCTTCTGGAGGTCGCCGATGGCCAGGATCAGAGCCATGTGGGCGTTCTGGCGGGCGGTTGCCATGGCCGTCGAGCCCGAGGCAGCGCGCAGGGAGATGGAGGAAAGTGTAAGGAGTCCCACGGCGATCACCATGAGGAGCGTCATCAGCGCGAGGGCGATGATGAGGGCGAATCCGCTCACTTTATGGGTGAAAACCTTGGTTTTTCGTGCCTTGAGCATGAAGAGAGAACTTCGTTGTATTTACATGATCAATGATCCTGTTTTTCGGCAATCAAAATGAGGGTTGGTAGGGAATGGAGATTATTGGACGTCGGCTGATGCCATTGGTCCGCGGATCTAGTCCGGGCCAGAAGAGGGCGCGTCTTCTCTGTCCCCGAGTGGGATTCATCAGGGGAGGAGACGGGTAAGGCGACGGAAAGATACCTATCCGAGGCGTGGGCATCCCCACGGCCGTGGAGGGGGGATTCTTGAATGGAGAGGAGGATTGCTGTCGGGAACGTTTGTTTTCGCAAGGATTTGCCTGCTGGGACGGGGTTGTTATTTGGGGCAATGTGGTGATTTCGGCGAGTTCGTCTACCACGTTCGTGGGATCTGGATCGAATGGGTTGGTGAAAAAATACAAATCTCGGGCGTCATCCACCTAGCGGCTTTCTGAGCTTGCATGCAAACTTTGGCACAAGCTCCGGACGGAGCGTCCTTGGCTCGCGGCCAGGAATTCGTCCGCGGCCCAACCCGAGAAACCCAAGACATCAATGAGACAAAGATTGCTGAATACCGCGGCCCTGGTCGGCATGGCATCGGCCGCCTATGGCCAGACCTGGACCAATGGAGGTGGAGACCAATTGTGGGAGAATGGATCGAACTGGAGCGGCGGCGTGGTCCCGCAGACCGGCCTTCTCTACATCAACACCGCTACCCCGGGCCAGACGCCGATCCTCTCCTCCGCCGTGGAGCTCAAGTCGGCGGACAGCTTCATCGGCCAGGGCGCCGGTATCAGCGGGGTGCTCGACATCAATGCCGGGGGTTCCGTCGATACCTCGACGAAGTGGATGTTCATCGGTGATGCCGGCGGGACCGGGACGGTGAACGTCAATGCCGGCGGCAGCCTGAGCTCGGACAACCTGCTGCGCCTCGGCAACGGCGGCGGAACCGGTTTCCTCAACATCGCCGCCGGCGGGGTGGTCAATGTGGCGGGGGCCTCGAACCTTTCCGCGACCAGCAAGATCAGCATCACCGGCGACGGTTCACTCACCACCACCGCCAACAACCGAGACATCCAGAATCTCACCGCGACCTCGTTCACGGGCCTGATCAGCAGCGGTCGCGACGTGGAGTTCGACACCATCACCAGCGACGTTTCCGGCGGCACGGTGTCGGCCGGCGGGCAGATTTTCATCGGCCGTGGCGAAACCGGCCAACTCGACCTGAACTCCGGCGAAATCGGCTCCGGGGCCTGGCTGGTGGTCGGGATCGGGGCGGGAGGCAATGGCACTTTCAACGTCAACGACGGGACCATCAACAGTTCCCAAACCAGCGGCTTCACGACGATCGGTGCCGACGGTGGCACCGGGGTGGTCAACCAGAGCGGTGGCACCTGGACGGAGTTCAACAAGACCATCCTCGGCGAGAATGCCAACGGTAGCGGGAGCTACTACCTGACCGGTGGAATTCACCAGACCGGAGCCATCGAAACCGGGGGCGGAACGGGATACTTCGAGCTCAATGGCGGCACCCTGCGCGCCGGCCGCAATGAGAGCAACTTCATCAATGCCACCACCAGCGTGGTCGTCGGAAGCAGCGGTGGCGCGATCGACACCAACGGCTTCGATGTCAGTTCCAACGCCGATCTCACCGGCACCGGAGCGCTCGCCAAGCAGGGCGGGGGATCGCTCAACCTGGCCGGTGCCGCCAACAGCCTCGGCTCGGTGAGCGTGTCGGCGGGCACCCTCTTCATCAGCGGTGCCCTCGGCACCACGGATGGCGTACTTGTCGGAGCCGGGGCGGCGATCGGTGCCGGCGATCTTGATGGCGGCGCGCTCACGGGGGATCTCGAAATTGCCGCGGGTGGCCTGATCGACATCAGCCGAGGCCTGCTCCTGGTTTCCAGCGGCACGGTCACGTTCGGAGACTTCGGCTTCGGGGACATCGTCGGCTTCGACGTGAACTCCGCGGCCAACGGGACCTACACCCTGATCGACGGCGACTTCACGCTCGATTCATCCAACATCGCGAACTTCGGGGAAGGCAACGCCCTCGATCTGGGCGGCGGTCGTTTCGCCTATTTCGGCGAGGGCAGCCTGACCGCGATCGTGGTGCCCGAGCCGTCGATCGCCCTCCTGGGCGGTTTCGGATTGCTCGGCCTGTTGCGCCGGCGCCGCGCTTGAGTTCATGCCGAGTTGATCGGGTTGCGCCGCGGATCCCGGGTCCGCGGCGCGACCTTGAACTCCCATTCATCCCGGCACAGCATCCGTCGTGATCGAGAAAGTGATTGTCCTGGGCTCGGGCAGCGCCGGCCTGTTGGCGGCCCTCACCCTGAAGCGGAAGATCCCGAAGCTGGAGGTCGAGATCGTGCGCGATCCCGACCTCGGGGTGATCGGGGTCGGCGAAGGCACGACGCCGTTCTTCCCCCATCACCTTTTCGACTACCTCGGCATCAAGCGGAAGCGCTTCTATCAGATGGCGGAACCCACCTGGAAGCTGGGCATCCGCTTCTTGTGGGGGACACGGGGAGCCTTCGACTACTCGTTCTCCCAGCAGCTGGACAAACAGTTCGCCGGATTGAAAATGCCCAACGGATTCTTCTGCGACGACGAGTTCACGGATGTCGACCAGCCGGCGGCCCTGATGCGGGCCGGCAAGGCGTTCACCCGTCTGGCCAACCAGGCCCCGGACATCCAGGGGTGGCACGCCTTCCACATCGAGAACCACAAGCTCGTCGAAACCCTCGAAACTGAAGCCAGGGAGTCGCGGGTCAAGATCACCGACGGCAAGATGGCCGGTGCGGAACGGGGCGAGGCGGGGATCGCGGCCATTCATCTGGCCGACGGCCGTCGCCTGGAGGCGGACCTGTTCGTCGATTCGAGCGGCTTTGCCAGCGAGTTGCTCGGCAAGGCCCTCGAGGAACCGTTCGAGGATTTCGGCAAAACCCTCTTCTGCGACCGTGCGGTGGTCGGCGGATGGCAGCGCGGCGATCAGGAATCGATCATGGCCTACACCACCGCCGAGACGATGGACAGCGGCTGGTGCTGGAAGATCGAGCACGAGCACTTCATCAACCGCGGCTACGTCTACTGCTCGGACATGATTTCCGACGAGCAGGCCTTCGAGGAGTTCCGTCGCAAGAACCCGAAGGTGCCCGATGCGCCGCGCATCGTCCGCTTCCGGTCCGGATTCTACCGCCGCAGCTGGGTCGGCAACGTGGTGGCGATCGGCAACTCGGCGGGCTTCGTCGAGCCCTTGGAGGCCACCGCGCTGATGATGGTCTGCGGTGCCTGCCGGACCTTGGTCGACATGCTGCAGCAGGCACTGCTGGATCCGACGCCGAGCTGCCGTGACCTCTTCAACGAGATCAAGCTCAAGGAATGGCGGATGATCCGCGATTTCCTCGGCCTGCACTACCAGTTGAATAATGCCGACGACACGCCGTTCTGGCGGCGCTGCCGGGAGGAGACCGATCTCTCCGAATTGCAGGGGCTGCTGGAATACTACACCGAAAACGGTCCCTCGGGTTTCTGCCGGAACCGGATTCCGGGGACGACCAATGACTTCGGGCTGGAAGGATTCCTCGTCATGCTGGTCGGCAACCAGACGCCCTACCGCAAGCGCTACCAGGCGCCCGCCCAGGAGCTGAGGGTGTGGAATGAACGGCGTTCCCTCCACGCGAACCTGGCGCGGAAGGGCATCGACGTGAAGGAAGCCCTCGCCTTCGTACGCCACCCGGGCTGGCAGTGGCACGGCGACAGTTAGAGTCGATCAGCCACCGGCCGCTTCGTGTTCCGCCTTCGCGGCCTTGCGGGTCTCAGCGACGAAATGGTTGCAGGCCTCGCGGCAGAGCAAGGGGATGGCCGCCGCGTGATTGATGTCGCCGACGACCCCGTCGAAACGGGTCGCCTCGCTGTCATCCAGCGGGGTGTCGGCATCGATCTGCCACAGGATTTTCTTCACGCAGCAATGGCCGGGGCCGCAGACCTCGCGGACCAGCCGCTGGGCGCCATCGTCGCTGATGTTGCGGGCGAAGCGATACATGCCGGTCTGGCGGTTGAGCTTGTCGCGGAGGTGCTGGACCTCCAGCCGGTCCGCCTGCTTGGCGAACCACAATCCGGCCGCGGCGGGGTAGAAGGCGTCCAGCGCCTCGTGGAGTTCAGCCGCGGACCCGAGACGGAGTTGCCAGCCGCGCTTGAGCGAGAGCTCGCCCTTGGTGAAACGGTAGTGGCCGTCGTCCGCCCAGGTCGCGATCTCGCGGGCCGCGGCGGCTTCGTCGCGGGTTTCGAGCAAGGCGGGATCGGCGTTCTCGTCGTCGATGTGGCGCAGCGTGAAACCGTCGCCGCTCGGCTGGATCGAGATTTGTCCGATGCGTCGGACGCCACCGCTGACGGCGCGGGAAAGTTGTTCGGCGAGCTTCATGATTGTTTCGCGTCGAAATCGGCGACCTGGTCGAGGATGACATCGGCGAGGTGGCGCTCGGTGCCGATCGCGGAGGAATAGTAGAGGGTCTTGCCGCGCAGGGCGTGGGGATTGTGGCGGAACACCTCGCGTTTGCTGGCGGCTTCGCCGGGCTCGGCCTCGATGCCGAGCAGCACCGGGATGTCCTGGTAGCTGTGCAGGCCGTCGGCGATGAAGAAGGGGACCACGACCACGTTCGGGGTGGTGGCGAGCTTGTCCCAGTCGGCGATGAAGGGCTGTTCCTCCATGTAGGCGTCCAGCACCTCGGCGTAGCCGGCGCCGGAGGCCTTGATCTGGGCGACCTGGTCCTTGATCGCCTTGGTCGAGTTCTGGTTCAGGCCGGTGCCGTGGCCGACGATGAACAAGGTCGTCTCCGCCGGGTCGGCGAAAGGCGCGACGTCATGGGCACGGCGCAGCAGCAGCCCGGTCATCGACGGGTGAACGCCGACGGGAAGCGTGTAGTGCCAGGTCTTTCCCGCTCGCCGGGTGGTCGGGCCGTCGAGTTCGAGTTCGCGCGGGATCACCTCTTGGGTGAAATAGCCCTCGCTGATGAAATCCGGGACCACGTAAACCTCGTCCGCGTCGATCATGTACGGCGCCTCGCGCATCGACGGCTCCTCCTTCCAGAAGCAGCAGTGCACTTCGCCAAACGCTCCCTGGCGCCGGATCTCGTCGGCGTGGTCGAAATAGGGGGCAGACGAATCCGGGTTCTCGGTCGAGCCATGGCCGACGATCAACAGCGCGGCGTGTGGCTTGGGCGTGAAAGGCATGCCCCGAACGTGCGCAGCGAGCCGACGGATGCAAGACGGGCTTTTGTTGATCGCCGGAACTTTTCGGCCCAGCCTCGGCGCGTGCTGCCGCAGCTACGACTTTGGATCGATGACACGCCGCGCGACGGCCCACAGAACATGGCGGTCGACGAGTGGCTGGCGGCGACCAGCGATCAGGCGGTGCTCCGTTCCTACCGCTGGCAACCGGGGTGGGGGAGCTTCGGCTACTTCGTGAAAACGGCCGAGCTGCCGGCCGGCGGATTGAAATGGGTCCGGCGGTGGACCGGCGGCGGGATCGTGGACCACTCCGCCGATTGGACCTTCACCTTGTTCATCCCCCGGGGGCTCGGATTGGCCGAGGCCAAGGGGGGAGAAAGCTACCGGATCATTCACCGGGCGCTGGTCGATGCCCTGCGCGGCGCGGGCGTGGTCGCGAGCCTGGCGGGGACCATGCCGCCCGCAGCGGGCGGCGAGTGTTTCATCCGGCCGGTCGAGCACGACCTCCTCGACCCCGGCGGGCGGAAAATTGCCGGTGGCGGCCAGCGCCGGACCCAGCGCGGCTTGCTGCACCAGGGATCGGTCGCGGTTGCATGCCGGCCGGAGCGGGAACTGGCGGCTGCCTTGGCGGAGCAGGTGTTGCCGTGGTCCGATGAGCCGGATGACGGGGTACTGGCGCTGCGGGTGCAGCAACGTTACGGGCGCCCGGAATGGACCGGTAGGCGCTAGCAAGATAATCCCCGCGCGGGCGGCTTTGGTCTTGCAAGTGGCAGGGGCCTTGAGGATTGTCCCGCCCGTCCGGGGCGTAACTCAGCCTGGTAGAGTGCCTGCTTTGGGAGCAGGATGTCGTCAGTTCGAATCTGGCCGCCCCGACCACTCACTTTCAATAAGTTGCGAAATAAATCGGGCAGGTGGATGAAAGTCCTCCTGCCTTTTCTCTGCCTTTATTCGGAAAACCGTGGGCATAGCGGCTCAAGCCGGGGAATCCAAGGAATGGTGTTCACCCGGGAGAATTGGACGCTTGTAACCTGAAGGCAGTTCCTGAGAAGAGATGGGGATGGGCAAGTTGAGCCGGGGGAAAACCGAGGAGCAAAGGGCGCAAGCCAAGGCCAGCCTTTCCAAAGGGCGGAAGCGAGCAATCAAGCTCTCGGAGTCGGAACGCTTCGAAGTCCAATGGCCATTTGGACACCGCTACCCCGATCCTGCAACGTCGGATGAGCCTGACTATGCATCCCTGGCGCGATGGCTCTTGCTTGCGCAAGACGCTGAAGCGAAAGAGTTTCCCGAGGGAATGAGTCCAGGTAAGAGAGGCTGGTACCTGGAAAATCGCAGTCGGCGGGACGAGATCCTGGCGTCGAAGGTATTCCAGAGGCAGGCTAGCATTGGGGTGGATCAACTGCTTTTTCGGTTGGGGTCGCCAGCGGACTCGAAAGCTGAGCGACGACGACGGGGTTGTGAGGCGATTCTGAACCTTGGGCTGTTGGTTGAACGTGTCGCTCAGACCGGCAATCCGGAACTCCCTGACGAGAAGAAATGGTGTCACGACAAGGTGGTACGTTGGAACCACGGTGATCCCTTGGGGAGCTATGCTTCCTCCCGCTTTGATTTCTTGGTGAACGGGGCCGATCAAGTGACGCTCGAGGAGGCGAAGGTCTTTGCCCCTATTTTCATCGTTTGGGAGCGCTATTTTTGCTCCAGGTCGTTTTCGGGCTCGCGGGGAGGCGCAGTTAAAAAAGGAAGTGCATCTCGGGGCTGATGCTCCACCTGCAAGAGTCCCAGGTTGGCGATTGCCAGGTCGAGGATCATGGTGCGGAAGAATCCTGAGAATCTATGTTGCCGGGTCATCCCCACGTGTGTGGGGAAAGCTGGTCCTCCAGCAGGTCGTTTTGTTCCTCCAGCGGGTCATCCCCACGTGTGTGGGCAAAGCCGCCGGGCGTCGTTGAACTCCTCCTTGGCCTTCGGGTCATCCCCACGTGTGTGGGGAAAGCTTCGAAGGAGCTTGGAAGGGCCTTGCATACCCCGGGTCATCCCCACGTGTGTGGGGAAAGCCGGGCAGGAGGCGTGTATGTGCTCTCGACCGACGGGTCATCCCCACGTGTGTGGGGAAAGCGACGTCAACGCCGTTCAATCGATGGCCGATAGCGGGTCATCCCCACGTGTGTGGGGAAAGCCATCCCCACGTGTGTGGGGAAAGCCGTCGGCGTGCTTGGTGGTCGTCTCCTCGATCGCGGGTCATCCCCACGTGTGTGGGGAAAGCCCACCTGCGGGAAGTCGGTCGGTTGGTCGTAGCGGGTCATCCCCACGTGTGTGGGGAAAGCTCGTCCACGGCGATCCACGCCATGAACCAGTTCGGGTCATCCCCACGTGTGTGGGGAAAGCCCTGGGATTCGAAGGCCGCGGGCCATGACGTCTCGTGTTTGTAGAGATCCGCAGCGTCGTAGATGAAGGGCAGCGTGCCGGCCTGGTGGACAAACCCGAGCTGCGGGATGAAGCCCATAGAGCAGCAAACGGCGGCGGTTAGGGCGTAGAGCGAGGCATTCGAGGCTGCTGACATTCCGGGGCCTGGCAACGATGCCAATACTTCCGATTCGTCATTCACCTACGATGCGCTCGGTCGCCTCGTCGAAGCTGCCAACGCCTATTCCGACATCGACTATGCCTACGATCCGGACACCCTTGTGCTTGAAGCTGAGACGATCTCGATTGATCCCGATGGCAGCGGGGCCCGTGCCGCGGTGAGCCGGACTTTCGACCGTGGTCGCGACTCATTGCTCCGGCCCACTGGCTATGAGCTCATGGACGGGACGACGACGGACGCGGAAACCACTTACACCTGGCACTCCACTCGAGGGCAGCTGGGGCAGGTGACCGGCGTACATGCTGGGGCGGCGCGCGACTTTACCTACGGCTACGAGCCGGAATCCTACGGCTTGCAGGCCTCCCTGACGGGACCCGCCCACACCGTGACGATGGATTGGATGGCGGACCGTGATCTGCTGCACAACCGGGCCAACAGTGAGCGATATGGTGACAATTCGCTCTTTTCGAAGTATGAGTACGCCGTGAACGCCATCGGCCAGCGTACCGGAGTGACACTCACCGGGGACGAGTATTCCGCCGGCGCCGGTATTGATTGGGGCTATGATTCGATGGGCCAGGTGACGACCGCGGATCGCGCCGGCGGAACCACCGGCGACCGGGGCTACAAGTATGACGGCATCGGCAATCGCCTCCGCTCATCCCGGAACACGACCGATCCCGACAGCCTCGGCAATACCAACAACAACCTCGCCCGATATTTAGACAAGAGCGGAACCGGCGGATCTGAAGGCGCGAATGCGCTCAACCAGTATGGGCGGACGAGACTGTACAGTTATTCGGTTTCGAATCAGGATTATGATCAGGACGGTAACCAGACCTCCGGACGCTACCCGGTCGGCAACAACGGCGACCGCTACTGGGACGGTGAAAACCGGATGTATCGGGCCAAAGTCGGCACGGCTAATACCTACTACGCCTACGATCCCTTTGGTCGCCGTGTGGCGAAATTCCAGGGCAGCGGCACCGGGATGACCGGCAAGGTGTATTTCTACGATCGTTGGAACGTCGTTGCCGAATTTGGCATCGACACCACGACCTATCCGCTCGAGCGTACATACACGTGGGGCTCCGACCTGAGCGGCTCAATGCAGGGGGCGGGCGGAGTCGGGGGGCTACTCGCAGTGGAAATCGAATCTGGTGCCGATGCCGGGGTATACTACCCAACCTACGATGGGAACGGGAACATCAGCGAGTATCTCGATGCCTCGGCTGTCGTGGTCGCCCACTTCGAATACGATCCCTTTGGCGAGGAGGTTGTAGCCACGGGTTCAAAGGTTGCGCTGTTCGATTACAGGTTTTCGACCAAACCATTGGATGCGGAGACGGGGTACTTCTACTACGGATACCGGTACTACGATCCGGTTCAAGGGAGGTGGCCAAGCAGGGACCCGATTGGAGAAAGGGGTGGGTTGAATTTGTACGGGTTTGTCTATAATAACCCCAATTCTTGGTACGATATTCTTGGAGGAAAGCCCGGAGGCAGCGGGTGGAAATCTGGTCCCAGCAAGCCCAACACCGGAGCCGGTTCGGGTGAGGTCAATAAACAGAATCGGAAGTTGGCACCGAGCTTGCCGGACGTATTTCCGCATGACAAAAACAACCCGTTTCAGCACTGCGTCTGGAATTGTCGGATGACGAAAGACCATGGGCGGGAATTCGCGGAGCAAATGTCTTGGGAGAAAGAGAAGAAGGATGTCGCGATGGCGAAGCGGCGAGATAAGCTGCTAGCTCAGGGTCGTTGGGATGATCTTTCGGATTGGGAGCAGGACTGGATTCAGGCTCACGCTGATAGTGCTATGCAGCCGTCTGATTTCGATGATAATCGGACTGGCAGGAACTGCGGCGAATCTGTCGATGACAAGGATGATTGTGAATGCTGCTGCAAGAATGCAGGCCTTAGTCCTGGGCCCGCCAATGAAGGCGGCACTCCAGAGGGGACTGAGCCGGGATCAACTAGGCCGTATGGACCGTATTCTGAACCCGGGTCAACAAATGGAGGCGTTCCAGATTATCCAGATGTGACGCCGCCGCACTTGCGTTGAGCTAAAAATGATGGATTACATGACGCGGCAGCTTTCAATAATGATCACTGTGACATTGGGGGGCGCAATGATCGTGGCCCTGAACTGTTGTGGTATGTATGACCCAGCCTTGGCAGCTTCTTCACCCCGCTATTATTCGGTGAAGGAGGGAGCCGCATTTTTAACTGATCAAGGACAGCCCCTCTATGTCGAAAAAATCACCCCGGAGGAGGTAACCGTCAGTTGGAGAAACTGGCAGAGCCCTTGGAGCTTGCCTCTCAAGATGAGAAAGCAGATGGGGAACGGAAGGTTCCTTGAGGTCGTTGAAATTGATAGTGCAACTGGGACTGCTGAAATCAAATATTCCGAATTAGATCGAAGAGGGATCGAAGGGGCATGGGCGTTCTAGGGTCGGAATCTCCGAGGGTCAGTCCTTGAATTATGAATCTGTTAGACACTGATTGTCCGTTTCCTCCCTTGGGAATCACCTCCCGCAGCACTTCTTGAACTTGCGGCCGCTGCCGCAGGGACAGGGCGAGGTCCGGCCTACGGCGGAGGCCACGGGAGAGGGACGGATCCGCGGGGACGGATCGGCCGGAGGGAGGGCAGGAAGCGCCGCAGGCGGCGGAGAAGACCGCTGCCGTCCTGTCCGGCGAAGCTCGCGCCTCGCCAGCTTCTTGGCCTCGTAACTCTTGGCCTCCTCGATCTTGGCCAGCACCCGGGCATTCCACAATGGTTCCCGCTCGGCGTATTCCTCCGGGGTGAGCGGCACGCCGGGCGACTTGCCCCAGATCTCGACATGCGTCTGTGCCCAATTCGTCGTCCGCGACTTGGGCGAACCGGTTTTCTTGGGCTGGATGCCTTGTCGGCGCCGCCAGGCCTCCTGCTGCTTGCGCCGGCGCTCGGCCCGTTCCTCGTCGGTGAGATCGAGCCGGGGCCGCCCGCCTTTGATCCCGTGGGCGGCGCCCTTGATGCCGTGATGGCCTTGGGCGCGGGCGGTTTCGTTGAATGGGGTCAGTCTCCTCCGAGTAGCAATCTGACCTTGACGATCCATCGCGGTGCGGCTGGATGAGGGCGATGGCACGGCCGACGAGATTCCAGTATCCGGGGGCAGTCTACCATCTGATGGCCCGCGGCGACGGGGGGAAGGCGATTTTCGAGACGGACGAAGACCGCGTGGTATTCGTTGCCCGGCTGGGCGATGTCTGCACCAGTCATGGATGGCGGGTGCACGCATGGGTGCTTATGGGGAATCACTTCCACCTGCTGCTGGAGACCCCGCAACCGAACCTGGTGGCGGGAATGAAGTGGTTCCTCGGAACCTTCAGCCAGGGGTGGAATCGGGCCCGCAAGCGCCATGGGCATGTCTTCCAGGGGCGCTACAAGTCGGTGCCGGTGAATTCCAGTGAGTCGGATCCTTATTATTTCCGGATCGTGGCGGACTACATCCACCTCAACCCGGCGCGCGCGGGGCTGGCTGGTGGCGGGAGAGGTGCTCTGGCAGCCTACCGCTGGAGTAGTCTGGCGGGCTATTCGAGCGGCAAGCCGCCGGAATGGCAGGAGCTGGAACGGGTGCTGGGGGCCTTCGAGCTGGCACGGGACGGCCGGGGACGCCGTGCTTATGTGGCGTGGCTCGAGGCACGGGCAGCGAATACCGGCGGGGCGATCGATGCGGCGTCGACCGCTGCCCTGAAGCGGGGGTGGTATCTGGGGGAGGAGAAGTTCCGCGACCGACTGCTGGCCATGGTGGATCGGGCAAGAGGGGTGAAGCCGGGGGGCGCAAGCCGCCGTGGCGGGGTGCTGCGGGAGCATGGCGAGCGAGACGCCGAGCGCCTGGTGGTGGAGGGCAGTGCGAAGCTGGGCCTGCCGGCCGACCGGAAGGAGTTGGCAAAGATCAAGAAAGGTGACGGGCGGAAGGCGATGCTTGCTGCCGTGATCCGGCGGCATACGGGAGCGAGTACGGAATGGATTGCCAAGCGCCTGGCAATGGGGACCCCTGGATCCGTAAGCCGCCTGACCGGTGTGGTGCGAAGATCCACTGAAAAGACCAAGGAGTGCGAGAAGCTCGGAAGAATGTTGATGCGGGGAGGGGACTGAGCCAAGTGGCACGGCATTAGCGTATTTCCGGTATCGCGAGCGGTCGGGGACCTCTATATACTCGTGGCAAAGCGGGTAGAGGAGAGGATAGGATCAGCACTGCACGGCCAACTCGCCGTTCAATGACTTGGGGAGCGAAAAGCATAGTCCGAGACCGACCTGCTGAAGGACGCGCCAACCGTATGGATGATCCGCCGCAGGAGTGAAGAACTGGAGCGATTCCGTTGTGTCCAGTGGCTTAAGCGGGGGAGGATCCACCAGTGGTCCGAGAAGATTCCATGTTACGATGTCAATTCGGCCAAATGGGCGGTGAGAGTGCGATCAGGAAATGGGAATTCACAGCCGGGGCCGCGGATCGATGCGATCGCGGCGCAGGTGCTGGCGCGGTTCCGAGGGGTGATCCGGGCGAACCCGAATGTCAGCCACGTGGGCCCGGCGGGGACGCTTCCGGATTTCTGCTTCGAGTTCGTCGCGCTGATCGGTCGCTTGGGGCAGGGGGGGCTGAACCCCGTGCCCGAGGGCATGACCGATCCCCGCCGCGACGAGTACCGCAACGCCGAGAAGTTCCTGGAGTCGCTCCGGACGATGGAGGGCGCCGCGTTCTCGGAAACCGATTCCGCTCCGGCCAGTCCGACCGTCCGCCCGGCCTACGGCGGCAGCCCGATCCTGAACTCTTGATGACCCGCTTCCGATCCATCGCAGAGGCCATCAAGGCGCGGCTCGAGGAAATTCCCGAGATCGCCGGCCGGGTGATCGTTTACCGGCGCTCGGACATCGAGAGCGAGTTCACAAAGCGGATGAACAAGGCCCGCGGCAAGGCCGTGGTCGTCCGCATCGCCGCTTCCATCCGCCATGCCTACTCCCGAACCCGGTAGAACTGTCGGCCGGATGTTGTCGTTGAATCGGTGAACGTCGTCTCGCTTTCGTTTCCCTGGACTTCACCGATCTGCCCCCATTCTTCGAGATCCTCCGAACGGTCGACGTGGTAGATCTGCCCGGCGAGTGAACTCCAGGTTAGTGTCGTGGTGCTCGTCAAGGTGTCGCGATTGATGAATCGAATCACCGGAGCCGGAAATTCCACGGAGATGCCGAGCGGGGCGTGATTCTCCAGTTCGTAGGTGACGCCCCCCACGGGATAAAGGTGAATGCCATTGGTGGTGGAGTCTTCGAGCGTGCCATCGAAGTTCCAGCAGGCAATCAAACCGGGCTCGGTTCCTTGGAGGCCGCTGCCAAGGTTCGCGCGGATCTCGGCCAAGCTGCGCGCGGTGTTCCAGATCCTGATCTCATCCAGATATCCGTGATAGAAGCCCGCGCCGAAGGTGTCGCTGAGCTTCCTTCCGATCATATGATTCGCGTCCGTCACGCTGACGGGAGTGGCCGGCAGGGAAGTGTCAACGACGAGACCATTGAGTATGATCACGACCTTTGACCCATCGTAGCTCACGGCGAAGTGGTGCCACCCGTCGGAATTCGGGCCTCCATTGTCGTTGGCGAAGGGAGAGCCGGTCTCGACAACGCTGTCGTCTCCCCAGAAGTAATGCCGCAGGACCGATGAGCCGGAGAGCCGGAAGCCGTTGGCTTGGCGCGTGGCCTCTTCTCCCCAGAAGACGAACGTGCTTCCCCCAAGCTCCTCGGCATTCAAGGTTTCAGGATTCGCCCAGAGCTCAATCGTGAAGGGTTGGTTGCCGGAAGGGATCACTCCGGCCTCCGGCGAGAATGAGAGATGGCTGCGCCCATCGAGACGGATCGCGCCATTTCCGGTGAAAGCCGGAAATTTATCGAAATTCAACGGGTCGGTGCCGGCCGCCACTTCGTCACCATCGGAATAGAGGTCCCAGTCCGTATCCACCTCAAGTGGATCGGTGTGGTAGTCGTTGACCTCCTCACCGTCCTCCAAGCCATCCCCATCGGTATCCCGATTCTGGCTATCGGTACCGAGCAAGATTTCATCCTCGTCAGAAAGTCCATCGCCGTCGAAATCCGCACCCGGCTGGAAGAAGGAGAGATCGTCGAAAGGTGCGAATTGTCCACTGCCTCCATTTCCCGCGAACCGAACCCAGATCTCCGTGCCATCGTCCAACCCGGTGAGGTCGATCGAGCCGGAACGGTAGCCGGTGCCGTCGGCAGCTGCGGGCGTGACCGAGAATGTGCTGCCGATCTGGGTCACACCGGCAGCGCCTAGGATGTCCGCGCCGTTGCCCGGTGCAAAAGAACCGTCGGTGATAAAGAATGCCATGTCGGCCCCGGTCGAGGCATTCCCATCGGTAAAGATCCCCTGGAAGAATCGGAAACCAAGCTCCGGGGATCGCTCGGCATCGTAGGTCCCGATCGATTGATAGATCCAGCCGGTGCCGCGAAGCGCGAGATGGCGGCTGGGCGAGTAGTCGCTCGGGCCGTCGGTCTGAATCGCATTCGAGGGGTTCACCCACTCGGTGTAGCTGGCGGCGTCGGTGCTGGATTCGAACCAAGCGGCCACGTCCTGAACCTGACCGCTCAGGCCATCTTCGAAGCCCCCGCCGTTTGCCTGCGGGATAGCGGTTGAGGGAAGGCAGGAGCCAATGGAAACGACGGCCAGGAGGACATTGGGTTTTCTCATGAGGTGGCAATTTCGCGGTGACGGTTTCATTTGCCGCCCGTGCGCGACCACCCGATTTCAGGTCGAAGAACCCCGGAATCCGTTCAACCCCGGCGCGGTGACCCAAATCGCCGGGCAATCGACCCAAAACCCCATGGCGCCCGCGCCTTGAACACAAGTACACACCAGGGCGGATGCTGTCAGGATCCGGCAGCCCGCATGATCCCCAACAAACCCAAGCGATGAAAACCACACTCCTCATCATCACCGCCGCAACGCTTCTCGTGACCCATGTCCGCGCGGCGCTCACGGTGACATCCGGCGATTTCGAAGACGGCCTGACCGACCAACAGCTGGATGTGACCGGTTGGTTCGAAAGCTCGACCAGTGGCTTTGTCGATTGGATCAACCTGTCGACCTCGATCCAGAATGACCCGGGGAATGGCTATGTCCAAAGCCGTCATCTTGCCATGCGCGGGGACGGCTACGTCTACCAATCGCTGGGTTTCTATCAGAGTTCCGCCGGCACCATGGCGAATTGGGAGGCCTATCAGGGAGTCTTCGCGGACAGCAATGCATCGGCCGGCTTCACGATCGCGTTCTATGCCGGAGCTTTCCCGGGCGCAGGGGAAGGCGTGGACATCGCCACAGCGGGCCTCTCGTTGATTGGCTCGGTCACCAGTCTCAGCGCCTTGGGCAATCCTGCATCCCTGGCTTCGGCAGGCTATCGGAGTGGATCGATTGATCTATCGTCTTTGGCCGAGAATACGGAGATCTGGACGGTGGTCCGGGGGACCGGTGGCGCGGGAGCCTACGCCCCGTTGGATAGTTTCACGGTGACGCAGGTTCCCGAACCGTGCTCCATGCTCCTGGGTCTCATGGGGGCCGCAGGGCTGCTCGTCCGAAAGAGGCGCTAGGACGTTGCGGAGCGGGATCGCCTTTTGCCTCTTCCTCCTTGATGGATTGCACCACGGAAGCCAACTGCCACTGTAGGCGGGAACGGCCAGCTGAGAAGAAACCATGAATCTCGAAGACGCGCTGCGAAAGATCGACAACGGCCAGATGAGTGAGGAAGCAGCCTCCGGTCTCCGCGAGTGGGTGCTGGATGAACCCGGTGCTCTCGAGCGACTCGCCTCCACGCCCGCCGCAACCTCAGGTTCAGCGGTGGAACTTGCCCCTCCCAGGCCACGACAGGGCCCGATCCTTTCCCGAACCCAGCTCGGCATTGCCGGCCTGCTCCTGCTCGCCGCTGGCGGTCTCTCCTGGTACGCGCTGCGCCCGGGAGCTGCCGCGTCTTTCGTAACGATCTACGAATCTCAAGCGGAGGGCGCCTTCAAGATCGGCCAGGTGATTCCACGCGGCCGCCACGACCTTCGCCCCGAGGATGAGATCGCCATGGTCTTCAGCTCCGGGGCCCGGGTGGAGTTAAAGGGGCCCGGGTCCTTCGAGATCATCGATGAGCGGAACATGTTCATGCACGAGGGACTGCTCAAGGCGCGCGTCGATGGCCGCCTCGGCCCCTTCCAGGTCGAAACACCGGAAGGCCGGGTGATCGACCTCGGCACCGAGTTCACGGTGGCCCGGCCACGCAATGGTTCGACGGAAGTGTATGTGGACGAGGGCTCCGTACGCTTGGAGGCCGGAGGGAAGGACCGGCTGCTTTTCGAGAGGGAGGCGGCATTGGTTGTCGCCGGGGAGATGGCCTCGGAAGATTACCTGAAGCATCGCTTCGAAACGCCACTCGATCTGCATGAAATCGCGAGCGCCAATGCACGCGCCGCCGTGGAGTCCTCCACTGGCACGCCGCCATGGATCGACACATGGGAACTTTCCAATTCCAAGCCGGGTGACGCTCCGCCGGTGGAATCCGGGGCATTCGAGATTCGCGGCGGAGTCGTCACCGCAGGGCTCACCTATTCATCCGGTGGCTACAACCTTGCCACCTCTCCCCATGCCATCATGACGGGTTCCACACTCGGGGATTTCGAATGTTCACTCCAGGTCCGGTCGCACCGCTCCGCTGGCACGGAGAGCCGTTACCTGAGCTTTCTGATGCGGCTGCCCGATCCCGATCACGGCATCGAGACGGCCTATGCCGGGCTGTCTTTCCTGACCGAGAGCCGCTGGGAGGATTTTTTCGTGGGTGATGGCTGGTTCAAGAGCGGTTTGTGCATGCATGAAGGGACACAAGAGCCCGGGGAGTCGCGTGACCTCGAGTCGCCGCTCGGCATCCCGCTCGGCAACAAGACGGTGCTGGTTGTGCTTCGAATCGATCCTCTCAAGAAGGTGACGGACGTGTGGATCGATCCGCCCTTGGGCCTCGCGACCCCTCCTGCGAATGCGGATGGTCGGTGGCAGGATGTCCCGAAGTTCGACCTGCTGGGGCTGCGCTCGGGACGCCGTGTCCACGAAGGCGGATACACCTGCATCTTCGACGAGTTCCGCATGGGGTCGGACTGGAGATCTGTCCTGCCTCTCGAAGCCTCCAAATGACTTCCGCCTTCTCTTCATGAAGCGGATCATCGTCATCCTGGCCGAAGCCGAAGAGCGTTCCATCCAGCGGATGAAGGGTGTCTCGGATTTCTTCCGGGGAGCCACGGGATTCCAACTCGACTACCGGATGGCGGATTCGCCGCCACCGGGTGCGGGTCGGATGGATGGTTTGATCTTTATCGGGCGCCCCGAATGCAGTCTCCCTCACGATCTCCCGGTGGTCGGAGTGGGAGAGGATTTCTCCGCGCGGGATGCCGCCATTTCCTGGATCAGGGAAGACTCGATCGCGGCGGGCACCGCGGCCGGTGAACTACTCGCCCGCCAGGGCATTGCCCGCTCCTTGATGATTTCGTCGGGCCGGCCGGGTGAGATCGAGATGTGGAAAGGCTTCCAGCAGGCGATCACAGGCTCGGGCATATCCTGCCAGCACATCCAACTCTCCGGGCCGGACCAGGGATTGGCCGAGCACCTTGCCGGAAGTCGCGGCGGGGTTTTCCTTTCTTCACCTTTGCTGGCCTTGCCTTTGCGCGATACCCGGCTCGCGGCGAAAGGCTCGCTATGGATGACCGGCAGCGATGCCCCCGGCATGGCCGAGGCCTTGGATATGACGTCCATCAGCGAAGCCTCGCGCAGGATGGGGTGGCTCGCCGCGGCCTGTCTGGTGAAAGCGATGAGAGGGGATGCCGTGCCGCCGCTGCTGGAGGTGGCACCCCAGGGGATCGTCCATCGCCGCAGCACCTATCCGTTTGCGACTTCGGGATGCGCGGAAGTGGAGCGGGCGCTCGCCTTCATACGCGAAGCTGCAGAGCGCGACATCGGCGTGGACGATGTGGCCCGCGCGGCAGGGGTATCTCGCTCGGTGCTGCAACGCCGGGTGAAGGAGACGCTGAATGTTTCCGTGCTGCAGTTGATCCAGTGGCACCGCATCGAAAGGGTGAAAACCTGCCTTTCCGACCGCAGCCTTGGCATGGAGCAGATCTCGGAACTCGCGGGATTCTCGTCATCCGCCCACATGACGGAAGTTTTCAAGAAGTTGACCGGCAACACACCCTCGGAATTCAGAAACCAGCTCAAGGCCCGCCCATGATCAATGTTCGAACCAGACTTCTGGCAGCAGCAACGTACCTGACCGTCGCGGGCGCTCCTTTCTCATCGGGCGCGGACTCCCTTCCCGGCGACGCGCCGTTGCGGCGCTACGTCGAGCAATTCAACCGGCAGGACCAGGACTTGTATCCGCAGTCGATTCCCAACGGCCAGGCCTTTGAGTTTCTGAAAGAGAATATCCCTCTCTTCGACGCTCCCGACGAGGATTTCGTGCGCACCTACTACTTCCGCTGGTGGGTCTTCCGGAAGCACGTGAAGGCGACTCCGGATGGCAGGGTGATCACCGAGTTTCTCCCGCCTGTTCCCTGGGCTGGGAAGCACAACACCATCTCCTGCGCGCTCGGCCACCACCTCATGGAAGGCCGCTGGCTCCGCGACCGCGGGATCATGCGGGACAATCTCAGATTCTGGCTCACCAAGGCGGAAGGGACCCATTTGCGGCGCTACAGCAGCTGGCTGGGCACCGGGTTGTGGGAGTTCCACGAGGTCGCACCCGATCCCGCCTTCCTGTTTGAACTCCTGCCGTCTCTGGTCGCGAACTACGAAGGCTGGGAGAAGTCGAACCTTTGCGCTGACGGCTTGTTCCAGCAAAGCGACAATGCCGATGGTATGGAAATCTCCATCGGCGGGTCAGGCCGGAGGCCGACGATCAACAGCTATCTTTATGGCGACGCGCGCGTGATCGCCCGCATCGCCCGCTTGGCAGAAGATCCTGCCCTGGCCGATAAGTACGAACGCAAGGCGGACGAACTTCGAAAACGGGTACTGGCAACGATGTGGGATGACGATGCCGGTTTTTTCCGCGTGCTCCCGGGGACTGAAGGCGAAGGGCGTGCCGACGTGTCGGAGCTGTTAGGCTACACGCCGTGGCTCACAGGGCTGGCCGACACCAGTGCGCGCTACTCGCGGGCATGGCGGCTGCTCATCGATCCCCAGGGCTTTCTTGCTCCCCACGGGCTTACCACCGTGGAGCAGGCGCACCCGCAATTCACCATCAGCGAGGGGGGCCACGAGTGCCAATGGAATGGTCCGAGCTGGCCCTATCTCAGTTCCGCCACCCTCAAGTCACTTGCCAATGTCCTCCAGGACGGCGGCAGCCAACCGCTCAATCGCGGCGACTACTTCAAGCTGCTCGGCAGCTATACCCGCTCGCACCGGCTGATGGCCGCTGATGGCAGCCATGTTCCGTGGATAGATGAAAACCTCGATCCTTTCAGCGGGGTGTGGCTCGCCCGCAAGCTTCTGATCGAACGTCACTCTCCCATTAAGGAGCGCGGCAAGGACTACAACCATTCCTCCTACTGCGACCTGATCCTCTCCGGCCTCGTCGGAATCCGGCCCGATGTCGATAACAAGCTTGAGATTGATCCACTGCTGCCGCCCGGCCGCTGGCGCTACTTCAGCGTGGAGCGACTCCGCTATCACAACCGCGAGGTAAGCATCGTGTGGGATGAGGATGGCCTGCAATACGGGGCCGGCAAGGGTCTTCGCCTCATCGTGGATGGCAAGGTGGTCGCCTCTCGACCCGATCTTGGAAAACTCGCCGTCGTCCTCTCTGCCCGATGAGAACTCGCTTCCTCCACCTGGCCGCCGGCCTGCACGTGCTCCTCTCCATCCCGGCCTGGAGCGAGCCGCTGATCCTGAATGGTTCGGTGCTCGATTCCTATTTCGACGGCTTCCGGGAGGAGGACCGGTGGTACTTTGACGTGGCGACCGACGCCGGGGTGTCCCTGGTCAATCATGGCACCTACGGCGGGCAGTGGGTGAAGAACGCCGAGGCAGCGAACTACCTGCGGTCGAAGATCCCGCTGCTGGATGTTCCCGATGCCGCTTTGGAGAAGACCTGGTACTACCGCTGGTGGGCCTTTAGAAAGCACATCAAGAACATCGGCACCGCCGTGGAGCCACGCTTCGTCGTCACCGAGTACATTGATCCGGTGCCTTGGGCTGACTCGACCAATGCCATCGTGGCACCCGTCGGACACCAGCTTTATGAAGCGCGGTGGCTGGACGATCCTCAGGTCAGCGGGGACTACATCCGCTACTGGATGACCCACGCCGGCGCAAACCCGCGACGCTACAGTGCCTGGTTGGCTGACGCCACTCTGGCGCGGCACCTCGTCATCCCGGATGAGGGCTTGGTCACCGAGATGGTCTCATCTCCTGACAACCGCTTGAACTTTGACTCAAACTGGCAGGGATGGGTTCTCAACGATTCAAGGCCCGGTGGAGCGACCCAACAAGCGAGCTTCGATCCCGCCGATCGTCTCTTTTGGCAGAATGACGATCGGGATGCGATGGAGGTCAGCTTCGGAGGCAGCGGCAAGCGTCCCTCGATCAACAGCTACCTCTACGGCGACGCTCGCGCGACCGCGGAGATGTTCCGGATCGCCGCGCGGCACCAGCCGGCGCAGGCCGCGAGCCATCTCGCTTCCGCCGTCCGTTTTGACGGGCTTGCCGACGATCTGCGCGAGGCCATGCAATCTCAACTCTGGGACACCCGGGATGAATTCTTCAAAACCGGCTACGGCTTGGGAGGGAGCGCCGGGCCCGCTTCGTCCGCGGATTCCACCATTCCGCGGCACACCTGGTGGGCGCCCGATCACCTCGGCACCAGCGAGTGGATTCAATACGATTTTGCGAGCCCGGTGACCATCGAGCGGACTGAGGTCTACTTCTACGATGACCGGCCCTCGGGGGGAACGCGGGTGCCCGTCTCATGGGAACTTCAATTTTGGACAGGCTCTACATGGGCTCCTTTCATCCGCCAGCCCGGCCAAACCTACGGGGTGACACGGGATGTCTACAACAGCGTGGCACTCGAACCGGTGACCACAACGAAGATCCGGCTGGCCGCATTGCTACAGTCCGGCTTTTCGGCCGGTACCCTGGAATGGCGGGTCTTTTCCCCCGATGGCACCAATCTCGCCCTGGCCGCCACGGCATCGGCATCCTACACGGACATCTATGGAGGCACCGTCGCCGCGCTCAATGACGAGGGTCGCTACCCGCTTCAAGACCGCCGTGAGCTGATCGGATTCACGCCATGGTACTTCGGGCTTCCCGATGACGATGCCGCCGCGGATTACGACAAGGCGTGGTCCCATCTCTGGCGATTCTCCACCAGCCATGGACTCTCCAGCGGAGCCACGGACGAAGCCGGCTACCAGACCGGACAACTGGGGAGCTGCTGCCAGTGGAATGGACCGGTCTGGCCCTTTGCCTCGACTGTTACCCTCAAGGCAATGGCTCGGCTCCTCCACGAGCACAACCAGCCCTATGTCACCCGCCACGAGTATTTTAACGAGCTGATGGCCTACTCCAACAGCCACCGCTTCACCCTGTCGAGGGGTGGTGACACGCGCACGCTCTGCTGGATCGATGAATCGATGAGTTCCGGCGGGGCGGGTGGCGGCGTGTGGACCCATATCGGAGGAAACGGCACGCAACCCGGCGGCGCTCCCCGCGGCTTCTCCTACAATCACTCGGGTTTCGCCGACTTGGTGATCACGGGTCTCATGGGGTTGAAGCCGCGCGCGGACGAGATCGTGGAGGTCTCGCCGCTGCTGCCGGTGGATGCAGGCGGAGGCTTCGTGTGGGGCCACTTCTGCCTGGATCAACTCGCCTACCGCGGGCACCAACTCACGATCCTCTACGACAAGACCGGCAACCACTATGACGCGGGCCAAGGCCTTCAGGTCTTTGCCGATGGCATCCGGATCGCCGCATCAGCATTCCCCGGCACCTTGCAAGGGGAACTACCGGGCCTCATCGAGCAATGGGCGGCCACTTTCTTTCCGGGTTATCCGGACAGGCATCAACTCGTTGCGGAGGCCGATCCGGATGGAGACGGGGTGGAGAACCTTCTGGAGTTTGTTTTCGCCACCGATCCCGCATCGTCCTCATCAATGCCGTCTACCCGGGTTTGGATCGCCGCGGTGGACGGAGAGCCTCCCACCGCGGAGTATCTCTTCGTGGAAGCGGTCACTCGCGAAGAGAGCCCGGCCATCAATCTGCAGGCGCAGCTCTCTTCCGGCCTTTCCGGGTGGGACTCGGGTGACGGCGTCATCGTCGAACTTCCCGCGCTTCCTCGCGGTGATGGCACGGTGACCCGGCGTTACCGAAGCGCCGCCCCGGTTGCGTCAGGGAGTCCGGCATTCTTCAGGTTCCAAGCGAGCTTCTCCTCTTCCGAATAGTCGCGCTGGCGGAGCGCGCTGGGTCTGACCCGACGATCCTGCTCTTGGTCCGCTTCCTGCCCGCAGCCTGAAAGCAGTTGCGGGAAGTTCCGATTGACGGGCGATTGTATTGCGGTGCCGCCCGTACCCGGTCGTCCTCGCCTTGGGCGCTTCGGGTGTCGATTGCAGGTTGCGGGTCGCACATGGGATGGGAACTGGTGTGGAGACGAGATACTTGAGACTGCCGAGGCGGGCGCTACGTTACCCGGAGATGATCGTGGGATGCTATCGGTACGGACGCGGCCGCGCGGCCGGTGGACTCCGGGTTGGTGTTGCCCGGCACGTTCCTCGTGGCGTCCGGAAGGAAGACTACGTGCCGGGCGGCTACTTCGATGTCTGGCTTCCTGTTCTGGCTCCGAGTGCCGAACTGGTTCGAGCTTATCAGCGGGGAGAGTGCACCACCGCGCAGTTCTTTCGTCGCTACCGGGGTGAGATGCGAGGGGCGGAGGTCAGGCATGTCATCGCCCTGATGGCGGCGATGTCGATCCGGACGCCGATCCAGCTCGGGTGTTTCTGCGAGGACGAGTCGGTCTGTCATCGTTCAGTTCTCCGGGAGTTGGTGATCGAGGCGCTGGAGGATCTGCCGCCGGCACACGGCGAGCGGAGTGGGTGTGCCAGCCCGCCTTGCGCGATCCCGGATCCGGAAGGGTGACGGCTCTCGGGCTGGTTCAGACATCGGACGGGGACGGACTGGAAGCGAGGCTGGCATGCCGCCTACGGCCGTAGACCAGCTCGAATACGGGACTGGTCATCAGAGTCGTGACGATGGCCATCAGAACCAGGATCGAGAACAGCGACTCGCCGATGATGCCTCTCTCGAGTCCGATGTTGATGATGATGAGTTCCATGAGACCCCGGGCGTTCATGAGAGTGCCCACCGCCATCGCAGTGGCGTTGTCCTCGCCATTCAGTCTCGCGGCCGCCCAGCAGGCGATCCCCTTGCCCGCCACGGAGGCGAGTAGGATGGCGAGGCCGACGACGATGAGTCCCGGGGAGATCAGAACTCCGAGCCGGGTATTGAGGCCTGAGAAGGTGAAGAACATCGGCAGCAGGAACACCACACACATTGGCTGGAGTTTCCGCTTCAAGTCTTCGGCGAGCACGCCACGCGGCATCGCGATGCCCAGGATGAAACCGCCGAAGACCGCGTGGACCCCGATGGTGTCGGCGTACCACGCGGCGAGACAGAACAGGGCGAGAATGGTGGCAAGGGCCTGAGGTGTGACACCGCCCGCCTGCTCCGCTTTCCGGCCCAGCTTGGAGAGGAGGCGTCGTCCGATCGTCAGGACGAGAATGCCGTAGAGGAGGGCGCCACCGATCGCGACGACCTCAGCGCCGATCTGAATGCCGCCGATTTCCATCGGTTGGGATGCTCCGAAAGTGGCGAGCACGACTGCCAGCAGCGCCCATGCCGCAGCGTCGTCGATCGCACCTGCCGAGAGGGCAAGCGTGCCGAGCGAGGTGCCCGCAAGCCCCCGCTCCGAGATGATGCGTGCCAGCATGGGAAAGGCGGTAATGGCGATGGACGCTCCCATGAAGAGCGCTCCCTCGAAGTATCGAAGCTGTGGTGAGAAGATGCCGGGCACCTGGCGCAGCCACGGGACGAGCAGTGCGCCAAGAGCGAACGGGACGATCATCCCGGCGAGCGAAACGCAGACCGCACTGCGGGCCCGGGAACGAAAATGGTCGGTGCGGAACTCGAGGCCGACGAGAAACATGTAAAGGCCGACCCCCAACTGCGCTCCGGCGTAGAGAATGCCACGGGATTCACTCGTGAAGATGAGTTCGGCGGATTGTGGCCAGATCCACCCCAGCAACGAAGGCCCGAGCAGCACCCCCGCGATCATTTCACCGACCACCTGGGGCTGGCCAAGACGCTGCGCGAGCGCTCCCACCCAGCGACAGGCGAGGAGGATGACGGCCATCTGGAGGAAGAAGTATGCGGCTTGTTCGGTCATGGAGTCAGGGGATGGAAAACTGGATGTCGTCGAGTCTCCTCGGGTCGGGGATGACGATGCGGCGACCCTTCACGATGACCCGCTCCTCGGCCTGGAGGCGGGCGAGGATGCGGGACAGGGTTTCAGGGCGGGTGCCCAGCTCCTCGGCGAGGAGTGCCTTGGTGGTGTTCATCCGGATCTCTGCGGGACCGTGGCCTCCGGAGCAGCGGGAGCGGAGCCAGTGAACGAAGCGCGAACCGGCGTCACGAAGCTGATAGTTCTCAATGGTCCCGACCAGATCGTGAAGGTGTCGGCTGAGCGATGAAAGCATCCGCAGGGAAAGCTCGGGCCGTTGCTTCAGGTGATCGAGGAAGGGTCGGCGGGGAATGAGAATCACCTCCGAAGCCTCCATCGCGCGGGTGTGGGCGGGATATCCGGGGAGTCCGGCGATCGCGGGCTCGGCAAACGATTGTCCGGGGTGGACCAGGTGAATCAGTTGCTCCCTGCTTCCATCGATTGTCCGGAAGGCCTTGATCAGACCCCGGCGAAGCACGAAGAAGCCCGTGACGGGATCACCCTCGCGGAAGAGGATCTCGTTTCTGGCGAGCGGAACGATCGACGAATAGGAAGCGATGCGGACCAGCTCTGCCTCGGGCAATCCGGCAAAGACCGGAGCCTGTGAGAGGCTTGCCGCGAGGGCGGTGCGCTGGATAGAACCTCCTGCTTTCACCGAGCAATCGGGTGTGAATCTTGACCGGCGTCAAGGAATCGGCGGCATCCTTGTTGTCGGGCTTTCGCGTGGACGGGACTTTGGCGGGGATGAATTCCCAACCACCTGTTGCCCTGAGTGAACGGACCATCTCGGTGGTCAAAAGCACCGCCCCGGTCCTGGAAAAGCACGGGGAGGAACTGACGCGTCACTTCTACGAACGGATGTTCCGTGAAAATCCCGAGGTGCGGCCCTTGTTCAACACCTCGAATCAGGCAGGCGGCACACAGCAACGTGCCCTCGCGGGTGCCATCTGTGCCTTCGCCGCCAATGTCGACCAACTGGAAGTCCTCGGCGCCGCGGTGGAACGGATCGCTCAGAAGCATGCCGGACTCCGCATCCTGCCGGAGCACTATCCGATCGTCGGTTCCAACCTCCTGGCCTCGATCCGTGAAGTTCTCGGGGAAGGGGCTACCGACGAAGTGATCGACGCGTGGGCCGAGGCCTACGGTTTCCTCGCCGAAATCCTGATCGGACGGGAAAGCCACATCTACACGATCCAGGCGCGGAACGAGCACGGCTGGAACGGATTCAAGCCCTTCCGGGTCGTTGGCAAGGAGCGCGAGAGCGACGTGATCGTTTCCATTCTCCTCAAGCCCGCGGATGGAGGAAAGGTTCCGACCTACAAGCCGGGGCAGTACCTCACCGTGCGGTTTCCGGATGGTGAGGGCGGGACGACCATGCGGAACTACAGTCTTTCGAGCGCTCCGCATCCGGACCATTTCCGGATCAGTGTGAAAGCCGAGGAAGGCGGTTTTGTTTCCAACCAGCTCCACGAGTTGAAACTGGGAGACAAACTCGAAGTCGGTCCCCCTTGCGGCGAGTTCTTCCTCGACTTGTCGGAGCGTCACAGCCGCCCCCTGGTGCTGCTGTCCGCAGGGGTCGGCGTGACTCCGATCCTGAGCATCCTCGAAAGTGTTCTCGCCGAACAACCCGGACGGGAAGTCGTCTTCATCCATGGCGCCATCAACGGCCACACCCACGCGTTCCGGGGAGTGGTGTCGGAACTCGCCGCACGCCACGAGAACCTGAAAATCCACTTCCGCTACAGCGAGCCGACGGAGAGTGACCGCAACCACCGCTGGCACGACAGCGAAGGATTCATCGACGCGGAACTCATCGAGTCCCTCGCCCCGCGGAAAGACTGCGATTACTACTTCTGTGGACCGAAGCCATTCATGGCGTCGATCTACCGGCAGCTCCTGGCTTGGGGAATCCCCGGCTCCCAGGTGCACTTCGAGTTCTTCGGGCCGCGTGAGGAACTTGAGGCTCATGCGGGCTGACGCGGGGTCGGGGATGTTGGTGAAATTCCATACTCGTCCTGCAGCCGCCGTCTGCGGACATTCAGGATCTCCTTCCGGCTGATCAGGCCGACGAGGACGGGCCGCGCTCCCCGTTCCACCACGGGGAGCCGGCCTATCCCGTGCAGAAGCATCCGGTCGGTCGCGTCGGCGAGGGACTCGTCGGGGTGGATGATGTGAGGTTCGCGGATAGCAATTTCCTCTATCTGCGTATCCGACCCCGAGCGGATGGCTTCCAGAAGTTCGGACCGGGAAATGATTCCACGGAGAAGCCCGTCCTTTCCGACAATCGGGAAAATGCGCGCGTTGCTCAACGGGTCCGTTTCGTCGCCGGCTTTGACGAGGAGGTCCGAGAGGAGGTGGGAAGGGGGAACAGTCAGTGGGTTTCGGTTCATGACGGCGGAGACCGGCGTCGTGGCAAACAGGTCCGGCTCGTAGTCCTCGGGTACGCGGACGCCGTCGCGGGCGAGCTTCTCCGTCATGATCGATTCTTTCATCAGCAACCGGGAGATGAGCACGGCGAAGGCACAACCCAGAAGGAGGGGGCCGAAGGTCGAGGTGGAATGGGTCGCTTCGAACGCGAAAGCCACGGAAGCGAGAAATGCCCGGGACATCCCCGCGAACACCGCGGCCATGCCGACGAGCGCCGCGATGCCAATGGGCAAATCCGCGAATGGCGGTAGCAGGATCAGTGCGTGCGCGACCAGTGCAGCAATCGTTCCTCCAACCGTCATCACCGGGGCCAGCGTCCCGCCCGCCGTTCCGCTTCCGAGGTAGAGGGACCAGGAGAGAAACTTCAGAACGGCGAGAGTGGCGATGGCGGTCACCGCCATGTTGCCATCGAGCAAGGCCCGGAGGTTGAAGTAGCCTGAACCCAAGGTTCTGGGATCGAGCCAGCCGATCAAGCCGACGAGCAGGCCGCCGATCGCGGGCCACCACATGCGGGGGATAGGGAGGCGTTCGTAAAGGGACTCGATACGGTGGAGGGCTACGGTCATGCCTGCCCCGAGCGCGCCGCAAACGAGCCCGATGATCACGGCTCCCACCGCAATCCCCGGTCCGGGCGCGTCCGGGGCAGGGAGGGGGAGCATCGGGAAGGGTTGGTCGAGGAGTCCGCGCACGGCCATCGCGCTTCCTGCCGCCATAGCCACCGGAAGAAGGCTCCGAGCCTTGAATTCGAAGAGCAGCAGCTCCACGGCCAGCAGCACCCCGGCAAGGGGCGTGCCGAAGACCGCGGTCATTCCGGCCGCCGCTCCGGCGGCGAGCATCACTTTCCGCTCCGCGGAACTGTGGGGAATCCATTGGCCGAAGAGGGAACCGATGCCGCCTCCCGTGGCGATGATGGGACCCTCCGCGCCGAAGGGCCCGCCGGTACCGATGGAAAGCGCCGTCGCCAGAGGCTTGAGAATGGCGACCCGGAGCGGGATCCGGCTTTGGTTCACCATCACCCCCTGCATCGCCTCGGGAATGCCGTGGCCGCTCACCTCGGGCGCGGCGAACCGTGCCACCAGGCCGATGACGAGCCCGCCAGCCGCCGGGACGAAAATGGCCAGCCATCCGAAATGCGAGAAGGTGGCCGGGGCCTCGTGCCACGAAAACTCGCCCCGGAAGGAGAGGTTCGTGATCAGGTGGATCAGCTGGAGAAGTCCGATTCCCGCGACCGCGACCACCGCACCCACCACGAGGGCGAGCAGCGGCATCCGGAATCGTTCCCGCGACGCGCTTCTCATTCGTCCTCCTCGGCAAGGGATTGGAAAAGGGCGGAGATTTCCGGGCCGATCTGGCGGAGTTCCCGGCGGTGCACATGGCTGAGGTGCTCAAGCTTCGTCTCTGCGGCGGGGGTGAGTGCGAGGACCACCACTCTCCGGTCGGCTTCTCCCGGAATGCGGGTGATCCAGCCACCGGCTTCAAGGCGCTTTGCGAGCTCGGCCGCGGTGTTGGGCCTCAGGCAGAGACGCTCTGCGAGGCGTCCCACGCTGGCCCGCCCGCCCTCGCTGCCGCGAATGACCAGCATCGCCTGGTGCTGTCGGGGAGTCAGTCCCTCGCCTTTGGCGGCGTCCGCGCTGAACTCGAGAAAGCGCCGTAGGGCGAAGCGGAAATCCGCGAGACGGACGTAATCGCCATCGGAGAGTTTCTTTCGTGATCCGGACATCCGGCGCTTGCATTATGTCGTAGTGCGATACTATGCAAGCGGCATGTCGACCTCATGAGGCCGATCAATAGCTTTACGACCACGATGAATCCCGAAGTCCACGGTTTCGCCCACAGCCCCTATTGCATTGCCGTTGAATCCGCCCTCGAAGCACTGGGCGTCTCCTTCGACAGGAAGGAGGTATCCGCCGCGGATCGCAGCAGCGTGCTTCGGCTCACCGGAGGCGCGTACTACGAGGTTCCGGTGTTGGTGCACGGCGGCAAGGTGGTGTTCGAATCGGGGCCGGAGTCCCAGGACGTGGGCCACTATGTCGACGATGCTTTCGGCGGTGGTCGTTTGTTTCCCGAACGCCTGAGGGGAGTCCACGATCTGGTGATCCGTTACCTTGAGAACGAAGTGGAAGGGGTAACCTTCCGGATCTACGATCCGATTTTCGTCGCTTCCATCCAGGATGTCGCCGAGAGGGGGATGATCGTTCGGCACAAGGAGCGGAAATTCGGGCGGGGCTGTGTCGAGGACTGGCGGAAGAACCGCGAGTCGCTCCTGCGTGAATCGGCTCGGCTGCTCAATCCGCTGGAGGACATGCTCTCGATGAAATCGTACCTGTTTGGCGACACACCCGTCTTCGCCGATTTCCTGCTCGGGGGGATTCTCGGCAACTTGCAGTTCGGTGATCATCAGAGACTTCCCGCCGACCTGCCGAGTCTGGCGGACTTCCTGCCCCGGCTTCGAAATTTCCGGTTCTCGGCCGCATGAGACGGATTTCCGACCTGCTGGGAATCGAGCTCAACGTCGTATCAGCCAAGGAAAGGCTCGTCGCCGTCTCCGGCGGTGCGGTGGCGATCCTTCTCTTGTGCCTGATTATCGACGCGTGCGTCGGTTTGGGTAGAGCTCCCGCTCTGGTGGCATCCATGGGCGCAAGTGCCGTGCTGCTGTTTGCCGTTCCCCACGGCCAGTTGTCCCAGCCTTGGCCGGTGGTGGGAGGGCACGTCCTTTCGGCCTTGGTAGGTGTCACCTGCGCACGCTGGATTCCCCATCCCGCGCTGGCTTCCGCGGCCGCCGTCGGGTTGTCTATCGGCGCGATGCATCAGCTGAAGTGCATCCATCCCCCGGGTGGGGCGACCGCGCTGACCGCGGTGTTGGGTGGTTCCGCAATTTACGAACTCGGCTTCGGGTATGTTCTCTGCCCGGTCCTTGCCAATGCGGTGGTGATGGTGGGCGTTGCGATTGTCTTCAACGCGGGTTTCAAATGGCGCCGCTACCCCGCCGCGTTGAACCGGCGGTTGCCGACGGATGACCGGAGCGAACCCGGCCACGAGGATGTCATCGCGGCACTCAAGGCGATGGATCTGTTCATCGACGTGGATGAGGGAGATCTGCTCCGCCTCAGCGAGGCGATCCGGTCACGCGTCCAGCAGGAGATGGTTGATCGCAATCTCTCGTCCCGGGTTGCCGCAAGCAGGGAACGGGCAGCCTAGCATTATTGGTAGAAAGAGAAACCATGGAAGAATCAATAGCCGACATTCAGGGCCGCGACGAAATAGTCCGGTTGGTGAACGCCTTTTACGGGAAGGTTCGTCGCGATGAATTGCTGGGCTTCATCTTCGATGAGGTGGCGGCGATCGATTGGGAGATCCACCTGCCCAAAATGTATGCCTTCTGGCAAACGGTTCTTTTTCGCGATGGTGGATTTCGTGGCGATCCGATTGGCAAGCATGCTCGCCTTGTGCCACTCACGGCAATGGGGCGCGACCAGTTCGATCGCTGGCTGAAACTGTTCCGCGAAACGGTCGACGAGCTGTTCTCCGGTGAAAACGCCGAGCATATCAAGCGTTGCGCCGAGGACATGGCCAACGTGATCCACTCGAAGATCAATGCCATCTCCGACGAGCGCCTGGATTCCGCCAGGCTCACACCCGAACAGCGCGCGCGATACGCCGCGTATCGGGAGCAGGCAGGACACTGAAACGCGATGGCTTCGGCACCGCCGCGGATCGCGGCAGTGCCTGTTTTTTCTCAGTGCACGTCTGCAGGTGTGACCGCCTTTTCGATTTCAACAACCTTCATTGCCCGGATACCCTGGGGTCCGGTCCAGATGACGAGTTCGTTCCGGCGGCGACCGAGACAGGCCAGCGCAACCGGCTTCCCGATTCCGATCCGGTCGGCATCGATATCCTCCCCGGAAGGAACCACGATGCTCAGGACGAACACATCGCCCCGATCGGTCGGCGATACCAGCGTGATGCGGTCCTCGAGGCCTACATGGTCGATGAGTTGCGCGGGGCTGCCGCCGGTTTGGGCGACGTTCAACACGGCCTCGAGATTGAGGGTTTGGTCGGCATTGAGCCGGCCGCCCGGCTGTTCGCCTTGGACAAGGTCCCGAAGACAGGCGTGGTCTTCCCGGGACAAACGGATGATGCTTTTCATGGTTAAATACAAAAACAGGTGGATGCCGCTTCCGAAGGGAAGGGCATGAAGTGGTGAAAAAAACGAATTCGACCTCGGGCGATCCCGGGTCGAAAGACCACTTCATGAGACCACCCGCTTATGACCGAAAGGCCGAGAGCCGGTGCGCACACCAACCCCGGGAAGGCTTCGTCAACCAACGAAGTCCCGTCGAAAGCGACTTGGGGTGTGAAAAGTGCATCAAAGCCAAGGAGGATCGTTTGCTGGAAAGAAATAGCAAGGAGTTTGTTTCCGATGATCTCTCAGGGTAATCAAGCCCGGGATGGATAGACGGTTGAAGCCGATGGAACGGTTCTGGGATCGTGCCGCCGCCTGCCGTCGCGCGGCATGCGGCGGAGGATTACTTCAGGGCAGCGAGGTCGGCTCCGTGACTGATGTGGAGCGAGGTGCCATCGGGCATGTGAGCCCCGAGGCGGCCGTTGGATGGCCGATAGCGTTGGTGAGAAACGGCGACCGGATCAGCCTCGATACTCCCCGCCGGCGGATCCGCCTGGAGGTGGGCGATGAGGAAACGACGGCCTGGAGGGAGGCGTGGACCAGGCCTGATCCGAAAGTCGTCCACGGGTATCTCGCACGCTACGCGGAGATGGTTTCTTCGGCTTCGGAGAGAGCGGTGCTGTCGCCGGGATCATGCCTGAATGAAAGGTCGAAGGCGCGGCGAGGGTAGCCCATTACCCATTCTCATGATCCATCGGTTACGAATGACCCGGCGCGACGCGCTGAAGACAACCCTTCTTTTCAGTTCCGGCGTGCTTGGGGGAATGAACCCGCTGGCGGTGGATGCTGCCGACGAGCTCCGGCGCACGACCGGTCGCGGTGGCCTGCACGTGCTGGCTTTGGGGGACTTCGGGACAAATAATGCCAAGCAGCGTCAGGTGGCCGATGCGATGGTCGGACTGGCGGGCAAACTCGGCGTGTCGCCAACCGCGGTGCTGGCGCTGGGGGACAACTTCTATGGGCACCTTTCCCCCGAAACCATTCCGTCGCGCTTCGGCGGCTACTACCCGAAGGAGACTCTCGATTGCCCGTTCTACGCCGTTCTCGGTAACCAATGACTACGGTCCCGGTTACGATTCAAAACAAGGCCGGGCGAAGGCGGACATGGAGCTGGGTCACTCCGCCCGAAATCCGGGGTCGCGGTGGAAAATGCCGGCCAAATTGTATTCCCGCGAACTCGGTCCGGTGAACGATCCGCTGGTGAAGATTCTGTTTCTCGACGGGAACTACTTCGAAGGTGCGATGACGCCGCAAGAAAAGATTGCCCAACGACGGTGGCTGGCCGCCGAGCTGAAGCGGCCCACGAAGGCGAAATGGATCTGGATGGCGTCCCACTATCCGCTGTTCTCCCACGCCAAACCGGACCGGGACAGGGAGCGCCGGAGGCTGCGCGAGGAATGGAAGGGTGCTCTCGGCGATCCCCGCGTCTCCCTCTGCTTCGCCGGCCACGATCACACCCTCCAGCATCTGCGTGCCGAAGGCTACACGCAGGATTTTATCGTCTCAGGAGGCGGTGGTGCGAGCCGTCACGACGTCGCCGAAGCCGGTGACGATTTTTCGATGAAGACCCGTGGTTTCAACCACATCCATGTCACCGAAGAGAAACTGACGGTGCGTTTCATCAATCCGGAGGGCCGGCTCCTGTATGCTTTCGAGAGGGACCGGAAAGGAGCGATGAAGGTGTTGTCCTGAAACTGAGGGGGAACGCCCGGACCCGATCGGCAAGCTTATGAGCTGACGAATGGACTTTGACCGATGGCGGTTTCGTATTTGCCGCGTCCGCGCCTCTGGCCTCCGATTCATTCAGGTCACTTGAGCTGCAGTCGATTTCATCAACCGGATGAGGGGAACCCGGACGCGATTCAATTTTCGCTCTCCAGAAGGGTTCCGACCACGGTTCCGTCGTCGGTGCGCACCTGGATCTCCAGATTCGTGTTTCCTCCGCCGACATTCGGAGCCATGCCCATGTTTCCGATAAGCTCCATGCCAAACCCCGAATTGACGAGAATCGTTCCGCTTCCGGTGAACATCGATTCGGCCAGTGGCTGCTCGTTGGTGCTGCCATCAGGCAGGGTCCAGACCAGCCATGTCGTCTGGCCTTCGGGCGATGGATTGATTCCCTCGATCACCGCATCCACCGTACCGTCTTCCGGCTTCTCGATCAGAAATCCACCGGGTTCCGTCTGGGTGATCCCCTGTTTTTGGGTTTGAGCGGCTCCAGCGCCGGGATGGAACCCATCCAGATCATCTTCCGCATCGGCGAGCCGTCCAATGAAGCCGCGCTGATCGGGATCGGGAAACCAGATCATGCCGCTCGCCGGGTCGTAGTAGGTGCCGTCCTCCGATTGCCAGAGGCCGAACTCCTCCCACGAGGTTTCAGGAAAGTGCCGGTGGCGGACGACCATGTCACTGTTCGCAGGAATCATCCCCTCGACCGGCCATCCGCGTTCGATCACCAATGAAGCGGGATCACCGGGCGCTCCTGTTTCCGCCTCCAAGGACGTGCGCAGTGCATCGACCAACAGCTTCCGGAGATGCTCCCGGGATTCCTCGGAATCCCTGCCCGCGCTTCCGGGGCGGGACAGCTCCCTGACCTTCGGAAGGCGGCCCTTCCCGTCGGAACTTTCCACGATTCCCCTGAGACGTGCGATTTCTTCCCGGAGTCGGCGTTCCTCATGGGGACGACGAGGCCTGTCCAGTCTCGTGGGTGAGGTGCGGATCTGATTATCCCGTGTATCGGGAACCGCTTCCGGAAGGTCCGTCGATTCCCCGATCTCGGGCGTCATCATGGAAGACTCCCGCGAGGAAGTGAAATACCACGTGCAGGCGAGAGCGATGGACGCCGCCCAGCCGGCCACGGCGGCAAGTCTCCATGGCCGGGAAATTTCCACCTGTCCGCGAACCGGTGGGGAGGGTGGCGGTAGTTTGTCCATGATCCGTCCGAGGGTCCCAGGAGGGGCGGCGCTCAAGCGCGAGGACGCCAGCCACACGTCGATGGCCGTTTCCTTGGCTGCGTCCGCTTCGGCGAGAAGATCGCCGTTCCTCGCGAATTTCGGGTCCGTTCGTGAAGCGTCAGCCTCCGACAAGAGATCCAGCGCCCGCATCAGGGCGTCTTCACGATCCGATTTTTTCATGGTGTTTCTCCTTTCGGGTTCTCCATCAGTTTGCGCAGCTTCTTCATCGCGCGAAAGAGCCGGGTTTTGGCGGTGGCCACCGGAACTCTCCAGCGGGCCGCCTGCTCGTCGATCGTGGCGGGTTCGAACAAGGCCGATTTCACGATCCCGGCTTCGTCTTCAGAAAGCCCTCGAAGCGCGGATTCCACCCGGCGGACAGTGTCCCTGAAGAGCAGATCCTCGACACCGCCGTGGGACGCGGGAACCCCGAGCTCGGGAATGGCGCTTTCGTCCGCCCACACCGTTGCTCGGCGTCGACGCTTGCGAAGCATGTCCAGGCAAATGCCGCGCAGGATCATGCCCGCCCAGGTGAAACCTCTGGAGCGGGCGGGATCGTATTCCCCCGCCTTCTTCCAGATTCTCAGGAAGCAATCCTGGAGCGCCTCGTCTGCCGCGCCTTCGTCGCCGAGAAGATGGACTGCCATGCTGAAAAGCCGGTCCCCCCACATACGGTAGAGTTGTTCCAATGCGTTGCCATCTCCGCCTGCGATGCGCTCAAGCAACCAAGTGCCGTCCCAAAGCAGGGACGGAGGTGCGGTCGAGGAACGGCAGGCGGACTCAGGCATGTCTTCTCCCTTCCTCATCGTCCTTGGTCGAGCGGCATGCATCAGATTAACGAACTTCCGCCCGTAGCCGGAAGAACAGCTTCCGTTGATCCGCCCTCGGTAGGGAAACGCTGATCCGGGTCACATCGCCGTCTTCCGGGCTGGCGGTGAGAAGCGCGTTGGTTTCATCGGCGGTTTCCCAACCTACTAGATCTTCGCTGAATTCCACTTCGTGGGTCGAGTCAAGGGCCTCAAGACTGACCGGATAATTGAAGACCGCCATCTCGCCCCCGACATCAACCCGCGTCCCTTCGGATGCCTGGTGAGGATCGGAGCCGAAAAGGAACTCCAGCGCGTTGACGACCCCGTCGCCATCGTCGTCGTCTTCCGGACCACTTTCGCCAAGCTCCATGGCGATAGCCCACGAATCGTAGGCGGTGCGGGGTTCCCCCGAGGGCGGAGACACGCCGCCTGCCTCCAGACGGGCGATCCCGTCCCGGGCATGGCCATCGACGAGATTGAAAGAGCCTCCCACCCACAGCTTCGAGGTGCCGGGATGAAACGCCCAGTCGGATGGAATGACGCCCCTGTCCCAGCTCGCCGGATCGAAGTTCTCAAGCCCGCTGCTTCCCGCGACCCTCCAAGTGCCTGCGTCCCTCCGCACCCGGAACCTCCACTCCGGGGCGGCGAACGCTTCGTCGATCGACCCGTCCGGCAACATTCGGCGGATCCGCCAGCCGATGCCAACCCAATTCGCCGCCAGATAGAGCGTGCCTTCGTCTCCTTCCGTCGCATGGAGGATACCTTGGCCTCCCGTCAGCGGCGGTGCGGCGAAGCCGGCCACCCATCTGTCATCCCGCCACCACCTCAGGCGCTGTCGTGCCGGATCCGATGGGCGGGTTTCCGTGAAAAGGACGCCACCCTGCCATTCGCAGACCGGGTTGAGTTCCGCCGACCCTCCGAGTTGGCGAAGCTGCGTGCCGTCGGCCCCATGGATCACCGGTCCCACGACACATCCGCCCGTCGACAAGGGGAGCACTGTCCGCCCGAGCCGGGACATTGAGGAAGGAAGTCGTGCCTGCACCGTCCCCGTGGCATCCAAAAAGAACACGGTTTCCATCGGAATCTCCGTCTCGCTCCTTCTCACAGCGATCAGCCCGCCCCCGGGTTGGGCGAAAACCTGGGTGAACCGGCCGCCCCAAAGTTGTGTGCCTTCTTCGGCGTCGAAGGTTTCATCGAGCCCTCCGCCAGGACCCAGCTTGACGAGATTCGATACACTTCCACCCGGCAAGTTCAGCGGATACTCGGTCACCACATAGACCGCACCGCCGGAAAACGCGGCGGAAACGGGGAAGGCGGCCCGCGGGTCGGCGACAAACCCCGGATCGGCGGACCCGTCGCCATTCAGCATGACGAGATCCCGCTCCGCCGCTCCCTCGAACGACGAGAAACGCCCCGTGACCAACAGCCTGCCGTCCGTCAGCGCTTGGATCGAGCGCACCTGTCCCGGCGCGGTCGGATTGGACACGTGCCAATCCGGATCGGGCTGCCCGTCCGCAAGCAAACGGCGCGTGCCGTCCACCAGCAATTTGCCGTCCGGCAAGGCGATCACCGACCGCGCCCGGCCGGGGCTGACAAAAGACGTGTCCGTCGTATCCGTGGCGGTGAAACGTTGCAAACGCCCGTCGCGCCCCACCGACACCACCGCCCCGGTCGCATCTTCCGCCCAGGTGAAGGGTCGGCCGCGCGGGAACACGAAGCTCATCCTCCGGGTGGATGCCGCCCCGTCGTCATACCAGTCGATGGTCCGGGTTTCAGCCGAATCGTAGTAAAGGAAAAACCTACTATCGCGGCCCGTCACCACCCGGAAACCGTCGGCGGCGGGAGACAACGAGGGCCGGGTGTAATGATTGACCTCCACAAGGCTGACCGTTTCATCGAAAGAGCCGTCACCCGCGATCCGGAAAATCACGTTGGCCTTGTCCCCGCCATACCAGCTGGCCAAAAGGAGCGGGGAGGAATCTCCCCCCATCACCCACGCCCCTCCTCCCGTGGCGGGTATGAGCTGGAGAGGCTGGTCCGGCCAATCGGCGGACGGCTGGAACGAAGGATCGATCGCACCGTCCGAACGGTCGCGGATCTCCGCGAAGTTCTGTGCACCCCCGGTCCGGATCACCCACAAACGGTCACCGGCCACGAACTGGGGAACGATCTGCTGGCCCCCTGGCAGCGCGGTAGGAAAAGGAACGAGGGTTCCGTTCGCGTGCCTCTTCAACCACCCGTCGGCCTCATCGGGAATCAGCCACTCGCCATTGCCCAGTGAAAACCAGTCCCGGGATGCGCTGGTTGAAATGCCGTCGATCAACGCCAGGTTTCCCAGCGGCTCCAGGAAGCCGGGAACCGGCTCGCCGGACACCTCGCCATCGGGACCGAGCAGGATCCGGTCGCCCGTCGGCATGCCGTCGATGCGATCGAATCCCTCCCACGAGCTGCCGAGGAGAAAACTCCCGTCCGGCAAAGCCCGCACCGAACCGGGCGGAACCGCGTTTCTCACGATCGGGGCGAAGGAAGCATCCAGATCTCCGGGGGCGGCCTGACACCAGAGGGGAACCAGCGATATACCCGCGATGCCCAAGTGTTTGACGAGTCTCATCATCCTACTTCCGTCCCGGAGCGAAAAATGGTTCGCCGGAAAATCGGATCTTTTCGAAGCGTGTGGGGTGCCGACGCAGGGTGACCTCATTTTGGATCCGCTTGGTTTCAGCGAGTCGCGCGGCAGCGCGGGTAGGGCCGACCGTCCCCGGTCGGCCGGGATGCGAGGGAAGGGCCTGCCGGCGGGAACCGTTGCGGTCGGCCGGGGACGTCCGACCCTACCCCTTGCAGCCATCCAAAATGAGGGGGCCCTGGGTGCCGATGCAAAGCGGCTGGACGGGATTCCCGAAAACCGGGATCCTGTTCTCATGACATATGAGCAACGATTGGGTCGCCGGTCATTTGCACGCGGGGCACCTCGGTTCGGTCAGCCCTATGGTTTCGGCTGGGCGCGAGGGTGAAAGATCATGATGACCCGGGGGCTTTGCCTCCCGTTCATCGCATTTTCAGCCGTAGCCGTCGCGGAGGCCGGGATTGTGGTGGAACTGGAGGAGATCGATACCGCGCCTCCCCATTTCACCCTCGCCATGCAGCCCCCGTGGGTATCCGGAGGGCAGGCTCTCTACCGGAAGTTTGATTCCAGCACGGGAGGCCCGCCGGCAGGCATCTACCGGAACGGAACGTTGATCGCGGAGAACGGCGAAGAGTATGACGACGCGACCTTGACGGGCATGTATGTCATCGGAAAAACGGGCACCAGCTATGCCATCTATGGCATGGCCAACCACATGGCCGGGCGGCCGAACAATTACTACGACTGCATCTACCAGATGCCGGGCGGTACGCGGATCATCGACCGGAACTCTGTCTTTCCCGGCTATCCCACGCCGCTACCTCACAACGGAATCGCCGGAGGGACCATGGATCCCTCGAGCGGCAACATCGCCTTCTACATCCGCCCCTCCAACGATCCGGTGCTCCCGTCCGCACTGATGTACTGGCAGGACGGCAGCGCAACGCTGATCGCGAAACAGGGGGACACAATTCCCGGCAGACAGTCCACTTTTAACAGCTTCAATCTCGCCGCCTTGCCCTTCGCGGATGCCGGGGAGGTCATCTTCCAGGCCGCCGGCACTGGCGGTGTGGCAGGTATCTACAGGTGGAACGGAAGCATCCAGGCGATCGTGGATGACGATACTCCCGCACCGGGTGGCGGGGTGCTCGGAACACCCTTGGGAGGAGCGGTCAGGAACGGTTCGGATGTTGCATTCTCGGGAGGCGGAGGCGTGGGACAGCCCCGCATTTACAAGATGACTGGAGGACAACTGTCCGTCGTGGCGGACACGTTCACCCCGGTGCCGGGAGGCACGGGGGATTTCGCAAGCTATACCAGCCTTCAGATCAAGGACGGCTCGGTGGTGTTCATCGGCTCCCGGACAGGGACGCCCCGGGAGTATGGCATCTACACCGACATCGGAGGAAAGGTGGAGGCGATCGTGGACGTGCGGACGGACTTCGGCGGGCGTGTTCCGAAGACGTTCCACATGAACCCTGGCCGTGCCTGGGTGGAGGATTCGGTTTTTTTCCAAGTCAATTTCGAGGACTACAGCGACGCCGTGTTCAAGGCGACGTTCCGTTCGGTGCCGGATGTGCTGGAGTCAAAGGTGGAGTTCAGTTCCGCGACCAGCGGAACCATCACGGTGGCGACGGAAACGGGGGAGACCTACACGTTGAAGCGAAGCACGACGCTGGACCGTGCTACGGCGGAGGTGGTGTCCACGCACCCGGGGAACGGTACGGAGATGCAGATCCCCTTCGGGCCGCCGAGTCCGGCTCCACCGAAGATGTTCTACTGGGTGGAGCAGAACTGAGCAGCGGATAGCGGGTACCCGCATTCTTCGGCCGGAAGACGAACACGGTGGCCGAGACCCACTACCACCGCGGCATCATCACCGCTGCCGGCGGCAGGTGGGGGAGGAGTTCATGGGGAGGATGTTTTCTCATGGGCTGGGGCGCGGCCATTTCGGTTCCCTGAGGAGAACGCGACGATCCCCTGTTCAGGGGATTCCGCGGTGGAGGCCAATGTCTATCATCCTCGGGCCATTTCTAACAACGGGAATCGGCTTCCACCTGTTACAACACCATGAGACACCCCAGACTGCCCACCTCTTGCCTTTCCCGTAAAAACCCGCTTTATGTTCTTGCTGCGGGCATCCTCCCAGCCTGTGCCCTCGCCGGCGCATCCGCCATGGCGGCGATTGTCACCTACGAGTTCACCGGCGTGAAAAACGGTGGGGGATTCGCCTCTTACAACGGGCAGCCGATGAACGGCCGGATCGTCGTCGATACGTCGGTGGCTCCCACACTGGTTAGTACGGAGACGAACAACCATGAGTACGTCTTCCCGATCCTCTCCGCCACCGTGCAAATCGGAGATTTTTCCATCGAGAGCAAACCTTACGGGGATTTCGATCAGAACCTCAGCCCCCAGACACCGACGTGGAGAAACTACATCCGGATGTGGGAACATCCTAGCGGTTACAACATTCTCTCCGCCCACATCACCTCGACCGGAGCGGATCTCAACGGTAATACCGGCTGGAGTTTCCATGACATCATTTTCCGCATCGAGGACCGGAGCACGGGTGCGCTGAGCGTTCCCGGCCTGCCCGAGGATTTGTCCTCGTTTGAGTTCGGGGAGGGAATGGATATCGCGCTGCTTTCGGTGGGGGCTTACGACGGAGGATCAATCGTATCGACCTTCGTGGCGGGAAACGGATCGGTCTCGATCGTCCCCGAGCCCTCCACCGCCGCCTTCTTCGGCCTCGCCGGGGCACTGGCCCTGGTTCGCCGCCGCAAAACCGCCTGATTCTCCACCAACGCCAACCCGCCATGAAAGAACGTTTCCCCGCCGCCATTCTCTTCTTCGCCCCGTGCCTGACGGCTCCCGCCCAAGCGGCACTTGTGGCGTTCCCCGAGATCGTTATTACCTCCGTGGAAACTCGCGACATCAGCACAGGTGGCGCCCCCCGATTTGTCACAGGAGTGAATCGCAACAGCATTAATCCTTTGGACGGATTCGGAGCCTACACTCTGGGGTCGGTTCCCGGCACGGTGACGATTTCAGCGGGCGACACTCTTGCTTTTACCGTCCGGGCGGCACCGGGCATGGTTTTTCAACTGGAGCCGGTAACGTCGGGTTTCGTAATTGATCTGGATTACCGTGCCGCCACCCAAGGCCAACCCAACAGCCTGTCCGACTATTCGTTCGAGTTTGGAGGCCTGAGCGGTGGCACCGATCCCGCCTCCGCGATGATGTCCGGAGGAATTGTCGTCGGACCTTGGGAAGATTATCCGCACTTGAGCTGGTCACCCGGGGTCAGCGTTACGGCAGGACTGATTGCAGGAGAGATGGGGTCCCCGGGAACAACACTATACAATGCCGGGACCTTCGACAGCATCACATTTACAGGAACAGCTCAAAATCTCACGCCGATTTCCTTCAGCACAGACCTGAGATACTTTTCCTTCTTTGCGAACGAATTGTCTCTGGTTCCCGTCCCCGAGCCCTCCACCGCCGCCCTCTTCGGCCTTGCTGGTACGCTCGCCCTGACCCGCCGCCGCATAGACGGTCATTCCTGAATGGCGCTTAGAGTGTTTTAAATAGATCCATAGCCGCAATGGGCAATTCAATGGGCGGCGTCCTATGCGGTGACGCGGGACAGGGCTTTCCCGATCTCCAGCAGCAGCTGGTCGTTGTCTCGGGCCTCGGCGCCACGGAGCAGGTTCTTCACTTTGCTCCACATCGGCTCGATCGGATTGAGGTCGGGAGAACACGGCGGCAGGAAACGCACCTCCACATCGCGGGCGGCGAGCATTTCAAGCGCGCGTCAATCCTTGTGCACGCTGAGATTGTCCATCACCAGGATGTCACCGGGTCTGAGGATCGGCAGCAGGACCTCCTTCACGTAGGCTCGAGACACCTCGGCGTTGGTTGCGCCTTCGATGGTCATGCAGGCGGTGCGAAGCCTCGATCTTCGGCTTGCGCCCGCTGCGGTGGTGCTGCGGCGCGACGTCTCCGGCGTGGCGCCTCTGCTGGAGGAGCTTCTTGACCATCCCAAGCGAAACTTCGAAACGGCGGGCCACTTGGTCGCGTGTGACATCCCCGCGGTCGTAGGCCTTGAGGATTCTTTCGCGCAGGTCGATCGAGAGCGTTGCTATACCCGGAACGTATCAGACAGCCGTTCGAAACGGCTACGGCATTATTTAAAGTGCGTTAGGGTGTCGGTAGGGAATTCAGCTATTCTGGATTCACTGTGAGCCGGATAAACGCGCGCGGGTAGGCTGGAATGACGAAGACATGTTCATCTCCTTCACCAGTGTCGGGGATCGGCAACCAGTCATTGGGGCCAAGCGTTGTGCTCCATTCGGCACCATAGATGATTCCTCGTACCCCTGGAGGTGTGGTAAAGCGGAAAAGGAGCCCTCCCGCTTCGTGCCTGAGCTGGGGAAGCTTTCCCGGATCGCTTCTCTCGGGGTCCAGCCCGAAGGCATATTCGATAAGAGCGGGGATTCCGTCCTGATCTTCGTCCGAGTCGGAGGCACCCTCGGCAAACGCTGGATTTGCAACGGACGAAGTGGCAGGAGGGTCGACGGAGTGAGGGACGCCCATTACGACAAGGTTGTGGGACGATGAGGAGCCGCTGGAGGCGAAGATAACGCGTGCCGCGGAACCGAATGAGGATTGATCCACCGGGGCGCTGGACGAGCGGCCCACGGTGCTTCCGTCGCCTAGTTGACCGTTGTCGTTCCCGCCCCAGGCGGAGAGAGTGCCATCGGCGAACCATGCGAGGCTGTGGAAGTTGCCGGTGGCGATGCCGGTGGCCGACAGAAGGGAGCCGGGCGTAGGGGAAATAACTACCGGCAGGGTGTTGTCCGGACCAGAGGCAAAGCCTAGCTGGCCGTTGGCATTCCAGCCCCATGAGACCAGACTGTGATCGGTGCAGGCCACGAGACTGTGAGCACTGCCGGCGGAGAGGCGCGAGACAGTCTTGCCGGCCAGCCCGCCGAGGCCGCTGATGGTCACCGGCGTGTCACTTGCCACGGTGGATTGGTTTCCAAGCTGGCCGTGCTCGTTGTATCCCCAGCTGACGAGAGTTCCATCTTCACACAGTGCCAGCGCATGGTATTGGCCGGCGGCGATGAAGGTGATCCGCCGGCCCGAGAGGGCACCGCTGGCATCGACCGCAACGGGGATGGAGGTGCTGGCACGGGTCCCGTCGCCCAGCTCGCCATCGTCATTGAATCCCCAGGCGAGGGCCGAGCCATCCGTGCACCAAGCGTAGCTCTGGTAGGCCCCGGCGGCGATACCGACAATGCGTTTGCCCGCGAGCGCGCCGCTGGCATCCACGAGCGCGGGAACGCGGCAGATGGTGGTATTGCCAATACCGAGCTGACCGTGATTGTTGTACCCCCACGCCGCGAGCGTGCCGTCCGAGCAGAGCGCGAGATTGTGGAAGGAGCCCGCGGCCACGGCAATGATCGTCTTGCCCGCCAGCACGCCGCCGCGATCCACTTCGAGGGGGATCGATTCGCTGGCTGTGCCACCGTTTCCAAGCTGACCGTTCACATTGTAACCCCAGGAGGCGAGGGTGCCGTCCGAGCAAAGCGCGATGCTGTGGAGGTAGCCGGCGGCCACTTCGGTGGTGGTGCGGCCCGCCAGAACGCCGGAGTTTTCCACGGGCGATGGAACGAGGCCGTCGTCAAACGTCGCATTCCCGAGCTGACCGTGGCGATTCGCGCCCCAAGTGGCAATTCGGGTGGCGGCCCACTGCAGTACCAGGTCGTTGCCGGTGCCGCCGTAGTAGTTCGCCACGAATTCGTAACCGGTGCCGTCGTGGACGAGGACGACATGCTGACCTTGGGTAAGGTTTCCGAACTCTCCGTCGATGAGGCCGGGTCCGGTAAGGTCGATGACCGTGAGAACGGTGCCGGGCGCGGGAATGAAGCCGAGGGAAAGTTCCACGGTATTGCCGCGGGCCGAATAGTCCGTCTGGACGGTGCCGATGTCGCCGGGCGAATCGAAGTCTGCGACCAGTGGCGGACGATGAACCGTGACGGAGTAGGTGGTAGTGACCCCGGTTTCCGCGATCACGACAATCTCGACAGGATTGTCCCCGGGCTGAATGGCGAGAAGCTGGCTGGCGGCACCGGTCGGAACGGTGACCCCATTCACGGCGACGGTGGCGTAGGTGCTGTTGGTAGTCGGGGTAGCCGTCAGCGAGACGAGCCCGCTGTCCACCGTGGTGGAGTAGTTGGTGGTGCCGGGGGAGAACGCAGGCTGGAGCGAGCCGGCGGACAGATCGAGTGATGCGAGGGACGAGTCATTGGACAGCGGCACCGCGGCGAGGGCGACGTAGTGCGTGGCGGAGGAACCCTGCGAAAGATAAGTGAACTTCTCACCGGTGGCGGGAGGATTCGCGGCGACGGGGACATTGCTGGTGGTGGTCGAGCCATTGCCGAGCGCGCCGCTACCGCCATAGCCCCAGATGGCCAAGGTGCCGTCCGCGCAAAGGGCGGCGCTGTTGAAGTAGCTGCCGTTCACGCTGACGATCGATTTGCCCTGCAGCACGCCGCTCGACTGAACGGCCACAGGGCTCGAACGATTCACCGTGCTGTTGTCACCCAGGGTGCCGAGGATGTTCTCACCCCAGGTGACGGCGGTGCCATCGGTGGTGAAAGCCACGCAATGATGATTGCCAGGGGACACCATGCGGAGGGACTTGCCGGACAAAATGCCCGAGGTCACGACGCGGACGGGAACGGAGGCATCGGAAGTGTTGCCGTTGCCCAGTTGCCCGGAGTTGTTCCAGCCGAGGCCGGCGGCCGTTCCGTCCGAGCAGCGGTAGATGGCGAATGCATCCGCCCCCGCGATGACGGAGCGGACCTGTTTGCCGAGAAGCGCTCCGTTGCGCGTCACCTCAACGGGAGTGGAGGTGGTGCCTGGTGCCGTCGAGCCGAGCGCACCGCGAATGTTGTTTCCCCAGCCGGCAATCGATCCATCGGCACAAAGCGCGAGGGTGAGATACTCGCCGGTGGAGACGGAAATGATCTGCTTGCCGGCGAGGAAGCCGGTGGTGTCAACGGCCACGGGAAGATTGCGATCGGTTGAAGTGCCGTCGCCAAGAAGTCCCCATTGATTTGATCCCCAGCCTGCAAGCGAGCCGTCCGAACAAAGCGCGAAGCTCTGAAGAGTGCCGGCGGCGATGGCGATGATCCGTTTGCCGGCCAAGGCTCCCGAGCCGGTGATTTCCACGGGCACGAGCGACCGGGAGGAGCCGCCGGTGGCGCTACCATTACCGAGTTGGCCCCGGCTGTTGGAGCCCCAGGCAAAGAGCGAGCCATCGGAACACAGCGCGAGGGTATGCCCGTATCCGGTGGCGAGGGACAGAATCGTTTTACCATCCAGCGCGCTGCCGGTGGCGAGGGCCGTGGGGACCGTGGCATCGACGGTGGTGCCGAGGCCGAGTTGGCCGGCGTTGTTGTAGCCCCATACGTAAGGACGACGATTCGCCCAAGTGAGGACCAGATCGTTGCCGTCACCGCCGTAGTAATTGACCACGTAGCGATATCGGGCGTTGCCATGGCTGAGGATGATTTCCTGCCCGTGTTGGAGGTTCGAGAAGCGGTCGGTGATGAACCCCAAGCCGGTATTGTCGATCATCGTGAGGTCGGTGCCGGTTGCCGGGGCGAAGGCGAGTTCGATCTCGGCGGCAAGGCCGGTCGCGGTGAAGCCGGGCGCGTTCACCGGAACATCAGTGGCTGCAGCGAAGACATATTTTTCCGGCACCCGGGTGACGGCAATGGAATAGGCGCGGGTGGTAATGAGGTCTTCAGCGGTGACCATGGTGTTGATGATCGTGTTCCCCACCGGCAGCGGGAACGGCGCGCTGGTAGCCCCGCTCGCCAGCGGGGTGGAATTCATCGTGAGGGTCGCCGCGGGGTGGGTCGTGGTCGGGGTGGCGGAAAGGGTGGTGACTGCAAAGGGCAGCGTGATAGTGTAGCCTGTGGTGGAAGGTAAGAAGGCGGGCTGAAGCGCGCCGGTGCTCACGCCCAGAGAAGCGAGGGTTGCGTCATTACTAGGAGTGGTAAATGTGAGAGTTTCGCCCTGGACGGTCTGGGAGTTGCCGGTCGCCCGGGCCTGGTAGAAATAGGTGGTGCCAGGCAGGAGGCCGCTCAGTGTCTCCTCGTCCTCTACCTCCGCGAAACCGTTCCCTACGGAGCGCGCCGGGGTGGAAAGGGTGAGAGCCGACGCCGCAGTGCCGTAGAAGTAGCGCACGGTGGTGGCGTAGCCATGGGGCTGGACGTCCGAGCGCAGCCGCGCGGTCGTGGAACCCACTTGCCCGGCTGCGAGTGTCGTGACGGCCGGATCAACAGGATCATTGAGACGGAAGGTGAAGGCTCGGTACAGGCCTCCGCTGGCATAGTGGCGGCCTGTCACCGTTACGTGTCCGTGTCCGACGTCGAGCGAGTCCTTGGTGAGCGGATTGTCGTCGCCATTACTCACCGCGATCCGCTGCTGGATGAGGGTGTTGCCGTTTGCCGCGGCATATTTCAGCACCATCGTGTCCGGGCCATTGCCGGAAGCGTTGTTGGAAGAGCCGGCCACAACCGGATTGCCGGAGGGATCGAAGCGCACGGCCAGACCGTGGTCGTCCTTGATCAGGCCACCGGAAGTGATCCCACCGTCGTAGGTGCGTGTCCAAAGCGTGCTCCCGCTGTTGCCGGAGATGTACAGGGTGAGAATGTCGTCGTTGGCTGTCCCCGCGTAGGTGTGACCGGTGACGGCGACATTCCCCGAAGGATCGACGGCGAGACAGCTTGGGACGTCGATCTGATCACTCTCGTGGTGATTCACCCACAGCTCGGTTCCGTCGCTGCCCCTGTATTTGACGGTTCGGAAGCCTCCACGGCCTTGGCTGGTGCTGCAGGCGACGAGCACGTCGCCTGAGGAATCGACCACGATGTCCTCGCCCGAGGTGCTGCCGCCCGAGTCCAACCTCACCTGGTTCCATAGCACCTTGCCATCGGTCGAGGCCAGCTTGAGGATAACCGCTTGAAGTGATCCGCGGTTGTTGCCATAACCGGTGACGAGAACGTTGTCCGCGGCGTCCAGCGTCACTGCTTTGGCAAAGTCAGTGGTGGTGGATGCCCCGCTGGTGGAATACTGGTTCATCCACAGCGTCTCGCCCGTGGTGGAAGAGAACTTGTAGGTGACGAAGTCCGAAGCGATCGGAGACGAGTCGTTGGTGCGGGTGGTGCCGACCGCGATGACGTTGTCCTGAGAGTCCACGGCGACACCGGAAAATGAGGCATGGTTGTTGACCAGGAAGATCCGCTCCCAGAGCACCGATCCATCCACCCCGGAGTACTTGGCCGAGAAGAATCTTGGCTTGTAGTTCAAATAGGAATTCCGTCCGCCGACAACGATGACGTCGCCCGCACTATCGATGGCCATGCCCGTCACAAAGTCCCCGTAGTTGGCGGGAGGATTTGAAGCACTCTGCCAGATCCTGGCACCTGTGGAAGCATCGGACTTGATGACGAGCACGTCGTCGTAGCTTGACGAGGAATACGTGTTGAGCGCGGTCACCACCTGCCGATCCGGACCGGTTCTCACGACCCTGCCTTCGATGTTTGGGTAGGCGGCGTCGGCGACGAGATTCGACCACCGTTGGGTGAGGGTCTGGGAATAAAGCGGGAGGGCGGCAAGCGCCAGCACCCCGATCACGGCGGTTTTTATGAAAGAACGGGCAAGGCGGGAGAAGGAGCGGGCTGACATGGCTTTCCGGTATGGGCTGATTGGACGGATGATTTCCGGGAAGGGGGCGCTTTGTTCAGAACCGGAGCGAGGTGGAGAGGCTGAAGCTCTGCGAAGCATCGCAGTCCTGGCGGAATTCCGAGCGCCATGCCACGCCGATGCTGACGGTGTCGCCAGGACGGTACACCGTGCCGAAACCGATGAACAGCAGGTCGTCATTCATGCCTTGGGCCGCGACCTGGAACGGGCGGCTGCCCTTGACGAACGAGGAGCTGAGGACATGGGAATCTTCGCCGAGGCTGGCATTGAAGCCGATCTCACCTTTCAAGGAGAGCTGGTCATTGATGTCCGCTTCAGCCGCGATGCCGGCTTCAGCGAGGAAGGTGTCGTAGTTATCGCTACCGACGTTCAGCGCGACGGGCGCGCCGGCCGCGGACGAGGTGAGTTCGCGGAAGCCGTCCATGCTGGACGTTGAATAGCGAAGCCCCATCGAGGGGACGATACGGACATTCCGGTTTTGCCAGGCGGTCCCGTCTACCCCCAAGAACAACTCGGTGGCCGAGCTATCTACATCTGGAATGTCGACTCCGCCCGGGGACCAGCCGAGGGCGGTGGCGGAGACGCTCTGACGGGTGCCATCGAAAGAATATTGGCCATGGGACAGCGCGGCAGTAAGTCGCGTGCCGGTGCGCCCGTGTAGGAGAGCCTGGAAGATGAGGCCCGCCGACCAACCGCTGGCATCGGCATTGACGAGGTCGCCGTCGATGTCACCCCAATCGGCACCGACATAGCTGGCGAACTGAAGTCGGTCATTCAGCGTGGTTCTGGCACCCAACAAGAAGCCGCCTCCCGTAAGGTCGTAGTCGGCTTGGTTCGGCGAAGAATTGGTCTCCAGGTGGAAGGCATCCGCGGCGGCGAAGAATTCCCATCCGCTGAAATTAGAACCGGCGACGGGTGAGCCCTTCGCGCCGGAGCCGGTGCCGCCCTTTGAACCCGTCCCGTTTGTGGGGGTAGGGGAATGGGGGAATGCCGGGGCGGAAAGCGCGCTGCGCTGGTGGGTGCGGGTGGCGAGGACCGCGTAGTCGGAGAGCCCCGCATAGACTTCGGGCGAAAGGCGATCGAGCACCGCACCATTGAGGCCATTGGGTGAAAAGCTCGCAGCCAGGTCCCACAGCAGGTCCGGGTTTTCCCCATCGGCGATGCCGCTGGTAATGGAAAGACCTGATGGCCCCCAAGTGACATTCGTCACGCCGGGATCGATCACGTCATCGTAGAGCGAGATCCAGACCGAGCGCTGGTTGGCGGTGCCGCCGCTGGGGGAAGAGGTGCCGTCCGCGCCGGAGATCAGGGTGACGGTGCCATTGCCGGGATTGAACCAGACCACGCCATCGAGATTGGAGACCAGCGAGGAGAAGTTCCCCGTGTAGGAGCCGGCATCCACCACTTGGATCGGCACATAGGAGGCGAGTGACTCACCGAGTTGATTCAGCTCGAGCATGCCGCCGAAGGTAGCGCCACCGGAGACCGCCAGCAGATCGTGTTGGAAGCGGGAGAGGTCCAACTCCAGCGTACCTGTGGCGCTTTGCTGGAAATTACCCGCGACGGCAAGTGTGCCGAAACTGCCGCCACCAGGAGCAATGGAGGAGGTATTTCCGAGATCGCCCTGCCAGGTGCCGACACCGCTGCCGGAAGTGGTCAGCGAGGCGTAGTGCTGGCTGCCCATAGCTGCAAAGGTGGCCCCCGAGCCGATATCCAGAAGGGTGGAGGAGGTGCCGAAGGTGCCGGTATTGGTGAGTGTGCCACCGGTAATGAAAATGGAGTCAGCCGCGACATCGCCGCTGACCGTGACGATGCCCTCGCTGGTCAGTGAACCGGTCTCCAGTGAACCTGCGACCGAGGAGCCGTCGAGGAGGTGGCTAGTGTTGCTGGAAAGCATTCCTCCACCGGCCGCCAGGGTCCCGCCCGAGGAAACATAGGCGCTGATGCCTTCAGCTGCCCCGAGGGTGAGCGTCCCGGCATTCACGAGAGAGGCCAAGGAGGAGAGACCGCCATTCGTGACGGCCAATGAGGCGGCGGTGGAAATCGCGATCACCGAAGCGGCGGCAGCGCCGTCCACCGTCAAGGTTCCGCCGGTAATCGATAAGGAATCACCGTCCAGCGTGCCGGAAATCAGCACCGTGCCGGTACTGGTGACGTCGCCCGCCAAGCTCCCGGAAATGGTGCCGCCATGGAGGGTGGCACCGGTCGTGGCAGTGAGCGATGCAGGTCCGGCCAGGTTTCCCCCAACCTGCTGGACATAGGTTGCAACGGTTTCGGAAGTATTGATGACAAGGGACCCCGCGTTGATCAGTTCAACATCATCGGCGAGACCGCCGGATACATCCAGCAAGCTGGTCCCTGTCGCGATCTCCACGGATGTGGCTGCAAGCGCTCCGGTAAGCGTCAAGGTGCCGCCGTCAATCCGTGTCCCGCCGGTGAAGGTGCTGGTATTCGAAAGGATGAGGTTTCCTGTGCCCGCTTTGATGAGGCCGTCGGATCCGGCCAATACAGAATCGATCGTGAGTTCCCCGTTTCCGACATGGATGAAGGGCTGGCTCGTGGAATTGGCGGCGAGGGTGATCGAGTTCGCATTGATCGTGTAGTCCGCACCATTCTGAACGATGCCGATTGTCTGGATAGGAGTGAAGACCGTGACGGTGCCGCCGAGGGCGTCCTGAAACACGGCGACGTCCTCGTTGGTGTTCGGCCATGTGGTGTTTCCGGACACGGCACCTGGGGTGATGTTCCAATTCTTGTCTCCGGGGCTGGTTCCCCAGATCCCGTCGCCCCCGGGATTCCAATACCGGTCGGTGGCCGAGTGGAGACGCTCTAAAGACCCGAGGCTTGCCACGGCCACGGTAAGAACGAACGAAGTAGGCAAGATAGGGCAGGGTTTCGGAAGCACGGTTTCGACGGGCGGTTGTCGGCCAGGTCCTGAACGCCTAGCTCCGCCACAATTCGGTCCGATTCTCCCAAAAGTTTCAACATTAACCGCCTAGCTGAAGATAGTGAGCTGTGCGAATGCCGGGATTATGCGGGATGCCTTGATGCGTAATTCAAACGTCAGTAGAATATCAATATGAATGTATTCGTTTCACTCGCCCCTGTGATTCGCCTGACCCATCCAATCTGCGGTGTGTAACCCTAGCCGTCTGCCTCCGGATTGAACTTGGGAAGACCGTGAGCATGTTCGGACCGGTCCTGTCATGCTGTTGGTCTCCCCAAAGGACAGCCGTCCGCCCAGATCAGCTTGAGCCAGCCATAGGCGGTGGTTAGGACAGCTTTCAGCAGGCGGGCTCCGTCGCGGTCCTGCACGTCGGCGGGAGTCACCTTCAGGGAAAGGATGAATCCGAGGGTGCCTACCAAGACGTGTCTCATTCTTCCTGTAATTTTCTTACCCGCATCTAAGCCACGAAGTCCGGGTTGGCTAGCTGTGCGAACGCTTTGGCTATCGAGGATTGCAGCGGTCGGGGCTTTTTTACCGAGCTTGAGCCGGGCCAGGTCCCGGATGGCGTGATGGTTCCACTCCCAGTGCCCTGCTTGACCCACAGGCGGAAGTAGTGGTAGCTGGTCTTCCGGTGGGGCTGGTCATTGGGCATCATCCGCCAGCCCCCGCCGCAACGGATGATGTAGAAGATGCCGTTGAGAATGTCGCGCGGTAGTTCATGTAGACGAGCGTTTCCTCGATCGTCGACTCCATCTGGTCCGCGGCAAGTACGTCCGCAAGGGCGACGTGCTGCCCAAGCCCGTCGTCGCGCCGCTGTCGCCGTGCTTGTTGGATCTCTGATTCGCCGCGCCCGGCCTGATCGCCGAGACCATCGACAAGCGCTTCGTCTGCCACCTGCCGTATTAACGTCAGGCGGAGATCTTCGCACGCCCGGCCGTGGCCTTCCTCCACAAGACCCTGTGCGACTGGGCCGCGCTCGGAGCCCATTGGCTGTTCTCCATTTACCGCGCGATCCAGCACGAGCACTGGCGAAGTCGCTTCCGCCAGTTTGACGAGATCCAGCATCCCGTGGCCCGCCTTGGCGAGGGCTCCGGGACTCCACCGGGGTCGACCCTAGACCGTGGCACGCAGGTAGAGAAGCGAACGGATGACCGCCCTGAGGAGGGCGGCACCTTGAACTCGGGAGGCCCGGCCTCCATTCCGCGAAAGCGGATCGACGGCTTCCGACGAAACGAAGGAGTCGTTCAGGGAGACCGGGAGTCAGCCCCGCCCATAGTAGTCCGGGACGGGAGAGCCGGTCACATGGCGAAGGGGCGGGCGGATGGACAAAGCGGACAAAGCACCCACGCGAGGGAAAGGAATACTCCCGCTCAAAGCGTGTCACGCTCCCTGTCCGCACTAGGTGCGAAGGCGCGGTGCTCACCGGGGCACCGCTTCCGGTCGCTGTCGCGCCTGCTGGACCGCGGGATGTTGAGGGAGTCCTTTCACGCGCTCCGGGCCAAGGCCGCGTCGGGAGTCGACGGCGTGACCCATGCGGGGTATGCGGAGGACCTCGAGGCGAACCTCGCGGCCTTGGAAAAGCGCTTGGCGGAGGGGCGTTACCGCGCCACTCCGGTCAAGCGGCGGTGGATCCCCAAAAGCGGAGGAAAGCTCCGTCCGCTGGGCATCCCCGTGTTGGAGGACAAGATCGTGCAGCACGCCGTGCGGCGGATCCTGGAGGCGATCTGGGAAGAGGACTTCCACGATGAAAGCATCGGCTACCGGCCCGGACGGGGTGCCCGCCAAGGCTCGCAAGAGCTGCGCGAGGACCTACAGGGCAGTGGCTACCGCTGGGTCGTGGAGGCCGATATCCGGAGGTTGCCCGCGGATTTGAAGCAGTCAGGCGGGCTATCTCCGCTGCGCTCCGGTTCTTCGATCACGTCGACCACGGTTGGCTGGTACGCATGTTAGAGGAGCGCATCGCGGATTGTCCGCTGATCCGCCTGATCGTGAAATGGCTCAAGGCCGGAGTGATGGATGAAGGCCGCGTGGCGCACCCGGCGACGGGCACGCCCCAGGGCGGGGTGATCTCCCCGGTCCTCGCCAACATCTACCTGCACCACGTCATGGACCAATGGATCGCGAAGGTGGTGAGCAAGCACTGCAGGGGCCGCGTGCTCTTCCGGCGCTATGCGGACGACAGCGTGGTTTGCTTCGAGCGGGAGGAAGACGCGCGGGCCTACCTGCGCGCGCTGCCCGGGCGGCTGGCGAAGTTCGGTCTGGAAATGGCCGCCGAGAAGAGCGCCTTGTTGCGCTTCGACCGGCGGATGCCGGAGCGGAGCGGGAAGTTCACCTTCCTCGGCTTCGACTTCCACTGGGCGCGAGCCCGGGGCAATCCCGACTGGGTGTTCGTCAAGCGGCGCACCAACAAAGGGAAGTTCCGTGCGAGCCTGCGGGCGATGAAGGAATGGCTCCGCAAGGTGCGTTGTGGCAAGCTGGCCGACCTGCTGGCGGTGCTGCGCAGGAAGCTTCGCGGCTACTGGAACTACTACGGGGTGATCGGCAACTCGTCGATGACCGCGAAATACCAGAGCGAGGTGAACCGGCTGCTCTACAAGTGGTTGAACCGCCGCAGCCAGCGGCGCTCGATGACCTGGACGCAGTTCGGCCGCCGGCTGCCGGGATGGGACCTGCCGCCGCCACGGGTCGTGGAAAAGCCCCTGACTCCCGCATTGCGTCTGACCAGGAAAGCGACAGGATCGAAACCAACCAACAACCGAGGACCGGCGTCGCACTGGCTGCGCGTCCACCGAGGAGCCCGGTGCGGTAGTTCCGCACGCCGGGATCTGCGAGGGGGGCGCCGGGCAATCGGCGTCCCTACCTCAGTCCCTACGTCATCGAGGGGTGCTGCCTTTATTGACCCCAAAATCGCAAGAATCTCCGGAAATTGGATGATCAGCAGAATTGGGGGTTCTGGTAATCAGTTGATTGCGAGTGGATTGTTCCTTTTGGGAGCAGGATGTCGTCAGTTCGAATCTGGCCGCCCCGACCACTTTTTCTTCCTGCCCGCCGGGGTCCCGTTTGGATCTCTTTTGCCCGGCAGTGATTTTTTGAACGGAGGGTTTTCCGTGGGTCGTTGATCGCACGATTTCGATTGCCGTTTGCACGCAGATCGCCGGCTCCAAGTCATGCTCTTGAGGTGAAGGTGACTTGCGAATCGGGATCGTAAGTTTCTCTCCAGTAGTTGCTTGAGGTGGGTTGGGTGATGCGGTCAGCCGAGGCAGGCACGACGGCTGCGATAGGTGCTGGCATGGAAACCGAGCCACTCGTTCAAGCCCCTGCAAATGCCAGGATCAGTGCAGAGCTCCGCGACGCACTGGGCAGCTTTGCCAAGTCGACAAAAGGGTATCTTCTCGCGGCGGGAGCCATCGGCGATCCTGGGATCGCCGCGGCTTTCCGCTCGATCGCGGTGCAACGCGACCATCTCGCCGGATCGCTCGACGGATTCCGTGATGAAAGCGGAGCTGTCCGGACCGCGTCCGTGGATGAGGACGAGCGGTGGTGGTCGGAGGTCCAGGCCGGTGAATCCGGCGAGGGGAATCGCGCGCTGCTGGTCGAATGCTTGCGCCGCGAGAAGGAGCTCAAGAACGCGCTGCTCAAGGTGATCATCGATCCGTCGGTGCCATCCGGACAGCTGGAATCCCTGCAAGCCGTCCTGGACCAGGTGATCGATACCGTTGCCGAACTCGAGGCGGCGGTGGGGACGATTTGAACCGAGCCATTTTCCCGGGGTGCTGGAACTGCCGGCGCAGCACCCCGGTCTTCCAAATCCGCCGGCAATCGAAAGGAACCACCATGTTAAGTTGGGCAATTACATTCCTGATCCTGGCCCTCGTCGCGGCCGTATTGGGATTTGGCGGACTCGCAGGGGCTGCGGCCGGAATCGCGAAGATCTTGTTCTTCGTCTTCCTCGCGCTCCTGATCATTTCCGCGGTATCGCGCGCGGTGCGAGGGCAGAATCCTTGAACCGACCGGCGTGTTGGCGCCACCTCCGGGAAAGTTCCGGAGTTGGCGCCGGTAAATCCGGGCGATGCCTGGATCAAGCGGCCCGTGATGCGGGCAGCCAGCGTCCGAGCTCGTTGCGGAGCCCGCGTTTGATCGACCAGATGTCGATCCGCGAATTCACAAGAAGCGTGGTTCTGGAGGGGGCGGAATACACGTAAAGTCCCCAGGCGGGACCGAAGCCCAGGAGCATCGAGAGCATCCGCGGAAACTCATCGCGGTCGCGGCTCTTGAACAAGTGACCGGGGGCAAGCCCGATCGGGCGTTCCTCCTGATGCTGGCATCGGTAGGCATCGAGCTTTTGCTGGTCCCTGGCATCGCAGGCGCCGTTCGGGGGAATCACCTCGATCAGCTTGGTTCCGTCCTTGGTCAGCAAGCGGGCGAGACTGTCGGCGAGGGCCAGGCGGGAAGAAGGATCGGCCGGCATTTCATACTCCCCGGCAATCGGGACGCCCGCTGCCAGCGGTTGGTGATGCATGCCTTGGCCGGTCAGCCACTTCTTGATCTCGGAGCTCTTCAAACAGTGCATTTTTCTGAGGGTTGGGAATGGGAAGCATGACGTGCGGCAGCAAGGCACCCGCCTTGAGCGCAACCCTTCGGGGAGCATCGGTCATGCCATCGGATGGTGTGCCGAACCTTTCCTGGAATTTTGGCCGACGACCGCCGGCCTGCGCGAAAACCGTGGATTTCCAGCCGGCCCGCAGCCCGTCCCAAGTCGCTCATGCTGCGCGAAAAAGAGGGGCGCAGCGGTCGTTTCGATGAACGAATCGATCGCGATTTCTTAATAAACACCGGGGTGGGGAACGGGATTTGCTAAGGGGGATCGCGTGTATCAGGGATCCATCGACCATTCAAGCATCGAGCTCTTCCAAGCCGCGGACGACGTGGCGGGCGGCGGGCTCGCGATGGCCGATGGCACGCCGGGCCTGGTGCCGTCGCAGACGCTCGGCCCGGCGGCGGGTGCAGTCGCACCGGCCTTTCCCTCCGCCAAGAGCCGGCGGGTCCTCTTCATCACCGATTTCTACCAGGAGGACATCCTCCTCGGGGTCGTGGATTACGCCCGCCACCGCAACTGGGAGCTGATCACCAACATGAGGTTCCACGGCATGTTCCCGTCGGAAACCGAAGCCGACGGGATCCTGGTGACCGGTCACAGCGAGCGGGTCCAGACCTGGATGAAGCGTTGGCAGGGGACCCATGCGGTTCACCTCGGGTTCGCTCCGCCGGAGATGACGGTGCCGTGGGTGGATGTCGACTACGACAAGGCGGCGCGTGCCGGCGCCCGCCACCTGATGGAGCTGGGCCATCTCAACTACGCTTTCTATTCGCTGGTCAACCTGCCGGACGCCGTGCGGATGCGGGAGTCCTTCATTGCCGAGCTCGAGGACGGCGGGCGGACCGCCACCGTGCTCGATTTCGAGGAGGTCCACGGCGAGGAGACAATGTCGATTCCCCGCGAGGTGCGGCTGCGCTGGTTGGCGGACCGGCTTCACGAACTCAAAAAGCCGCTCGCGGTAATGTCCGACGACGATCGCCGTTCGCTCGAACTGGTGGCGGCGTGCGACATGCTGGGCCTCCGCATCCCCGAGGACGTGTCGATCCTCGGCTGTGAAAACCGCACGGTGGAAGTCAGCATGTCGAGGGTGCCGCTGTCGTCGGTGGACATGAACTGGCGGATGGTCGGCCGTGAAGGCGCCCGCCTGCTCGACGAGATGATGGAAGGCAAGGGCGCTGCCCATGACACCCGCGTGTCACCGCGCGGGGTGGTGGCCCGGGCTTCGACGGCAACCTTTGTCACCGAGAATCCGGCGATCACCCGGACCTTGCTGCACATCCGCCAGCACGCCGCCCATTCCCTCAAGATGAATGACCTCGCCCGCATGGCCGGGATGGCGGAACGGCAGTTCCGCGCCGAGTTCAAACGGCTGGTCGGTCACAGCCCGCGGCGCGAGATCCACCGTGCCCGGCTGGCCACGGCAACGCGCTTGCTGCGTGACACCGAGCTCAAGCTGGATGCGATTGCCGTGGAGAGCGGATTCGGCAGTGCGAAGAAGCTCTGCGAGGTTTTCGCGGAAGATTACGCGATGACCCCGACCGCATGGCGGTTGCAGGCCCGCGAATCGTAGGGTTGGAAACCCGTCCGTGCGGATTGGCACGGGGTGCAAGGGGCTTGCGGTCAGCGTGTTGCCCGGAAAATGTCAAAGCCGGGAATCCTTTTGTCCAAAGCAAGGAATGCCCGGGCCTGACCGGTGCTGTTGGGGCCGTCGAACCGAGAGCAAGTCGCCCCTACGCCGACGCGTGAACGCGCCTTGCAGCTTCCAACCAAAAAACACCATCCAACACATGAGTTCGATTCACTCGATTCCATCCACGCCGGCGACCCGGTCGCCGGAATCCCGGAAAGCCGGCTTGATCGCGGCCGTTCTGATCGCCGGTGCACTGCCGACCTCGCTATCCGCCGCCGGAACGGAGTTCTCGTACCAGTACTTCCGCTTCGAGCCGGTCAAGGCGTACAACAGCAACGGCAGCATCCAGCTCGCGGAATTCACCTTCTCCTACCAGGGCACCGTCCTGAACCTGAACAACCGCGACGGCAGCGGTGTCGATGTGGTGCCCGTCTCGGTCACTTCCGGTGGCCAGGATCCGAACGGCGCCGAGGGTCCCGGCAAAGTGATCGACGGCAAGCCGCTGGTGACCGGCGACACTGCCAACCACACCAAGTGGTACCAGGGTGACCCGTTCAACATCGCCAACGCGCTGACCTTCGATTTCGGCGCGGGAACTCCCGTGACGGTGGACGCGTACAACTTCTGCACCGGCAACGACAGCGTCGGCTACAACCGCACGCCGGTGTCGTGGCGGGTCTCGGGCAGTAACGATGGCGCGACCTGGGACGTGCTGGACATCCGGAGCGACTATCCGGTCGTCAATGCCAACTACACCTACCAGGCGGGCTTCGACCTGCCGGTGGGTATTCCGCCGGTGATCAATTCCTTCAGTGTGCTCAACACGCCGTTCGAGGGGACCGCCGCGATCATCAAGAACGGAGAGTCGGTGACCCTGGAGTGGGACACCCAGTACGGCGACACCGTCACCCTCTTCGAAGGGCCGGGCTCGACGACCGAGGCTGACTTCGACCTGAAGGTCGTCAGTCCGCCGGACAACTCGACGACCGCCTACACCCTGGTGGTGGAATCCGATCCATTGCCCCCGGCGATCCAGACCCAGCTGGTGCGCACCGTCGAAGGCGGCACCGAGACATTCCAGTACGTGCGCTTCAAGATCACCCAGCGCCGGGGTGGCGGCACCGCCGGTCTGGTCCAGATGGGCGAGTTCGAATTCTACAACGGCGACAGCACGCTGCCGGAGAACAAGGTGCCGGTCGTCCTTGCGACCAATCCGGGCGGAAGCAACAGCGCGCCCGAAAGCACCTCCAACGAGAAGGTGGAGAAGCTGGTCGACGGCGACTACGGAACCAAGTGGCTCGACGGCAACAACCAGGCGGTCATCTTCGACTTTGGCAGCCAGGTCTCGTTCGACCGCTACCTCTTCGTCACCGGCAACGATGCCCCCGACCGCGATGCGGTCATGTGGTCGCTCGAAGGAAGCAACGACGGCTCCACCTGGGAGCTCATCGAGAACGTCGACTTCACCTACCCGACGCCGCTGACCCGCGGTGCCACCACCCGCGAGATCCCGCTTCCCGGCGCTTCGCTGCCGGCCCAGATCGACCTCTTCACCGGCAACACCGCGACCTTGATCGCGGGTGAACCGTTGACCCTCACCTACGCCACCCAAGCCGCCAGCACGGTGTCGATCGATCAAGGCGTGCCCGCGCTCGGATCCACCTCCGGCAGCGTGGTCGTGATGCCGACCGAAGACACGCTCTACACCCTCACCGCGGAGTCCGGGCTTCCCGGCAATTCCGCCACCGCCACCTTCCAGGTCACGGTGATCGATGATCCGGGCGTCGACTCCATCGCCTACGACGACTTCACCGAGGCCGGGGCCGAGATCGCCCTGGTCGGAAGCTCCACGCTGACCACCGACCGTCTGCGGATCACCCCCGAACTCGGCGGCCAGCAAGGCGCGGCATGGTTCCTGAAGAAACAGGATGTCACGGGCGGCTTCGAAGCGAGCTTCGGGATGAGCCTCAACCAGGAAGATCCCAACGGCTTTGTTCCCGCGGACGGCCTGGCCTTCGTCGTCCAGAACGCGGCGGGTGGAACCACCACGCTGGGCGCCGGTGAAAACGGCGTCGCGGAGAACGCGCTGAGCATCAAGTTCAAGTCCTTCGGCTTCACCTACGAGGCGGCCTCCGCCCTCGAGGTGCGGGTTGGAACCACGGTCATCGCCAGCCGCGCCATCGGCCTGACCCCCGGCGTCGAGCTCTACGGCGTGCCCGGCCATCCCTACACCCTCGGCTCGCTGGCCACGGATCCCGCTTACCGGATCCGCGTGGTCTACATGCCCGGTGACCTCGACGTCTACTTCGACGGCATCGCCATCGTGCAGAACGTCGACGTCGACCTGGAGGCGATCGGTGCGGCCGACGCCGAAGGCAAGTCATACTTCGGCTTCACCGCCCGCACCGGCGGGAACATCCAGAACAGCGACATCACCGACTGGAAGGTCGCGCTGGGCGACTTCTCCGCGCTGCCGCCCTTCGGCATGGTGAAGACCCTCTTCAAGGACACCAACGGCGACAGTCTCCCCGACACGGTCGACCTCGTGTGGAACTCCGAAGACGGGATCTTCTACGACGTCACCCGCTCCCTCGACCTGGACAATAGCGCGCCCTGGGAGCTGATCAGCTCCGAGATCGGTGTCGATGGCCAGCTCGGGATCTCGATCAACTACGAGTCGATCTTCGACCCCGCGGTCCGGGCCTTCTTCCGGATCGAGGAGTCCGAGTTCTAACGCACACCGCATCCCGTCCTCACCCGTCACACCCGCACTCCAATGAAACGACCGAACTGGAAACCTGCAGGTCAAGGGTTCGCCCTGGTGGTCACGCTCTCCATGATGGTCTTGCTGACCATCCTGGCGGTCGGCTTGCTCTCGCTCAGCACGGTCTCGCTGCGCTCGGCCTCGTCCGGCCAGGTGCGGCAGATCGCCGAGGCGAACGCAAGGCTGGCCCTGACGCTGGCCCTTGGCAACCTGCAGAAGTCGCTGGGGGATGACCGGCGTGTGACGGCGGACGCCGCGATCCTCGGGAAGGGCGACCAGGAGTCGGCCCGACCCAGGCTTGTCGGGGTCTGGGACTCGGCGACCAGCGACCTGCTGGAGAAGCCGACGGCGAAGGATAAGGTCCCCTACGACTCTTGGAAGAAGGACCTGTTCAAGACCTGGTTGGTGTCTTCCAAGGAGCCGGAGGCTCTGAAGGACACCGGCTATGCGGAATCGGCCGCGTCGGGCGAAAGCCTGGCATTGTTCAACGAGAAGCGCGACGGCTTCGACCTGCGCGCGGAGAAAGTCGAGCTCGGCGGTGAGGGCGGCACGCTGGCCTGGGCGGTGGTCCAGGAGGGCGACAAGGCCCACATCAGCCTGCCGGGCGAAGCTCCGGAGGAGATCAACGACGTGCTGCAGGCTCCGATGCACCCGAACCTCGCGCTGTCGGACGTCGCGACCCAGCCGGAGGACGGCTGGCGGCAGCGGGCGGCCAAGGTGATCTCCCTGCAGCAGTCGGTGCTCGATTCCGAGTATGGGATGGGAACCGATGATGTTCCCAAGCTCGGCGCCGACTACACGACCCTGTCGCGCGGCGTCATCGCCGATGTCGCGCACGGCGGTCTCAAGACCGACCTGAACCTGGCCTTCGAGCTGGGCGACGACGACTTCGCCAAGTCCTCGTGGGACGGCCTTCCCAATCCTTTCCGCGGCGGCAGCGGCGAACTGCCGATGCATGGTCAGGTCGGGACCGGCCAGCCGGTCTACACCACGCTCAGCTACGGCACCGTCACCAACACCCAGCGCTTTCCGGTGGGATCGGCTCCCACCTTCGACATGCTGCGGTCGCACTACCGCGCCTATCGTCATCTCTACAAGACCGACGGGGTCGCCACCGCCTTCGAGCGCCCGCAGGTGAACCAGGCCTGGTCGCGCAGCATGGGCGCGGTCTATCCGGCTCCGCGCGGCAGCGAGACCGCGGTCACCCCGGTGCTCGACCGCATGATGTATCTCCTCAACCTGTGGGCCGACAGTTCCGGCACCCCGTGGCTGGTCATCACGCCGGTGATCACGCTGTGGAATCCGCACAACGTGGCGATCGAGAGCGAGGGCTACGTCGCTTATCCCTGGGTGGACATCCCGATCTATCTCGACTTCACGATCCGCTCCCGCGGCACGGTCAAAGAACAGAAGGGGACCTACCTTTCCCACCTGATCGGCAGCGGTCGCGTGCGCCAGGGGGAGGGTCGCCAGCTGGAGCCGTACTTCTTCTGCAACATCACCGCCGACGGCAGCGGCAACACCAGCAATCCGGTCAGGCTCGAACCCGGCGAGATCCGCATCTTCGTTCCGACCGAGACCAAACCGCGGCTCTACCAGCGGCTTTCCGGTGAGGAGGAACGGATCTGGAACATGCGCCCGGTCGAAAACATCGACCAGCTCAAGCTGGGCGGCGGGGTCGGGATCGACACGACCCTCGGCATGTATCCGGGGCCGCAGTCGAAGCTCGGGGTCGGCGACACCCTGGAGTGCCGCTTCACCTTCCAGCCCGACGTCTACCACTACTTCACCACCCTCGAGGACTCCGCCCGCATCAAGGACCCGAAGGCCAAGGGCACCGTGATCAACGAGGTACAGCTCTACAAGGGCAGCCCGACGGTCGCGTTCTCCAGCACCCGCTACACCCACTTCGGCAGCTCGGCCCCGAAGCTGGTCGGCGTGCTTGAAACCTATCACCGCACCGCGCTCCAGCCGGGCCAGGAAGCGGATATCGTCCATGCGGTGAACACCCGCCAGCGCTACATCAACTCGGCGGTCTCGGGTTCCACCTTCCTCGCCGGTCCCCACTACAACTCCAACATGCGCCAGGGCACCACGCTCGCGGGCCTCGGCCTGGAAACGTCATCGGACGGCAAGCGCGGCTTCTACGGCGCCAACAACAGCGCCAGCCAGGGCCGCGACCGGATGGTCTTGTTCGATGTCGCCCGCCAGGCACCGCTCTCGCTCGCCTCGTTCCAGAACGCCGACCTCAGCGACACCGCCTTCTCGCCGTCCAACCAGTTCGGCAACTCCTGGGCCTCGCCCTACCTCGAGCGCGAGAGCGTCGGGCGGGTCGTGCGTTCGACCTCCACCGGCGACCGGATCTATCCCGGCGGCCTCGGGGTCTACGACCACTCCTGGTTGCAGAACGAGGCGCTGTGGGACCGCTTCTTCCTGTCCTCGATCTCCCCGGTGGTTTCCCTGCGCACCGGCTCCGGATCGGCCGGCGTCTACAACGGCGACCAGGTTTCGGAGGACAAGCCGCTGAAGCGGGTGATCGACGAGTGGGTGGATTCGCCATCGGAAAACCCGCTGCGCAACCCGCGGCATCTCCTTCACACCGGGGCCACGCCGCGGGATGAAATCAAGGAGCTGCTCGAAGGCGATGCCGGCAGCCTCCATGCGGCGGCCCACCTGATGGTCGACGGTCCCTTCAATGTGAACTCCACCAATGTCGGCGCGTGGCGGGCGATGCTCGCCAGCTTGCGGGGAGAGAAATTCGAAACCGAACAATCGACCGGCGGTCGCACCGTCCACGATCCGGGCGACAAGACCCCGGCTCCGCGCCTCCGCGTGCCGGCGGGCGAGTCCGGGGACGAATGGGAGGGCTTCCGCGAATTGACCGACGAGCAGATCGAGCGGCTCGCCGAGGAGATCGTCGTCGAGGTCAAGACCCGCGGCCCGTTCCAGTCGCTCGCCGAATTCGTGAACCGCCGCGTCGAGGACGGTGAACTCGGCCTGAAAGGCGCCCTCCAGGCGGCGATCGATCGCGCCGGCCTGAACGACCAGATGCGCCTCACGACTTTCAGCACCACCCATTTCTTCGAGCCGGAGAACCTGCCCGATCCGCACACCGGCATCGGTCTCGCCGGCTGGCTGACCCAGGCCGACCTGCTCGGTCCGCTGGCACCGGTGATCACGGTGCGCTCGGACACCTTCCGCATCCGCGGCTATGGCGAGGCCCTCGATGCCCAGGGCAAGGTGCTCGCCCGCGCCACCTGCGAGGCGGTCGTCCAGCGCGTTCCCGAGTGGCTCGATCCCGCCGACGACGCGGTCGTCCATCCCGATTCCCTCGAGTCCGAGATCAACAAGACCTTCGGCCGCCGGTTCGAGGTCGTGTCCTTCCGGATGCTTTCGTCGCAAGAACTCGACGCCTGATCACCCTATATCCACCGACTCCATGAAAACCCGCGGTCTAATCCTGCTGTTGATGCTTCTCGGCCGGCCCCTGTTCGGCGAGACGCGCGAAGTCCGGTTCCTCGCCTGGAACGACGAAATCGCCGAACGCAAGCTGAGCACGTCAGGCAAGAACGACGAGATCGAAGGCCTGCATCCGCTCGAGCGGACCCGCGACTACAAGGTCGAGGTCGAGGAAGGTGCCTTCAAGCTGATGGCGCTCGACAAGGCCGCGGGGGAGGAGGGCGTGCCTGCACTGACGGTCAAGCTGAAGGAAGGAATGCTTCATCCGCTGGTACTGTTGCTCCCCAACCCGGGCGCTTCGACGGGCCTTTCGGCGATGGTCATCGAGGACGACGCCTCCTCGTTCAAATGGGGAAGCGTGCGCGCTTTCAACGCCACCCCGCGCAACCTCGCGCTGAGCATCGGTGACACCGGCAAGCTGCTGCCGAAGGGCTGGAAGCCGGTCGACTACCAACCGGCGCCGGACAAGACCTTGCCGGTGACCATTCTCCTGCCGGAAGAACTGAAGAAGGCGGCATCGAAGCGCAGCCTGCTTTTCAGCACCGTTTGGACCGGTGAAAGCGATGTTCGTGCGCTGACCATCATTGTTCCCGGAACCGATCCCCGCCTCGGGCCGGTGGCGGTGAAGGTGATCACCGAGGACCGCCGGGTCCTCGCCGCGCAGAAGGCGGCGATGTCGGCCCGCTAGTAGCCCTCACTCGGCGGAGAGGAACTTCTCTAGGGCTTTCCAGTAGTCGGGGAAGGCCTCTGCCTGGGGAAGATGGCCGATTCCCGGCAGGGCGACGAGTTCCGCCCCGGGGATCGCCGCCGCGGCTGCCTTGCCGAGCTCCTGGTATTGTCCGAGTTTTGCCGCCACCTCCGGCGTTGCCCGATCCTTGCCGATCGCCGTGCGGTCGCGTTCCCCGATGATCAGCAGGACCGGGCGCTTGATGTCCGGGAATTCGTGGATCACCGGCTGGGTGAAGATCATGTCCGCGGTCAGGGCGGAGACCCGGGCGAGCACTTCCTTGTCGGGGCCGATCGACCAACCTGCCTGCAGGGCGAGCAGGGGATCGTAGTCGTCCTTCCATTGGCCGTCGAAGTACGACTTCTGCATGTAGGCGCGGATCGACTCCGGCGTCTTTTTCAGTTCGGCGGCATAGACGTCCGCGACGCTGGCGTAGGGGACGAATCGCTGCCAGTCCTCAAGCCCGATCGGGTTCACGAGCACCAGCTTCTCGACGCGTTCGGGGAACATCAGCGTGAAGCGGGCCGCGACCATCCCACCCATCGAATGTCCGACCACGGCAGCCCGGTCGATGCCGAGGTCGTCTAACAAGTCCCGCATCTGCAGCCCGTAGCTCTGGAAGCTGTAAGGATAGTCCACCGGTTTGCTGGACTTGCCGAATCCGATTTGGTCGGGAATGACGACCCGGTATCCGTCCTCCAACAAGGCGTCGGCGGTCTCTTTCCAGTAGGCGCCGGAGAAATTCTTGCCGTGGAGCAGCAGCACCGCTCGGCCGTTCGGCTTCGCGGGAGCAAGGTCCATGTAGGCACCCTGGAGGTCGTGCCACGGGTCCACGATCTTCCGGTACTTCACCGGGTAAGGGTAGGGGTATCCGTCGAGTTTGGCATCGAGCGGCAGGATGGTGCTGTCCCCCGCGTGTGCAGGGAGCAGGCAGAGGGATCCGGCGAGCGCGAGGCCCAGGGAAAGTGCTTTCATTCCGATCGTTAGACGCCGCCGCGCGTCCCTGCAAACGGAAAGCCGGGCGAATGCGCGACGGGCTTCGGTAAAATGCAGGCTGCACGAAGTCCGGGTGCAGCCTGCATCCGGGAAGGTCCTCTTTCTTTAAGGTGGGGAGCTTGCAAGTCTCTGATGCAGAGTTGGAAGTGAGGTGTGGGTGAGATCGGCCCGGGCGCTGCGACGAGAAGGCGGGATCAACGAATCCCGTCAAACCTGTATCAACCATGATGAAAACAACTTCCACCCTTGCCTGCTGCGCCGCGATTCTCGCCGGCGGATCCCTTGTCAGTTGCGTTGCCCCCTACGACGTGAGCGGCGGCGCGGTCGTCGCGTCCACCTATCAACCGGGCTACACCGTCACCCGCTTGCCTTCCGGCTACCGTACCGCGGTTTACGGGGGCACCCGTTACTACTACCACAACGACACCTACTACCGCCCGCGCGGCAACGGCTACGTGGTGGTGGAAACCCCGCGCGGGGCCCGGCGGAGCCATCGTGACTGGGACGGTGACGGCCGCCGCAACTACCGGGATCCCCGTCCGACGGTTCCCGATGCCAACGTCCGGGTCATCCGCCGTCTTCCGGACGGTTACCGCGAGGTTCACCATCACGGCCAGCGCTACTACCGCTACGGCAATACCTACTACCAGAGCCGTGGCAGCGGCTTCGTGATCGTCGCCAGCCCGTTCTAAGGCTTGCAACATCCAGGGTGCATCGCCGGTATTGCCGGCATGCGCCCTTTGCCTTTTTCCATGCTGATGCTCGCCGGTGCCGCCACCTTGGGGGCGGAAACCATCTGGGTCGAAGGGGAGGATGCCGGCAGTTCGAAGGTGGCCCGCCATCCCTGGTACCACGACCAGGTCAAGAAAGGTGAGCTTTCGGGCGGAGAGTTCATCTCGCATTTCTCCAAGGAGTTCCCCGGCATGGCGCGCTACGAGTTCAAGGTTGATGCCGCCGGACGCTTCGCCCTGTGGATTCGCGCCAATCCGGTGCAGAGCGTGATCCGCTATGAGCTCGACGGGGGCGAGGGGGTGACGGTCGACATGAACCACCGCCAGAAGGGCAGCGCCAACATTGCCGCCGACGACAAGCCCGACCTCCGCTTCGTGGCGTGGGCCCATGCCGGGGAGTGCGAGCTCGCCCCCGGCAAGCACACGATCACCTTCCGTTTCGAGAGTCCGAACGAGAACCATGGCTCGCTCGACTGCTTTGTGTTCGCGCCCCCGTCTTTCGAGCCTTCGGGACTCCTCAAGCCCGGGGAGATCGAGGCCCGCCGCGACGAGCTCGCGCGCGAGAACCAGGGCTGGGTGCCCTGGACGCCCGGGCGCGACGCCTTCGGCGAGAGCGCGATCGACCTGCGGCACCTCAACGAGCGCTTTGCCGGTGAGAAGGGCGGGATTGGCCGGAAAGGCGCCGATTTCATCCACCGGAAGACCGGCGAGGTCGTGCGCTTTTGGGGTGTCAATGGTCCACCGGCCGAGCTCCACGGCGAGGAACTCGCCCGGTGCGCCCGGATGCTCGCCAAGCGCGGGGTCAACCTGGTGCGCCTCCATGGCGCGGTGTTCGACGGCAAGACGGGCAAACTCGACCCCACGAAGATCGCGCACATCCAGGAGGTGGTCGCCGCGATGAAGAAAGAAGGCATTTACTCGCACCTCTCGGTCTACTTCCCCTTGTGGATGAACCCGGAGGCGGGGCCGGGTTGGCGCGAGGGCTACGACGGCAAAAAGCATCCGTTCGCGCTGCTCTACTTCGAGCCGGAGTTCCAGAAGCTCTACCGCGGGTGGTTGAAGGCGCTGCTGGAGACGCCCGGTGAGAAGGGCGCGACCCTGGCCGGCGAGCCCGCGGTGATGGGGCTGGAGCTGGTCAACGAGGACTCGTTCTTCTTCTGGACCTTCAACGAGGAAAACGTGCCCGCCCCGCAGCTGGCGAAACTCGAGGAAAGGTTCGCGAAGTGGGCGGCGGCACGGCACGGTTCGGTCGAGGGAGCGCTCGCCGCCTGGGGCGGCCTCAAGCATCCCCGCGACGGCCGCGGTCGCCTCGGCTTCCGGCCGCTCTACCAGGTCTTCACCGACAAGACCCCGCGTGACCAGGACACCGCTGCCTTCCTCCTCGAAACCCAGCGCGGATTCTATCATGAGACCACCGGCTGGCTGCGCTCGATCGGCTACCAGGGCCTGGTCACTGCTTCCAACTGGCACACCGCCAGCAGCGAGGTATTCGGACCCTTGGAGAAATACAGCTACACCCCCGGGGACTTCATCGACCGCCACGGCTACTTCGGCTGCCATCACCAGGGCGACAATGCCGCGTGGTCGATCCGAGACGGCCACACCTACGGCGACCGTAGTGCCTTACGCTTTGATCCCGAGAAGCCGGGCGATGCTCCCGATTACTCCCATCCCGCCGCCGACCCTTGCTACAACGGCATGCCGTCGATGATCTCGGAGACGACCTGGAACCGGCCGAACCGCCACCGCGGCGAGGCCCCGCTGTTCTATGCCGCCTACGGTGCCCTGCAAGGCAGCGATGCGATCGTCCACTTCGCCCTCGATTCGGGCGACTGGGCGGTGAAACCCGGCTATTTCATGCAACCGTGGACGCTGATGTCGCCGACGCAGGCCGGGCAGTTCCCGGCGGCCGCCTTGATCTTCCGGCAGGGCCTCGTCCGCGAGGGCGAGGTGCTCGCCGACTTCACCTTGAACCTGGACGACGCCGTCGCCTTGAAGGGCAGCCCGCTGGTCCAGCGGGCGAACCTGGACGAGTTGCGCAAGGCCGATGTCGGGGGTGAGGATCGTCCCCGGTCTATTGCGGGGGGAGTCGATCCGCTGGTGCATTTCGCCGGGCGCAGCTCCCTGACGATCGGTGAATCGGAGAGCGGCGGCAGGACGGGGGACCTTGCCGGTTTGATCGACCGGAAAGGCAGGCAGGTCACCAGCAGCAACGGCGATCTCAAGCTCGACTACGGCAAGGGCTTGCTCCAGCTCCGGGCACCGGCCGCGCAAGGGGCGCTCGGGGATTTGAAATCAGGGGGGACGATCGTCCTGCCAGACCTGGAGATCACTTCGCCGATGGAGATCGGGGAGGTCGTGGTGGTTGCACTCGACGGCAAGCCGATCGCGACCTCGCGGCGGATGTTGCTTCAGGTCATGAGCGAGGAGAAGGCCAGCGGGTTCGAGACGGAGCCAGCGGGGCAGGGGGTGAAGCGGATCACCAGCATTGGCACCGACCCCTGGTTGGTCCGGGAGTTCCGCGGCGAGGTCCGCCTCAAGCGCGCCGACGCCGACCGGCTCAAGGTGACGCCGCTGGATGCCAATGGCATGCCTGCGGAGAAGGCCGGCAGCGCCGGGCGGATCGAGCTCCGCCCGGGTGCGGTCTACTACCTGATCGAAGGTTCATGACGGCTGCGGGGGATCCACCGGCAGGTGCCGCTGGCGGACGGCCGCGACCTGGAAGGAATCCTCGTAGATGATTTCGCCGGGATCCCCGGCGGTCTCGAGATGGATCGGCAGCCCGTGTCTTGACGCGAGGTCCCGGTAGAAGGCGAGTCGCTCCATCAGCGGGTGATTCGCAACGGAGTCCTTGAACCAGGTGATGGCCCGGCGTGGGTTTCCGTCGGCGTAGAACGGCGGAAGCGGGAGATTCTCTTCGTACCAGTTCCGATGGATCCAGTAGTCGGCCTCCTCCTGCGGGCTCACCCGCTTGTCCCGGACCAAATGCCACACCGCGACGAAGATCCCGTAGCGTTCGAGGGTGTAGGGGCTTTTGTCGGGCGATGAATACCGGTGATAAGTCATGCGCTCCGGAACGAAAGTTAGAGGTTGCCGAAGCCTGTCAGCGAGCGGATTCCGTGTCGCCGTCCGCAGGGCTTTTCCGGAGCCGCCTTTCCCCGCACGGGTCGTGGCATGGAACTCACAGGTAGCTGCCGAGGAGCCCCAGAGCGGCGTCGACCGACGCGAGCGAAGCGGTCTCGTTGGCGGTGTGGTAACCGGTGGTGGGAATCTGCAGGGTGGTCCCGCTGATATTGCCGGCGGTGGCTGCGACCAGCCGGCCGAGCTCGGTGCGGCCCAGTGACATCGGCTTGGCACGGGTCTGGTTCTGCGCGTCGATCCAGGCGTCCTTGAAGGTGTGGCGGATGCCGAGGCGCTGGCAGCGCCTTTCGATCTCATCCGTGAAGCCGGGGTCGAAGGCCGCCGTCGCGTCGCGGCGCCTGAGCACCAGATCCTGGGCTGCGGCGGCCTCGGGGCTCGGATAGGGGCTGGTGTCGAGGACCAGCACGCGGCGACTGTTGATCCGCTCGCGCTGGAACCAGGACAATGCGTAGCGCCAGCTGCGTCCGGCCTCTTCCTGGGCGGTGAAAAGGGCCGTGCCCTGGAAGCCGAGCCGGAACAGGTGGACGATGATCGCCGCGGAGAGGACGTTGTCGAGCTGGGCCGAGATGTGGGTCGGGGTCGTGGTGAGCCGGTCGAGGAAAGACACCGGCGTTCCGGGATGCAGGTAGTCGAGCCCGCTGATCTCGAAGATCAGGTTGCGGCGGTTCGGGCAGAGGAAGCCGTTGGAAATCGTGCCCTGTCCCAGGTAAGTGCCGGTGTAGGGAAGATGGGCCTGCACCCTTTGGCCGGCGAAGCGGTCGGCGATGGTCGCCATGGTTTGTTCGGACACCGAGTCGCCGTCGAGCTCGCCGCGGTTGGCGGCGATGAAGGCGGCATACTGGAACTCATTCGGGCCGGTGCAGAGCAGGCCGTGGCGGTCGATGTGCGCCGAGAGCACCAGCTTCTCCGGTTCGCGGCCGCGGGCGACCAGCACCCCGAGGTGGCGTTCGACCCTCAGGTCGAGCTCCTCGAGCTCGCGGCTGAGCACCCGGAAGAACGAGTCCTCGCTGCCGACGACGGACGGCTCCCGGACGAGTTGTTGGAGAAGCTCGAGGAACGACGGCAGCTCGGCATTCATGCGTTTCGGGGGAAATCCCAGCAGGCCGGATGCCGGGTTTCCGCTCCGAGTGAACCTAGTCCCGGGTCGCCGTCATGAAGCCGCGGTGGGCGATCGTGTCGTGGTAGGGCCCGGGCGTGAAGCCGAGTCCGGCCAGCATCGTGCCATATTCCGCGGGCGTGTAGCATTTGCCCTGGGTGATGTTCATCAGCAGCGCCGAGTACTCCGCGACCTCGAGCGGGCCGGTCTTGTCGTCGCGGATGAAGGCGTCGTGGATCACCAGCAGGCCGCCGGCGGGCAGGGCTTGCGCAGCCTTGGCGATCAACGTGCGGGCTTCCGGGAGATCCCAGTCGTGGAGCATGTTTGAAAGCAGCACGATGTCCGCCTGCGGCCACCCGGCTGCGAACATGTCGGCGGTGACCACCTCGACCCGGTCCTCCAGTCCGTGGCGGCGGATCTCCGCGCGGGTGATGTCGTCGACCGGCGGTTGCTCCAGGACCGTGGCACTCAATTGCGGATGGGCGGCCACCAGCGTTGCCGAATAGATGCCCGAACCGCCGGCGACATCGAGCACGCGCCGGCGTTCGCCGAGCAGGGGCGCCAGGCCGGCGGCCAGGGCTTGTCCGAAGGCCATGCCGCGGGAGTTCATCAACTCGGTGAACTCCCGGGCGAACGCGGGATCGAGCATCGACTCGTGCCAGTCCTTGCCGTCCCTCTTCGCCTGCCAGTTCCCGGGCTTGCCGGTGGTCAGCACGCTGAGGAAACCCTGCACGATCGGCGTGTCCCGGATCGGCACGAAGTAGGGGCCGAGAAACCACGGCGAGCCCTTGACCAGGTGCTCGCGGGCCGTGGCCGTCAGATGGATCGACCCGTCCGGCGATGAGGTCAGGTAGCCGTAGGCGCGGCACAGCGTGAGCAGCACGTCGAGCGGGCGGTCGGCGAACCCGAAGTGGGTCGCGACGTCGTCCGGCGTGACGCCTTCATGCTCGCCGAGCCAACTGAAGAGATCGAAGTGGAGCAATGCGGCGGCGATCAACTCGGCGGCGAACTGGCGGTCGCGGAGTTGGATGATCCCGCCGGGATCGGTGGTGGGGAGGCTGGCGAGCGGTGAGGTCATGGCCTAGGAAAGGCGGGCCCGCACCCGGATTGTCAAGGGACCAGGCGCTCAGGAGCCAACTTGGGAGGCGTCTTGCTTTGCCAGGGCTGGCACCCGCGTCCGCCAGGCGGCCACGGCGAGCAGGGCGACCACCCCGGCCATGCCGAAGAACGCCGTCGCGTAGGAGCCGCTGGCTTCGACACACCAGGCGAGCATCAAGGGGCCGGTGGCGGAGGCGAGCACGGTCATCATTTGCGCGGCTCCCTGGATGCGCCCCAGGTGGCGGCGGCCGTAGGTGGAGCTCCAGAAGCTGAAGAAGATCACGATGATGAACCCGCCGACCACACCCATGAAAACCGCCCAGACCATGACCTGCCATTCGGCGGTGAGAAAGGGCAGGGCCAGCAGCGCGGCGACCAGCAAGGCCATCGCCAGCGCCATCACCCGGTTCGGCGCCCAGCGCGCGACCAGCCAGCCGCCGAGGAAGTTGCCTGCCAGCGAGGTGATCGCGGTGACGGCAAGGGCCCGGTGGTAGACCGCCGCCTCGAAGCCCCGCTCGGCGAGGATCGATTCATTGAACAGTCCGATCCCGGAGACGATCAGGTTGTAGGCGGAACTGGCGGCCGCGAAGATCCAGAATGCCGGGGTCGCGAGCGCCTCGCGGAAGGTCGCGCCGGTGCCGGCCGATTCCTCGGCCGGGCGCTCCTCGCCCACGAGGCCGCAGGATTCGGGATCGCGGCGCACCAGCAGCAGGACCGCGGGCAGCAAGGCGAGCAATAGGGAAAGGCCGACCGCGCCCCAGGCGTCGCGCCAGCCGTGCCGGGTGACCAGCCAGCCCACGACCGGGAAGGAAAGCATGAATCCGACGCTGACCAGCACCGAGTAGGCCGCCATCGCCTGGTTCAAGCGGCGTCCGAACCATTGTCCCACCAGGTTCAAGCTGGCGACCGAGAGCGCGCTCTGGCCGAGCCCGCGGGTCAGGGCGACCATCAGCAGGAGGATCCAGAACCCGTTGGCACGGGTCATCGCCAGCACCACCAGGCCGAGCAGCGCGATGATCACCGCCATCACGCTGCGGCTGCCGTGCCGGTCGAGCAACCGGCCGGATCCCAGGCAAAACAGCGAGCCGGCCAGGGTTGCCCAGAGGTTGATTTGCGCGTAGCCCAGCCGGCTGATCTGGAGATCGCGGAGCAGGGGCTCGGTGATCAGCCCGAGTCCCTGGGTCCTGCCGGGCAAGGTCCCGACCATCGCCGCAGCGGCCATCGCCATGTTCACCCATCCATAGTAGAACGACGGGCGGATGAGCGAGCGGGGTGAGCGGGTGATCGGGGTGTCCATTTCCGTGCTTTGCAGGGAGTCCATGACAGGATCCCGCGCTTGTCGATCCCCGGGGGCGCGGCATGGTTCGTAACTCGCATGGGGTAAGGACAGCACAAGGTCGCCGTGCGAGGTTTCCGGTCATGATGAAGTCGCTGCTTCCCGCGCTCGCCGTCGCCTTGTCGACGATGGGCCTCCGGTCGCCGGTGCTCGCCGGTGACGCGTCGCCCGCGCCGGTGCGGCTGGTGGTCATCGGGGACTCCACCGTTTGCAACTATCCGGAGAAACGTCCCGACCGCGGCTGGGGCCAGCTCATCGGAGAGGGTTTCAGGGAAGGTGCCGTCGAGGTCGTCAACCTCGCCGCCGCCGGGCGGAGCTCGAAGACCTTCATCACCGAAGGCCGTTGGAAGAGGGCCCTCGCGGAGCGCCCGGACTATGTGCTGGTCCAGTTCGGCCACAATGACTCGCATGCACCGGACAGACCCGAATCGACGCCGGCCGCCTCGGCCTTCAAGGACTACCTGCGGCAGTACGTCGCCGAGGCCCGGCAGGCGTCCGCCGTGCCCATCCTGGTCACCCCGCCGGTCCGCCGGACCTTCGGTGCGGACGGGAGGATCCTGGAAAGCGATGCGGCCTCCGGCCGCGACCTGCGCGCCTATGCCGACGCCATGCAGGAAGTGGGGCGGGAATTGCAAGTGGCGGTCATCGACCTGCACGCCGCGAGCCGCGAGCTGGCGGAGCGCCTGGGGGCCGATGCCAGCGCGGCGATGGCCTGCAAACGGGGAGATGTCACCCATTTCAACGAGGCCGGCGCACGCGCCATGGCCGGCCTTGTCCTGAAAGCCTTGCCGGAGGCGGACCCGGGCTTCAAGGCGCTCGTCCGCGATCATTGACGCTTGCCTCCGGGGTAAGGAAATCACCGGCAGACCGAAAAAATCCTGCTAACCCTGTCCGGGTTTTCACATCCCGGAGCGGGAGATTTTGGAACAGGAACCCGACAGTGTTTTCGTCAAGCTGCTGACCGACCATCAGTCGATCATCCGCTCGTTCGTGATTTCGTTGCTGCCGGGAGCCCCGGGGGTGGACGACGTGATCCAGGAAACCAACGTGCTGCTGTGGAAACGGCGCGAGACCTTCGAGCCCGGAACCAACTTCAAGGCCTGGGCGCTGACGACCGCCCGCTACCAGGCGATGACCTACTGCTGGATCCTCAAGAAGCGGCGCTGGGTGACCCTCGACGATGACGTGGCCGAGCTGGTGGCTTCCGAGATGGAGGAGAAGCTCGACCGGCTGATGGTTGAGAAGCGGATCGAGGCCCTGCGGAGCTGCATCGAAGAGGTGCGGCCCGACGACCGCGAGCTGCTGATGCAGCGCTACTGGCACAAGACGCGGCTGCAGGACTTCGCGGTGATCCACGGCCGTTCGATGAATGGTTTGAAAGTCCAGCTGTTCCGCCTTCGCTCCGCGCTCAAGCGCTGTATCATCGCGAAAACCGGCAAGCGCTGCCCCTCATGACCCCCCGCAAGCCCAGCCCCCGCCAACTCGAACAGCTCTTCCAGGACCTGGAAGACGGTGCGATCTCGGCGGAGGACCACGCCTGGCTGATGGACTTGCTCCGGCACGATCCCGAGGTCCGCGAGGCCTATTGCCTCGATCACATGGTGCTCGCCCACGGCCTGCACGAACTCGCCGAATTCTGGGGGTCCGAGCGGGAGCAACCCGGCGTGGAGCCGGTTGAGGAACGCAGGCGGCGCAGTTGGCGGACTTCGTTTTTCGCGGCGGCGGCATTGGTCGCCCTGCTCGCCGTCGCAGGCAGTCTCATTACTATCCATTCCCGGCGGCTTCCCCCTTCCACCGTCACTGCCGGAGTCCAATCGGCGTGGCGCTTCGAGTCGGGCGGCCTCGGCGAGGACGGGAGTTTCCTCCCGAGCACGCGGGTGCAGGTCGAGCATGGCACGGTCGAGATCATGACCCGCCACCGCAGCCGGATGGTGGTGGAGGGACCGGCGATCATTGAAATCCACAATCCGGTGCTCGTGTCGCTTCTGCGCGGCAAGGGGTGGTTCGACGTCGCGGAAGACGATATCGGGTTCACGGTCCTCACCGAGCGGGCGAGGGTGGTGGATCTCGGCACCCGCTTCGGGGTGGCGAGCTCACGGGCATCCGACCGGGTGCAGGTCGACTCCGGGAAGGTCCGGGTGGAGTCCCGCTTCCCCGGGGTGCCGTCCCGCGAGCTGGGTGTCGGAGAGGCCGCTGAGACCGATCCGGTCGGCCGAAGCAAGCCGGTGCCTTTTGATGGAGGGGTGTTCCTGCGCGAGCTTCCAAGGAAGCTCGTGGCCATCCATTGGAGCTTCGACGAGACGACCGACGGGGCGTTCCCTTCCAGTGCCGAGGGTTTGGACCCCGAGCCGGTGGAGGTGCTCGGCCTCGATGGGAAGGTGGTCAAGCCGCGCCTGGAAAAGGGCCGCTTCGGTGAAGCCCTCGACCTCACCGAGCCCGGCCGCTACGGCAAGTCTCGGTTCCCGGGGATCTCCGGGTCGGGTGCGCGCACGATCGCCTTCTGGTTCAGGGGCAGTCCGATTGTCCGCCGACAGAACGTGAGGCGGGAGAGCTACACGCCACCGATCGTGTTGTGGGGCGATCCGTCCGTGGAAGGTGGCTACTGGAGCCTGCGGGCCCATTGCGTCGGCGGGATCATTGGCACCCAGTGGGGATGGGACGGATACAAGACCGGGGGGGTGATCGGCTCGCGGGATATTCACGACGGGGGCTGGCATCATCTGGCCAGCGTGTTCACCGGCATGCATGACAAGGACGGCAGCCCGGAAGTCATCCACTACATCGACGGTGAACCGATGAAAACCACCGGGGCGATTCTTGCGACCGGCATCAACACCCTGTCGGGGGACGACGGTGCGGGTGGACTGCGGCTGGCGTTCGATCCCTACCGCAACACGGGTGCCGCGACCGTGCCGGTAAGCCTCGACGAATTGTATGTGGTCCGCGCCGCGCTTGATGCGGAGCAGATCGGGGTGCTGTTCCGCGAGAACAGGCTGGAAACCCGTGACTGAAGGATGCTCCGGAACTTTTCCGGGAAATCCGGCTAACCCTTCGCTTGGGCTCACATAGAGCAGCGGTTGGTCCCTCGACCGCCGGCCACTCGAAAACCCAAGCAACCATGAAGAACATCGTCGCAGGCCTTGCCGGCCTGATCCTCGGCCAGACGGCGCATGCCGCCGTATTCGCCCACTACTCGTTCGATTCCGGCTTCACCGACTCCTCCGGCAACGGCAGGGACGGAACCCTGGTGGATGTCGGGACCACCGGCAACAGTGCCATCACCAGCACCGCGGGCGACTACGCCTTCGGCGGCGGTGCCATGAGCTTCAGCAGCGATCGCGACTACGTGGACATCCCGATGGCCACCTTCTCTTCCGGCACGCCGTACACCATCGCCTTCTGGGCCCGCAAGGCGGCCGGCGATTCGGGGCAGAGCGCCGACTTCGACATGGTGATCGGCGACCGCAGCAACTCGAACTTCTTCATCGCCCTCAACGACGTGACCGGCACCGGCATGCGCTGGCGGAGCTCGTCCAGCGCGGCTGAAAGACAGGCCGACTTCGGGGTCGCGAAGGACTACGAATGGCACCATTACGCGATCGTCGCGTCGGGAACCACGATCTCCCTCTACTACGACGGCGCGTTTTTCGGGTCCGATTCCGGGAACCAGACCGGCTTCCAGTTCAACACCATCGGGGAGGCCTATCTCGGCACGTCCGATTTCGATTTCCACGGCGAGATCGACGAGGTCTGGGTCTTCGACGAGGCGCTGGGTGGAACCGAGTTGTCGAACCTGCGGGACTTCAATTCGACCGTGCCCGAGCCTGCGGCGGCGGTGCTGTCTGCCATCGGTGTGATCTCCCTGCTGCGCCGCCGCCGCGGGTCGAACTGAGGGCAACCCAACCTTGAAACCCATGAAAAACTTCCACTATCCGCTTTGTGCCTGCCTGCTGCTGCCCTTCACCGCCTCGGCAGGGGTCTGGGCCCACTATCCCTTCGACTCGAATTTTTACGACGAGTCTGGTAATTTCCGAGACGGCATCCTGATCGACAACGGGACCACGGAAAACAGCGGCATCATCGGTACTCCGGGCGACTTCAAGTTCGGGACCGGGGCGATGAATTTCAGCGCCGACCGCGACTACCTCGACATCCCGTCGAAGACCTTCGGGTCGGGCGTTCCCTATACGGTCGCGTTCTGGGCCCGCAAGGCCTCGGGCGACGCGGGGCAGGCGGCGGATTGGGACATGGTCATCGGCCAGCGCGACAATTCGAACTTTTTCATCGCGCTGAACGACGTGACCGGCACCGGCATGCGCTGGCGGAGTTCGTCCAACGCCATCGAGCGGCAGGCGGACTTCGGGGTCGCGAAGGACTACGAGTGGCATCACTACGCGATCGTCGCCGCGGGAACGACGGTCACCGTCTATCTCGATGGAGCGTTCCACTCCTCGGCGACGGGGAAGCAGACCGGGATCATCCTCGACACCATCGGCGATGCCTATTCCGCGGGCTCGGACTTCGACTTCCACGGCCAGATCGACGAGATGTGGATCTTCGACGAGGCGCTGGGTGCCGATTCGATCGCCTCGCTCCACGCGACCAACAACGCCTATGCCGCGCCGCCCTTTGCCGGCTTTCACCATCGCTACGACGACGGCTTCACCGATAGCAGTGCCGCCGGCAACGACGGTACCGCGGAAGGGGCGGCGGCCGTCACCACCGACCCGGGCGCTCTGGCCACGGGAGGCGGCGCGCTGGCGCTCGACGGGGCGGACAGCTCCCGCGTGCTGCTTGCCAGCCCGGGTGCCTTCCTGCCCGACCACGCCTGGACGGTCGCCTGGTGGGCGCGGCGCGGGGAAACCGGCGGCAGCCAGGGGATGGTCATGGGCCGGGCCGAAACGACCTCGGACTTCATCTGGCTCAACGACGGCTTCGATGGCTTGCGCTTCCGTTCGTCGAGCGGTGAAACCCACGACCTGGCGGCACCGAAGGACATGGAACTCCATCACTACGCCCTGGTGGCGGACGGTGCCGGTGGGCTTGCTTACTATCTGGACGGCGAGCCGGCGGGCACGAGCAACGGCGACACCTCGTTTTACATCGATTCCGTCGGCAAGGCCTATCCGAACTCAACGTTCCCCTACAACTTCAACGGCTCCCTCGACGAGATCCACGTGATGCCGACCGCGCTGGGCGAGATCCAGGTCGCGCAACTCTACGATGCCGAGAAGCCGGGTGCCGTGGCCCCGACCATCGACCGGGTCCGGGTGGTGCTGCTGGGAGGCCAGTCGAACGCCGACGGGCGGGCCGCGGTCAGCGGCTTGCCGACCTCGCCGGTCAACCTCCAGCTGACCCAGGCGGACGTCGACTTTTTCCACAAGGTGGAGGGCGGGACGGCGACCCTCGGCAGCTTGCAGCCCGGGCTGAGCGAGTCGTCGCAGTTCGGACCGGAAATCACCCTCGGCCGGAAGCTGGCGGATCTCTGGGCCCACGAGAACAACACCCGGATGGCGATCATCAAGTACGCCAACGGCGGGACCAATCTCGCGGTGCAGTGGAAGGGCGGGGGGGATGCCACCACCACCGGCGACGGCGCGGAATACGTCACTTTCCAACAGACGGTCACCGCCGGTCTCGCCGCCTTGGCATCGGCTCATCCCGGGGCCGTGATCGATCTCCAGGGAATGGTCTGGATGCAGGGCGAGTCGGATGCAGTCGCGGCGTATGCCGGATCCTATCAGGCGAACCTCACCACATTCATCGCGGATGTCCGCGCCACCTACGGGTCCGGCCTGCCGTTCGTCATTGCCCGGCTTTCGAGCGGCCAAACCAACCTGAATGCCACCTACCTGGGGCAGGTTCGTGCGGCCCAGGATGCCGTTGCCGCGGCGGACCCGCGGACCTCGATCCTCGACACGGACGGCTTCGGACTCGGCGGGGACAACCTGCACTTCGACGCCAGCGGCCAGCAGTCGATGGGGCTCGGTTTCGCGACGCAAGCCGCCTATCTGGAGTGGGTGATCGACACCTTTCCGCCGGCGGACATCGATGCCGGCCTGGCCGAGCCCGGGGCTGATCGCGATGGCGACGGGGTCTCGAATTGGGACGAGTTCCTCGGCGGGACGGATGCCTTGTCCGCGCTGTCCCGTTTCGATGCCTCGTTCATCATGAGCGGGCCCGACAGCGGGGAGATCTCCTATCCCTCGTCCGGTGGCCGCAGCTATCGTGTCGAGCAGCTGGCGGTTCCGGGGTCGACCTGGAACATGGTCCTGCCGGTTCTCCGCGGCACCGGTTCCACCGTGCACCGGACGATCGATGCCTCGGCCTCCCGCGGTATCTTCCGGGTGCGGGCGGATCTGCCCTGATCCGGCCGGGGGCCCCTTGGGATTGATTTGACCGAACCATGGTTCCGGGCCGAAGCTGCGGCCCGAAATCATGGCATTGCTCATCGTTTATGTGCTCGTCGCACTGGGGTTCTCGTTCCTCTGTTCATTGCTGGAGGCGACCCTCCTGACCATTACCCCGACCGCCGTGCAGGCGGCGAAGCAGCGCGGGACGCGGTGGGCGGAGACGATGGAGAAGCTCAAGGCCGACATCGACAGCCCGCTATCGGCCATCCTGACCCTCAACACCATCGCCCACACCATGGGGGCCGCCGGCGCGGGTGCCCAGTACCAGCGCACCTTCGGCAATGGAACCGAGGCGATCTTCGCGGCCATGCTGACGCTGGCGATCCTGGTTTTCACCGAGATCATCCCGAAGACGCTCGGCGCCCGCTACGCGATGTTCTTCGCGCCCTTCACCGCCTGGTTCCTGCCCAAGCTGCAGTTCATTCTGGCCCCGTTGGTCTGGCTGTGCGGCCAGGTCACCCGGCTGATCACCTTCGGAAAGGCCGATCTCCAGCCGATGCACCGCGAGGAACTGCTCGCGGTGGCCCGGCTCGGCGAGGAAGTCGGCGAGTTGAAGTCCAGCGAGGGCGCCATCGTCCGCAACATCCTCCAGCTCGGTGACATGCGGGTCTCCGATATCATGACCCCGCGGCCGGTGGTGTTCATGCTGCCGATGACCACGACGCTGCGCGAGTTCGCCGCGAACATCGGGGACAAGCCGTTCTCGCGGATCCCGGTGTTCGGCACCAACCGCGACGACGTGCATGGATTCGTGCTGCGCTCCGACGCCTTGCTCGCCTGTCTCAAGAACGACGCCGACACCCTGGAGTCCGTGATGCGTCCGCTGGAAGCAGTGCCGCAACTGGTTGGCGTGGATCATTTGTTCCAGCGCTTTCTCAGTGACGGCCATCAGATCCTCCTGGTGCACGACGAATTCGGCACCTCGGTCGGGTTGGTGACGTTGGAGGATGTGCTGGAAACCATCGTCGGTGTCGAGATCGTCGATGAGAAGGACAATGTCCCCGACCTGCAGGTGCTGGCGCGGAAGCTTTGGTCCGAGCGTGCTGCCAAGATGGGCATCGCCATCCCGGATGACGGTCCGTCGAAGTCCGACGGGTGAGCGCGCGACATTTCACGGGAGGATTCAGGCTGCATTCAGGCTCGCCGCGGTAGGGGTGGGCCATGTCACCTTCCGGCATGCGGCTGCTCGTGATCGAAGACGACGAGGATCTCCACCGATTGCTGGTGGCGATGCTTCGTGGCGAGGGCTATCAGGTGGACGGTTGTCACGATGGCGAGGAAGGGCTCTACCGGGCCCGGAACTGGGACTACGACGCGTTGGTGCTGGATGTGATGCTTCCCAAGGTGGACGGCTTCGAGTTGTTGCGCCGCTTGCGGCAGACCCATCAGACCCCGGTGCTCATGTTGACTGCCCGCGACGAGACGTCTGACCGTGTGAACGGTCTGGACCTGGGCGCGGATGACTATCTGACCAAGCCCTTCGAGAAGGAAGAACTCCTGGCGCGGGTCCGGGCGGTGGTGAGACGCGGCGGGTTGGCGATCGAGCGCGTGCTCGAGTTCGGCGGCGTGCGGCTGGACATCAGTTCGATGACGGTGGAGGTCGAGGGGGATGCGGTCGATTTGACGCCGCGCGAGTTCGCCTTGGCAGAACTCCTGATGCGCCGCCGCGGCGAGGTGATCAGCCGCGATTTTATCTGCGACCACCTCTTCGACGAGGACGTGGACGCGCTTTCGAACATGCTCGACGTCTACATCTACAAGCTGCGCCAGAAGCTCGGGAAGGATTTCATCCGGACCCGCCGCGGCGCGGGCTACTACACCGAATAATACCCTGTCCGACGATGCGACGACGCTTCTGGAAATCGATCACCTGGAGGATCCAGACCTGGTATGCCCTTGCCCTGGCCCTGGCGATCACCGGGATGATGTCCGCCGTCCGGAAATACGAGCGAGCCCATCGCTTGGACGACGTGGACGCGCAGTTGGCAAGGTTGATGCGGCCGCTGATGCCGGCAGTCGACTTCGGGCGGGGACCGCGCGGCGGTGCGGGACCTGGCGGTGCCGGCCGGCCGCCGCGGCGGCGGGATGCCGGTCCCTTTTCCGGCGAAGCGGGACCGCCCGCCCGATCCCCGGATGGGCCGCCCGCCCGGCGGTCGGCGGAAGGTGACCCGATGGTTCGTTCGAAGCCCGTCGTCGAGTCGTGGATCTCGGATGCCTCCTGGGCGGTGGCCTGGGACCGCAATGGCGGGATTATTTTGGAGAAGGGCGGCGGCACGCCCGCGGACCTTGACTTCCGGAGCGGAGCCATCACCCAGGAACTCTTTTCCTCCGGCGGCCACCGGCGGATGCGGGTCCGCGGCCCGGCGGGCAGCACCATTGAGCTCGGCGTGCCGCTGACCGTCTTCGACAAGGAGATGGATCGGCACACCTGGAAGCTTGCGGGCTTCGGGGCATTGCTGTTCGGGATCGGCTTCCTGATCGGCTGGATCATCCTGCGATGGGGGCTGCGGCCGATCCGGGAGATTGGCGCGACCGCGACCGAGATCGCGGAGGGCGACCTGTCCCGGCGGATCAACGTGGACAGTGCGGGCAGCGAGCTGCGCGACCTCGCCGGGGTGCTCAACGACGCCTTCGCCCGCCTGGAGCAGAACATCCAGCAGCGCGAGCGCTTCACCGCGGATGCTTCCCACGAACTGCGCACACCGCTCGCCGTGGTGCTCGGCCAGATCCAGCAGCTCTTGGGCAAGGAGGGCCGGGGCACCGAGGATCGCGAGGGGCTCGCGCATGCTGAACGCGCCGCGCGGCGGATGAAGAAGCTGGTGGATGAATTGATGGTCCTGGCGCGCCTCGACTCCGCGGGCGAACCGCGCCGCGAGCCGCTTGACCTGGCGGATCTGGGCCGCGAGGTCACCTCGGAGATGCGCGGCCTGCTCGCCCGCAGGGATGCCGGCATCAAGCTCGACCTCCAAAAGGCGCCGGTCTCGGGTGACCGCGACGCGCTGGTGAGGGTGGTCACCAACCTCATCGGCAACGCCGCCGAGCACAACCCGATCGGCGTTGCCATCATGGTGCGGACCGGAGCCGACGACCAAGGCGCCTTTCTTGAGGTGGAAGACAACGGGCAGGGGATCGACGCCGGCCATCGCGAGCGCTTGTTCGAACGCTTCTACCGGGTCGATGCCTCGCGCAGCGGCCGCTCCGACGGCGGCAACTCCGGTCTCGGGCTGGCCATCTGCGACGCGATCGTCCGCCAGCATGGGGGCAAGATCCGGGTCGGAAGTGAACCCGGCAAGGGTTCGAGGTTCACCGTGCGTCTGCCCGCCGCGCCCGCGATCGCCGTGAAGGCGTAGGCGGCGGTTCGTGGCGCAAGGAGTTTTCGCGTGCTTCGGCACCGCGATGGCACCAGGCTCGTCCGGCCGGTCCCCTTCAGGACGACGCGTCGTGCGAGAAAGCGACCCGGAAGCCGTCGACCATCGACATCAGCGGGCCGTGAGGGGCGTCCCGGAAATGGGACCGCATGTTGGCGAAGGCCGTCTCTATGTTCTTGGCTGACGCGTAGTCGACGATCAACTGGAACTCGGGAAGGGCGTCGAAACCGGCCTTGTTGTGAATCCTCAGCAGCCGATAGCTCGCGGCGAGATTGCCCGCGAGCTGGCTTGCCATGAAGGCGTGGACCTGTCCGGCCAAGGTTTCCGGGTCAACGCCGGACTTCGGGTTGAAGAAGACGTGATAGGAGTGCATTGGGGGAAGGTCCGGGAGCGGACGATCGCCGGTGGACGGGACGCCACTCCTTGTTCCCGCCCCCGGGCAGCCCCGTCGATTTCCGCGACGACCGGAAGATGGATCAGGCGTAGCTGCGGATCGAGAGGTTCACGGCCTCGAACTCGAGCTTCTCCTTGTGGAGGACCGGCGGGGCGTCGCCCTGGTATTCCCAGGCGGAGACGTGGCAGAACTGGTCGTCGTGGCGCTTGGCCTCGCCGGACTGGGTTTTGCCCGACTGCACCTCGGGGTCGGCCTCGGTGAACTGGTGCTCGACGCGGAAGTGGCCGCCGCAGCTTTCCTCGCGGTCGCGGGCGTCGTAGCACATCATCTCGCCGAACTCGAGGAAGTCGGCGACGCGGCCGGCTTTCTCCAGTTCCATGTTGGCCTGGGCACCGGAGCCGGGGACGCGGACGTTGTTCCAGAACTCCTCGCGCAGGGCGGGGATCTGGGCGATCGCCTCGGTGAGGCCTTCGCGCGAGCGGGCCATGCCGCACTTGTTCCACATGATCTCGCCGAGCTGCTTGTGAAAGCTGTCGACGGTGCGGGTGCCATTGACGGAAAGCAGTCGGCTGGTGCGCTCCTTGACCTCTTCCTCGACCTTCTTGAATTCCGGCTGGTCGGGCTTGACGGTGCCGGGCTTCTGGGTGGCGAGGTAGTTGGCGATGGTGGCCGGGATGACGAAGTAACCGTCGGCCAGGCCCTGCATCAGGGCGGAAGCACCGAGGCGGTTGGCGCCGTGGTCGGAGAAGTTCGCCTCGCCGAGCACGTGCAGGCCGGGGACGTTCGACATCAGGTTGTAGTCCACCCACAGGCCGCCCATGGTGTAGTGCACGGCAGGGTAGATCATCATCGGCTGCTTGTAGGGATTCTCGCCGGCGATCTTGTCGTACATCTGGAACAAGTTGCCGTAGCGGGCGCGGATCGTGTCATCGCCGAGGCGGTCGATGGCGTCGCGGAAATCGAGGTAGACGCCGAGCCCGGTCTTGGCCACGCCGCGGCCGTCGTCACAGGCTTCCTTGGCGGCGCGCGAGGAGATGTCGCGCGGCGCGAGGTTGCCGAAGGAGGGATACTTGCGCTCGAGGTAGTAGTCGCGGGCGTCCTCGGGGACCTCGGACGGCTTGAGCTGGCCCTTGCGGATCTTTTCGGCGATCTCCTGCGTCTTCGGCGCCCAGACGCGGCCGTCGTTGCGCAGCGACTCCGACATCAGGGTGAGCTTCGACTGGTAGTCGCCGCTGACCGGGATGCAGGTCGGGTGGATCTGGGTGTAGCAGGGGTTGGCGAAGTAGGCGCCGCGCTTGGCGGCCCGCCAGGCGGCGGTGACGTTGCAGCCCATCGCATTGGTCGAGAGGAAGAAGACGTTGCCGTAGCCGCCGGTGGCGAGGATCACGGCGTCGGCGGCGTGCGAGCTCACTTCACCGGTGACCATGTCGCGGACGACGATGCCCTTGGCGTGGCCGTCGACGAGGACGACGTCGAGCATCTCGGTGCGCGGGTACATCTTCACGCCGCCCTTGTGGATTTCCTTTTCCAGCGCCTGGTAGCAGCCGATCAGCAACTGCTGGCCGGTCTGGCCGCGGGCGTAGAAAGTGCGCGAGACCTGGGCGCCGCCGAACGAGCGGTTGTCGAGCAGGCCGCCGTATTCGCGGGCGAAGGGCACGCCCTGGGCGACGCACTGGTCGATGATGTTGTTGGAGACCTCGGCGAGGCGGTAAACGTTGGCCTCGCGGGCGCGGAAGTCGCCGCCCTTGATGGTGTCGTAGAACAGGCGGCGGACCGAGTCGCCGTCGTTGCGGTAGTTCTTGGCGGCATTGATCCCGCCCTGGGCGGCGATCGAGTGCGCGCGGCGCGGGCTGTCCTGGTAGCAGAAGCATTTCACCTGGTAGCCGAGCTCGGCCAGGGTCGCGGCCGCGGCACCGCCGGCGAGACCGGAACCGACGACGATGATGCTGAACTTCCGCTTGTTGGCGGGGTTGATCAGCTTCGAGTCCATCTTGTGCTTGGACCACTTCTGCTCGATCGGACCGGACGGGATTTTGCTGTCGAGTGACATGGCGGGAAAGGGAAGGGAATGCGGGGATCAGCGGCCGAACTTGAAGACGAGGATCGCGAGCGGGATGGAGAGGAAGCCGAGCCAGATCAGCAGCGCGTAGCCCTTCGAGATGGCGGTGATCATCGGGGCGGACTTCTTCGAGCGCACGCCGAGGGTCTGGAACATCGCGCCGACGCCGTGGCTGAGGTGCGAGCAGAGCAGGGTCATGGCGATCGCGTAGAAAAGGACGACGAGCGGGTTGGAGAAGCCGTCGATGACCATCTTCCAGGCGTCGAAGCGCTGTTCGCCGAGCTCGTTGAAATCCACGTAGCGCTCGGCGGGGAAGCTGACCCGGACCGTGAAGTGGAGCAGGTGGAAGATCACGAAGGCGAGGATGGTCAGGCCGCTCCAGATCATGATCCTGGAGGACTTGCTGGCCTGGATGGTCGCCTCGTGGGCGTAGGGTTGGCGGGCCGCCTTGTTCTCACGGGTCAGGGAAATGGTGGCGGCGACATGCAGGACCACCGCGACCAGCAGGCCGATCCGGGCAATCCAGACGCCAGCGCCGTGGAGCAGGTGGTGGAGCCACTCGGCGTAGGTGTTGAAGGCATCGCGGCCGACGAACACCAGCAGGTTGCCCGAAAGGTGGCCGGCGAGGAAGAGGACCAGGACGAGGCCGGTCAGGGCGACGATCAGCTTGCGGCCGATGGAGGATTTCCAAACGCGGCAGGCAATGGGAAACGAGCAAGAGGAGGCGTTCATGGACGGCGGCAATGGTCAGCGCGCGGAAGAATTAGGATCCCGCTCCCGGCCATGCAAGGGGAGAGTCCCGGGCTCGCAGGATCAGGAGTGAAAAAAGCACATTCCGCTCATCAAAACGGCTTCGAGAGACCGAGGTAGGCGGCGGCCACGCCGCCGATCAGGCACAGGGCGAGGAGGGCCGAGGAGGGGAGGGCCTTGCGCTTGGCCAGGGCGGGAGCAGCACCGAGGAACAGCCAGATGACGACCTTCACCATCCACCAGTAGTGGTCCATCGGCGGCTTCTTGAGCATCGCGAAGCCCATCAGGAGCAGGAGCAGGAGCGAAACACCGTGGAGGATGGAGTAGCACTTCTTGCCGGTGGCGCCGGAAACCACGGCTCCCATCGCGGTGAAGACGCCGAGGGCTCCCGCGAGGTGGAGCGTTTTCATGAGCAATGGATTCATGCGCGGAGAGTCTGGCAAGGAGCGGTCCGGCGGCAAGGGAAACCGCTGCCGGGAATCAGGCGGTGGCGGCCAGTTTGGGAATCGCGGCCAGCAGCTTCCTGGTGTAGTCGTTCTGCGGGTTGTCGAAGAGCGCTTCGGCTTCGCCTTCCTCGACGATCTTGCCCTTGTACATCACCACGATGCGGTCGGCGAGGTAGCGGACGACGCCGAGGTCGTGGGTGATGAATATCATCGTCAGGCCGAGTTCGGCGCGGAGCTTCTTGAGCAGGTTGAGAATCTGCGACTGGATCGAGACGTCGAGCGCCGACACCGGCTCGTCGGCGATGATCAGCTTGGGCTCGGGTGCAAGGGCCCGGCCGATCGCGATCCGCTGGCGCTGGCCGCCGGAGAATTCGTGGGGATATTTTTTCTGGAACCGCGGGTCGAGGCCGACGGTCTCCATCAGGGTGGTGATGCGCTCGTTGAGCTCCGCGCCCTTGGCATCCGGGTGGCGCTGGCGGATCGCCTCGGCGAGGGTGGCGAAAATCGTCATCCGCGGGTTGAGGGAGGCGTAGGGATCCTGGAAGATCATCTGGAAGTCCAGCCGGCGCTTGCGGACCACCGAGGGCGGTAACTTCGCGAGGTCCTCGCCGTTGAGGACGATCGAGCCGGCGGTCGGCCGGATGAGCTGCATCACGGTGCGCGAGAGGGTTGACTTGCCGCAGCCCGACTCGCCCACCAGACCGAGGATTTCGCCCTTCTCGATCGACAGGTTCACCCCGTCGACTGCGCGGATGGTCTCGGTCACCGGCGCGAGGAAGGTGCCGGCTTTCTTTTTGAAGTGGGTCTGGAGGTCGCGGATTTCGAGGTAGGCCACCCGGCTTTCAAAGCACGCGGCGATCCGGCCGGCACGGAAAAAAGTTCCCGCAGGCGGCAGGGATTCCTGCAAATGGCGACTTTACGCCGCGGGATGGCAGGGGCAGCGTGGCAGTGGCTAGGAAATCGAAGGGACTTGGCCCGCCCCCTGCTCATTGGAGATCCACCCCAAGAATTCACATGTTTGACGCCTACGAGGCAGATGGTTTTTACGACGAGATGTTCGACCGCGACGGCGGTGTGAGACCCCATTACCAGGGCTTGCTCGACCGCTTTTCCGCGTTTCCCACCGACGATTTCGAAGCGCGGCGCGCGTCCTGCGACCAGCATTTCCTGCGGCAGGGGGTCACGTTCAACGTCTATCACGACGAGCGCGGCACCGAGCGGATCTTCCCGTTCGATCCGGTTCCGCGGGTGATCCCGGCCGACGAATGGGAGCACCTGGAAGCCGGACTGACCCAGCGGATCATCGCGCTGAACCTGTTCCTCCACGACATCTATCACGAGCAGCACATCCTCAACGACGGGATCATCCCGCGGCACTACATCGAGAATGCGACCCACTACCGGCCGGAGTTCCGCGGGGTCGACGTGCCGAAGGACATCTATATCCATATTTGCGGCAGCGACCTGATCCGCGGCGCTGACGGGGCCTACTACGTCCTCGAGGACAACGGCCGCTGCCCGTCCGGGGCCTCCTACCTGTTGGAGAACCGCAACGCGTTGAAGCGGGCGTTCCCGAACCTGTTCGAGTCGCTCGGCGTGCGGTCGGTGGACTCCTACCCGCGGGTGCTCCGCGACATGCTCCAGCATGTCTCGCCGCACCGCGAGGGCGAGCCGGTCTGCGTGCTGCTGACGCCGGGTTGCTACAACAGCGCCTATTTCGAACACTGCTTCCTTGCCCGGGAAATGGGCATCGACATCGTGGAAGGCCGCGACCTGGTGGTGATGGACGACTTCGTCTACATGCGCACCACTCACGGGCTGGTCCGGGTCGATGTCATCTACCGCAGGATCGACGACGACTTCCTCGACCCGACCGTCTTCCGGAAGGACTCGGTGCTCGGCGTTCCGGGCATCATGCGCGCCTATCAGGCCGGCAATGTCGCCCTCGCGAATGCCGTCGGCACCGGGGTGGCCGACGACAAGGTGATCTACTACTTCGTGCCGAAGATCATCGAGTACTACCTCGGCCAGGACCCGATCCTGCCGAACGTCCCGACCTTCCTCGCGTCCGAGGACAGCGACCGGAAATACATCCTGGAGCACCTGCCGGAGCTCGTCGTCAAGGCGGCCAACGAGTCGGGTGGCTACGGGATGTTGATGGGGCCGTCGGCGACCCAGGAGGAGATCGGCAAGTTCAAGGAGAAGATCATCGCCGACCCGCGCAACTTCATCGCCCAGCCGGTGATTTCCCTGTCGCGCTCGCCCACCTGGTGCGAAGGCAACATGGAGGGCCGCCACATCGACCTGCGGCCGTATATCGTCTACGGCGAGGACGTGAAGATCGTGCCCGGCGGTCTCACCCGGGTGGCGCTGAGGAAGGGGTCACTGGTCGTCAATTCGTCGCAGGGCGGAGGCAGCAAGGATACCTGGGTCCTGAAATAATTTTCCGTCATGCTATCCCGAGTTGCCAACAGTCTCTACTGGATGGTCCGCCTGATCGAGCGGGCCGACAATCTTTCCCGGATCATTGAAGTCAACGGCCAGCTGCTGCTCGACCACGAGCGCCTCGACAGCGAGCGCCTGCGCGCCTTCTGGAAGCCCATCATCCTCAGCACCGGCGACGAGGCCTTGTTCTCCGAGCAGTACAGCGAGGCGGGCAGCGCCGAGGTGATCCGCTTCCTCACCGAGGACCGGAAGAACCCGAACAGCATCGTCTCCTGCATCGCCCAGGCCCGCGAGAACGCGCGAATGGTGCGCGACCAGCTTTCCGAGGAACTTTGGGAGGAGCTGAACTCGCTCTACCTCTTCATCAATTCGAGCGAGGGTGAGCAGCTGCTGCAGAACGACCCGCCGCGCTATTACGAGACGATCCGCCGCGCCACCTTCACCTTCCACGGCATCGCGGCGGCATCGATTTCCCGCAGCGAGGCTTGGGAATTTATGGATCTGGGCCGTCACCTCGAGCGCGCGGACAAGACGACGCGCTTCCTCGACATCACCAGCTTCCTGCCCGAAACGGAGGAAACGGCCGGCGGGCGAGGCTTCCAGTGGACGGCGATCCTGCGCTCCTGCGGGGCGCTCGGGGCCTTTCGCACGGGGCATCGCGGCGAGCCGTGTGCCAGCAATGTCGTGGACCTGCTGATGTTCTCGCCGGATTTCCCGCGGTCGGTCCGCTATTGCGCGGATCGCATCGACCGGAGCCTCCACCGGATTTCCGGTCACCCGCGGGGGGCCTACTGCAATGACGCCGAACGGGTCTCGGGCCGGCTCTTGTCGGAGCTTTCCTACGGCTCGACCGAGGAAATCCTCGAGGCGGGTCTGCACGCATATCTGGACGGCCTCCAGTCGCGGTTCAACGAGATTGGCGAGGAGGCGTTCCGCGCCTACGTGCTGTTGCCGGACGGGGTGGAGACCCGGCCGCCGATCCCTGCTGCCAGTGTTTCCGCGGTTGTGGCTTGGCAAATGGCCCAGCAGCAGCAGTGATCCGGGCGCGATCATCCTTCACGCCATTGAACCTGCAATCACCCGAAATTGGCGCGAAACCTGCGCCGACGGCCGGACCGTCCATGGCCCCGCCTCCCCAATCCGGCCCTGTTTTCAAGGTCCTCCACCGCACCGTCTTTGAATACGACGCGCCGGTGCGGGACAGCATGAACACGCTCCACCTGGAACCGCGGACCTTCCCGTTCCAACGGACGCTTTCTGCCGTCGTGCGAGTGCTGCCGGCGACCCGGGTGCGACGGTTCAACGATTTGTTCGAGAACGTCACCCATCACTTTGAAATTGCGAGCGAGCACCGGAAGCTGGAAATCGAGAGCCGGATCCGGATCCAGAACCTGCCGCTGGCCGTCCCCGACGCGTCCCGTGCCGCGATGCTCCACGAGTATCGTGGCGGTGACATCCCGGAGCGCACCTGGGCCTACCTCCAGGAAAGCCGCTTCGTCTCCCGCCATCCTCAAATCTGGCGGCAAGCGCTGGATCTCACCAACGGGATCGATCCGGTTTACGAGCAGGCGCTGGCGATCATGCGCTGGGTTCACCGCGAGTTCCGCTACGAGGCCGGCAGCACCTCGGTGAACACTCACCTCGAGGAGGCATTCCGGCTGCGCCGCGGGGTTTGTCAGGATTTCACCCACGTGATGCTCGGGCTGTGCCGGGCGGTGGGCATCCCGGCCCGCTATGCCTCCGGTTACCTTTACAACGGCCCGCGCGACCACCTGGTCGGGGCTCAGGCGTCCCACGCCTGGCCGGAGGTCTTCTTCCCCGGGGTCGGCTGGATCGGTTTCGATCCGACCAACGACACCCTCGCCGACGAGCGCTACATCAAAATCGCCGTTGGCCGTGATTACGACGATGTCGCGCCGGTCCGCGGCACCTACCACGGCCGCGGCCACTGCAAGATGAGCGTGACGGTCGAAGTGGAGAAGATGGAGTGAAGCTCCGGACTCACGGGGCTGCCAGGCAGGCCGCCTTTTTCGCCACCAGCTCCTCGCGGAGGCGTTGGACCCGGGGTTCTTCGCGACGACGGGCGGGCAAGGCGTCGAGCATGGCGACCGCCGCGTCGTAGGCGCCGGCCGCTTCGGTCGGGCGACCGGCGGCCATAAGGATCACCGCCCGTTTTCGGGAAAGCTCGACCGAGGGCCGGAAGCGGGCGGCCAGCGCATCGATCCGACGCAACGATGAGTCGAATCGCCCCAGACCGGTTTCCAGTTCGATGGCCATCTCCTGCAGTCCGGTCAGGCAACCGAGTTTTGCCAAGCCCTGGTCGAGGACATCGATGGCTCCGGCGGCATCCCCGCGATCGCGCAGCCAGGCGGCGAGCGTCATCACGTCGCCGGGAGCTGGACGCTTTGCAAGCCAGAGGAACTGGCGTTTGGCATCGATCGCCTCATCGCGGTGGCCGGCGGCATCCTGCATGCGGGCGAGAAGATCCCACGCGGCTGCATGGCCGGAATTCTCCGAAACCAGTGCGAGCAACTTTGCGACCGCGGCCGCGGGTCCCTCCGTCGCGCCGCTCAAACGGGCGTCGAGGAGACGGTGGTCCGGGTTCGCGGGATCGAGCCGGAGGACCTGTGCCACGACCGGAGCAGCGTCCGCGGGATGGCCGGTCTCCAGCAGGAGATCGGCTTTCTGTCGCAACAGCTCCGGATCGTCGGGCGATTCCGCGAGGTGCTCGTCGAGGTGCTGCAGGGTGTGGCGGGGATCCGGATGGGCCCCGGCCAGACTGCTGAGAATAAGGAAGATCGCGGGTGCTTTCATGGTGCCACGGCGAGTCTCATGAAAACCGGTCCCTCCAGCGTGCGGCCGGTGAGGGTGAGGCGGGCCTCGAGGGTTTCGGGGTCGTCGCCCGCCGGGGAAACCACCGAAAGGGTAATGATTCCGGTGATCTCTCCCTCTTGCTGGCCGCTGCGACGCCAGTGGTTCAGGTCGAGCGACCACTCGATGTCGGCCTGCAAGTCGCCGGCAGCCAGAGCGTGGGGAAAGCGCACCCGGTAGCTGCCATCGGGATGGCGGGCGGCCTGCAGCGGCGGGCGCTGCGCGGCATCCGCGGCGTCGGAACCGAGGTAGTATTCGAGTACATTCGCCAAGCCGTCGCCGTCGTCGTCCGCCTCCGGGGACGTCAGGCCGCCGGCGTGGAGGAATGCTTGCAGGGGCCGGTCGTCGATGGTTGCCACGGCCTCACGGGGAGCGCCGAGGTCGTATAGGTCACCGTCGATCAGTGACAGGGTGATGGATTCGGGTCCTTCCAAGGTTTGATCGGGGAGGATACTCGCCGCAATCCGGGCCGACGATGATCCGGCCGGGATCTCGATGAAACCGGGCAGGGAAACGTAGTCGATCCCCGCGATCGCGGACCCGCCCGTCACGTAGGCGACGTGGAGAGGTGCCGCGAGGCTTCCACCGCGTGAAACGGTGAAGGCAACCTCGAGATCGTCGCCGAACTCACCGCCGGCGGGATCGGAGGCCTCGACCGTGACAAGCGGCGGGCTGGCGTCGGCGAGATCGAAGGGGATGGCCACGAAGCGGAGGTCGATCGCCTGGAAGGTGCCGCTCAGGTTGGGGAGATCCTGGCTGAAGATGCGGAAGGCATTCCCGCTCGACGAGTAGCTGTTGATGTTGTCGGCGGCCGCGAGCGAGCCGGTGGCGTCACCGGTGAGGAACAAGGCGCTGTTGGCGGGATTGATCCGGGTGCCGTCGCCGATGGTCAGTTCGAAATAGCCGTTACTCCGGGTGACCTGGGCGCCGAGGGTGGCGAGCTGTTGATTCAGGGGCTCGACGCTGCCGTCCGCAGCGATCACGCCGCTGGCGACGCCGGGGGTGGCCGCCGGCAGGTAGACGAAGCTGAACGCCCCGTTCTGCGGCTTCGACGAATTGTCCCGGACCTCGACCAGCCAATGACTGGCGGCGCGCCGGACGGAAACAATGTTGTCGCCGTCGGTGCCGGTGTTGCCGTTGGCGAAGGCGAGGAAGTTCCCGGTGAGGGCGAGGCCGGAGATGGCATAATGTCCGTCGCCGGTGCGGCGGACCGTTGCCCCTGCGGGAAGGTTGCCGCTCGTGACCAGTGCTTCCGCCGTCACGCTGGCACCGATCCAGCCGGCCGCGTAGGGGAAGAAGGCCGCGGCCACGCCGGCCGATTCCTCGCTGGTCACCGGATTGGCATCGCTGGCATTCGGAGCGGCGTTGTCGAGGACGTTGAGGTAGGCATTACCGGCCTCGCTCGGGTAGGCGAGGCACAGGTTGTCGACCGAATCGACGCCGCCGTTGCCGGGGTTTTCCCAGTTGGTGACGGCGACGATTCCCTGGTCGAAGCGGACCGCGCTGCCATTGATCTTGAGTGCAACATCGCCGGGATTGCTGCCGGGCGTGTCGAAGCCCAGGGGAGCGGGCGTGGTGGCGGCGACGGCCCAGCCGGGATTGAAGAGGCCGCTGGTGAGCGTCGAGACTTCGGGGGCGGCCGGCTCGGTCACCACCTGGACTGACACCGGCGGTGATGAGGCAACCTGACCGTCGTCGTCGATGGCCTTCGCGATGACCGTGTAGCTGCCGGTCGGCACGTTGTTCCACTTGAACGAGAACGGTGCGGTCGTGTCGGTACCGAGCCATTCCGTTCCCGAGTAAAACTCCACCTTTACCACGAAGCCATCAAGGTCGGCGGCCTCGGCTTTGAGCGTGATCTCGGCGGGTTGCGCATGGATCGCGCCGTTGGCCGGCGCGGTGATTCCGACAGTCGGTTCAAAGAGAACGCCGTCGGTGACGAAACCCTGCAGCGGGGTCGATGTGCTGAGCGAGCCGTTGCGGACCGTGGCATACCACTCGTAGCGGGTGCCTGCCTCAAGTCCGCTCCAAGTGATCGACGAGGCGCCGGATGACGGCCGGGTGCGGCCGATCTCGGTGAAGGGTCCCATTCCGCCGGAGAGATCGACGTCGAGGGAGAAGCGGCTGTCGTCATCGGTTTCGAACTGGTCGAGCACCGGCGAGTAGGACTCGATGTCGATGCGGTCCTGCGACGGATGGAAGGTCATCAACCGCAACCAGCCGTCGCCGCCATTGCTGCGTCCCTGGAAGTCGGCGAGCAGCGAGTGGACGGTGTGGCCGTTGAACGAATCGCTCCGCCGCCCCTCGCCGTGGATGTGGCCGCCGTGCATCAGGATCAGGTTGGGGTTGCCCTTGAGGGCGTCATGGATTGCCTGGCCCTGGGTGCTGAAGGGGGCGGGGAAGCCGTCGCGCACCAGGTAGTGGGTGATCACGATCCCGCGTCGCGCGGGAAACGCCTTCAGCAGGGAGTCGGCCCACGCGAGGTCGGCGGCGTCGGGGCTGGTGTCGTACTCCAGGCTGATGACGATGAAGTCGAGGCCGCCCGCGGTGAAGAGGGTGTAGTGGTTGTCGGCGCTGCCGGGTTCCGAGGTGTCGCCGTAGTAGCTCTTGCCATCAAAATGGTTGAGGCCGGTCTGCGGGTGGACGCCGAAGAAGGTGTTGAAGTAGGTGGTGGTGCCGTCGGCGTCGCCGATCGGGGTCTGGTCGTGGTTCCCGACCGCGACGATGTAGGGGATGCCTTCGGCGGACATCGTGGCCAGCGGGTCCTCCAGGCGATACATCGCGGCGCAGGCGTTGGCCCATTCGTCCGCCGCGGTGTCCGGGTTGTCGCCGTGCTGGGTGATGTCGCCGAGGTGGAGGACGAAGCCGATGTTGCGGGCGTCGCGTTCGGCGACGATCCAGTCGGTCTGGGCGGAGAAGATCGCCGCACGGTCGCCGCCTTTGTTCTCCGAGTAAAATTGCGTGTCCGGGAGGGCGACGACGGTGAAGCGGTCGGCCGGGTCCGCCGCGGCCACCCGGCGTCCGTAGTAGGTTACCTCCAGGTCGTCCCCGGCGCTGCCGGTGACAGCGACCGACAAGGGGGCATCGACCGGGACCCTGATCGCTCCGTCGGCCGGAGCCGTCGCGGAGATTGCGGGTGGCGCGCCGCCCGCCTGGAAGAAAGCGAAGCTGAACGCGTCTTCATCGGGTCGGGCCATGTCTTGCAAGGCCGGGACCTGCGGCGCCACCCCGGTCAGGTCGCGGCTTTCAATGATCCAGTGCCCGGCGATCTCGTCCCAGGCCGCGGACAGGATGTTGTCGACGTTGTTGGTATCGCCGCCTTCGGGGCTGACGATCAGGGTGCCGGTGGCCGCCGACTGGCCGGGGATCGACAGGAACCAACGCCCTTTCGGCCCCTTGGTGACCGAGAAGTCGCCCGCCGCGACGTCGGCCGTGGCGTCGCCGTTGACTCGTCCCAGTGCTGCCAGCCCGTGGGTTCCGACCGAGGAGGTCGCCAGGTAGGAAAAGCCGACGCCGTCGTTTTCGTAGCTGCGGCCGTTGCTGCCGTTGTCGTGGCAAAACAGGGAGAAGGTCCCGTCCGGGTTCGCCCGCGAGAGCGCGAAGTTGTCTTCGTTCTTGCCCCCGGTCACCAGCAGGACGCCCTCTGAGGAGGGGGTTCCGCCGAGTGGCGAAAGGTCCAGCTGGTATTTGCCGGCGGAATCTTCCGGGTCGCTGAAACCGCCTGCCAGAGCGGGGCTTCCGGTGAAAACGGTCAACGCCGCGTTGTTGGCGGTGTTGGTCGCGACTCCGCCGGGAAACTCGTCGTAGGGCAGGTAGGCGTAGGAGACGTCGTAGTTCGCCTCCAGGTTGTCGGCGACCTCGGCCCAGTGGATCGCGATCCAGCAGGACTCGCCGGCAGCATCGATGCCGAGGCTGCTGGTGGCGAAGAATTCGCCCGGAGCGGGTCCGCCCGTCTCGCTGTCGTCGCGGGTGCCTTGGGCGATCGAGCTCAGCAGGACGCCGCTCCCCGCATCATTGGTCCGGCCGAAGCCCAGGTTGTAGTCGCCGCGGTTCGCAGTGTCCTGCACCATGGCCCCCGGGGTTCCGCCGGGACCAGCGACGATCGAAATGCCCGGGGTGGCGGAGGCGAGGTTCTGGTTGTTGTTTGCCAGCTGGTTGACCTTCAGGGTGCCGAACTCGGCGGCGGAGGCGGCGAGGGGAAGCAGTGAAATCAGGGCGCAGCAGCGGGCGGTGCCCGGGGTGGGTTGGCTCATGGTCGGCGGAAGACCGAGGGAATGGGTTCCTCCGGCGCCGCCTGGAACCCCGGGAATGTGATGAAATTGGGACGTGAATCTTTGGTCACCGGCAATCCGCCGTTCCGGGGGCGGGGGTGACGGAAATGCCAGCGATCGGCATAAAATCGCAGCTCAGCGCCGGTGTTGCGGGCGATGGTGACTGGTTGTCAGTGGTTTGTGGCGACGTTTCCTGCGTTGGACGTGCTGCTGACACGCTGGGGAGGATTTTCCAGAGACAAAGTTGCACGGCCGGCGGTTTTACGGGACAAGACCGCCAGCCGCATGACTGATTTGTTGATCGACCCCGCCCGCAGAAGCGGATGCCAGGAACTGGAAAAACTCGGGGAGGTGCTGGAAGGCGCCGCCCAGCGGCAACGTTCGCCGATCGACGATGTGCTGGATGCCGGAATCGTCGACGAGGAGCCCTACATGCGCGAGCTCGCGTCCGAATTGGACATCGAGTGGCTCGACACGATTCCTCCTGCGGAGACCCCGCTGCCGTTGCGCGAGGCCTGCGGACCGCGGGTGGCCCTCCGTCACCGGCTTTTGCCCGTGGAGATCACCGGCGAAGAAGGGGCGGAGCGGCTGAAGCTGGCCACCTTCGATCCCTTCAATCTGGTCGCCCGCCAGGCCGTCGCGCAGGAGATCGACATGCCGGTCGAGTGGGTGATGGCTTCCCGCCGCCGGATCCACGAGTCGCTGCGCCGCCTCTACGGGGTGGGTGCGGACACCTTCGAACAGATTCTCGAAGGCCGTGAACTCGACTACGACAATCTCGAGGACCACGACGAGGCGAACGTCATCGACGCCGACGAGGACGAGGAGGCCAGCGTGGTCAAATTCGTCAACCAGATCATCCGCGAGGCGCTCGAACAGCGCGCGACCGACATTCACGTCGAGCCGCTGTCGACCAACCTGCGCATCCGCTACCGCATCGACGGCCGCCTGCTTGAGGTGACGGTGCCGGAAAACATCAAGGCGCTGCAAAGCTCGGTGATCGCCCGTCTGAAGATCATGTCGCGGCTCGACATCGCCGAGCGCCGCTTGCCGCAGGACGGCCGCATCAACCTCCAGTTCGAGGGCGCGACCGTCGACGTCCGTGTCGCCACCGTGCCGACCGTCGAGGGCGAGAGCGTTTCGCTGCGTCTCCTCAACCAGGAGAAGTTCAACCTCGACCGCCTCGGCATGGAGCACCACGTGCGCTCCAAGATCGAGAGCCTGCTGCATCTCTCCAACGGCATCATCCTGATCACCGGTCCGACCGGTTCCGGTAAGTCGACCAGCCTCTATTCCTTCCTGACCGAGATCAACCACCCCGACCGCCGCATCGTCACCATCGAGGACCCGGTGGAAAACAAGCTGCCCGGGGTGATGCAGATCGCGGTGAAGTCCGACATCGGTCTGACTTTCGCCGCCGGCTTGCGCTCCATCCTGCGTGCCGACCCGAACGTCGTGATGATCGGGGAAATCCGCGACCTTGAGACCGCGGAGATCGCCATCCGCGCCTCGCTCACCGGTCACCTCGTGTTCTCCACCCTCCACACCAACGACGCGCTCGGCGGCATCAGCCGTCTGATCGACATGGGCGTGGAGCCTTTCCTCGTTTCGGCCGCGGTCCGCGCCTTCCTCGCCCAGCGACTGGTCCGGCGGCTCTGCCCGCATTGCAAGCAGCCGCGGGAAGTGACCATGGACGACCGCCGCGAGCTCGGGATCCCGATCAACCTGGAAGGCCAGGCCTACGAGGCGAACGGTTGCGACCGCTGCCGCAACACCGGTTACCAGGGCCGTCTGGCGATTTACGAAGTCGTCGTCCTCAGCCAGGCGATGCAGGACATGGTGGCGCACGGCTCCGCGGCGCAGGAAATCCGCGCGCAGTCGATCAAGGAAGGCTTCGTGCCGATGCGCGGCTACGGCTGGATCAAGGTGATGCAGGGGCTGACCACCATCGAGGAAGTGGTTTCCGTGACCTCCACCGACATCGCCACAGAGTGATCTGAACTCCCAGCTTTTCCCCACGTGCCAGTCTTCGCCTACAAAGCCCTCAGTTCCTCCGGCGCCGTCCAGACCGGTGAAGTCGATGCCACCGACCGGCCGGAAGCCTTGCGGGTGCTCGACCGCCGCGGCCTGCAGCCGGTCAGCCTGAAGGAATCGTCGTCGGCCACCGCGGCGAAGCCCCGGAAAGCGAAGAGCGAGAAGTCGCCGGCTCCGGCGAAGCCCGCCCCCGCGCCGAAGAAGCCGGCCAAGGCCGCCGACCGGGAGGTCGAGGACAAGACGCCGGACGGTCCGCTCAAGCTCAAGCGCCCCGAGGTGATCATGTTCACCGAGGAACTTTCCGACATGCTTGCCGCCGGACTCCAGCTCGAGCCGGCGCTCAAGTCGATGGAAGGCCGCCAGGAGCTCGGCGGCCTCAAGGATGTCGCGGTCCGTATCCGCCAGCTGGTGCGCGACGGGATGAATTTCTCGACCGCCCTCAAGCGGGTCAGCCCCAGCTTCGGCCCGCTCTATTGCTCGCTCGCCGCGGCCGGCGAGGCCTCGGGCGCTCTGGACACCATCCTCAAGCGACAGGCGCATTATCTCAAGACCCTCGCCGACCTGCAGTCGCGCCTGATCCTGGCGATGATCTACCCCGCCTTCCTGGTGGTGGCGGGTCTGGGCGTGTCGATCGTGTTCGTGACCACCCTGATCCCGCAGCTCACCACCCTGATCGAGAGCACTCCCGGTGGCAGCTTGCCGGGCCCGATCAAGTTGATGGTGGCCGCCACCGATTTCATCAAGGCCTACTGGTACGTCATCTTGATCCTCGTCGTGGCCGCGGCCTTGTTCTTCAAGGCCTGGAAGGATAATCCCGAGAACCGTCTCACCTGGGACAAGTTCAAGCTCACCGCGCCGCTGATGGGGCCGGTGGTTTCGAGCCGGTTCTACGTCCAGTTCCTCGAGACGATGGCCAACCTCGCCGGCAACGGCCTGCCCCTGTTGCGGGCCCTCGAGCTGTCTCGCGACGCCACCCAGAACCTGGCCCTGCGCGGCGAGCTGAACACGGTGATCGACCAGGTCGGCGACGGCCGGGCCTTCTCGAAAGCCCTGATCCGTACCGGCGCCTTCCCGGCGCTGCTGATCGACATGGTCTCGGTCGGTGAGCAAACCGGCAAGTTGGACGTCGCGCTCCGTCGCGCCGCCGAGCGCTACGACAAGGAACTCGACAAGAGCCTGTCGCGCATCATGGCGCTGATCATGCCGACGATCCTCATCATCATGGCCAGCCTGATCGGCACCATGGCCTACCTGATGATCACGGCGATCTTCCAGACCATCAAGAATCTCGGCGCCTGAACCGGCGCTGCGGCCGGTGCCCGAATTGTCGAATCGCGCAACTTTCCATCTCGGGAAGCGGTGGTTAGCTTGGCGGCGTGAAGTCTTTCTTCAAGGCACTCCTGTTAGTTTCGGGCTGGCTGGTCGCGGCGGTCTTTCTGCTGGCTCCCGGACTGAAGCCGATCGAATTGGGATCTCGCTCCGGCATGCGCGGGGGCGGGGTGGAGGAGATCGGCGGGATTTTCAATGCGTGGTCCGCCGATCCCGCGCTGGCGGGAGCCCTGATCGGGTTCTGCGTGTTGGATGAAGAGGGCCGGGTTGTCTATGCCTCGCCTCTCGCGGAGAAGGGCTTGTGCCCGGCGTCGGCGCTGAAAACGGTCACCACCGCGGCGGCGCTCGAAGAACTGGGGCCGGACTTCCGCTTCACGACGACCCTGGTTTCGGACCGGACCGCCTTCTCGGAGGGGGTGCTGGACGGCAATCTGGTGCTGGTGGGAAGCGGCGACCCCACGCTGTCGGGCGACGATCTCGAGTTGATGGTCGACCAGTTGATCGCGGCCGGCCTGACGCAGATCAACGGCAAGCTGCGGATCGACACTTCGGCGTTCCAGGAGCCGGCGGTGAGCGACCATTGGAACTGGGGCGACATCGGCAACGGCTACGGTGCCGGCGCCTATGCCATCAACGTCGACCACAACCGCATCGCTATCCGCTTCCAGGCGGGTGCCAAGGAGGGCGATCCCGCGCGTCTGTTGAACCGCGAGGGTTCGGCCGGGGAGGTGCGCTGGACCAACCACGTGACCACCGGGCCGGCGGGCAGCGGTGACCGGGTGATGGTGTATTCCGAGCCGGAGGGACGGACCGTGACCTTGCGGGGTTCGGTGCCGGCCGGGGCCGATGCGTTCACCGTGAGCGGCGCGGTTCCGGATCCGCCGGCGCGTGCCGCGGAGATCCTGCGTGCCGCCTTCGACAAGAAGGGCATCCGGTGTCTCGGTCGCGACATGCCCGAGGGTCCCGGCGGCGTGCCGCTTGCCAGCCATCAATCGGCGCGTCTGGCGGAGATCATCGACCATCTCCACAAGGTCAGCGACAACCTCGAGGCCCAGAGCCTTTTCCTCACCCTCGGAGCCAAGGCCGGCATGGATCCCGCGACGGCCGTCCGGAAGCATTGGGAGGCCCGGGGCCTGCCCTTTTCAGGCCTGCGGCTCATTGACGGCAGCGGCCTCGCCCGGGCCAACATGATCCGCCCGCTCGACCTCGCCCGGGTGAACCATGCCGCCCGCCATGGCAAACATGGCGAGCGATTCCGGGAGAGCCTCAGCCGCTATCTGGACGGGGCGGTCCGCGCCAAGCTCGGTGCCATGTCCGGCGTCAAGACCGAGGTCGGTTTCCTGGAAATGCCGGACGGCCGGGAGCTGACCTTTGCCCTGATGGCGAATGGTCTGGCCCTTGACATCGATTACTGGTCCTTGCGTGACAAGCTGCTCAGCGAGCTTCGGGACGCGGGCTAGCTTCCTCCCGGATTTCGCGCTTCTGCTTGGCTTGCTCCCTGACCTTGCGCTTCTGCCGGGGATTTTGCTGCGCCCGCAGTTCCTGGACCTGTCGGCGGAGTTCCTCGATCTGATGCTGCTGCTGTTCCAGCCGCTTCTGGAGTCCCGCCAGCCTTCGCTCGACCGGATTCGGCTCGCGGGCGGCCGGCGGAGCATCGACCAGTGGCGGCGACTCCGGGTCACGGGGTTGGATGACCAGCGTGTCGCGCTTGCCCTTGCGGATGAATTCGAGCTTCAGCGGCCGTCCCTCCTTCCCTGCCTTCTCCACCTGCTCCTTGAGCCCGTTCATCGAGGACAGCCCGACCTCATTGGCCGAGAGGAGGATGTCGTCTTCCTGAACTCCGGCCGCCGCCGCCGGGGCACCCGGCATCACGCGGATGACGCGGACCCCGATGTGCTCGGGGAGCGAGAGATGGCTCCGCATGAACGGGTCGAGCCCCTGCACCGCGAGTCCGATGACCCACGGCGGGGTTCCAGGATGGAACTTGAAGGCGGGTGGCTCCGGAAGTTCCATCTCAGCGGTGGACTCCTGGATCAATCGTTCGATCAAGGCCTTGTCGGAGCGGTCCTTGAGCATCTTGTCGAAGCGGTCGGAGAGGTTCCAGTGCTGTTCCATCTGGAGGTCCTCCGGGCTGATGTCACGGGGCCGGTCCTGGGAAAACAGCGGGCTGAGCAGGGTCAGCGAGGCGGCAAGGGTTGAGAGGGTCGTTTTCATGGTTCCGCTTTCCAAAGCGAGGCTGACCGCGGGTTCTTGTCTTTTGATTCGTCGTCGCTCTTCTGCCATAGCTCGCGCATGAAACATGCAGTGGCCCTGATATGCCTCGCCGCGCCGCTGGCCGCGGCCCCGACGGATGTGGAGTTGCTCGCTTTCGTGAAGGAGCGGGGACGGCAGGAGCGGGTGACCCCCGCGCCGGTCAAAATGGCCAAGGCGGTCGCCGAGCGCTGCAGCATCGACGCGGTGCTGGGGAAGCGGACCCATGGCGCGGCGGCCTTCCACGTCTATGCCAATGAGCCCGCGGCTTTGCCGATCTTCGATCCCTGGGGGAGTTTTCCGGAGGGAAGCCTGGTGCTGAAGGAGAAGCTCGGACGCGATGATGGCGCGACGCAGCTGTTCACCGGGATGTTGAAGCGGGAGCGGGGCTATTTCCCCGAGTGCGGCGATTGGGAGTTCTTCACCGTCGATGCGGCGGCCACACGGATCGTCGAGCGGGGGAAGATCGCCCGCTGCGCGGAGTGCCACGAGGACTACCCGAAGGGCGACCATGTCACCAAGGTCTACGCCGCGCCGGTCCAGCTCAGCGGCGGCAGGATCGTGCTGCATGCCAGCACGGCCGAGGTCCATGGGGAGAAGCTCCAGTACGAGGAGAAGGAGGTGAAGAATACCCTGGGCTTCTGGGTGAATGCTGCCGACCACGCATCCTGGGAGTTCGAGGTGATGCAGCCGGGGACCTACGAAATCCACCTTTGGCAAGGTTGCGGGAAGGGCAGCGGTGGCGCCGAGGTGGCCATCGGGTGCGCGGGGCGGACCTGCCGCTTCACGGTCGAGGACACCGGCCACTTCCAGAACTTCAAGGAGCGGAAGATCGGCACGCTCCGCTTCGACAAGGCCGGCCCGCAGGTGCTCGAGGTCAAGGCGCTCTCCAAGCCCGGCGTCGCCGTGATGGACCTGCGCCAGATCGTCCTGGTGCCGGTCAAACCGTGATTCAGGCCATGCGGCGGAACGTCAGGTTGATCCGTGGCGTGGTGATCCGTTTCGACTTCGGGATCTGGTGCAACCAGTGGGTCTGGGTCGTCCCTTTCATCACCAGCAGGCTGCCGTTCTCCAGCGTCACCGAGACTTTCTCGCCGGTCTGTTTGTGCTTGAAGTCGAACCTGCGCTCGGCGCCGAAACTGAGCGAGGCGATGCCGGAGTCCGCGACCAGCGACTTCTCGTCGTCGCTGTGCCAGCCCATGCCCTCGTTGCCGTCGTGGTAAAGGTTCAGCAGGCAGGAGTTGAAGCGGCAGCCCGAGCATTGTTCGGCCAGGGACTTCAGTTCCTTCATCTCGTCCGACCACGCCAGGGCCTGCTTGGTGGTGCCGGAATAGGTGTAGGGGAACGGTGAGTCACCGTACCACGCGACTTTCCGCGCGGTGACGATGTGCTTGCCGAACATCACCGCCTCGTCGTGCCGCCACGGCACCGATGAAATCAAGGCGTCGTAGTAGTTTGCGGCTGAAGCGGCGGCCAGCACCACCCCGTGGTAGTTCACCGTGCCGTCGCGGGGCAGCAGGTTCTCCGAGGGGTCGGGGCGGAAGAGTTCCATCACGGTGCCGATTCGCGTTGCAGCAGCGCCCGCTTGCGTCCGATGCCCCAGCGGTAGCCGGAAAGGCTGCCGTCGGTGCGCACCACCCGGTGGCAGGGGATCGCCAGCGCCAGGGGGTTCGCTGCGCAGGCCCCGGCGACCGCACGCACCGATTTCGGGCTGCCGATTTTCTCCGCAACCTCGGTGTAGCTGAGGGTGGTGCCGGGCGGGATTCCCCGTAGCGCCTGCCAGACCCGCTGTTGGAAGGCCGTGCCGCGGATATCGAGCGGCAGGTCGAGACCGGTCCGGGGATGCTCGACGAAACCCACGACCTGCGCGACCCATTGCTCGAAGTCCCCGTCGGCACCGACCAGCTTCGCCTTGGGGAAGCGGTCCTGCAGGTCGCGCACCAGCACCGCCGGGTCGTCGTCGAGGAGGATTGCGCACACGCCCTTCGCCGTCGCCGCGACCAGCACGGGGCCGAGCGACGACTCGCCGATGGCGAATCGAATTTCCTCTCCCGCGCCACCTTGTCGGAATGCCTGCGGTTTCATGCCGAGGAGACCGTAGGATTGGGTGTAGAAGCGGCTGTTGGAGTCGAAACCCGCGGCATAGATCGCCTCGGTGATCGAGCCGCTACTTGGCAGGCCATCGCGGATCCGCCGTGACCTGCAGGCGTCTGCATAGGCCTTCGGGGTGAGTCCGGTGATGCGCTTGAACACGCGGTGAAAGTGAAACCGGCTCATTCCCGACGCTTCGGCCAGGTCATCGAGGGCCGGAGGGGACTCGGCTTCCTCGATCCGCCGGCACGCCTGGACGATGGCTGCGGCATGCGGGTCGCCCGGCGTGGAGGTGGAGTTCATGTCGGGGAACCTAGCGCGCCTCGCGCGGCCTGAAACTCCGTTTCTTGCTCCGGCATCAGCCCTCCAGCATCGCGTCGATCTTCTGCATCTCGGTCACCTGCCACTTCATCGCGCCGACCTGTTCGGTGGCCTCGTTGATCTCGAGGGCCGAAGCACCGAGCGTGATGTGGGCGAGCTGCTGGCGGGTGTTTTCCGCGCTCGCGGTCAGGTCGGCGAGCTGGCCGAGAACGCCCGATATCCGCTCCTGCACGGTCTCCGGCTTCACCTTCGAGCGGGCGAGCAGGGTCAGCTTCTGGCAAAGCGGCCAGAGCGAGGACAACGATTCGCGGGTGCGGCGGGCGAGCTCGTCACGCAGGTCCGAAGGAATGTGCGGGTTCGCCGGGTCGGCGGCGGTTTCCTGCAGGGCGAGCAATTCCCTGACGGCCGCGACGAAGCGCTCCTTGAGCTCGGGCGTGGGGAAGGGGACCTTGAAGCGGAGTGCGCTGATCAGCTGGTCGTGGTCGCCGGACTCCTGAAGCAGCTCGAGGGCGGCCGCGTAGTCGTGCTCATCCATCGCCGTGTGGGCCCGGCCCGACTTCGACAGCAAGCGGTAGGCGGCCCAGACCACCAGCCCGACCAGCAGCAACGCCGCGGCAAGGGCGAGCGAGATTCGCCAGAAATAGAAGGCCGCGACCAGCAGGCCCAAGCCCACCACCCAGCCGAATGAACCCGATGAGTCGTTCGCCATGATCCAAGGCTGGGAGCATCACCCAATGCCCGGATCGATCCAAGAGGAAATCGGAGGGCAATATGGAATGCCTCGACAGCCCCCGGCGAGGCCGGGTCAGCCGCCGAACATCCCCTTGACCTTGTCGAGCAGGCCGCCGCTCAGCGCCGACAAGTCCGGGGACTCGCCCTTCAGCAGCGAATCGACAACGCCACGGTAGTCCTCCGGAAGCCGGGACTTCACGTAGTCTGAAACCGCGATGATCGACCCGTTGATCTGTTCCTCGCTCAGGCCGAGCGCCGCCAGCTTCTCCTTGAGTTCGTTCATGGTCTTGATTGGGCGATGATACCGGGGACAGGACTCGAACCTGCACAAGTGAACTCGCCTGATCCTAAGTCAGGTGCGTCTACCAATTCCGCCACCCCGGCATGTTGATTTTGAGTGCGTTGGGAATTCGGCTGAGAGGTGATGACCACTCGAAATGACCACCGTTGACGCGACGTGTCGCCCCGTGCAAGGGTCCTTGCATGGCGGACGTCTGGAAATCGGTGCGGGCTGAAAACATCGTACAACACTCGTCGGGGACGTATTATCTCCAAGCCAAGGTCGGCGGGAAGAAGATTCGCCGGAGCCTCAAGACGAAGGATCTGCGGATCGCGAAGATCAAGCGGGACGCTGCTCTTGCTCCGTTGCGTGCTGCCCTACCGGGCTCCGCCGATGCGATCAAATCGCTGGGTGACGCCTTGGCTGTCGTGGAGGCAAGGGAGGTGGGGAAGGCTCATTTGAAACCGCGCACACGGGAGTATTATGTGGAGCTCTTCCGGATCCTTCGCGAGACCCTTCCTCTCGACCGGGCGGCTACTTCGTTCACGTCTGACGATGCCGAGAGGTGGTGGCGGGATACGACAAAATCGAGGTCCGCGACCCAGTCTAACAATCTGCTCCGGTTGCTCCGTCACACGTGCGGGGTGATCGTCAAATCAGGGCTGCGTTTCGATGATCCGACCGAGCGGCTCAAGCGGATGAGGGTGAAAAAGACCGCCGTGGAATCGCTTCCTTCCAGCACGATGGTTGACCAACTCGTGGCAGAAATCCGAAGCCAGCGGAAAGCACACAGTGAAGCTCAGGCCCGGCTCGTGGAGTTTCTCGCGTGGTCCGGGTGCCGGATCGGTGAGGCTCGCCAGGTGATGTGGAGCGATGTGGGGGCGGACTGGCTGACCGTGCATGGTGGAGAGGAGGGCACCAAGGGAAACGAAACCCGAATGGTGCCGATCAATGCACGGTTGAGAGCGGTGATCGAGGCGATGAGGGTTCCCGGGGCATCCGGCCGTCTCTTCCATTTGAAGAGTCCGCGGGAGGCACTGAAGGGTGCATGCCGGCGACTTGGAATCCCGCACATGCGGGTGCATGATCTGCGGCACCTGTTCGCGACCGTGGCAATCGAGCGGGGAGTGGATATCCCCACTCTTGCGAAGTGGCTGGGTCACAAGGATGGCGGCGTCCTGGCGATGAAGACTTACGGGCATCTCCGGGACGAGCACAGCCTGGCGGCGGCGAAGCTGATGGGCGGGCCCTAGGAGTCGGTCTCGCCGGCGAATGTCACGGCGGTTCCGTAGCCAGTGACGAGGAGCATCAGGGTTCCTTTCCCCTCGATGCTGGTGTACGAAAGGCTTAGTGCGATGATACCTTGAGCGCCTCGTGAGTGTGCTTGCCGGCGGAGATCCGAGAGCACTTCATTGCGGGTTTTCTCGAGTTCCTTGTGGATGGTGGCGCTGGTGTTGCCAATGATGTCCGAGAGGCCAATGGCGAGTTCCTTGAGTGCGCCGATGGATGCAACGCGTTCCGAGACTACAACGCCAAGCCGGGAGGCAATCGTGTAAGGCGGCACGGTCTCCGCGGTGATCAACAAGCTGGTCTTGGACAGATCGGATACCACGGTGGGAACACGGAAACTGGTGTCGTCGAATGCGAGGTCGCCGAATTCCAGGAAGGACTTGCCGTAAATCCAGTGATTGGTGCCCGGTCGGGAGATTTGAATCGACGGGTCTTCTTCGATGCGACGCAGCGCTATGGCTTCGTCGCAGGGGGTGACCTTTCCGGCCGAGGTTTTCAGGATGTAGTCCATCGAAACAGGGGGGGGGGGCTCAATCCAGCAGCTTCCTGATCAGGGTGTCAGCTCCACGGTCGAGCGTGGGCTGATCATCGGAGCCGAGGGTCTCCTTGACCCAGGCACGGAAGGATTGTGGCTTGATCGGATCTCGGGATTCCGTCCGCCGGCGGATCTCTGCGACCAGCCGGTCACGATCAGCGGCCGGGAGCGCGAGGAGTTTGACTGTGAGCGGAAAGTCCCCGCCACACATGCCCTGGTAGAGGATGAGGTGGCGGATGACCTCGGAGCGGGACATCTCCAATCGGGCAGCCGTGGCGTCGGCTATGGCAACTTCGTCTTCGGTGAGGTAGATGGAGAATCGTTTTCCGGCGGGCATTTGCGGGTGAAGGGTCAAGTGTTACCGAGGGTGTGAGTCAAGGTGTTACCTCCGTGCGCTCGACATCGGTGATTCAAAGTGTTCAAAAGAACACGTGAGCAGGGCGTGCAAATCAAGCCAAGACGAAATCCCCGGTGTTGTTCGACCGCTGAAATGGAGAGCGGATTCAGCGCGCCGATTCGGAGTCGGCGGGCTCTGCTGCGATCGCATCGAGCACCAGTTTCTTGAGAAGCTCTTCACGCGTGGCAAGGCCGGAGCGCTGGAGGAGCTCATTCAGAAGTTTCTCTTCCAGAGGTGTCAGCGGGATCAGCGCCCTTTCCCCGGAAAGGTAGTCCTCGAGAATGACGCGGGAAGGACCGGAGGGTTCAGTTGCTCCACTTTCCCATTGAGAGACGGAACTCTTTCCGACACCGCAAAGTTTGCCTAACTCTTCTTGAGTCAGTCCTTTAGAGGTTCTGAAGGCGCGAATTTTCTCTGCGGTCATGGAGGAAATCTAAACAAAAAGTTTAGAGACGCAACTTTTAACCTTGCGGAGTTTAGGTGCTAAACTAAACGTCTCACCAAGTTCATTTACTAAACCATGCAGGCAATCGACCTACCCATCAAACATCACCTCAGTCCGTCCGATCAGGAGCGGTTGAAGGTGCAAGCCGAGGCCTTGGGGCTGACGCCAGGGGACTTCATGGAGGCCGCGATCAAACGCGCCCTTTTCTCTGACTCGTCTGTTCGCGCCATGCCACAACCCCTGAAGGAAGAGAAGGAGGGCGGAAGGCGATGACCCTGACCGTTCCTATCATGCTCAATGATGAGCAGCTCGACGAGATCGCGGAGCGGGTGGCGGCACGGCTCGGAGGATCCAGCGGTGAGCCGCTGACCAAGCTGGAGGCAGCGCGAGCGCTCAAGGTCAGCGTGCGCACGATCGAGAGGCGAATCGAGGCCGGAGTGATCGTCCCGGTGCCCCACCTCGGTGTGGTGCGGATCCCGGCGGGAGAAATCGAACGGCTGCGGAGCGGCGCCCGGCAACCTTCCAAATAAAAGCCCCCGGTCACTGGCATGACCGGAGGCGATGAACACGGCCCCGGTGAAGGGGCTGCGAAGCAAACGCACATGAACACACGAAGCACAACGCGTCAAGGCGCGCCGGAGCTGGCACTCCGGTTGCGCATCGCGGCGACCATCCTGACCCGGGCGACTTGCCTGGTGGCGAGGGACGGGCGCCTGAAGTCGGGGCTCTCGGTCCGCGACATGTCGCTGCCCTGGGCGATCCGGGCGGTGAAACGGGAATTGTATCCGGACCCACGGAGCCGGCGGCACGACGGGGAACCGGAGGAGGCGGCCTGCAACTGGGCGCTGGCGCAGATCTGGCAGGAGCCGGTCGACAGTTTTCCGTCGCTGCGGGATCTGATCCGCGCAGCCATCAAATTACGGGATCGGGCGTACTTCGAGGCGGCCGGCGACCTGTGGGTAGTGACGGAAGGGAGGGCGGCATGAAGAAGTCGCTCAAAGGAATTTTGCAGGCCCACGGCGACGATACGCTGAAGGGGTGGATCCGGGGGCTGTCGATCCTGCCGCGGCTGACGCTCGACGAGGAGCGGTGGCTGGATCGCCTGAAGGGGGAACTCGAACGCCGGCGGAACAAGCGCCGGGGGGAGGTGGGTGTATGAACGTGCAGGAGCTGGTCTCGGCGATCCGGGCAATGGGCGAGGAGAAATTCGACGCGCTGAAGGCTCGCACGGGCACGGGCGAATCCTACCGCGAGTCCTTCATGATCGGCTGGCTGAGTGGCGAACTGGAGGAGGCGCTGGAAGCCGCCCCGGAGCATGCGGCGAGGTTGGCGCGAAGACTGGATAAGGGAAAGGAGGCGGCATGCTCTGCAAGCTCCTGATCTGGACCGGCTACTCGCTGATGATCCTGTGCGTCGGCGGCGTGGTGGTGTTCGCGGCGCTCGGGATGATTCCTGCCGCGATCGCGTCCGCCTGCCTGGCGGTGCTGCTCGCCTTCATGTGCCGCCGCGAATCCGACCACCTCAACGAATGGCGCGCCCGGCACCACGACCGCGCATGGCGGGACAGCTACCGGCACCCGCAACTCTAACCAATCTCCCGCCCGCGGTCCCTGGCAGGGCCCGGGCGGAACAACGAAACCAACGATGAACACGAAAGCACAACGCAAGATGAACCTCTCCGCTCTCTGCGACGCGGAGCAATACGAACCGATCGTCGCCGGCTGCCTGAGCGACAAGCAGGCGAAGGCGCTGCCGGCGCGGCACCTGGCCAACGGCCTGTCGCTGATGGCGGAACTGATCCTGACCCACTACGACGGGGTCGCCGAGGCCTTCACCACCAACAACGGCGTGGAACTCTCGCTGAAGCTGGTGATCGGCCCGCAGAAGGACGAGCTGAAGTTCGCCTACAAGCCGGTGTCCGAAGTGAAGGACGTGGCCGCGGCGATGCTGCCCGAACCGGAGGACCCGGCGCAGGAAACCATGGACTTCGTGAAGCCGAACGGCGGCACGAAGAAGGAACCCGAGATCGTCGAGGCCGAGGTGATCCCGGCCTTGCCGGCGCCGATGATGGCGTTGCCGGCCCCGGAGAAGGGCGCCGGGGAACTCGAGGCCTATGCCGAGGGGCGGGAAGCCTACGCCGAGGGTCCCGCCATCGGCACCAACCCCTACGACAGCGCGAAGCAGCCGGAACTCTACCGGGCGTGGCTGGAGGGCTGGAACGACGAAAAGGAGGCGGAAGCCAACGAGGCCGGCGAGACCGGCACCTCATCCCGGGGCGGCGAGGAAGAGTAAGCCGGCGATCTAACAACGATATCCAACATGAACACGAATCTCATCAGCAAGCCGGGCGACCTGCTCAAGTATCTGGAGCGCTCGAAGTCGGCGATTGCCATGGCGCTGCCGAAGCACCTGACCCCGGACCGCATGATGCGGCTGGCGCTGACCTGCTTCTCCACCAATCCGCAGCTGCGGAAGTGCACGCCGCAGTCGATCCTTTCCAGCGTGGTGGTGGCCGCGCAGATCGGCCTGGAGCCGGGCATCGGCGGGCAGGGCTACCTGATCCCCTACAAGGACACCTGCACCTTCGTTCCCGGCTGGCAGGGGCTGGTCGGGCTGCTCAACAACACCGGCCGCGCCACGGCATGGTCCGGCGCAGTCTTCGAAGGCGACGAGTTCGACTTCCGGCTCGGGTCCTCGCCGCGCTGCCACCACGTCCCCGGTGAAAACTACGGCGACCCGGAGAAGCTGGTCTGGGTCTATGCCTGCGGAAAGGTCAACGGCAGCGAGCAGCCGGTGGTCGAGGCCTGGCCGATGGCCCGGGTCTGGTGCCACCGCGACCAGTTCAACAAGGTCGGCAAGCGCCACTACTCCTACGAGCATCCCGAGATGTATGCGCGGAAGGTGGTCCTGCTGCAGGTGCTGAAGTACATGCCGCGGTCGATCGAACTCAACAACGCGCTGGCGGCGGCCGACGCGGCGGAGATCGGCAAGGCGACCACGGTCGACGGTGGCGTGGTGGTGGAGGTCGAGGCGGAGACGGTGACCGGCCGTTCGGACTCCGGTCCGATCGATCCCTTCGAAAAGAAGGACACGCCAGCGACGGAACCCGAGGCGAAGGCCGAAGAGGAGGAGGTTCTGCTGTGAGCAATCAAGTCTTCGAACTGATCCCGCTGGCCATCGAGACCCGCGGTGAGGTGATCGCCTCCAACGTGGACGAGTTCCGCGAGCTGGTGCGCGGCGCGCTTTCCAACATCAACCGCGAGTTGAAAAGCGACGAGGAGTTCGGCCAGGCCGAGCTGGACGTGAAGGCGCTGAAGGGCGCCGAAGACGCAGTGCGGTCGGCGAAGGAGAAAGCGCTGGCCGATGCCGAGCAGTTGCAGGCGCTCTTTGCTGCCCTCGACGAAACGGCGGAGGAGATCCGCGCGCCGCGGCTGGAGCTCGAGAAGCTGATCGCCAAGCGCAAGGAGGAGGTGAAAACCGAGCTGATCACCGAGGCGCTCGGGCGGCTCGTCTGCGCGCCGCGCCTCCGGGCCGGCACCTTCGGTCGCAGCCTGACCGAAGCGATCAAGGGCAAGCGCACGCTCGACAGCATGCGCAAGGCGCTGGACGTGATGGTGGCCACCCACAACGCGATGATCGAAAAGTCCCGCGTCGCGATCGACACCTTCACGTGGGAGCACGGGAAGGAGCTGGTGATGGACGCCGAGGATCTGGAAATCAAGGGTCCGGACAACGTGAACGGTGAACTGCGCCGCCGGCTGGAACTGTTCCGGGCGGAGGAGGAAAAGAAGCGCCTGCAAGCCGAAGCCGAGAAGGCCAAGGCCGAGGTCGCCGGGATGAAGCAGGAAGCCGCGGAGGCAGCGAAGCCGCCGGTGCCCGCGCCGCCGAAGATCGGCAGTATCCCGGTCGGGAAATCCGCCTTGCCGGACACCGGCCCGCCGCCGGTGGCGGACGAGTGGGCGCGGTTCCGCGCGTCCTGCCTGGAAGCCTTCCGCCCGCTGCGTGCGGCGCGCGAGGCGCTCCAGAACCCGGAGAACGTGGTAAAGGCGCAACGCTTCGCCGATGCGATGAACGCCGCCTGGAAGGAGGCCAACGCATGAAGGTGTGGCCAGACGTCGAACAGGGCTCCGAGGATTGGTTCATGCTGCGTGAGCTGCGGCCGACCGCGAGCAATGCGTCCCGGGTGATCACCGCCACCGGCAAGGACTCCGCCAGCTGGCCGGGCTATGTCCGGGAAATGGTCGATGCGAAGATCCGGCCGCGCGAAGTCCGCGAAGCGGGCATGTGGACGGGAAACCGCCACACCGACCGCGGCAAGGAAATGGAGCCGGTCGCGCGGCAGGCCTTCGTGGATCGCATGGGGCTCGATGTTGTCGAGGTGGGTTTCGTGACCCGCGACGACGGCGTGTGGGGTTGCTCGCCCGACGGCTTGGTGATGACGCGGCAGGACGAGCCGCGGGTGCTGGCGGGTCTGGAACTTAAGTGTCCCGACGGGCCGAAGCATCTGGAACACCTCGATGGCGGGAAGCTGCCGGCGGACTACGTCCAGCAGGTCCACTGCTCGATGGCGGTCACCGGCCTCGACCACTGGTATTTCATGAGCTTCTGCCAGTTCTACGAGCCGCTGATCCTGCGCATCGACCGCGACGCCTACACGGCGAAGGTGGAGGATGCGATGAACCGCTTCCAGGACTACTACGGTTCGGAGCGGGACCGGCTGATGGGCTTCAGGGGGAAGGAGGCGGCGTGAAGGCACTTTCCATCCGGCAGCCGTGGGCGTGGCTGATCGTCCACGGTCACAAGGACATCGAGAACCGGTCGTGGCGGACTCACTTCCGCGGGCCGGTTCTCATCCACGCCTCGAAGGGGATGACCCGCGATGAGTATGCGATTGGCCACGTCCTCGCGGAAGAAAACGGGGTCACCTTGCCGCCCTTCGAAGACCTCCCACGCGGCGGGATCGTGGGGCAGGCGGAGATCACGGGTTGCGTGGATCGCTCGCCGTCGCCGTGGTTCTTCGGCCCCGTTGGCTTCATCATGGAGATGGCGCGGCCGCGGACCTTCCGCCCGTGCAAGGGGGCGCTCGGGTTCTTTGAGGTGGAGAGGGGGGCTGTTTCGTGAACGCAACCACGACACTTGCCACGCGGCTGACGATTCCCGAGCTGGTCCGCGAGTTCGACCTGGCGCTGCACGAGATCAAGCAGGGGCTCGAGATGCTGAAAGGTGCGGAGCAGCGGCTGCGCTGCTTTTCCACCAGCGGCACGGCCTACGACTTGTCGGTGATGCGGCATGACGACACTTCGCTCGACTACGCCAAGAAGCGCGTGCGGCTCCGCGGGGCGGCGTGGCGCTACCTGGTGAGCCGGGCCGAGATCAAGAAGCTCGCCAGCCTGCGCCGCGCCAAGGAGATCGACGACATGCTCTCGAAGCCCGAGGAGCTGCCCGAGATCACCACCGACAACATCATGGCCTGGGTGGAATCCCTCAACGATCAGGCTGCGGCCTTTTTGGATGAGGCGGCCGTCGAGGTCTACCAGTGGCTGCGGCCGTCCAACCGGCGCTACAAGACCAACGATCCGTTCAAGATCGGCAAGCGAGTGGTGATCGGCTGGAACGTGGTCGGCCCGTGCTATTCGGGCCGCGGCACAATGCGGGTGAACTACCACCACGAGGACCGCTTGCGGGCACTCGACAACCTGTTCCACCTGCTCGACGGGAAGGGCGCGAGCCCTACGCCGGGCGGCGAGCTGGTCGACGAACTCAACGGCTGCCTCCCCGGCGAATTGTATGAGACGCGGTTCTTCCGTTTCCGCGCCTACCGGAACGGGAACCTGCACCTCGAGTTCCGCCGGCCGGACCTGGTGAAGAGGCTCAACGAGATCGGCGGGAATGCGTTGCCGGAGCCGGAGAGGGGGGGCGCATGACCCCGCCTCCCGTCATCTTCCCCGTCGTCCCCATGGGCAAGCCGCGGATGACCCGGCGTGACCGCTGGAAGAAGCGGCCGGCGGTGACCCGTTACCATGACTTCAAGGACGAGCTGCGCGCCCGGCTGGCGGGGCTGCCGCATCTGCGGCGGTTGATCGACAGCGGCACGGTTCATCGGCTTTCGTGGACGGCCTACCTGCCGATCCCGGCCAGCTGGACGAAGGGCAAGAAGGCGGCGATGGCCGGGGCCCTGCACCGGGCGAAGCCGGACCGCGACAACATCGACAAGGCGATCCTCGATGCACTCTTCGCCGAGGACTCGGGGATCGCCGCCGGGCACCTGGAGAAACGCTGGGACGACGGCCGCGGCCCGCGGCTCGAGATCACCTTCGAATCCCTGCCGACCGACTGACCCCATGGCCGAACTCCCGTACATGCAGTTCTTCCCGGCCGACTGGCTGAAGGACACCCGAATGCTGACCGCGTCCGCAAAGGGCGTCTGGATCGATACTCTTGCCGCCCTCTGGAATGCACCCGAACGGGGCTTCCTTAAACGCACCGAACGGGCATGGGGCAGGTTGTGGGGTGTGGAGCCCGAACGGGTTCCGCATCTCCTGGAGGAACTCGAGGACGTCGCGGAAGTGAAGCAGGATGCCGACGGGGTCTTGATCGCCTCGCGGCGGATGGTCCGGGACGAGATCGAGCGGGAGCGCTCGCGGAACTCGAAGCGGGCGGAGGACAAGCGGGAGTGGACATACCGGGAGACGATTTCCCGGGTCCTTCCCGAAATGCTCCCGGCGGATTCCCGGAAGCCTCCCGCGGGATTCCCGGAACCTTCCCGGCCCATTCCCGGGGAGAGTCCAGAGACCAGAGACCAGAGGAGTAAGCTACCCAGCAACGCGCGGGAAAACACCGCCTCTTCGCCATCGGTGATCCCGACGGTCGACGAGGTGAAGCGCTACGCTGCCTCGGCCCCGGTGCCGATCTCGGAGGCCTGCGCAGTGGCATTCCACGACACGCAGCAGGCCGAGGGCTGGATCACCCGGAACGGGCATCCGATCGCGGACTGGAGGGCGGCACTGCGGCGCTACGCCAGCCGCTGGAACGAGTATGAGAAATCGAAAGGAGCTCCCCCGGTGGGAGCAGGGAGGCCGCGCCCGGCGCCGGTCTCGGGCTACGGGGAATCCACGGACATCAGCGAACTATGAGCATCACGACAACCGGAGATTGGGAGGGCCTCGCCAGAGCGGCGAGGGAACAGGAGACGGTGCGACGCCAGCCCGCCGGTGCGGCAGCCACCGTGCTGGGCGACTTCACCGAGCGCCTGGAGGCGATGATTGCCGCCACGCCGGAGGAGGAAGTCGCAGCGCCGATTTCGGAACGACCGCGGCGCAGCTGGTACGCCATCCACGCCGCACACGGTTGGCCGGACCGCTACACCGGGGATCTCGACGATCCCCATGGCGGCGAGTGGCGCGCGGCCTATGCCGTGCTCTCGCCGGTCATCGAGCGCGGCGGCATCGGCCTGCTCCATGGCAAGCGGGGTGCGGGCAAGACACGGATGGCGGCGGAGATCGCGCGGAGCGGGCGCTTCCCGCGTGACCGCACGGCCGGGGTAAAGCTGACCGGCGGGCCGATCGAGAAGACCCGCACCGCGGTCTATCGCACGGCGATGAGCTTCTTCCTCGACGTCCGCGCGACCTACAAGAAGGACAGCCCGGTCAGTGAGCGGGACGTGATCGAGGACCTGAAGCGGCCCGGTCTGTTGGTGATCGACGAGTTGCAGGAGCGCGGCGAGACGGCCTTCGAGAACCGGCTGCTGACGCACCTGATCGACGCCCGCTATGGCGCCATGCGACCGACGATCATCATTGCGAACCTGACGGCGAAGGAACTCGGCGAGACGCTGGGTCCTTCCATTGTCGACCGCGTGTTCGAGGACGGGAAGCGGATCGATTTCACCTGGGAAAGCTACCGGAGGGCAGGGCGATGAAGTCGGAGAACGGAGAGTTTTTGGATAGTCTCGAGGATGAAGTTTCCTTCGCGGAATCGCTTCGAAATCTGAAGGTTAGGAAGAAGATGACGATTGCGGAAGTAGCGGCGGCAGTTCTCCGCTCTCCGTTGACAGTCCAGAAGTGGCTCTACGATATCCATGTGCCAGACGCAAAGACGCAGGCCGCTGCGCTCGAAGCCTTGGCTGAGTCCGGCCCCTCCGAGCGCTGCCAGAAAGAGCTGAAGAGGCTGTATGGCCTGACCTGGGACAAGAGCAAGCGGCGCTGGAAGCTCCGTGTGACCCTCGACATGGGAAAGAAGCTGGTGGGCAAGAGGATCACCGTGGCGTTGAAGACGGCCGATGAGGCAGTGGCGATCCAGAAGCGCGACGGCATCCTCGAGGGCTACCGGAAGATCGGGCTGACGGTACGGGGGAAGATTGCCGAATGAGAAATCCTGCGGTGTGTGGGGCGAGGGCTCGATCGCTTGCGTACGATATTTAGGCGGTAGGATTCGCTCTTTTGTTCGGTAACGGCTTATGACGGCTCTTTACGTGGGATCCAAGCCGGTCAAGATCACGATAGATATAATGCTCGGATATATTGTGAAGTTGGATAAGTTGCCAGATTTCCTTCGCGACGCGATGGTCTCTGATGGAGATCTGTCGCAGTGAATCTCTTGAAGATTTCTGATGATTTAATGCGTCCATCGACAGTCCGTGGACAGTGAAGCAGCCCTGCTGCGCAACGATTCGAAGATTGTTGCGAGGCGGATAAATGGGAAGCGGGCTATTGAAATGCCAGTTCTTGTTGATGACGACGTTCTCCAGGTAGTCAAGGTTTTTACTGAGTGTTACATTCCAGATTTTCCTGGAATCCTTGAAGTAGGTTTCTGGGAGCGTGGATGTGTCGCTTCTTGCCGAGTGAGAACTGAGCTTGTAGGGGTTTAGGAAGAATATCGTGGGGTCGTGGTTTCCTATGAGTCTTTCTTTGATTGGGTCGAATGTCTTTTCTAAGGCGAAGAAGCAGGCGACAAGAAAGCTCTCCGACCAATCCAAAAGGCGGGTTGGAACGCCATAGTGCTGCATTGATGCAAGGGTGTCCCAGCTATTTCGAGCACCGCCATTTAGTCCGTCCGATTGATTCGAGTAATCGCAGTAGAGAGACTCCTCAATTGGGTGAATAGCGAGTTTTGTTGAGTCGACATCTGTGTTCTCTCTGTAAAACCTAGCTAGGGAACAGTCGAGATCCCACGGGTTGGACTGACCTCTATACCAGCAACTTTTGATCGAAGCTCCAATCTGCTGCTTTAGCGTGTCGGCTTCGGTGAGGAATGTTTTCAGGTTGTGCATCTGAGTCTGGCGGATTGGTGGCTTATCTTGGGATTGAACCAAGGACATACCTCGCGTGTTTTTTAATGACTCCCCCTGAGGCCTTCAGAGGCGAATCAACTGGTGCACCAGATGTTGCGAGAGCTCTACCGCTGAGCTAATAAGCCGAAAGCTCCTACCTCGAAGTGATTCTGGTATCCGATCGTTTCTATAGTCGGAGTCCAACATGGCTTCGATTGAATTGACCAGAAGCTGTCGTGTAAGTCCAGGCCTGTCAATGAGATCAATTCGAGCTCGATGTGCTTGAGCGGGGGCAAACAGGAGGCCCGTTGGGTGCGCTCGGATTGAATGTTATACAAGTTTCCGCTTGGATTCCTAGCTTCGCGATTCGAGGGATCGAGTCACCGATAACGAGTCCTTGAGCAGGCCCTAGTAGCGGAGCCTTCGGCCCGGGACCACGACCGGCAGTGGTTCGAATTGGTCTCGGTTGGAAGAGTGTTCGCGTGAACATCTCAAGCGAGCAATATGAGATTCCCGTGCGGTGTGCTTTCAAGGAGCTGCGGGATCCAGCGACCCTCACGGATCACCCGCGGAATCCGAATCGGCACGGGCAGAGGCAGATCGAGCTGCTGGCGAAGGTGATCCGGCATCAGGGGTGGCGGAATCCGATTGTGGTCTCGGCGCGGAGCGGGTTCGTGATCGCCGGGCACGGGCGATTGGCGGCCGCGCGGTTGCTGGGGGTGGATGAGGTGCCCGTCGATGTGCAGGACTTCGAAACAGAGGCCGACGAGTGGGCGCACCTGGTAGCGGACAACCGAATCGCCGAGCTGGCGGAGATGGACGACGAGGGGCTGGGCGAGATCTTGCGCGACCTGGGGGAGGTGGAGGACTTCGAGCTGGAGTGGTCGGGCTTCGATGACGAGGCGCTGAAGGATCTGCTGGGTGGCAAGGATGAGGTGCCGGCGGGATCGACTTCGCCGTGCCGGGGGCTGGTGGCGGAATTCGGTGCGGCGCCGTTCTCGGTCTTCGATGCGCGGTCGGGGCCCTGGCAGGACCGGAAGCGGGCTTGGATCGAGTCCGGGATCGCGAGCGAGGAAGGGCGGGATGGGGATCTGACCTTCGCGACCTCATCGCAACCGCAGGCGACCTACGAGAAGAAGGCGGAGATCGAGGCGAAAGATGGTCGGCCGCTGAGTTGGCAAGAATTCGCCGAGCGGTTCCCGGAGGCGATGCAGCAGAGCGGGACGAGCATCTTCGACCCGGTGCTGGCGGAGCTGGCGCTGCGGTGGTGGTGCCCGGCCGGCGGGCGGGTGCTGGATCCTTTCGCCGGTGGCAGCGTCCGTGGGCTGGTAGCGGCGAAGCTGGGGCTGCACTACACGGGGGTCGATCTGCGGCCGGAGCAGGTGGAGGCGAACGAGCGCCAGGCGGCGGCCTTCGGTGCGGTGGAGGGATCGGCCCGCTGGATCACGGGGGACAGCCGGAACTTGCCGGAGCTGGTCGACGGGGAGGAGTGCTTCGATTTCATGCTGAGCTGCCCGCCCTACTACGACCTCGAGGTCTACAGCGACCGGCCGGAGGACCTGAGCGCGGCGGGTGACTACGCCGGCTTCCTGGAAGCCTACCGGGAGATCATCGCTCGGGCCTGCGAGCGGCTGGCGGACGATGCCTTCGCCTGCTGGGTGATCGGCGACGTGCGCGACAAGCGCGGCTGGTTCCACGGGCTGACCATGGACACGGTGCGGGCCTTCGAGGATGCCGGGATGCGCCTTTACAACGACGCGATCCTGCTGACGCCGGCGGGCTCGCTGCCGATGCGGGTGCGGGGGCAATTCGAGAAGTCGAGGAAGCTGGGGAAGACGCACCAGTATGTGCTGATCTTCGGCAAGGGTGAGCCGGCCAAGGTGGCGGCCCGGTGCTCCCTGGCGGTGCTGCCGGCGGAGGCGCAGGAATGACCACGCGGGGACGGCCGGCGCTGGAATTCGATCTCGGGGAGGTGGAGAAGCTCGGGATGCTGGGTGCCACGGCCGCGGAGATCGCGGCGTGGTTCAACTGCGGGCTGCGGACGATCGAGCGCCGGATGGGGAAGGCCGAGGGTGACTTCCGGATGGCCTACGACCGGGGCTTCGGGCGGCTGAAAATCTCGCTGCGGCGGCAGCAGATCGAGGCGGCGAAGTCCGGGAACACGGCGATGCTGATCTGGCTGGGCAAACAGCTGCTGGATCAGGCGGACAAGCGGGAGATCAAGGAGGAATCGACGGTGACCCAGAAGGAGGGTCGGGTGCGACTGACGCCGGAGGATGAGGAGTTTTTGAGGAGGAAGGGGAGGCTTGTGCCGCCGAGCGGCGGAGTGCCGGGTGATCAGTGATTAGTGGAAAGGGCGGGTCCGAGGTGTGGGGCTGGGGAGCGAATCACTCCCCGGGAGCCGATTCGCCTTGTTGGTTTGAGTGAGTCCAGAGAAAGAGGCCGGTCCAGAAACCACGCTGATGTGGATCTTCCCAACGTCGCTCAGCGAATGACACGCCATACCGCGCCAAAAAATCAGGGTCTGTGGCACCTTCCAGCAGAGTGGTGAAGTCCGTCTCCCGCGGTACATACGCGACAAGTAGGTTACAGCGGGATTTTGGGTTTCCTCTCTTTTCCGGAGGAAGCGAGTCGAGCAACTTCAGTAATTCAGGAGGTAGTCCCCCTCTCGCTCGCTTAGGGAGTTTTGATATCCATTTCTCGATCTGATTCGACCCAAGGGGACGTCCCTTCCCGTGTGCTTTGTCGACGTGATATGAATCTCCGTATTGCCGGACCTTCGTCGATGCGTGAGTCTCGATCTCGATACTCACCTCGAGAGTAGTAGGGAGCACGAACTCAAGGGAGGCTTGCTTTGCGTAGCGAGTCTTCCACCCAAGGCGTTTTGCTAAATCGAGTTCTAGGTGTTGGGCGTCGCCGAAAAGTCGTCCGCCAAGTATTCTCGCGAGCGGCTGAAATCGGGTGCCGGATTTGAGCAAATCTGGCAGGCCGTAAAGCCCATGCGGCACCTGCTCATGATCGATCTGCTGGATCTCTGCAAGTAGATCGGATTGCCACATTCTCTTCGCCGAACGTTTGAGCGCATCCGCGGCGGGATGGACGCCTGGATTCAATTTGACGGCTGGTCGCCGTCGGATGGTGCGGCTTGTTCGGGCTGGGCGGACTTCTTGGTGAACCATCCACTTCTGGAGCCGAAATTATCTCGCTGCCTCGCTTTCTGACGCTCCTCCTCAAGCTCTTTCCATATCGGATTGGTTTCGGTAACCGTATCCTTCGCGTCACGAAATGCCTGAAGGCTTGTGATATTTATCTCGCCGCCAATAACTGGAATATCGTCTCCTTTCCAAGATATTGTGCAAACAAACACCAGCTCGTAGCGGGAGAGGTCGGTTGTTGGTATATCGAATCTTATCTCGAATTCTGGATCATTGGAATTCACTCTTCCGTAATCCACTGTGACGCCCTTGAAATCTTTCGTGTTGTTCGCGCGAAGTGTAATGCGGGTCTGTGCACGGTTTGCGGGGAAGGCGTGCTTAAAGTGTGAAAGAAACGTCTTTGGATCTAGCTTGATGTGAAAGTTGGTCATTCCTGTTTTGTCGTCCTTGTAGGCCATTACATGATTGAATCCCCGCTCCTTATCGAATGTCCGCAGTGGAATAGTAGGGCATCTTCCAAAGGAAGGAATTGCGGTGAGAAGGAAGACGATGAATGAGAGCAATCGGGAATGTTCCATGATTCTGTGACCGAACAGTTTTATTCGTAGCGCCCCTAGGGGGGGATAACCGGGGGGCACTGTTCAAGAAGCTGGGTGCTGCTCCTTGATGCCACAAGGAATTTGAGGGGGAGGGTGTGTCAATTCGGCGGAGGGAAGGGGGGTGACCGGGAGCGGGATTTCCTCGCTGATATCACCGGCGAAGGAGGGGAGTTCGGGGAGCCGGTTCAAGTCGTGGAGTGCTGGGGGCATCGATCTCTGACGCGAGTGGGGACCATCCCGCCAACTCGACGCGATTTCCCGGCGGCGGCGTACTACCTACGTGGCACGCTCGAGGAAAGCGAAGCAGGGGAAGCGGAAGTCCGTGGGGCGGCCGTCGCGGTATCGTGAGGAGTTCGCCGAGCAGGCGCGGAAGCTCTGCCGGCTGGGGGCGACGGACAAGGAGCTGGCCGAGTTCTTCGGGGTGGATGTGGCGACACTGAACCGTTGGAAGCAGCGGCATGCCGAATTTTGCGAGTCCCTAAAAGACGGGAAGTGCCAGGCGGACGCGGAGGTCGCGGACCGGCTCTTCAAGCGGGCGACGGGCTACAGCCACGAGGATACGAAAATCCTGCAGAACAACGGGGCGCCGGTGATCGTGCCGACGGTGAAGCACTACCCGCCGGACACGGTGGCGTGCATCTTCTGGCTGAAGAACCGCCGTCCGGACCTGTGGCGGGACAAGGTGGGTCTCGAGCATTCCGGGCCCAACGGCGGGCCGATCCCGACGGAGGGCGACTACCGGCCGAGCGCGGAGGATGAGGAGGTGATCCGCCGCATTGCCGAGACCCGGGCGAAGATCACTGCGGAGCGGGAGGGGCCGGAGTGCCGAGTGAGAAGTGCCGAGTGAGAAGTGGGGGATGCATGGAGGGGGGAATGCATGAAGACGCAGAAGACGATCCTGAGCCCGAGCGAGTTCGCTTGGTTCCAGCTGGGCATGCGGTCGATCTACGACTGGCAGATCGAGTGCCTGGAAGCGGTGGGGATGCAGGAGCATGGCGGGCCGCCGGTGGCGGTGGCCGCGGCGAATGGATCCGGGAAGACGTCCAACCTGGTGGCACCGCTGGTGATGTGGTTCCTGTCGCGCTGGCCGCGGGGGCAGGTGATCGTGACCTCGGGCTCCTTCCGCCAGGTCGAGAAGCAGCTGTGGCCGGCCATGCGGGTGTTCCAGCGGAGGTTCCCGGGGTGGAACTTCCTGCAGACGGAGCTGAAGACGCCGGAGGGCGGGTTCGCGCTGGGCTTCTCCACCGATGACCCGGGCCGGGCGGAGGGCTGGCACCCGAAGGTCAACCGGGAGACGGACCCGGTGTTCATCATCGTGGACGAGGCGAAGACGGTGCCGGACGGGGTGTTCGAGGCCTTCGACCGCTGCACGCGGGTCTTCCAGCTGTGGGTGAGCTCGCCGGGGAAGCCGTGGGGGCAATTCTACGAGGCATTCCACGCGAACCGGGCGCACCACTGGGTGCGGAAGGTGACGTCGGCGGAGTGCCCGCACATCGACCCGGCGAAGCGGGCGCGGGATCTGGAGAAGTACGGGCCGGACCATCCGCTCTACCGGTCGATGCACGAGGCGGAGTTCACGGAGGATGCGGAGCGGCTGGTGCTGTCATCGGAGCGGCTGGCGAAGGCGATCGACGGGCAGCCGCGGCCGGACGAGGGCGGCGAGGTGGTGGCCTTCTGCGACTTCGCCGCGGGGCGGGACGAGAACGTGCTGGCGATGCGACGGGGCAACCGGGCGCGGATCGTGAAGGCGTGGGTGGAGAAGAACACGATGCAGGCGGCGCGGGAGTTCGTGCATCTCTTCAAGGAGAACGGCCTGCACCCGGGGCAGGTGTGGGGCGACGCGGACGGCCTGGGCACGGTGATGATCGACGCGATCGAGGAGCTGGGCTTCCACATCCTGCGCTTCCACGGCGGCCAGGCGGCTTCCGACCCGGACGAGTATGCGAACTTGATCGGCGAGGTGTGGCACGTCGGCGCAATGGAGATCGAGCGCGGGCGGGTGAACGTGGGTCAGCTGGACCCGGATACCTTCAAGCAGATCTCGACGCGCAAGAGCGAGTGGAGCGAGAACGGCAAGCTGCGGGTGGAGTCGAAGGACAAGATGCGCCTGGAAGGCCGGCACTCACCGGACCGCGGGGACGCGCTGCTCGGGTGCATCGCGTGCGGTGCGCGGATGAGCGGGGCGGTCAGTGCGGAGGCTGCCCGGGCGAGCGCGGGAGCGGAGAGTCCGTTCGCGACGCCGGTGGTGGGGTGGTGATGTCCGAGTGCCGAGTGATCAGTGAGCAGTGATCAGTGGCGGAGTCTTTGCGGGCATGGTGGGGTGGGGACCACTGCGGGTGGTCGATCCGGATATGTGGGAGTAGCAGGGTGGAGGGGTGAAGACTCGAATCCTATCCTTCCTTGCGGCCGTGGCCGCTTTCCTTACCCTGCTCGGCGGTCTCGACCTGTCGGGGATCATTGACGTGCTGCCGGCAAAGGTGGCCACCGGACTGGCGACGGCGCTGCAGCTGTTGGCGGGCCTCGTCCACCTGGTCAAAGCGGTCGGCGATTTCGTCGACGACGGCCAGATCAACGGCTCGTTCAAGGCGCTGGGCTGGCTACTGGTGCTGGGCTTCGCGGTGATGTCGATGTCCTGCGCCGGGATGACCTCGGCGATCACCGGGCAGCCGATCCACTCGACGGTGGTGCAGCGGGAGGGCGGCAAGCCCTTCAACCTGGCAACCCAGGACGTCCTGCGGGCGGAGAGCTCGCCGCCGGAGACGGTCTTCGGGCTCTACGATGCCGGTCTTGTCGCGCGGAGGGCCACGGAGGTTCTGAAGACGGGAAAGTGATCCTGCTGCACGCCCTGAACCGGTGAACCGACTTCCCTCCGGAGCCGACATGAGCACCACCTTCATCCTCGATCCCGGCCACGGGATGTCCAACCGCCGCCGCGGGGTCTTTGATCCCGGGGCAGTCGCAGCAGGCGTCCGCGAGGCGGACATCGCCATGGAGTGGACGAACGAGCTGCGCTCGATCCTCCGCGCCGCCGGGCATCGTGTGGTGCGGACGCGGATCGATCACCACGACCCGGCTCCGGTGGGGAAGCGGGCGGGCATTGCCCGGCAGTATCGGGGTGACGTCATGGTCTCCTTCCACTGCAACGCCGCCGACGGCCGCGCGAACGGGACGGAGACCTTCTACCGCGGCGCGGAGAACCGGGCGATGGCGAGCGCCCTCAACGAAGCGGTGGTCGAGGCGCTCGGCACCCGCTCCCGCGGCGCGAGGACCGAACGCGAAAGCCAGCACGCACGGCTGGCGATCATGGCGTTCCAGCCGTGCTTCCTGATCGAGCTGGGGTTCATCGACCACGACGGGGACCGGGCGAAGCTGCTCGATGCTGACCTCCGGCGCCGCGCCTGCGAGGCGATCGCAAGGGAGCTCCTTTCTAGCACGGCATGAACGAGCTCGTCTCCATCCCCATCGGTTGGATCCTGTCCTGCATCGGCGGGCTCGGCGCCATCATCGCCACCCTGGCGGGGATCATCTACTCGTCCCTGAACGCCCGGCTGGCGGCGCAGGACCGGATCATCGAGCGGCTGCAAGGGGACATCGACCGCATGTCGAAGGGCTGCGGGGTGAAGGAGTGCCTGTGGCGGGAGCGGTGAGGGGGGCTGCCGGGAGGTTCCGCCACGCCATTTCCAGTCGTTCCATTCCTGAAGCTCTCCTGATCTTTTGGAACTCGAAAGCAGGCATAACAGCTTCTCTCACCTTAGCGGATGATCCTCAGAGTCTTACAAGTTTTCACCGTCAAGACAGGTGAAAGGAGCCTCGGATCTCGTTGACAGCCACTCTCTTGCGACCCAGCCTCCCGGTAAAACAGCCGTTGGCATATCGGATCTCGCCGATATGCTCACCGGGTTAATAAATACTGTTGGGCAGAGACAATGAAGCTGCTGCAGATCCTCCTTTTGTGTGTCGGCCTCGCGACGCTCACGTGGCCGCATGTACAATGGCGGCTGCTGGCTCGGGATTACGACGCCAAGGAAGCCCTGTGGAAGGGTGTGGCATACTGGGCGACCACCGGTAGTAGGTGCCTCATAGTAGGCGGCTGCTGTCTCCTGACGCTGACACTTTTAAGCAGTGGGTGGATCCCCTCCTCGCCTTCGGTCGTGGCGATTCCGTTCTGGTGCGTTGTGCTGGGACTCGGGGTTTCGTGCTACGCGCTTGGATGGGGTATAGTTCTCCGGCCGTGAACAGCAGCCGCTTTCGTGTGTGGTTCACGGGCAAGGCGTCCAACGAATCAAGAAGCCCAACAAGTCGCTGGTGGACGACCCCTATCAGCGGCTTTGTTGCGTTCTTGCCGCCAGCTTCGGGGCCTGATTAATTGTCCGTGGCCGCTCCGGCGAGGTTACCGGGTCGCCACAGCTTTGACGTTATCCTAAAAAATGAGCGGAGCGGCATACTTCATCACATTCCATGATGCAGATACTGGCGTTCTGCTGAATCGAGATGGTTCTTGGTGGAACGCCGAAAAAGAGGACGAAATGTTCAATCCATCATTTGCTACTCTGGACGAGGCGAGAGCCCTTAAAGACTCACTTCTGGATGAGCGCCCATATGGTGAGGTCGTAATCTACGCCAACGGCAAAGAACTGGAAACTCACCGTGATGAGAAAAAGCTAAACCAATACCTGAAAGAGCGGAAGTCATGCTATGTGTGGAGATCGCTCCCTGCTTGGGTTAGAATATTCAAGCGTAAACCTATTTGCCGAATCTACGAAGAAGGATAACAAGCCGTGGGTGGCAACGGCGGACAAGCTCGCTAGTTCGCTTCGCTCTGCATGCCCGACGCCGCCGTGCCACCGCTCTAACGTTCGGCAGAAGATCATGCATTTTCGATACTCCCTTCTTGGTCTATGGGCCGTGCTTTCGGTGACCAGCTGTGAGAACGAGAGCGGCGTCTATCTGGATCACAAGAAGCAAGAAATTAGATTGAATGGAGAGAGAATCACCGTGGAGGAGTTTACGGAATTCGCCGTTGCCACAACGAACTCCGACGTTCCTGTCACCATTCTTGGTGAGGATGGACGCGAGACAACGTCAGTAGGAGAGCTCCAGGAGGGGCTCAGGGCACTTCCTGAGGTGTTTCTCTCGTATGACGGGCCAGAATCCTATTTTGAGCCAGGAGATGCTGGGGCTGATTCAGGAGACGACTCTGATCCATTCGCCGACACAAAGATGAATGTCGAACAAGGCGGAGCTGGACAATCCGCCACCCACTCCGAGTCGAATTCGGAGGGTGGCGACAAACCTCAACCAGAATCGGAGTCGCGCCCCCGGTAGGGGATGTGTGGACTTTTACGTTGCTATGGCTTCGTGTTTGTCAACGGGCAAAGTGCTACTGTTTTCATCGTAGGTGATGAGATTCCGGCGTCCGGTTCAACGCGTCGG
>NZ_JACZFQ010000003.1 GCF_014904755.1 Neoluteolibacter marinus
ACCGGCGGCGATGCCGGCTAGGATGACCAGCCAGAAGCCGGGCATCTTCATGACGTCGGGAGGCGGGTTCATGCCGAAGACCGCGACCAGGGTGGCGAGCGGGAAAAAGAAAGCGACCAGGCGGTTCAGCTTGCGGGCCTCGAGGTTCGCCTGATGGGCGAAGCGGGCCTGTTCCTCGGTGTTCTCGGCGAGCGAGAATTCCATCCCGGCCTTGGCGTCGCCGGAGGCCAGGTCGATGGCGCGCTCGAGGTCGACCGCGCGGTCGCGCAGGTTGATCAGGCGGCGCTCGTCGGGACGGGCCTGGCGGGCGGCCTGCATGACGTTCATCAGGTTGCGGGTCGCCCGCAGCAGCGGGTTCACGTGTTTCATGACCTCGAAGTACTCGCGCGGGGTCTTGGCCGCCTCCACAGCGAGGTCGAGGGCGTGGATGTTCTTCTGGTAGGTGTCGAGGTGGGCCTCGAGTGCGGCCAGTCCGCCGCCCTCGGGATAGCTTTTCCAGGTGCCGTCGGGCTGGCCCCACAGCAGCACCGGCTTGCGGACCTCGTTGTCCTCGGGCTCGGGCGACTGGTGGAGGATGAGAAGGAGGTGGCCGTCCTCATCCATCAGGCGCTGGCGGCCGGCGGCGTCGCCGAGGCGCTTGCGGATGGATTCGGGGAGGTCCCAGGACTTGGGAATGAAGGGTGGGCGTTTGCTTTCCACGTCCTCCGTCTAGCGGGCGCCCGGATGCCCGGCAAGGTCACGGCCGTTCGGAACCAGTGCGGATTTTCCCACGGCGGGGACGGCGGCTTTATGAGAAGAACGTATCCTCGTGCCGGTAGGGCGGGGCGCAGCAGCAGAGGAAGCGCAGCGGCTCCCGGGCGGAAATCTGGTGCCAGGCGCCGGCGGGGATGAGGATGGCATCGCCGGGGCCGACCTCGCGGGTCTCGCCGTCGATTTCCATCAGCCCGCTGCCCTCGAGCAGGAAGTAGAACTCTTCGCTGTCCTTGTGCCAGTGGCGCTGGGTCGAACCGCCGGCCGGGATGGTGGCTTCGGCGAGGCTCTGGTTTTTCACCGGCGCGTTGGCCGAGTCGAGGATGCTGCGGATGGTCGAGCCGTCCTTGGTGGTGAAGGGCGGCTGGGCGTCGAGGGCGCGGATCTCCATGCCGCGGACTGTGCCGGATCAGTCGCCGAGAAACACGAACTCTTCCGCCATTTTGTTCAGCGACCGGCGCGCGACCGGCAGCATTTCGGAGAGCTCGCCAAAGAGCCGGCGCGGCGCGTCGTGCGGGGCGCTGCGGCTGTCGGCAGCGTCGCGGAAGGCGCGGCGGGCGAAATCCTCGTAAAACTCGACGCCGGGGGCCCCGCGCCGTTGGCAGCGCCGGATCAGGAAGCCGGGGAACATGCCGGTGAGGACCAGGAACTGGTTGGCGGCCTCCAGTTGCAGGTGAAAGCGCAGCCGGCCCTGGGCCGAGTCGAGAATGGCGACGAAATCGGCGGCGTGGGTCAGTCCCGCCGGCAAGCTGCGCAAGGGATCGCCGGTATTGCTGGCCAAGCGCTGGGTCATCACCCCGGCCACGTAGTCGGCGAGACCGGGGTCGGGGATGCCGGACTCCAGGAACGAGTGCCGGACCAGCACGTAGAAATAGAACGAGGGCGAGACCCCGAGGGCCGAGGGGGAGTCGATCAGCGCCCGCAGGACCTCTTTCAGGTCGAGCATCTCCCGCAGCGCCTCCGGATCCTCCCACAGCGTCCAGAGGTGCTGTTTTTCGCCGCCGGGGGCGAGGACACTGCTGAGAAACAGGAAATCCGCCGAGGTGAAGCGGTCGCGGCTTGATGGGACCCAAGTGCTCATCCTGTCGTCCCCGATAGCAAATCCGAGGCCTAAATGGCGACAAAAAACTAAACTTCTCCTAACAAGATCGGCGGAATCCCCTGATTTTACTGAAAATACCTCTTGACGGAAATTTGCCATTTGGGCTTGCCGCGTGCTTTCCCTCCGATTATGCGGCCGCCCGCTTCGTGCTGTGCGCGACGCGGAACACCGAGAAGTAACCATGACACGGAACACAAAATCCGTGGCCCTGGCCATAGCCGGAGCCCTATTGCTGCCTTCCTGCGCCACGCAGGCCACCGCGTCGAGCCGCTCAAAGGCGGGTCAGACCGAGTGGAAAGTCTCCTCCGTCCAGACGGGGAAGGCCTCCTGGTATGGAGTCCGCTGCAACGGCGGAACCCAGACCGCCAGCGGCGAACGTCTCAGCAACGGTGCTGCGACCGCCGCGCACAAGACCCTGCCGATGGGAACCAAGGTCCGTGTGACCAACCTTTCCAACGGCAAGTCCGAAGTCGTCCGGATCAACGACCGGGGTCCCTACAAGAAGGGCCGCGTGATTGATGTGACCGAGGGCGTCGCCCAGCGGCTCGGATTCTTTTCCCGGGGCGTGGTTCCCGTGAAAGTCGAGGTCCTCAAGAAGGAGGGGAACTGACCCGAATCCGGGTTCACGATCATTTCCGTCCCTCTGCCGGCTTTCCGGCAGGGGGATTTTTTTGGCCGGATGGTCCAACCTCCCGCCGGGGAGATCCCCGAGGGAGATCGGCACGACCGGCGGGTGGTTGGACGGGGCGGGCCCGAAGGCCCAGGTTCTCCCCCCAGAGAACACCCTGGCCATGGCAGTCTTCGTGCCAAGGGACGATGCATAACCACCACCTGTTGGTTTTGAATGGCATGCGCTCGACAATCGGTGCCGGGACGATGCCTGTATGCACGCAAGTCCTGCACGAAGTTCAGAGTGCCCTGAAGGGTTTGCAGGGTGGCTGAGAAAGTGAGCCGCCACCCGCACCGCCGGGGTGGAAGTTTCAGGTGAGAAACTGCCAAGCCCCGACGGGTTGGTAGTGTCGCAGGACGGCACCATCAAAACCCTCGTTCCCCCCCCGGAGAACTCAGGTTGTGGACTTCCGCCCTGCCAAAGATACGGACAGTGCCATGTGCACGGATGTTCAATGAAAGGGGTAATTGTTACCAATTCGCGCGCTTTGACGCCGGCGACACCATGGATTTGGCGGTAGCGGCGGTGCTCCGGGGTCTCACTTCAAGCCGTGGCGGGCGAGGAGGTTGTACACCGAGCGTTCAGAGATCCCGAGCTCGCGCGCGGTCCGGGCCTTGTTGCCGCCGCTGCGGCGGTAGGTGGCGATGAAGGCGTCGCGCTCGACCTCATGGAGGGTAAGCGGGCGGCTGCCGGCTCCTGGAGAGCCCCTCTCGGCGCGGGCCGCCAGAAAGGGTAGCACGTCCCGCTCGGAGATCGCCTGGCCTTCGGCAAAAGCGGTGGCCCGCTCGAGCAGGTTCTCAAGCTGGCGGATATTGCCCGGCCAATCATAGTTTTGGAAGGCACCCAGGGCACCGGGGGTGAGCGTCCAGGGTGCGACCCCCCGCCGGGCGGCGATCCGGCCCAGCAATGCGCCGGTCAGGGCCGGTAGGTCGACGAGCCGATCGCGCAACGGGGGAATGCTCAACTCGATGATATTGAGTCGGTAATAAAGATCTTCTCGAAAGCTTCCGGACTCGACCCGGGCGGCGAGGCTGGAATTGGTGGCGGCGATCACCCGCGCATCGGTGCGCAGGCTTTTGCTGCCGCCCAAACGGAAGAATTCGCGGTCCTGGAGGACATTGAGAAGCTTCGGCTGGAGCTCGAGCGGAAGATCGCCGATCTCGTCCAGCAGCAGGGTGCCCTTCGCAGCTTGCTCGAAGCGGCCGACGCGGGTGTTGGCAGCTCCGGTGAAAGCGCCTTTTTCATGCCCGAAAAGCTCGGACTCCAGCAGGTCGCGGGGCAACGCGGGGCAGCTGACGGTGACGAAGGGTTCGGCGGCGCGCGGGCTCAGGCGGTGGATCTCGCGGGCAATGAAAGTCTTGCCGGTGCCACTTTCCCCGGTGAGCAGGATGGTGCTGTCGAGTCGGGCGGCGATCCGCACGCGGCGGATCAATTCGGTGATCGCCGGGCTGGCACTTTTCATCCAGTCGGATTGCGGTCCGGCTGCGGCGACGGCGGGCGCGGGGATTTTGCGGGTGCTGCGCAAGAGGTCGAAGAGGCGACGGAGTTCGAAGGGCTTGGTCAGGTAGTCGGCCGCGCCGGCTCGCAGGGCCCTGACCGCGGTCTCGGCGTCGTTGAGACCGGTCAGCATGACTACCGGCAATTCGGGGTGCCGGGCGCGCATTTGCTCGAGCAGGCGGATGCCGTCGATGTCCGGCAAGCCGTGGTCGAGGATCACGGCCTCGATCCGCGAATCGAGCGCTTCCAGGGCGCCCTGGCCGCAGTCGGCGGCAGCAGGGGTCCAGCCGTGGTCCTTCGCCGCGAGCACCAGCAGGCGCTGGATCGTCTCGTCATCGTCAACGATCAGCAGGTTCGGGTGAGCGTCGGGCGGCGCGGGCATCACGGAGTGCCGACCCTAGGAGGGGTGGCGGAACGAAGGCGAGATCTAACGGGTTTTGTAACCGGGGGGAGGGGTGTCGTGACCTGATGATGAACGGGTTGAGGTCTCCTCCTCGAGCAGGGTGAGCAATGTTTCGCTAGTGTAGGGCTTGGCGATGAACCGGACTTCACCGGCGTCGACGGGGCAGGACTCCCGGGTGGCAATGCCGCTGGTGGCGATGATCCTGACATCCGGATCGATCCGTCGGAGTTCGCGGATGGTCGAAGCCCCGTCGAGTCCGGGCATCATCATGTCGGTGATCACCGCGGCGATGTCCTGACGGTCGCGTTGGAACATTTCCACGGCTTCCCTGCCATCGGCCGCCAACAAGGCACGGTAGCCGAAGGACTCCAGGATCTGGCCGGTCACGCGCCGGACCGGCTCCTCGTCGTCAGCGACCAGGATGGTTTCGCCGCGACCCCTGGGAAGGTGGACCGCGGAGGGCGGTGCAGGGGAGTCAACCGGCTCCGGCCGGCAGGGAAGGAAGACGTCGAAGCGCGCGCCCTCGCCGGGAGGGCTTGCCGCGTGGATGGAGCCGCCGTGGCTGCGGATGATGGCGAGCGAGGTGGAAAGCCCGAGACCGGTGCCCTTGCCGATCGCCTTGGTGGTGAAGAACGGTTCGAAAATCCGGTCGAGGTTCTCGGCGCTGATGCCGGGACCGGTATCGGCGATGCGGAGGCGCAGGTAGGGACCGGCGTCCGGTCCGGTGCCCGGGACGGCGCCGGGTTCGGCAGTCTCGGCGGTGATCAAGATCCGGCCGCCGTCCCCCATGGCATCGCGGGCATTGACGCAGAGGTTGAGCAAGACCTGGTGGATCTGGGTGGGATCCGCCAGGACCGGGGGCAAGCCGGCGGAGATCCGGCTTTCGATCCCGATGTTCTTCGGGAAGGTGTCCCGGACGATCTTCAGCAGGTCGCCGATGGCGCGACCGGCGTGGACTTCAATGCGGCGCCCCTCGACGCCGCTGGCGAAAGACAGGACCTGGCCGACCATGTCCGCTCCTCGCTTTGCGCTGCTGGCAAGGGTGTCGAGGAGTTCGCGGCCGCGCTCGCTGGTGACTTCGGAGCGGAGCAGTTCGATCGACATGCTGACCGGTGCGAGGACGTTGTTGAGGTCGTGGGCGATGCCGCCGGCGAGGGTGCCGATGCTTTCCAGCCGCTGGGAACGGAGGACCTGCTGGTGGAGCTCCCGGTACTCGGTGACGTCGGTGTTGATGGTGAGGATGCTGTGCGGCCGGTCGTTGGCGTCTCGGAGCAGGGTCCAGCGGCTCTCGATCATGAGCTGCCTGCCGTTGCGGTCGACCTGGGCGAGTTCGCCCATCCACTCGCCGCTCTCAAGCACCGTCGCGTAGACCTTGTCGAACTCCGTGGTGTCGGCGTAGAGGAGTTCGCGGGCGGAGCGGCCCATGGCTTCGGTCGCGGTCCAGCCGTAGAGGCGCTCGGCGCTTTTGTTCCAGTAGCTGATCCGGTGATCGATGCCCCGCACCAGGATTGCGTCGCGGGCCTTGTCGAGCAGCGATGCCTGCTCGCGAATGCGGGCGTCGGCGACCTGGCGGTCGAGCTCGGAGGCGGCCCGAGCGGCGAAGATCGTGAGCGTGGAGCGCACCAGCTCGACGTCGCGGATCGGTTCGGAGAAGAACACCACCATGATTCCCGCGACCCCGTCGCGGTCGTGCAGGGGGATGCCGGCATAGGCGTGGATCCCGTAGACGACCAGCAGGTGGTCCGCGGGGAACAGCTCCTGGATGCCATCCGGGAAAATGCACAGGTTGCCCTCGCTGACATTCTCGCAAGGCGTGCCGGCGAGGCCGTAGCTGACGTTTTCCTCAAGCTGTCCGTTGAGAACGAAGGACACCGTGTCGATCGACGGCCCCGCGTGGTTCACCTTGCCGATCAAGCCGCCTTGGGCGCCCAGCACGGCGACCAGGTTCTTGACCAGCGAGTCGAAGAATTCGGTGCCGGTCCCGGACGAAACCGCCTGGGCCACCTTCAGCACCACGTCCTGGATCCGCTGATTGTCCATCTTGGCGCGGATGGTGCCGATGCCGAACGAGAGGCTGTCGGCGAGGTCCTGGAGCAACTTGATTTCCTCCGCACCGACGCTGATGACCTCGGGCCCGTACAAGCCGAGGATGCCGAACGTTCGTCCGCCATCCCGGAGCGGCAGGCAAATGACGCTGGCGAAGCCGTGCTTGCGGGCAAACCGGATCCAGTGGAAGAACCACGACTGGTCCCCGATGTCCTCGCAAACCGAGGCCGTGCCGCTGCGGATCGTGGTCCCGCCCGGGCCCTTGCCGGTGATGTGGTTTGCGTCCCACGACAGTTCGATCTCGTCGAGGTAGCAGGTGCCCGTCCCGGCGCTGGCCATCGGCTCGATCGATTTGCCGGCGTCGTCCCGGGCGTAACCGACCCAGGCCATGCGGTAGCCGCCGATGTCGACGGCAAGCCGGCAGATCTCGGTGAGCAAGCCGTTCTCGGTGGTCTCCCTGACCTGGGCCTCGTTGCAGGCGCTGAGCATCCTCAGCGCGCGGTTGAGGCGGGCCAGGTCCTGGTCGGCCTGTTTGCGTGTGGTCAGGTCGCTCATGCCGCCGACCATCCGCACCGCCCGGCCGTCCGGATCCCGGACCACGAAGCCGCGGTCGAGCACGCAGGCATAGCTGCCGTCGGCCCGCTGGAAGCGGTATTCCTCCGTCCAGTTCAGGACGGTGCCGGCGAGCACTTCCCGGATCCCGGTGCTCACCCGCGCGGCGTCGGCGGGATGAATCCGCTGCTTCCAGGCTGTGGAGGAGCAGTCGTCGCCGGCCGGAGGACGTCCGAAAAGCACCTCGAAGCCCTCGTTCCACCAAATCTCGTCGCTGTCGATGTCCCACTCCCAAACGGCGTCGTTGGTGGCGTTGGCGACGATTTCGAAGCGCTCCTGGATCTCGCGGACCGATGCTTCCGCCTGCCGGCGCTCCGCGGCCTCCAGTTCCAGCGAGACGACGTTGGCCACCGCGGCGACGAAAGTCTTCTCGTCGCCGGTCCAGCGGCGGGGAGCGCCGACATGTTCGCTGCACAGGACCCCCCGGATCTTGCCTTTGAACATGATCGGCGCGTCGATCATCGAAGTGATGCCGAGCGGCTCGAGATACGCCGTGGCGAAGCCGCGGGTCCGCGGGTCTTGGAGGGCGTCGTCGGCCGCGATCACGTCCATCCGCGCGAGCGCCCCGAAGTAGGCGGGGTGGTCCGCGGCGGCGAGGGCCATGCCCGACGAAAAGGTCCCGTCGTCCAGCCGGTAGAGGCAGCTGCAACGGATCGCGCTACGGGATTCGTCGTAGAGCCAGATGCCGACCCGGTCGACCCGCATGGCGCGGGCGTGGGCTTCGGTGATGCGCCGGAAGACCGCGGCCGAATCCGCGTTCTCCTCATAGGGAATGGAGGACAGGGCGATGAGCGAATTGCGCTGGCGGATGTAGCGCGATTCTTCCTCCGGGAGGGGCGATTCCGTCTGTTCACCGGCCACGGGCTCTGGCGCTCGACCCGCCACTAGTAAGGGTATTTGGTGCGGGACACTCTCAAGCGGGCGAAGCGTGAGGTGAATTCACCCGGTGCGGGGGTGTTGACGACGCCCACGTAGGTGCGGTCGGTGCCGGACTCCGCGGTCTTGGTGAAGCTAATGGTGGTTTCGGCGTCCGCTGGTGATTCCCAGGTTTCGCCGTCCTCCGAGAGCTCGAAGGCGTAAGTGAGGTTGCTGGAATTACTGACGAGGGTGTTGCCCCCCGACCACAAGGCCGATCCGACGGTAGGCAGACGGAACTTGAAGCGGTCGGCGGAGTTCGCTACCCCGGCTGCCGCCGGAGCCACGGGGAGTGCTTCCAGCCTGGCGGTGGTGGAACCAAGGGCGCTGTCGAGCAGGTCCGGGCGGCCGTTGGCGTTGAAGTCGAAGTCGTCGGTCGGGAAGGCAACGTAGCCCTTCGAATTCGTGGTCTGATAGAGGAGATACGGGCGTCCGCTGGAATCAAACTGGAAGCCGAGCAGGTCTGAACTGGCTCCAGAGAATGTAATCGGGTGGCCGGCAGCTACGAGATAGTCCACACCCGGCGCCGTTGGTTTCAGGTAGTGGACGTTCTTGGTAGTGTTGTTGTACCAAGCAACCCGTTGAATGCCATCGTCCGGTGAGATCGCGGCGTGAATGCTTCCGACCGCCAGCGTAGCTCCCAGGTTGTCTTCCACGGTTTGCCCTTCGCCATCACTTCCCGAACCCAGCCATCGCCGGAATTTCCACGAGGTTGCGGAGGGGTTTCCCCCGCTCCCAACATAGTAAACTCTGTCGGTATTGCCGATCCTTGTGCCGCAGAGAGGGACTTGAACAAATTGCTCCAAATCAACCAGGGGGTTGAAGTTCTTGTTCGTGACAAGAAGGAAGCCGTTGACCGTCGTCGGCTGAGCTCTTTTGAGGGTAGTGACTCCTGACTGGGTCAGGGTGAAATAGAGGTTTACGCTCGTGTCTGTCGCGGGGACGACCGCGGTCGAACTGACCGGGAATCCCAGGTTTGCGGTGTACTCAAGCGGAGGAAGGATCCAGGGATTCGCTCCGGTCCCGGATCTCCGTGCATATCCCAGGATGCTCCCACCCCTTACATAGGCAACGTGCAGCCGCTCGTTTCTCGTAAGATTGGCTGAGGCGGGCTCAAGTGCTGCGCTGATTGCCGTGTAGCCACCTCCGTAGTTGTCGATCGTCTCGACTGTGCCTGCGCCGTTGGGGCCAATGACCATCACCTTGAGCGATGCGGTTCCGTTCGGCGCGACGAGATATCCCCCGCCGTCTGACCTTGGAACATAAACTCCTTGGCCGCTGATCGACGCATTTGTGGCGTTGGCGTCGTCCCAAACAGGGGGGGTCGCGTTCAAAAACTTTTGTTTGGACGCATTTTTTACGATCAAGTTCGGCGAATTCGTGAGGTCCGGTCGAATGTACCAGCGGTTGGCGCCGGTACCTGCAGTGGGAAGCTGCTCGCTGTGCCAGGCTTCAGGGCTGAGGTCGGCCTGCACGCCGGCGATGCCGAGCATGGAGATCCACAGGGTGAGGTGCCACCATTTCATGGCGCAGCCCATGCCACGGGCCGGGCGGGAGTGCAAGGCCGGGGGCTTCAGATGGGACTTCCGGCCCGTGCGTGGAATCCCGGATGGCCGCTGGCCTTCTTGTCGGGACGGGCTCGCGTTTGGACCCGATCCATGGCTTGTCGACCCCTCGCGCCTGGCCATCCGTGCTTGAAACAAAGCAGCGTCGCCTCGATTGCGGCGCGGTTGGCCCGGACCGTCAGGTCCCGGCGGAGATGATCCGGTGGCTTTTCCGGAAGCTGGGAAAGGGTGGTGCACCGGGATCGGGCACACGTGCGCAACGTCACCCACGAGGTTATCTGCGGCGCATATGGATCGTGAACGTGCCGGTATCCGGATCATTGCTCAGGATCGTGATCTTTCCCGATTCCATGCCGGTGGCAGGAGCAGGAGCGTAGATCACGAAAGTCGTCGTTTCTCCAGGATTGAGGGCGTCCCGAAGCGGCTGTGCCACCACGTAGTCGCCGGTGGAAATGACTTCCAAGTCGGTCAGGAGTGCCTTGCCACGGTTGACGATCTTCACAAAGGCTCCCATGGCACCCGCCGGAATGGACAGGGATTTCCCGTTGGAAACTTTTTTCCCCTCCACGGTGACCTGCAGGTCTGGTTTGGGACCCTTGATTCGGAACACATGGACCATGCCTTGGCGGACCGTGTCGTGAGGGGCGACTTCTTCCCTCGCCTCCGAATCGGACACCATCAGGGTGTCGCCATGCATGGCGATTGCCACCGGTACCCAGCTGGTCGGGACGTCGATGCTTCCCGCGGGCTCCCAGCCGGCAGTGCCACGCTGGATGAGTTCGATGCGGCTGCCTCCGGACTCCGCGGAGTAAGAATGGATGGCCGCCAGGTCTCCTGACACGGCAATCCGCGATCCGAAGGCGCGGCTCCCCTCGGATGGCGGATCGATTCTCGCGTAGGGATAAGCCGAAACCCCGTTGACGGCATGGACGTACGTCGTGCCGAGGGCGGTCGAGTCGCCGGGCGCGGTGCGGCCGTTGGCGCCAATCCAAAGCATGCCGCCGGACATGGCGAGGCTTCCTCCGAAACCGTCGCCCGGGCGGGCGTCCGCAGCGGACAGGCGGGTGACGATCTCCCAGGATCCTCCTGACTCCTCAAACCCGTAGACGCGACCTGCGCGATTGGCGGGCAGCGCATGTCCCGGCGCGCCGACCCACGCCGTGGAATTCCGCTGGGACAAGGCGGCACCGAATTCCTCACCGGTGCCTCCTTCCCCTTTCAAGGTGTCCTCCAGCAACCATGATCCGTCCTTCTTCACGAAAACAAATACGCTTCCCTGGTGGCCCGATCCGTCCTCCATGCGGGGGGTGCCGATCAGGATCCGGTCTCCTGAAGTGACGGCATTCATGTCCACCCAATCGAACATTCCCGGACGAGGGACGTGCAGGCTGGCCTCGTGGTCCCATGCGGATCCCGAGTTGGCGAAAACTTCAATCGCCGGTGTTCCGCTGCCGAAATGGCGGGCATTGCGATCCGGAGATCCCACCACGACCCGGCCGGACCGTGCCGCGACCACCCCGCCGAAATTCGCCCACGCCCGCGGCTGTTCCGACATCAGCTTGTGCTCGAAATCCCAGCCGCGGGAGGAGCGTCGGAAAACATAGACCGAGCCGGTTTCCGGGCCATGGCCACTGCTGTCTCCCGGGGCACCGACAAAGGCCTTGTCGCCCCCGATGGCGATCGGTGCATTGAACAAGGCGTTGTCCCCGTTGAAGCCGGAGTTCATGGTTCCGGTTGGCTCCCAGCTCGTCGCGGTGCGTGAATACGTGAACACCAGGTCGGTGCTCACGAATTCCTCCTCCTGTGCTCCGACCACGAGGTTGCCGTTGGCGACGGCAAACGAGATCGGGAAGCTGATACCGTCCCTCGGAGGGGTGATCACCTGGCCTGCCGCTGTTTCGGAATCCAGATCGAACACGCGGATCGATCCATCTCCAGGTTGTGAAACGAACAGCTCGCTGCCAGCCAGAGCCACCCGACGCCCGAAGCCTTCACTCCCCGCAGGCTCGGGCGACTCGATTCGTTGGATGAAGTGCCATTCGGCCCCGTCGTTTTCAAACACGGCGACGGCACCCCCGCCGCCGGCGAGCGTGGCGCCCAGGATCACGCGATCTCCATCCAGGTCCAGCGACTCCCCGAAATGAGCGACACCAGGCGGGGACAAGTCCGCTTCTTTGATCCAAGTGCTTCCCTGGCGTCGGAAGACGAGAGTCGTCGCGACCCCGTCGCTCGCAACGGTCACATCTCCGTCCGTATCCAAGGCATAAGCACCGACATCTTCCGACTGGTGCAATTTCCAGCGGGTCCCATTTCGTTGGAAAAACCACAGCCTTCCCGCGCCGATGGAGATGGCGTTCTCCGGTCGTCCTCCGACGCACAGGGTATCGCCGGCTGCCGCGAGGCTGGTGGCAAAGGACTCGTTTTCCGCCGAAGCGGGAACCTTGAGCTTTGTTACCTTGGTCCATCCATTGCCGCCTCGCTCATAGACGAAGACCGCCCCGGTGTCGTCGCTGTCACGATAGAAGTAGCCGGGGGCGGTGACGAAAATCCGCCCGCTCGAGATGCTCACATCGCTTCCGAAACGCGCTTGCGACCAAGGCGCTCCCGATCGCGGCTTCTCTGGCGCACCGGGGCGCAAGCGGGAATCGAATGTCCATGCGCCATCGATCTTCCTGAAAACGTGGACCGACCCGCTGTTGCCATGGTCGTCGATATCATCGGGCACACCCAGCGCCGCATGGTCGTCCGAGACCGCGACCACCGAGGCAAACCGATCGGAGGCATCCATCAGGCCGTCGGGCCGGGGCTGCAGAGGTCGCCCCGCCCTCACCACCAGAGGATCGATCACCACCGGGAACCGCGCGCCCTCGGTTTGGACGACGATCTCGAAGCCCCCCGGCGACGGTTCCATCGTGGCTGCCAGGGTGACGCCCGCCGCATCCCAGGCTTTCAAATCGCGGTAGCCCATGACCACCTCGCCCGAATCATCCCGGAAGAGCAAGTCTCCCGGAGATTCCGGATCGACCCCGGTGACCATCCCATCAACGGACATGCCGATCCTCACCGCGTTGCCTTGCGCTCTCGATGCGGGCACCGTGAATCCTTGTTCCAGGCCGACCGGACGATTCTCCCACCACTCAACCAGGCCGTCCGGATGCCGGTATTCGACCCGTGACCCCGCCGCGGTCATGATCGCGTTCCCGGTGTCCATCAGGGAAAGCGCCAGTTCGCGTTCCCCGTCGGCGGTTTGGATCCGCCGCGCATCGTCCGCAAAACGGACCGCGAGCTGTTGCCCGGGATTGTAGGCGAAGTAGCGGGAACCGGAGTTGATCGTGAGCGCGGCTGAAGAGTCATCAAGTTCAGTTACCAGATGGCGTGCCTCGGAAAGTGCCTTGAACAACGAATCGTCCGCCTGGCCAACATGAAAATCGGTTCCGGCGGCGGATTCCCCGGTTGGATGGCGAGGAAGCTCGGAGTTGGTGTCCCGCCTGGACTCCGGAGATGATATTTTCCCTTTGGATCCAATCCCGAGCCAGAAAAGTCCGGTGAATCCCACCGCCAGGAAGGGAGCCAAGGATCTAACGTTTTTCATGTGGGCACGGTTTCCCTCTTTGGTGGAAACCGCGCAACTCCAAACGATGTCGGGGAACAGGGCCCGGCCGGGTTCACCGGTCGACCCGCGCCGAGCCGCCGCCGACCAGCTTCTTGACCTCGTCGACGGTGGCCATGGTGGTGTCGCCGGGGGTGGTCATCGCGAGGGCACCGTGGGCGGCGCCGTATTCGACGGCCATTTTGGGGTCGTTGAACTCCATGAAGCCGTAGGCGAGGCCGCTGGCGAAGGAGTCGCCGCCACCGACACGGTCGTAGATCTCGAGTTTCGGCCGGTGGGTGGCCTCGTGAAACTCGCCGTCGTGCCAGCAGATCGCGCCCCAGTCGTTGATGGTGGCGCTGTGGACGTCGCGCAGGGTGGTGGCGACGACCTGGAAGTTCGGGAAGTCCTCCACCGCGCGCTCGATCATGTTCTTGAAGCTGTCGATCTCCAGTCCGGTGATGTGTTCGCTGACACCTTCGACCTCGAAGCCGAGCGAGGCGGTGAAATCCTCCTCGTTGCCGATCATGACATCGACGTACTTCGCGATCTCGCGGTTCACCTCCTGGGCCTTGGCCTGGCCGCCGATCGACTTCCAGAGCGAAGGACGGTAGTTGAGGTCGTAGGAAACGATGGTGCCGTATTCCTTGGCCTTCTTGCAGGCCTCGATGGTGAGGTCGGCAGTGCTTTCGGAAAGCGCGGCGAAGATGCCGCCGGTGTGGAACCAGCGGGCGCCGCAGTTGCCGAAGACGTCGTCCCAATCGACATCGCCGGGCTTCATCTGGCTGGCGGCGGTGAGGCCGCGGTCGGGCGTGCCCTTGGCGCCGCGGATCCCGAAGCCGCGCTCGGTGAAATTGAGGCCGTTGCGGACCTCGCGGCCGATGCCGTCGAAGGGCTTCCACTGGATGAAGCGGGTATCGACGCCGCCCTGCAGGATGAAGTCCTCGATCAGCCGGCCGACATCGTTTTCGGCAAAGGCGGTGACCACGGCGGCGCGCTTGCCGAAGCAGCGGCGCAGTCCGCGGGCGACATTGTATTCGCCGCCGCCTTCCCAGGCTTGGAACTGGCGGGTGGTGCGGACGCGGCCGTCGCCGGGGTCGAGGCGGAGCATGATTTCGCCCAGCGAGACGATGTCGAACTGGCAGGAGGCGGGAGCGCGGAGGGTCAAGGACATGGTGGTGGAAATGACGAATGTGGAGTTCTCGAATGACGGAATTATTCGTCGGAGGGGATGACGCCGTTGGCGCAGGCGATCGGGCCGCTGCCTGAGAGGAAATTCAAGAGATTATCGAGGGCCTTCTTGGCCTGCCTCGGAACGCTTTCGAAGGTGCGTGATCCGATGTGGGCGGTGACGATCACTTTCGGGTGGCTGAGCAGCGGATGATCGGCCGGCGGGGGCTCCTGTTCCATGACGTCGGTGGCGTAGCCGGCGAGTTGACCGGAATCGAGGGCGTCGAGGATGGCCGCGGAATCCGCCAGTTCGCCGCGACCCGTGTTCACCAGGTAGGAACCCGGGGGCATCAAGGCCAAGCGCTCGCGATTGATCAGGTGGTGGGTGTCCGCGGTGAGTTTGGTGTGCGGGCTGATGATATCGACCGAGGTGAAGAGCGATTCCATCGACTCGTGACGGATCACGCCATATTGGGCGGCGATGTCTTCGGGCCAGTAATTCCCGAAACCGTGGATTTCCATGTCGAATCCATGGGCCCGGCGGGCCACTTCCTGGCCGATGCGACCCATGCCGATCAGGCCGATCCGTTTGCGCCAGAGTTCGTGGCCGGTGATCCGGAGCCAGTTGCCCTGACGGGTCGCATTGACCGTCTCGACCAGATTCTTCTGCATCGCCAGCAGCAGGCAGAAGGTATGTTCGGCCACCGTCGTGTGATTGACGCCGGGCGTGAAGAGCACGGGGATTCCCAACTCCTTGGTGGTGGCGACATCAATCTTGTCGAGGCCGATGCCGTATTTCGAAATAACTTTCAGGCGAGGCAGGCTCTTCTCGATCACGGCGCGGGTGATGGCGTCGTCGCCGCATAGGAAGGCGTCGAATTCCCCCGCCAGCTCCAGCATCCGCGCCTCGCTCAAGGGGCCGCGCTCCCGGACGACCTCAAATCCTTGGTTTTCAAGCTGCGAGTGGTGGGGGCCCGGGGTGTCTTGGAAGCTGCAGGTGGTGAGTAGGACGCGGGTCGGCATGGCGTGTGGGGGTCAAGCTGGGGTGGGGAAAGCTGTCATACAAGTCGGAATTCTGGCATTCCGCAGCAACGTTTTCCGGGATGTTTGCGGGTTGGATCGTGTGAAATTTCGATGAATGTCATTTTGTGGAATTGAGTCAAAGGTGATACATAGGCGATACGGACTTGTATCCCGTTGCTCCGATTGATCAACTGACCACCGATGAAGGCGTTTCCTCCTCCCCGCCTGTTAGCCGTTTCCATGACCATAATGCTGGCCCTGCCAGGCTGCCGGAAGAATTCCGAGGCCCGGACGGATCCCGCATGGTGGACCTTGGAAACGGAGAGGCTTGAATTGGCCCAAAAGGTCGAGCTCCTCAAAGTGAAGCTCTCCAAGGTCGAGAATCGTCATCAGGACGTCGACGGCATGGTGGCCGAGCTCAAACAGGAAACCGATCGCCGGGCCCGTCTGGAAGATCAGGTGGCTGCCTTGAGCGCCGAGGTCGCGGAGCTTTCCAGCTGCTTCAAGCGCGATCGCGAGGAGTGGATCCGGGTGGCGCGCGGCAAGGCGATGGGGCGCACCTTCGCCACCTTCAGCGGGGCGGGGGGCAAGACTTATCAAGATGTCGAAATCACCGCGATCACCGACATTGGTGTCGAATTCAAGCACGCCACGGGCAGTGCACGGCTGGCTGCGACCGATCTGACCTGGGAACAGCAGGCCGAGTTCGGCGTGGATCCGCGGGAAGCGCAGGAAGCGCTGGTGGCAGAGCGCGAGAATGCCAAGGCCTATGGCAGCTGGGTCGACAATCGTGTGGCCAGTGCGATGGCGAAGAAAGAGGCGGCCGAGGCCGCCCGTGTGGCGGCGGCACCTGTCAAGGTGCGCCCCCAGCCGGTGGTGGCATCGACCAGCAGCAGCTCGAGTGGCAGCCGCTTGCGCGATCAGGCCCGGAGTTTCGGCCGCGGCAATACCATCTGGTATCCCTCTTATACCCGGGTCCGCTATCCCTATGGCTACGGCGTCTCCTACGGATCGCGTTCGTATTCCGCCGTGCGCGTGCCCAGCTCGAGCTGGAGCTTCACTCCCAGCCGTACCAATTGCTACACCCGCCCGCCGGTGGTGAAACCCCGGTCCTCCTCCTTCTACAACACCCCATGAATCCTTGTATTTCACGATACGTCCGCCCCTTGGGCGCGGCGCTCCTTTGTCTGGCTGTCAGTTCCTGCGGCGATGATCCCGCATTGGTGAGCAAGCGGGAACAACAGCGGGCCGAGATCGCCAAGTTGGAAGGCGAGCTTGCCATTCTCCAGGAGCGAATGGAGCAGATGCCCAGGGATCGCAGCGATGAAGTCCGGGAGTTGAAGGCAAAAGCCGGGGAAAACCAGAAGGAGATCGCCTCTCTCGAGGAGGAGATCGCCGACCTCGAGCAAGAGAAGGCCCGGATTGAAAGGGAGCACGAAGCCTATCGCAGGAAGTACGTGGCCAACTGAACCGATAAATCGAACCTGACGATTCCATGGGATTCACTGATCTCCTTAGCAGCAGCCGCGGACCTGGCGTCATCGGCACCTTGCTGGCTCTCCTCGTGCTGGTTGGCTTTGGCACCCTCTACTTTTTCGTCTTCGACAAGGGGATGCAGGGGGGGGACATGACCATCGAAGGCATGATCCGCCAGCAGGATCAAGCTATCGACACCCTCAAGATCCAGATCGAAAACAGCAATACCCGCCTGGAAGAAGCCAAGGTCGCGAAAGTGATCGGGAAAGAGGCGGATGAACTGAAGAATCGGGCCGACATCGACGAGGCCCGGATTTCCGAATTGCTCTCCACCAAGTCGGAAGCCGAGGCGGCGATTGTCGCCGCCACGGAAGACTGGGAGAAATACAAGGAGCAGTACCGCCAGTCCGAGTGGGCCAAGGCGCAAGGCGAGGAGCTTGGCGAGGTCAGGACCGTCAGCGGCGAGGTTTACACCAAGGTGGCCATCACCGGGGTCGATCACACCGGCATGAAGGTCTCCTACTCCGGAGGGCTGAAGACCATCCCGCCGAAAGAGCTGCCTGCCGATCTCTACGATCGTTTTCAGTTCAGCGAAGAAAAGACGGCGAAGGTGAAGAAGAAGATGGACGATGACTTCGGCGACCTGTCGAACAATGTGGAGATCGCCAGGCTCGCCAAGAAGGGCACCGAGAAGTTGAAAACGGTTCAGGATTTGAAGGAAGAAAACCTCCGTCTGGGCAACGAGATCAATCACTCGAAAATCGATCTTCCGCGCAAGCAGGCGGCCGTGGACCGGTTCCGGATGGCCTACGTCAACGAGAAGAACAAGAAGGGGGGCGTCAGCAAGGCTCCCCAGATGCAGGTGCAGCTCCGCACCATGGAACGTGCGCTCAGCGATGCACGGCGGGCGATTCCCGACAAGCAGCGCCAGTTGGGTGACAACAAGCGCAAGATTGAATCCCTGAGTCGCGAAGTCGACGAGATCAAAGACGAGATCGCACAGATCAAGAAGGATCTGGCGAGCAAAAATCAAGGGGCTCCCCAGCCTTGAACTGATGTTGGAAGATTCAAACGAGTCGTCGGGCATTGTCGGAATGCTCGTCGGGCTGATTGTTCTCGTTCTTGCGGGGGCGTTCTTCTCGCTGGTGATCGACAAGCGCTTCAAGCTCTCGAGCAGCCGCGTGTCGGTGGAAGAGGATGTGGCGAAGGAGGCCTTGGTTGTGGAATCCCTGCGCGATGAGCTCTCGCTCAAGCGCGAACGGTGGGAGAAGGCGACGGCCCCCCTGGAGGGGCAGCCGGCAGCCCTTGCGGAATGGTCGGCGAGGGCCGCGGCAACGTCGGAGCGTCTGCCGGACTTGCGTGAGCGTCGTGACGGGCTGGAGAATGAAGTCGAGGCCGCGACCAAGGCGTACCTCGACTACCGGAATAGCTATCGCGCCCAGGTCCGCGGTGATGCCGCGGGTGAGAAGCTGGTCAGGCTGGAAACCGTGGGAGGAAAAGTCTATTCCGATGTCTCCATCCGCCGGGTGACCTCGGCCGGGATCGAATTCACCCATGCCCACGGCCCGGCCCGGCTGTTGCCGAAGGATCTGGGTCCTGAATGGAACGAGCGGTTCCAGTGGGATCAGGAGGAAGTCGAAATGGTTCTCGAGCAGGAGCGCCGGCGCGAGGAGATGCATCGCAAGGCGATTGAAAGATCGCGCGAAAGATCGGCCCCGCAAGAGCCGCCGGCCAAGCGTGCCCCCGGGAAAAAGCCGGCCGCGGGCGCTTCGAACCTGAGATTGGCGGGATTGAGGGACGAGGTCATCGCGGCGCGAAGCCTCATGGACCAAGCGGCGGACGAACTCTCACGGGCTCGGATGGAAGCCCTGAACAGCCGGGGTCGTTCGGTGCCGGGCAGTCTCGAGACCTGGGAATCGAAAATCAGCCAGCTTCAGGGTAACTACGACAAGCGCCGCAGGGGTTATGACTCCGCCTGCGGCCGGCTTGCCACGGTGGCGCCGAAGGATGCCTTGCTGCGCCGTGAACCGGCGCCCTGACCCGCGTCAGGCGAGCACCAGCCGGGAGTCCGACTCCAGCTTGGCGGTGAGGGTATCCCAGCCTCCGAAGCGCTGGAGATTGAACACCCGCAGGTAAAGCGTGACCAGTTTGGGATCGTGGGAGGCCAGCAGGGCATCGACCGCCTCATCGAGCTTGGCGGCTTCCAGTTCGGTGGGCAGCTCGCCGGTGACCGAACCCTTGCCGTCGTGCTCGAGGCCGATGACGTCGCAGAACTTCGCGAGCATCTCTTGATTTCCTGCCATGAACCAGGCTTGCAGGATGTGCTCGCCGATCGTGTCGGCAGCCTTGCTCTTCAGGGTCTTCAGGATCCAGGCGTATTGCTCCGGGAGCGGCTTCTTCTGGATGAAAACGGGACGCAGCTTGCGGCTCTGGGCGAGGGTGGCGACGGCGGACTTGTAGACGTTGCGGTCGTTGTCGCGGAACCAGTCGAGCATCTGGGTGACAACGGCGGGATCAACGGCGGTGTAGAGTTCGTGGGCTTTCACGGTCGGGAAATTGGCTGCGCCGACTCCAAGCGATGGCGCTGGAAATGCCAAATGCCAATTTGCCGTCGCGGGAACAATCTTGGCTCCGCTTGCGAGCCGTGACTGCGGGTTGAATGTTCGAAGGATCCTGCGAGGATCAAGCGTTCCCCTTGATTGATCATGTCCGCTCACCCTGAACTTTGGAAGACCCTGCGATGGGTTGTGTTCTCCGCCACGCTCCTGCTGCTCGCCTGGCTCGCGATTCGCGGGATGGAAAGGAGCGTCGGCAGCACCGTCGGGGGCCTCGAGCAGGTTCTGGGGGCGATCACCCAGTCCGACACCCGCATCGTCGAGGGGCGGGCGGAGATCAGTGAATCGCGCGAGATTTCCGAGCTGGCGCTGGTGGAGATGAAGATGTCCGCCACCCGCAGCTTCGAGAACGAGGCCTATTTGTTGCGCTATCTGCCGGCGGGGACGAAGCAGCTGATCGTCCGCGGGGAGTACCGGGTGACGGCCGGTTACAAGCTGGAACCCGGGGTTTCCCTGGCAATGGAGGGCGGGGTGCCGCTGGCGAGGTTTCCCGAGCCGCGGATCCTCGCCGTGGAGCTCATCGACTACCAGGCCCTGAGCGAAAAGGACGGCTGGGCCAATGAAGTGAAACCGGAAGACCGGGCGCAGCTGCTGCGCGAGTTGCGACAGCAGATGCGCCTGGAAGCCCAGCGCAGCGGTGTGCTGGAGATCGTCGAGTCGACGCTCCGCACACGGCTGCGGGACTTGCTGGGTGCCGGGAACGTGAAGGTCGAACGAATCCCGGAATAAGAGGGCTTACGGCCGCTCAGGGGTTCGCTGAAGCGGCGGTCCTGAGATCCTGTGCGGCGGCGACGAGATTCCTCAGTGACGACAAGGTTTCCACCCAACCACGGGTTTTGAGCCCGCAGTCGGGATTCACCCACAGGCGTTCCGCGCCCACCGCGGCGACAGCCCGGTCGAGGAGACCGCGGATTTCCCCGGTGGTGGGCACGCGCGGGGAATGGATGTCCCAGACCCCGGGGCCCACCTCGGCGCCGATCCCGCCGCTTGCCACCGCGCCGAGGGCCTCCATGCGGCTGCGCGATGCTTCGAGTGAAATGACATCGACGTCGAGTGCGGCGATCGCTTCCGCCACGTCGTCGAATTCCGCGTAGCACATGTGGGTGTGGACCTGGGTTTCGTCGCGGACGCCGGACGTCGCGACCCGGAACGCCTGCACGGCCGAATCCAGATATTCCCGGCGCTGGCCGGGTTCGAGCGGCAGTCCCTCGCGAAGTCCCGGCTCGTCCACTTGGATGATCCGGAGGCCGGCGGCCTCGAGGTCGCGGACTTCGGCGCGGATGGCATGGGCGAGCTGCAGGGCGACCAGTGCCCGGGGCAGGTCGTCGCGGACAAAGCTCCATTGCAAGATGGTGATGGGGCCGGTCAGCATGCCCTTGACCGGGCGCGACGTCAGCGATTGGGCGGCCGCGCTGACCTCGACTGTCATCGGCGCCGGGCGGGCGACATCGCCCCAGATGACGGGAGGCTTCACGCAGCGGGAGCCGTAGCTTTGAACCCAACCGTTTGCGGTCACGGCGATGCCATCGAGCATCTGGCCGAAGTGCTCGACCATGTCGGTGCGCTCGAACTCGCCGTGGACGAGGACGTCGAGACCGACCTCTTCTTGCAGCCGGATTGCTTCACGCATGGCGGAGTTCAGGCCGGCCTCATAGACCGGCCCGGTGATTTCCCCGGCCCGGTGGCGGGCTCTCAGGCGCCGGATCTCCGCGGTCTGGGGAAACGAGCCGATGGTTGTGGTGGGAAAGAGCGGCAGACCCAGGTGCTCCCGCTGCAAGGTGAGCCGGTCCGCCAGAGGCTTGCCTCGGCGCTGCGATGATTCGTCCAGCGAGGCCACCGCCTTGCGGATCTCCAGGTTCTTGACGCCGCGGTGGGAACGGCGGCCGGTGAGGGCGGCGCGGGCCGCGGCGTTGGCGTCGTGATCCGGCTGCTCCCGTGCGATGGCGGAAAGTTCGCCGGCCTTCTCCCGTGCAAACGACAGCCAGGAGCGCAAGGCGGGATCGAGGCTGGTTTCGGCTTCGAGGGTGTGCGGGACATGCTGGAGGCTGCATGAGCTGCCGAGCCACAGCTGGCGGTCGCCGCGGGCCTTGCGGAAGGTGGCCACGAGGGATCTCAAGGCTTCCAGATCGCAGCGCCAGATGCCACGGCCATCGACGATGCCGAGCGAAAGGACCCGGTCCTGTGGATAGTTCGCATGCAGCCACGGGAGATCGGCCGATGCGCGGGTGACGTCGACATGAAGGCCGTCGGCGCCAAGCGAGCAGATCCGGGCAAGGGCTTCACCCGGTCGGCCGAACGGGATGGCCAGCAGGAGTTTCAGCGGGCTGGCCGGGCGAATACCCTGCCACGCGATCTCGAGGGCTGACAGCAGCGCCTCGTCGCGGCGGCAGGCCAGGATCGGCTCGCTGATCTCAACCCACTCCGCGCCAGCGTCGGCCAGCGACTGGAGGAGGTCGCGATAGGCGGGGACGAGGTGGGAGATCAGCGAAAGGGGATCACCGGAGTCCGTTTTGGAAAGCGCGAGGAAGGTGGCCGGGCCGATGACCACCGGTTTCGGGCGGAAGCCGGCAGCCACTGCTTCCCGCGTCTCCCGTGCCGCCTTGTCCCAAGAGAACTGGAAGGTTTGGCCGGCACCGAGTTCGGGCACTAGGTAGTGATAGTTGGTGTCGAACCATTTGGTGAGTTCCAGCGGCGCGACATCGGGGGCGCCACCGTCGCGGCTGCGGCCGCGGGCCATCCGGAAGTAGCGCTCGAGCGTCAGCGGGGAGGCGGCCGGCCCGAAGCGCGCGGGGATCGCGCCGAGGCAGCAGGCGAGGTCGAGCATCCCGTCGTAGTGGCTGAAGTCGTTCACCGCCACGAACGTGAGTCCGGCGTCCGCCTGTTCCTGCCAGTGGCGCAGGCGCAGGTCCTTCGAGATCCGGTCGAGTCCGGCGGCGTCGAGGCGGCCGTGCCAGAAGTCCTCGAGCGCCCGCTTGAGCTCGCGCTTGGCGCCGATGCGGGGGTATCCGGAGAGGTGGGTGGTCAGGGATGCATTCATCGCTGTCGAGGATGACGGTGGGGCTGTCGATGAACCAAACGAATGCTCTTCATTGTGATTGGCCATTCCGTGCATGATGGTCCACGCTGCCGCCGTGCTTGAGATCCGCCACCTCGATTCCCTGATCGCCCTCGCCGAAACCGGTAACCTCACCCGTGCCGGCGAAAAGGTGTCGCTCAGCCAGAGCGCCCTGTCCCACCAGATGCGGGCCTTGGAAGATCACTACGGCTGCGAACTGTTCGAGCGCAAGACCAGCCCGCTGCGCTGGACACGGGCGGGCGAACGGCTGCTGGTGCTGGCCTATGACGTCAAGCGGCTGACCCGCGACGCCGAGCGCGACGTGGTCCGGATCGGCGAGGGAACCGCCGGATCGCTCCGGATCGCGGTCGAGTGCCACTCGTGCTTCGACTGGCTGATGCCCGCCATGGATCTCCTGCGCGAGGGTTGGCCGGATGTGGAAATGGACATTGTTTCCGGATTTCATCCGGACCCGGTGGGCCTGCTCGACGAGAACCGGGCGGATCTTGTCATCGTCTCCACGGCCAGGCGGCGGAAGGGGATCGATCATCACCCGCTGTTCGAATACGACATGCCCGCGCTGCTGGCCCACGGCCACCCGCTACTGGAAAAATCGTACCTGACGGCGCGCGACTTCGCGACCGAGACGCTGATCACCTATCCGATCCCGGACCCGCGGATGGACCTGTTCCGCCAGGTCTTGGAGCCGGCGGGGGTTGAACCCCGGGAGCGCAGGACCACCGAGCTGACCGTGGCGATCCTGCAATTGGTCAAGAGCCGGCGCGGCATCGCCGCCCTGCCGCGCTGGGCGGTGCAGCCGTACCTGCAGAACGACTACGTGGCGGAGATGCCGATCGGCGCGAAGGGCTTGCGTGCTTCCCTGCATGCGGCGACCACCCGCGAGGCGTCGGGCCAGGCCTTCATGAAGGAATTCATCGGGATCGTGCGGCTGGCGGCGGCGCGGCAGTTCGAGGGCATCCGGCTCCTCGGTTGACCGCGGGTTACTCGGGCGAGGCGGCTTGAGGCGTCGCCAGCAGGTACTCACGCCGTTGGTCGGCGAAGCTCCGCAAGGGCATTGCGCCGTGCCCGCCGCCTTCCGTGCCGGTTGGGGTGTCCGAGGTGAGGTTTTCGAACGCTTCGGTGGTCGAGTTCTTGCGGGTGTCCGCGGCAACCTCGCCGGCGATCAGCTGGCGGAAGCCGGCGACCCGCTGGCCGAGGTTCTGCCAATCCAGATCCTGTTCCGCGATCGTGTGGACCTTCTCGAGGTAGCGCGCCCGAAGGGCGGGCACGGCGAGCAACTTCGAGCGCAGCGGTTTGCCCGGGTCGTCCATGGCGGTGAGGGGATCGAGCTTGACCCCGTTGCCCCCGCCTTGCGGGCCGCCCCGGCCCCTGAATCCCGGGCCGCCGCCGGCGGCGCGGAAGGCTTCATTCATGTCGTGGGGAACCGGATGGAAGCGGCCGTCGCGGTCACGATAGAGCGTGTAGTCGCTGGCCCGGGTCCAGTAGCCGTCGCTGTTGATCAGGGCGCAGTCGAGCGCCAGGAACCACAGCGTGGCGTCGATGTCGAGCAGCGGCTCAAGCGCCGCCTCAAGCTCGTCGGCGGGCGTCTCGTCGAGCGTCTTGCAGAGTTGGATCAGGGCTTTCCAATCGTCGTCGTCGCCGGACTTCATCGAGTAGCGGGTCTTGTAGGCCGCGATGTCGTCGCCGAGGTAGTCGAGCCCGCCCCGGCCGTTCGGGGAACCGGGAACCTTCCAGCGCGCCCCTTTGGAAGTGCGGAAGTTCTCTTGGATGAAGTCCTTGTTGAACTGCTGCTGGTTGACGTAGACGCCCCAGTTCTCGCCGTTGATGACCACGCGGACGAGGCTCACCTTCGGGGTCGGGATGTATTGGCGGGCGATCGCCGAATAGAGCGCGCCGCTCAGGAAGGTCCCGTCGCCGTTGCTGTTGAGGAGGTTCAGCGTCTTGTAGCCGTCGATGCGCTGCTTCCGGTCAACCAGATCGAGGGACAGGTTGAGCGAGCGCTTCCTGCCTGCCGGGACCATGAAGTAGCTGGAGGCACCGCGGAAGTGGACCCCGACGCCGGGGTAGCTCTTGCCGTCGACGGTCAAGGTCGCGGGAACCTCGACGTCGGTGCCGTGAAAGGCCTCGAGCTCCGCTTCCCAGTCGGCGTTCTCGAAGTCGAGGAACAAGGTGCGCAAGGTGCCGGGGTCGTAGAGATCGGCGGAACCCGCCGGCTTCGCGTCGTCCTTGGAAATCCTGGCGCCGGGTCTCGCGGGCTCCTGGTTTCCCCGCGGGCCGAATCCCCCCGGACCGCGCCGTCCTGCGGGACCGCCTCGACCGCCCGGACCGCCGCGAGCCGGGGCGGGATTTGCCTCCAGGAACTTGCGCGCCGCGGCGCGTTCTGACTGGTCGAGGTAGCCGTTCTTGTCCTGATCATGGTCGGCCAGGACTTCGCGCTCGGCCTGGTTCATCATCGGTGGGCCGCCCGGGCCACCTTGACCGCCCGGTGGCGGAAAAGGTGGATCCTGGGGAGCCTGGGCGAGGGCGACAAGGGACGTGGTCGAAAGGAGCCCGAGCAGGGCGACGATGGCTTTCATGTTGTTCGTCGAACACCACACCGTGGGGCGGGTTTCGCCGTGAAGTGTTAAGATTCGGTAAGCTCACTGGCCGCCGGGCACAAAAAAGCCCGGAACCTTGCGGTCCCGGGCTCTTGGAAAGCGGTCGCTGGCGGTCGCTCAGTGCTCGCGGCAGAACTGCTCGAAGCGGGTCAGGCCCTCGTTGAGCACGTCCAGCGTGGTGCAGTAGCTGAGGCGGATGCCCTCGTCGTAGCCGAAGGCGATGCCGGGCACGGCGGCGACCTTGTAGCGGCTGAGCAGCTTGTCGGTGAGGTTCATCGACTTGAGGCCGAGCTGGCCGGTGTAGACGAAGAAGTAGAAGGCGCCCTTGGGCTCGACCACGCGGATGTTGTTGATCGCCTTGAGGCGGCTGAGGACGAACTGGCGCTTCACGTCGTACTCGTCGCGGAGGTCGGAGATGAAGCCTTGGTTGCCCTTGAGCGCGGCGACCGCACCGTACTGGCAGAAGCTGGTGGCGTTGGAGACGCTGTGGTTCTGGATCTTTTCGATCGCTTCGGCCAGCGGCTTGGGCGCGGCGGTGTAGCCGAGGCGCCAGCCGGTCATCGAGTAGGCCTTGGAGAAGCCGTTGACGGTGATGGTCAGGTCGTAGAGGTCCTTGCTGAGGGATGCGATCGAGACATGCTTGTTCTCGCCGTAGACGAGCTTCTCGTAGATCTCGTCGGAAAGGATGACGATGTCCTCGGAGAGGGCGACCTCGCCGATGTCGCGCAGTTCCTGCTCGGTGTAGATCGCACCGGTCGGGTTGCCGGGGGAGTTGAGGATGACCATCTTGGTCGCCGGGGTCATGGCGTCCTCGAATTGCTCGGCGGTCATCTTCCAGCCGTTGGATTCCTTGGTTTCAACCAGGACCGGCTTGCCGCCGGCGATGCGGACCATTTCCGGGTAGCTGACCCAGTAGGGGGTCGGGATGATGACCTCGTCACCTTCCTCGACCACGGCGAGGATGGCGTTGAAGCAGGCCATCTTGGCGCCGGCGGTGACGCAGATCTGGTTGGCGGCGTACTCGAGGTTGTTGTCGGCGGCGAACTTTTCGGAAAGGGCGCTGCGGAGCTCCGGGATGCCACCGGCGGCGGTGTACTTGGTCTTGCCTTCCTGAATGGCAAGCATGGCGGCGGCCTTGATGTGATCCGGGGTGTCGACCTCGGGTTCGCCGCCAGCGAGGCCGTAGACCTCTTCGCCACGCGCGAGCATGGCCTTGGCTTGGTTGGTTACCGCCAGGGTGAGCGAAGGAGTAACCTCTTGGATTCGGGATGAGATGCTGTCCATGGAAGCGCGCGGATAGGAAATGACGCCCGGGGGGCGAGGCAACCTTCTGTCGCGCTGCCCCCGGCGGGGCGGGCGGCTTTTCTGACCGCCGACCGGTCCCGGCGCAAGAGAAATGCTGCCCCCGGAGGGCCCGCGCGGCGGATTCTAGGACTTCGCGGTGAGGTCGTTCATCCAGCCCCCGCGGGCGGTGACCCATTTGCCTTTCTTGACCACTTCGGGGAAGCCGAAGCCGTGGCTGGCGGCCGCGGTGAAAACGTCCCAGGCCTGGCTGGCGAGGATTCCGGACAACACGAGGTCGCCGCCGGGTTTGACGATTTTCGAGATCACCGGGAAGGCCTGGATGAGGACGGTCGAGAAGATGTTCGCGACGACCACGTCGTATTTCTTCCGCGGTTTCCATTTCAGAACGTCAAGTTCCTGGGTGACAATGCCTTCCACGTGGTTGCGGGTGAAGTTCCGCTCGGCGACCGACACCGCGAAGGGATCGAAGTCACAGGCGAAGGTGTCGCCGGAGCCGAGCTTGCGGGCGGCGATCGCCAGCACGCCGGTGCCACAGCCGAGGTCGGCGCAGCTCCAGCCGGCCGGCCGGTCGCGGGCGATGTCGGCCAGGAAGCGCAGGCAGGTCGAGGTGGTGGCATGATCGCCGGTGCCAAAGGCCATCTCCGGCGGAATGCTGAGGATCTCCCGGCCCGGGAACTCCTTCGCGAGCTTGGCGAGGTCCTTCGGGGCGGCATGCTGGGTGACGATGAACTTGTCGCGCACTTTCAGCGGCGGGGACACCGTGGGCGTGGCGTTCTTCCAGTCGGCCGACAGCTTGCGGACGGAGCCCCCGAACTGCTCGGCGATCGCGTCAGCCGCCTTCCGGGTGTCGCAAAACACCTCGACGCGGACCGACTTCCCGCCCTTCAGCACGTGCATCACGAAGTTCGGGTTGCCGCGGAAGCGGTCTTCCCAGGCATCGAGCCACTTGGCGGCGGAGAGTTTCGACCAGACGAACATGGGGTGGTTTTAAGTGCCAAGCGGGACCTGCCAAGTTTCAAGAAGGTCAATCCACGAGGATCGGAGAGGACCCGGGACGGAACGTCTCACAGGGGCGGGCCCGGGCGGTGGATGCGGGCACGAAAAAGCCCGCAAGAGCGGGCTGATTCAGGAAAAGAATGGAGCGGGCGATGAGATTCGAACTCACGACATCCACCTTGGCAAGGTGGCGCTCTACCACTGAGCTACGCCCGCGTCGCGAAACGCGTGCGCGGTTTCTACACGGGCATCCGGGACGGGCAAGAGAATTTTTACTACAAAATGAAGCGGGCTGTGACATCGCCTCTTCCGGCGGCGCTTCGTTTGGTCCGCGACCTGCTGAAAGCCAAGCGATGGAAAAACCCGATGACCTGCCTTTGATCGCGCGGGTCGATCCGTTCCTGGGGGTTGAGGAGGCGCAGCTTCCGCGGCCGGAAGGGATCGCCGCAACCTGGTGGCGGCCGAAGCCGCCGGTGGGAAACACCCATCCCGGGGCGTGCCTGCCCTTCGGCATGGTCTCGGCCTGCGCCTATTCAGGCGCCTATGTGACCGGCTACGGGCGCTACGGGTTGTCGCTCGACGGCGGATCACCGCCGGTGATGTTCGACGAGCACGAGGCCCTGGGGATCGCGCACTTCCAACAGTCCGGCACCGGCCGGATCCGGATGTACTACAATTACCTGCTGACGACGCCACTGGGCGACGGTGGGCTGGAGGATCGCACGATCCGCCGCCGGCTCGAGGACGAGCGAGCCTGGCCGGGCTATTACGGCGGCAGCTTTGCGGGAAGCGGGGTTTCGTTCGGGGTGACGGTTACCGCCCGCGGGGCGAGGCACCGCTATGAATTCCCGGCGGGGATAACTCCGCGGGTGGCCGTGGAAGTGTCCGCGGGCGGGCTTTTGGTCGACGACATGGGAACCTATCCGCAGGGAGCCGTGATCGAAGTTCTCGAGGATGGTTCGGTGGCCGGTCAGGTGGTGATGGAAGGGATCCCGGTTCACTTCCACTGCCGTTGTCCGGGGGCGACCGCCTTCCTGTGGGAAGAGGAAGAGCTGATCCCGGGAAGCACGACCTACGAGCTGACGCTGGAGAAGCAGAAGTTCCGGCCAACCTTCGGCTTCGGCTTTGAAGGTGGGGACGGGGCGGTGATGGAGTTGTCCTTCGGCTTTTCCCTGATCGATGACGAACGCGCGGCTCAGGGAGGAGTCACCGGGGGCGGATTCGACGCGGCCTCGCGCCAGGCATCGGTCGAGTGGGAAGAGATACTGTCCAAGGTGAAGGTGGAAGGTGGCACGGCAGAACAGCGGGAGATTTTCGCCACGGCCTTCTATCATTCCTTCCTCAAGCCCGCCGATTTCCGCGACGAGAATCCCTTCACCCGGAAGGCGGGGCCCTTCTTCCTCGATCTTTCCACACTGTGGGACCTCTACAAGACCCAGCTGCCGCTGGTGATGACGCTGTGGCCGGAGCGCGGGGCGGCATTCGTCGAGTTCCTCTGCGAGGTTGCGGAACGGGAAGGCGGTTTCCCGGTGAGCTACCTGATGGACAACGTCCCCGACCGCTTCACCAAACAGGCCACCGGCTTGTGCCACGCGATCCTGGAGGACGCGCGGATCCGCGGAATCGTGGCCGATTGGGACCGCGTGCTGTCACTGCTGTGGAAAACGAGCCAGAGCGGCAAGGGCCGCAAGAGCCGCTTCGCCGACTACGGCCGCCGCTTCCGCGCGGATCCGCTTTCACACACCTTCGATATCGCCTACGCGCACTTCTGCATGGCGCGGATGGCGCGCAAGGTGGGCCACCAGGTGATCCATGACCGCGCCACCGCCTTGTCGGTGCACTGGCGCAACGCGATCGACGAGAAGACCGGACTGCTGCGGGAAGACTCCACCTACTATGAAGGGGAGAATTGGAATTACTCGTTCCGCCTGCTGCACGACATGAAGGAACGGATCGAGATGGCGGGCGGGGAGGCGAAGTTCACGGGCTTGCTCGACAAATTCTTCGGCTTCTCCGAGCCGGGGCACGGCGAGCGGATTTTCCGCTTCGAGGGTCTCAACAACGAACCGGACATGGAGTCGCCGTTCGCCTATCTCTACGCCGGCCGCCACGACCGCACGGCGCGGGTGGTGCGGCGCGTGATGGAGCACCAGTTCGCGACCGGACGGGGCGGCCTGCCGGGGAACGACGACTCCGGCGGTTTGTCGTCGTGGTTCGTCTGGAATGCCACCGGGCTGTTTCCGGTATGCGGGCAGCCGGTGATGCTGTTGGGCAGCCCCTTGTTCGAAAAGGTGGTTTTCCATCTTCCCGGTGGTGACTTCACGATCGAGGCGGCGGGGAATTCGCGGGAGAACGTGTTCGTACAGGAAGCCCGGCTGAATGGTGAGCCCATCGACCGTGCCTGGCTGAAGATCGAGGAATTCCAGCAGGGCGGGCGCTTGCAACTGACAATGGGCCCCGAACCGTCGGGCTTCGCCATGAAATCTCGCCCACCCAGTTTCCCTGCCTGATCCGCGGCTGTCGGCGGTCCGGACTATCATTGAAGCCGAACTAACCGGAGGAAGGATGGCACGGGAACTGCCACCACTTCAGGCTACAACAACCCCTGAAGCATGAATTTCCCCCACGAGCCTGCATCGATTCAGAACGCCGTTTTTCTCGTTCGCGCGGATCCCATCATCTGCGGGCACTCCACCGAGGCCCGGAACCTGGCCGAGGCCGCCCTCAAGTCGGGCATCAAGAACGTCCACATCGTCTCCTATCCCCTCGAGACCCTGGCGGAGAGCGGGCTGCCGTTGAAGCCGCTGGACACCATTTCCCCGTATTCGCCGGGGATCACGGTGGATCGCCCGGAAGCGATGGGCGACTACAAGGTGCTCGACTCGCGTTTGACGCTTGGCATCGGCGGTCATCTGGTCGACCTCCTCCACAAGCTGCCGGGCCGTACTTTGCTGATGGATCTCTACCTCGTGCCACACGGCATGATGGTGATGAACGCGGTCAACAGCTTCCGCGGTTCGGGCGCCGACGCTTCGGTGTTCACGGTCGGGGAAGCGGTGGGATCGGACATCACGAACGTGGTCGGCAATGCCTTGGTCGAGGGCAGGCTCGGAGCCGCCCAGATGGTGCTTTCGAACTACCTCGAGCATGACCATCCGGTGGCGGTCAGCCGCTTCACCAAGGATCTCATCGTCGAGGCCGGACGTCAGGTCGATGCACAGCTCGGTACGACTTTCACCGGCCAGTTGGAGAGCCGCGTCGGCATCAGCTACCCGGCGATCGACACCTCCGCCTACCTCGACATTGAAAAGCGGCCGGAAGAGCTCGGGTCCGTGCTCTCGGCGCGTGGTTTGGAAAAGGACGGCTACGTGATGTTCCTGTCGCGGATCGCCCCGGCCAAAGGGGTGGACGATCTCGTCGAGGCGTGGCGCGCTTGCAAACTGCGCGGCAAGAAGCAGCTCATCATCTGCGGCAACGGACCGGCGAAGGAGCAGATCCGCGAATTGACCGCGGAGCTCGGCGACGTGCGGGTCCTCGACGACGTCAGCGACGGCGAGAAGGGGGCCTTGATGCACGGTTGCCATGCCTGGTGCCTGCCCAGCAAGCCCCGCACGGAGTTCGTCGAGACCTTCGGAATCGCGGTCGCGGAGAAAATGTTGGCGGGCGGGCTCGGCCCGGTGATCACCACCCGCACCGGCGGCATCCCGGAGGCGAGCGGCGGTCATTGCCTCGAGCACGAAGCGGGCGACATCGACGGCTTGCGGGCCTGTCTCGATCAGGTCGACGCGATGAGCAACGAAGAACGCGGGCAGCTGTCGCGGGAAGCGCGGCAGTTCGCGTTGCGCTTCGACCGGGAGGCGATCCTGCGCGGCTTGTTGGACCGCGCGTTGCTCAAGCTGGAAGCTGCCTGACAGGCCGGCTGCCGGTGGCACGGGGTCGCGGTCCGGAGCAAGGGGGCATAAGATGCCGCGATGCCGCGGTCTTGTTTGGCTATACAGGTTAGGGAGAATCTAACAAAAGTTAGACTCTCCCGGTTAGGTCTGGCTTCCGGTCTAACGATAAGTGTGGTGCCAGGGCGGCGCATTGAACTTTGATCTAGCCAAGCCGTCGGGATTCAGGTTTTCTGCCCGACGGTTTATCCCCCCACCCCCATGAAGCAAAGCCCGCCCCTGAGGGTTTGCGCTTCGGTTCTGGCATTCGGCCTCATGGCCGGAGGTCTCTGGACCGCGGTGCAGCGCCCGCAACCGTCCGCCGGTTTGTCACCGGCTCTCGAGCCAAAGGTTTCCCTCGTATCTCCGCGAGGTGACGATTCCCCGGATGATCCGGACCTGAGAACGGTTGCCAACCGTCTTCGCCACGCAGTGCAGCTTCCCCGCGCCGGCGATGGTGGGCTTCCGGGAAACCACGGTGTCCGGTATTTCGCCGCCAATCCGGGACAGGATCTAACAGCGCGGTTCCTCGACGACCGGGTTCGGGTCGAGTCCGGGCTCCCCGGGCGTGACTGGCAGCTCGTGATGAGTTTCGACTCGGCGGAAGCCACCCATATCCGCAAGGCCGGGGAGTCCCGCGTCGAGTATGATCACGGGGACATCACCGAGTGGTATGAGAACCGGGCGGACGGGATTGAGCACGGCTTCATCGTCAGGACCCCTGCGACGAATGACGGCGGTTTGCGGCTGAAAGTTCGGCTTGGCGGAGATCTCCGCTCCGAGGTTGATCCGGAATCGCCCGCCGACCTGCGCTTCGTCGATTCCGCTGGAAACGCGGTGCTCGGCTACCAGGGTCTCAAGGTATGGGACGCGGACGGTCGCAGCCTCCCCGCGTCGATGGAGCCCGCCGATTCGGGGCAAGCGGCCTGCATCGCTGTCAATGATTCGGATGCGACCTATCCGCTCACGGTCGATCCGCTTCTGGTGTCTTTCGAAAGCAAGCTCTTGCCCGGCGATGGGGCGGGAAGCGACAACTTCGGGAAATGGGTGAGCGTTTCCGGGGACACGGCGGTGGTCGGTGCGCCGGGCGACGATACCCTGGCAGGGAACAATGCCGGCAGCGCTTATGTTTTCACACGGACGGGCGGGGTGTGGTCCCCGCAGGCGAAACTGGAGCCGTCCGACGCGGCCGCCGGCGATCAGTTCGGATATGCGGTCGGGATATCGGGCGACAGCGTGCTGATCGGCGCTTGGCTGGATGACCTTTCGGACGCGAGCCAGAATACCGGGAGCGCCTATGTCTTCACCCGCGTGGGCTCTGCCTGGTCGCAGCAAGGGAAGCTGGAGGCTGCGGATGCCGCGGGCAACGACCGCTTCGGGAATGCGGTGTGCTTGTACGGTGACACCGCCCTGGTGGGTGCACTGTTCGACAATCCGGGCACCGGAAGCCGGGCAGGCAGCGCCTATGTCTTCGTGCGATCCGGCACCAGCTGGCTCCCTCAAGGCAAGCTGCAGGCACCGGACGGTGCGTCGGACGACCAGTTCGGTCACGCGGTCAGCCTCGACGGCGACTCGGCTCTGGTGGGCGCCTTGTTCGATGATACCACCGCGGCCGTGAATGCGGGCAGCGCCTACGTGTTCTCGCGCGCGGCAGGGGGCTGGTCGTTCCAGTCGAAGCTTGAGGCCGCGGATGCCGCTCTGGACGACGGCTTTGGTTCAGCGGTGAGTATTTCCGGCGCGACCGCGATCGTAGGGGCCTCGCTGGATGATACCACCGCGGCGGTGAATGCCGGCAGTGCCTATGTGTTCGTGCGGACGGGGACTTCCTGGTCGCCGCAAGGCAAACTCGAAGCGGATGATGCCGCGCTCGACGATAACTTCGGATCTTCGGTCAGCGTCTCGGGCGATGCGGCGGTGGTGGGATCACCGTTGGCCGACACCGAGGTGGGCATCGATGCCGGAGGGGTGTACGTCTTCACCCGAAGCGCCGGGCTGTGGTCGCAGCAATTGAAGCTGGAAGCAGAGGACGCCACCTGGGGTGACAATTTCGGCAATGCGGTGAGCCTCTCCGGCAGCAGCCTCGTGGTGGGTGCCTACTTCGACAATCCCGGGCCGGGCACCAAGGCGGGAAGCGCCTATGCCTTCCATCTCGAACTGGCGGATTCGGAAGCGCCCGTCATCACCTTGATCGGGCCGAACCCGCAATACATCGAATGCCCCGGCACCTACGATGAACTCGGGGCAACGGTGTCGGACAATGGAACCGTGTCCGCGGCGATTTCGATCGATGCGAGCGCGGTCGTTCCGACCGTCCCCGGATCCTACCCTGTGACCTATGACGTCGCCGACGATGCCGGCAATCCCGCCTCGCAAGTCATCCGCACCGTGATCGTGCAGGACACCACGGCGCCATTGATCACCGGTCCGTCCGTCATTGCCGTCGACAATGACCCGGGCATGGACGGCGCGGTGGTTACCTTCGTGGCCACGGCAAACGACCTGTGCGATGGGCCGGTGCCGGTGGATTGCCTCCCGGTTTCCGGCAGCTTTTTCGCGCTGGGTGAAACGACGGTGACCTGCACCGCCTCCGATGCGGCGGGTAATCTCGCGACCCACACGTTCAAGGTCATTGTCGGGGACGGCGAGGCCCCGGTTCTCGATCTTCCCGACGACATCACGGTGGGTCCGGATCCAGGTCAACCCGGTGCCATCGTGAGCTTCAGCGCGAGTGCCATCGACAACATCGATGGCCCGATGGCGGCTGACTGCGTGCCGCCGTCGGGGAGTTTCTTCCCGATCGGTACGACGACGGTTGCCGCGACGGCCACCGACAGCGCGGGGAACATCGCCAGCGGGACCTTCCTGGTCACGGTCAGGGAGCCCGGGGACGGGACCATCATCATCGACTGCCCGTCCGGGATCCTTGTCGGCAATGATCCGGGTGAATGTGGGGCGGTGGTGGCGTTCACGGCGAGTGCCAGCGATGGCGGCGGGAACCCTCTGCCATTGGTCTGCGAGCCACCCTCCGGCAGTTTCTTCGACATCGGCACGACGGTGGTCATTTGTACGGCCAGCGATGCCTCGGGCAAAACGTCGTCGGCCAGCTTCGAGGTCACGGTGGTGGATTCCGAGGCACCCCGCTTCGTGCCGCCGGCGTCTGATCTCGCCGTCGAGTGCGATGGTGCGGGCAACAGCGCGGAACTCGCCGCGTGGCTGGCGGATCACGGTGGTGCGGTGGCGACCGACAATTGTCCGGGCGAAATCAACTGGAGCCACGACTTCAAGGAATTGACCCCGGGATGTGGCGATACCGGATCGGCACGGGTGACATTCACCGCGACCGATGCGGTGGGCAACAGCGCCACGACCGCGGCCACGTTCTCGATCGTGGACACCACCAAGCCGGTGATCTTCTTCTTCGAGAAGGACGAGGACCAGCTGACGTCGATCCCTGATTTCAAGAAGTTCAAGCCCGAGCGCGGCATCGACGAACTCGTGCTGAAGTTTGAAGCCGAGGACATCTGCAGCGAGGCGACACTGCGAATCAGGGCCAAGCGGGTGGGCAAGGACAAGAACGTCGATATCCGCGTGACCAAGGACGACATGGTTCGCCTCCGTGGCATCGAGGACGACTCACGGGTATTGATCCAAGTCAGTGCGACGGACGGATGTGGCAACAAGACGATGGTGTCCCATCAACTTCGCTTCAAAGGGAGCAAGGCTAAAGGGAAGGACAAGGACAAGGACAAGGACAAGGACAAGGACAAGGACAAGGACAAGGACAAGGACAAGCTTGGTCCGGCCAAAACCGTGACGGGCTCGATCCACGAGCTGACGCCCCTGGAAGGAAGGCGAACGAACTTCGGAGAATGAGCCTTGGATTCCCGGGTCCGGATTCATTGCCATCCCACGCGACCGAGTGAAAACGAAATGGCAGATCATCTTCCCCGCCGCGGTGGTATTGACGGGTAGCGCCGTTGTGGGGTCGATTTCGTTCCGGAAGGCTGGGTCGCTGACCGCGGGGACGACACCTTTGAACGGGGAGCTGGGTGGCACCTCATCGAGCTCCGTCGTGAAGCATTCGCCAAAAGCGAACGATGCCCGACCACGGGTTGCCCGGGTGATCGCCGGTTCGCGATCATTTCATGATTCCCGCGGGATCGCAGATCACTTGGACGCGGTGAGCCGTCAGGGCGGGGATGTGTGCGCGGAGTTTCTCCGGCAGGCACATCTCGCCGCGGAATTGATGTCTCCGGAGGATCGGCAGGCATTCCTGCGGGCCGCGGCGCGTTGGTTCGCCACCCGCGAGAAAGCCGCTGCATTGGCGTTGTTGCCGGATCTTGGATCCTGGAGAGACCGGGCGGGCTTCGGTTCAGCGATGGTCGATGAGCTCTACGGTGACGATCCGCGGCATTCAGCGGATTGGGTGGGCGCGGTGAACGAACCCGCTCTGGCGGAGCTCTTGCACCGGCAGCTGGCACGTCTCTGGTCGGGCGATGATCTGAACGGCGCCTTGGCATGGGCCGAGTCCTTGTCATCGGGCGAGGTCCGCGCCGCAGCCTTGGAAGGGGTGGCGTTCACGTGGACACAAATCGACCTCGAGAGCGCCTATGAGTGGGTGGCGACGATGGAGCTCGAGACGGAACAGGATCAGGTGCTGGCGGTCATGGCGAAGGTGATTTCGGTGCGGGATCCTTCCGCCGCAGCGACGTGGGCTTTGGACCTGCCACCGGGAACCAGCAGTTCGGACGCCTTGTCTTACGCCGTCCACCAGTGGGTCCGCCGCGACAGCGGGGAAGCGGCGGCGTGGGCGGTGGCGCTTGCGGAACCCGGCCAGCGGAGCTCCGCGATGGAGGCCGTGGCAGCCTCTTGGGTGGCGATTGATCCCGCGGCGGCGGTGTCGTGGGTCGACGGTTGGCAAGACCCGCAGTTGCGGACGCGGGGGCTGCACGACGCCGTCTCAAGTTGGGGCTCGGCCGATCCCGAGGCGGCGTTGGCGTGGGTAACCGGCTTGCCCGATGCCAAGCTCCGGACGGCACTCACGGCTGAAATCAAGGACCGCCGGGGCGCCCGCCAATGACGAAACGGGAATGGCGAATGATACCGTCGGGCAGGGTCACTTCTCATGTCCCCGGCCGAGCGCGATTAAAAGAAGCTGAAAAAGAGACGGTCGTCGGCGATGCTGCACGCGACGTGTCGCCTGTGATCGTGTCAGGCTGTGCCGATCTCCGGAAGTTCCGCGCTCTGACCGGTAAATTGCCCGGGGTTCCGATGCTGGGGCTGCGCCGGGGCCCAGGTCCCTCGAGCGAAGTGACGGAGACCGGGGGCATGGCCGGCCATCTCCTTGTGTAAAAGAGATGATCCGAGACTGGGGAATCAAAGCGGGTACTCGCCGTCCTCACCGACGCCAACCCAGTTCAGTCGGCCGAAGGCGCGGAGGATGGCGGGGGTCAGCTCGTCGCTTTCGTCCTCGGCGTGCTCGATGGTGGCGGAGCTGGTGAGGCCGCGCATCGACTCGATGCTGATCACAGTCTGGTGGCCCTCGAAGTGGATCCAGTCGCCCCAGTTCTTCGATTCGTGGCGGGGGTACAGCCTCTCTTTCTTGAGGGCGTCAACGACCTCTTTGACGGTGCAGGGATCTTCGGAGTCGGGTAGTTGCAGGACGGTTTCCATGTGGCGGGCAGCGAGCTTGGACGGGACTATCCGCGAATGGAAGCTTCACATAGCCGCGAATACAAGCCGCCTCTTGCTAACAGCTCCTCGTGGCGGCCCTGTTCGACCAGCCGGCCGTCCTCGAGCACGCAGATCAGGTCGGCATCGCGCACGGTCGACAAGCGATGGGCGATCACGAACGAGGTCCGGTCCGCGCGCAGGGTCTCCAGCGCTTGCTGGACGAGCCGCTCCGTTTCGTTGTCCAGCGCCGACGTCGCCTCGTCTAACAGAAGTAGCGGAGGGTTCTTGAGCAGCGCGCGGGCGATGGAAAGCCGCTGCTTCTCGCCACCGGAAAAACGCACGCCGCGTTCGCCGGCGACGGTGTCCAGTTGGTCGGGAAGCTCGCGGACAAAAGTGGTGGCGTTGGCGCTCTCCAGTGCGGCCCAGATTTCGGCGTCGCTGGCGCCGGCCTTCGCGAGGAGCAGGTTGTCGCGCAGGCTGCTGTTGAAGAGGAAACTTTCCTGGGTGACGTAGCCGGTGTGGTCGCGCAGCCACTCCTTGGACAAGCTTTTGATCGGGTGTCCGTCGAGGCGGATCTCGCCTTCGCTGGTCTCGTAGAAGCGGGTCAGCAAATTGAGCAAGGTGGACTTGCCCGCGCCGGTCGGACCGACGAGCGCGACGGTCATGCCCGGCTCGGCGACCAGCGAGATGTCCTTCACTGCGGGTGATTCCGGATCATAGGAAAAGCCGGCCTTGTCGAAGACCACGCGGCCGGTGAAGGCGGCGGGCCGCGACCCTTCGGTCAGGTTGCTTTCGTCGGGCAGGTCGAGGATGTCGAAGACCCGCTTCGCGGCGACTTTCCCGCCCATGTAGATCTGGACCAGCGTGTTGATCCGCGAGATCGGGTCGAAGAGGAAGCCCCACGCGACGAGGAACGCCAGCGGCAGGCCCTTTTCCATCTTGCCTTCCAGGACCCACCAGGCGCCGCAGCCGAGCATCAGGATGATCCCGGACTCCGCCAGCAGCGACACGCCGGGCCAGACGATCGCCTGGCCTTTCATCACCCGCATGTGCTTTTCCCCGGCGCGGCGGCTGGCGGCGTCGAAGCGGTCGAGGGCCTCGGGTTCCACCGTGTAGGCCTTGATCTGGCGAATGCCGGCGAGGTTGTCGTGAAGGAGGGCATTGAGATCGGCCGAAGCCTCGGAGGACTCCCGCCAGCGCGGTTCGGAACGCTTTGAATAGATCGAGGTGATGAGTCCGATGACCGGCAGCGGGGCGAGCGTGACGAGGGTGAGCTCCCAGCTGTGGAAGAACATCCAGCCGGCCATGATCAGGAACTGCAGGACGGCCGGGATCGCCTGGTCGATGGTCTCGACAATCACCCGGTCGGTGGTCGGCACGTCGCTGGCGACGCGTGACATGATTTCGCCCGACGAGTTCGTGTCGAACCACTTGATCGGCAGTCGCTGGAGCTTGTCGTAGAGGGCGGAGCGCAGGTCGTGGATGAGCCGCTGCTCGAGGGCGTTGTTGCCGTAGGTGCGGAGCGTGAACAGCAACTGGCGCAGGGCGATCGCGCCGATCCCCAGCGCCGCCGTGGAGAACAGGAGTTCGCGCCGGCCCTTGTCCATGACCTCGTCGACCAGCACCTTGGTGACCGTCGGCAGCACCAGCACCAGCAGCGTGCAGACGACCGCCATGGCCAGCGAGGCGGCCGCCCGCCACGGGTAGGCGAGGGTCAGCTTGAAAACGCGGGAGAGTACCGGCATGAGGGCAACATGGAGCGCCCGCAGGGTGGCGGAAACAAGGAAGATACTTCGCGCGACCGGTGAATTCGTGTTAGGTAGGGAAGAATCCCCTCACTGCGATGGCCGCAACCCACATCCTCGCGCTCGACCAAGGAACCACCTCGTCGCGGGCGGTCGTTTTCGACCGTTCGGCACGTGCCGTGGCATCCTGCCAGAAGGAATTTCCCCAGCACTATCCGCGACCGGGCTGGGTGGAACATGACCCGCTGGCCATCTGGGCGAGCCAGTGGTCGACGGCGGTGGAGGCGATGGAGCGGGCGGACCTGGAACCGCGCGACGTGGCGGCGATCGGGATCACCAACCAGCGCGAGACGACCTTGGTGTGGGACCGCGAAACCTCCAAGCCGGTCTACCCGGCGATCGTCTGGCAGGACCGGCGGACCGCGGAGTTCTGCGCGCGGCTCAAGGAAGACGGGGTGGAAGCGCTTTTCACCGAGCGGACGGGGCTGCGGATCGATCCCTATTTCTCCGCGACCAAGATCCGCTGGATCCTCGACCACGTGGAGGGGGCGCGGGAGCGCGCGGAGCAGGGCAAGCTGGCCTTCGGGACGGTGGATACCTGGCTGCTGTGGAAGCTGTCGGGCGGGAAGGTCCACTCCACCGACGCGACCAATGCCTCGCGCACCTTGATCTACGACATCCATCGCAATGACTGGGACGACGAGCTTCTGGGATTGTTGAAGATCCCGCGGTCGATGCTTCCCGAGGTCAAGGATAGCAGCGGCCGTTTCGGGGAATCCCGGGAGGGCATCCCGATCACCGGGATTGCGGGCGACCAGCACGCGGCCTTGTTCGGGCAAGGATGCTTCGAACCCGGGATGGCGAAGAACACCTACGGGACCGGTTGTTTCCTGCTGATGAACACCGGCGACGAGGCGGTGGCGTCGCGAAACAACCTGTTGACCACGGTGGCATGGCGCCTGGCCGGGAAGACCACCTATGCCCTGGAAGGTTCCGTCTTCATCGGTGGCGCGGTCATCCAATGGCTGCGCGATGAACTGCAACTGGTGCGCACGGCGGAAGAATGCAACCAGCTGGCGGCGAGCGTGCCGGACAGCAACGGGCTGTTCCTGGTGCCGGCCTTCACGGGGCTCGGGGCACCGCACTGGGATCCCTTCGCGCGGGGTGCCGCCTTCGGGATGACCCGAGGGACCAACCGGGCGCACTTCTGCCGGGCGGCGCTGGAGTCGATCGCCTTTCAAAGCGCCGAACTGGCAGATTGCATGGTCAAGGACAGCGGCATCGGGCTGGCTGAATTGAGGGTCGACGGCGGGGCGGTGCGGAGCGACCCGCTGATGCAGTTTCAGGCGGACCTGCTGGGAGTGAAGGTGGTGCGGCCGCGGGACATCGAGACAACGGCCGCCGGCGCTGCATTTCTCGCCGGGCTGGCGACCGGCTTCTGGGAAAGCCGCGACGAGATCGTGCGGCGTCACGAGGTGGACCGGGAGTTCGTTCCGTCGCGGCCCGCGGCGGAGATGGCGGCCCTGGAGGCGGGCTGGCGGCGGGCGGTGGAACGGACGAAGGGGTGGGAATCATGAACCGGGAAACCCATGTTGCCGCTCTCGGGGCCGAGCGCTTCGACATCTGCATTGTCGGCGGTGGCGCGACCGGGTTGGGTGCCGCGGTGGACGCTGCGGCGCGTGGCCACCGGGTGGCGCTGGTGGAGCAGGCGGACTTCGCCAAGGGCACGTCGTCGCGCTCGACGAAGCTGGTCCATGGCGGCGTGCGCTACCTGAAACAGGGCAATGTTTCCCTGGTGCTCGAGGCGCTGCGCGAGCGCGGCCGGCTGGCGCGCAACGCGCCCCATTTGGTCCACGACCTGTCCTTCGTCATCCCGACCTACAAGTGGTGGGAAGGGCCGTTCTATGGCGTCGGGATGAAGGTCTACGACGGGCTCGCCGGGAAGCTCGGCTTCGGGCCGAGCCAGCTGCTTTCGAAGGAAGAGACGATCGCCCGGATTCCCACCATCGAGACGGAGGGGCTGACGGGCGGGGTCATGTATCACGACGGCCAGTTCGACGACGCGAGGCTGGCAATCCACCTGGCGATGACCGCGTCGGGCCTCGGCGCAAGGCTTGCCAACCGGGTTTGTTGCCGCGGGCTGGTGAAGGAAGGCGGCATGGTGCGCGGGGTCGAGGTCGAGGATCTGGAAAGCGGTCGATCGTTCCGGATCCATGCGGGGTGCGTGGTGAACGCCGCCGGGGTTTTCGTCGACGAGGTGAGGGCCTTCGACGAGCCGGCCGCCAAGCCGCTGGTTGCGGTCAGCCAGGGGATTCACCTAGTCCTGCCGCAGGAGTTCTTGCCGGGGGACTCGGCGATCATGGTGCCGAAGACCGAGGACGGGCGGGTGCTGTTCGCCGTGCCGTGGCATGACCGGGTGGTGGTCGGTACGACCGACACGCCGCTGACGGCAAAGTCGCTGGAGCCGCGGGCCCTGCCGGAGGAGATCGATTTCATCATGGAGCACGCCGCCCGCTACCTGAGCCGGGATCCCGCTCCGGCCGATGTGAAGAGCGTGTTCGCCGGCTTGAGGCCGTTGGTGAAGGCAGGCGACGGCGGGGACACCGCCAGCTTGTCGCGGGATCACACGATCCTCGTCGGCCAAAGCGGCCTGATCACCATCACCGGCGGCAAGTGGACGACCTACCGGAAGATGGCCGAGGACGTCATCGATCACGCGGAGATGGTGGCGGGGCTCGATGCCGTGCGCTGTCACACCGACACGCTCCAGGTCCACGGCGCGACGGAACTGGAGATCCCCGAGCAGAACCTGCAAGCGTACGGATCCGACTCGGAGCTGATCCGCGCGCTGGACGAAGCGGATCTAATTCATCCGGCGCTTCAGCTCACCCGCGCCGAGGTCCGTTGGCATGCGCGGCAGGAGATGGCGCGCAGCGTGGAAGACGTGCTGGCGAGGCGCAGCCGCTGCCTGCTGCTCGACGCGCGGGCCAGCATCGAGGCGGCACCCGCGGTGGCGGCGATCCTGAGGGAGGAACTTTTCCGCGACGCCGCTTGGGAGGAGCAGCAGGTGAAGGACTATGCCGGGTTGGCGCGGGGCTACGTTTTCGGCGACCCGGCCAGTGCAGGGTGAGCCTTGCAGGGCGTGAAGACGCCGTTGTGGAAGAAGTGCTCCAGTGCCTCGACACATCCGTGGCTATGCTCCTGGCTGCAGACGAAACCGCCGTGCGAAAGAACGTGCGCCCGGACTTCGGACACCGCATTGGCCGGGCAGGCGATCGCGGCGGCGACATGGGGATCGAGCATGTCGAAGTCGTTGTGGCTGTCGCCGATTGCGAAAGTGTGGGCGGGCACCAGTCCGAAATGGGTCGCGACCTGGGTCAGGCTGCTGCCTTTCTGATACTTCTTGTGGCCGAAGCGGAGCCAAATCGAGTTCCGTTGCCAGCCGAGCATGGGCTCGCTGCCGGCGAGCTCCTCGACGCGGCCGAGGATCCACGCCATTTCCTCCTCGGTGCGGGCGATCAGGCCGGCGGGGTCGCCCGGTTGTTCGATCCAGGTGGCGCCGGTGTGCTCCTCAACCTCGTGGCGGATCGCATTGAGCGTCGAGCGGACCTGCTTGAAGAACTTGTGCTGCTCTTTCTCGCACTGGTGGTTCCAGGGTTCGTGAGGGACCCAGCGTCCGACGGAGTCGGGGAGCCAGATCTCGCGCTCGCGGGCGATGACCCAGTCGGGAGCGAACGGGAAGCGGCTCTCGGCGAGGCCTTCCACCACATGGGCGATGGAACGGCCGGTGTTGATGCCCCAGAGGGCCTTCTTTTCGCGCCGGAGGCGGACGATCGTCTCAAAGAAGCGGGGACTCACCGGATCGCTGTCGCCGGGATTGTGCAGCGTCCCGTCGAAATCGAACGAAAGGAGGAGTTCCGGCAAGGGGAGGGATTCGAGCGTTTTCATCGTTGAGGGATGGATGGTTCATGATGGGCGCCCGCCGGAAGCTTGGACAGATCATTCTACCGGTACCGCCCGCAAGGCCGGCTCCTCGATCTCCGTCGCGCGCGGCGGGTCTTCTTCGATGGGTTGGGCTTTTGGAGGGGCGGGTTCGGTTTCCACCGGGCGGGCACGCGGGGCGTTTTCACCGGTGGGGGCCGGAGGATCTTCCACCGGCAGGGCCCGCATGGGTTTGACCAGGACGGGTTTCTCTTCCGGCGGTGCCGGCGGGGCGGGCTTGGGTTTCACCACCACGGGCTCCCCGGCGGGCGGAGGGGTCCGGCGCATCCGGATTTCCACACGGCGGTTGGGTGCCTGCTCCTCGACGCTACCGGTCTTCACCAGCGGCACCGTGCTGCCGAAGCCGCGGGTGGCGATCTTGTCGTCCTGCAGGTGAAGGGTTCCGGTGAGGTAGTCTTTCACCGCGGCCGCGCGGCGCTTGGACAGGTTCTGGTTGTACGCATCCGCGCCGAACAGGTCGGTGTGGCCTTCGATCCAGCAGTAGAGATTCGGGTTCCGGTCGATGATCAGCGCCAGCTTCATCATTCCCAGGCGGGCGCTTTCACGCAGCTCCGCGCTGTCGTATTCGAACAGCAGGTCGCTGGGCAGCATCGTCATCTTGCCGACCAACACGTCGGCGGGAAGCCCGACCATGTCGTCAAGGGTGACCATCCCGTCGAGCGTGCCCGCCTCGACCTTGCCGCCGGCGCCCTTCTTCAGGATCTCCTCGGCGAACTGGTCGAGATTCGAGTCGTCCGCCAGTGCAGCACCGGGATCGACGATGGTCTGGGAATCGGCGGCGAGCGGCAGCGGTTCCTCGGTGCGGCCGATATCCGGCAGCGCGGTGTCGAGGTCGAATCCCGCGGCGGGGTCGATGGTGATTCCGGCCGGCTCGCCTTCCATCGCGGGGTTGTCGAGCTTGATGGCGAACTCGGGGTCGTTGAGGTCGGGGCGGAGGTCGATTTCGGTGTCCTCGGGGAGCTTGGCGAGGATGTCGATCTCCTCGAGGAGGGCGGCCGTGTCGGGGGGCGTTTGGTCGATCTCCTCGGGTGCCTGCATTTCGTAGTCGGGCGGCAGCACCTCGACCTGTTCGAGATTGATGGATTCGGTCTCGAGTTCCTCGAGGTCCTGGATGCCGAGGGCGATCTTGATGTGACCGAGCGCAAAGAACGCGGCGACGTGGAGGATCACGGCGACGAAGAACGCGACTCCCGCCCACCAGCCCAGGTTGTCCGGACCGGGGAGGCGCAGCGGAGTCGATTCGCGCATGTCGCGCCAGCTGTAGCCTTCGTCCACGGGCCGACTATACGCCGCAACGGGCCCGTGACAATCACCGGCTTGCAACGGGTCTTGCTCCTTGGCACTCACCGTGCTGATCTAAATTTGCCATGCCTGCAAAGAAAGCTGCGAAGAAAGTGGCGGCCCCCAAACCGGTCGCCAAGGTTCCTGCCAAGAAAGCCGCCAAGAGGGAGGTGAAAGCGGCCGCCGAGGCGCCTGCTGAAAAACCTGCCGAGGCGCCTGCTGAAAAGGCTCCGGCAGCGGCGAAGAAGGCCGCGGCACCCGCGAAAAAGGCGGCCGCGAAGAAGGCCGCCCCGGCGAAGAAGACGGTCGCCAAGAAAACCGCCACCGACATCGAGGTGGCGGCCTACTTGAACTACCGCAACCGCGTCGAGAAAGGATCCCCGGGGGATTCCCTGACCGACTGGCTGGATGCCGAGAAATCCTGACCCGATTTGCGCTTTCCCGCGCCGTCGGCCGGCATGATGGTCGGCGGCGTGAAATGCTCTTCGATTGGCATCGGTTTGGCGGGGCTCGGCACCGTCGGTTCCGGCGTGGTGCTCGCCCTTGAACGCAACGCCGGGCTCATTGCCGATCGCACCGGCGGGCAGGTCCAGCTCGCCGTCGCCAAGGTCCTGGTCCGCGATCCCGCCAAGGTCCGCCCGGTGAAGCTGCCGGATGAGCAGCTGACCACTTCGTGGCGCGAACTCGTCGATGATCCCGCGGTGGATATCGTGGTCGAATTGATCGGCGGGACGACGGATGCCTTCGAAATTGTCGCCGCGGCGCTCAAGGCCGGCAAGCCGGTGGTCACCGGCAACAAGGCGCTGCTCGCCGAGCGCGGCGTGGAGTTGTTCGCCCTGTCGAAGGAGCATGAGGTTCCGATCCATTTCGAGGCCGCGGTTGCCGGCGGGATCCCGATCATCAAGACGGTGCAGGAGTCGTTCATCGGCAATCGCATCCACTCGCTGACGGGAATCATCAACGGCACCTCCAACTACATCCTGGAACGGATGACCACGGCCGGGCTGGAGTTTTCCGATGCCCTGGCCGAAGCCCAGGCGCTGGGTTACGCGGAGGCGGACCCGGCCCTTGACGTCAATGGTTGGGATGCCGCCCACAAGGCGATCTTGCTGGCGACGCTCGCCTACGGGTTCCCGATCGATCCCGCGGACGTCCACGTCGCGGGGATCGAGCAGGTGCGGCCGATCGACATCGAGTTCGCCACCCGGCTCGGCTACGTCGTCAAGCTGCTCGCCGTGGTCCGGGAGCACCCGGACGGGGCGGTGGAGCTGCGGGTCCAGCCTTCTTTCATCGCGAAGAATCACATCCTTGCCAGCGTCCAGGGCGTCTTCAATGCGGTGGCCGTGCACGGTGATGCCGCAGGGGATTCGCTCTTCTACGGCCGCGGCGCGGGCCAGGATCCGACGGCTTCCTCGGTGGTCGCCGACCTGGTCGAAGCCGGGCGTTCGCTGCGCCAGCCGTCGGGTCACCGCGGCTTTCTTCCCTACCGGGACAAGGGCAAGCTGCTGCCGGTGGAGGACACCGAAACCGCGTACTACGTGCGCTTCGACGTCACCGACCGTCCGGGCGTGATCGCCGAGGTGGCGCGGGTGCTGGCGGATGCCGGCATCGGCATTTCAGGCACCCACTCGCCGGTGAAGCCGGATCAGCCGGACGCCGACTTCCTCGACATGGTGTTCCTCCTGCACACCTGTCGCTTCGGGCGGCTGCAGGAAACCTTGGCGAAGATCGAGGCACTCGACTGCATCAACAGCCAGCCGGTGGTGTTCCGGATCGAGAAACTCTGAGGAACCCTTGTTCCTTGTCACCCGCCGCGGCGCGGGCTTTGCTCCGCCCGTGCGCTGGCTTGAACGGATCGAACGAAGACTCGAATGGCTCCACTTCCCGGGGTTGTTCAAGTACCTGACCTTCCTCGGCGTGATCGCCTACGCCTGCCAGTGGGCGAACAAGGACATCGGATATCTGCTGGATTTCGACCGCGAGAAGGTCTTCGCCGGCGAGGTCTGGCGGGTGGTCACCTTCCTGTTCACCCCGATGGGCCTGCGCAGTTTCGGCCCGGTCGGGGTGTTCTTTTTGTTCATCGCGGTGCAGATCGCGTTTTTGATCAGCGACTCCATGGAGTCGGCCTGGGGGCCGACCCGTGTCACCCTCTACATCCTCTTGGCCTTCATCGGGTTGTTGGTGTCGAACTTTCTCTTTCCGCATGCCCCCCCGGTCAGCGGCTCGATGCTCTACACCTCGATGTTCTTCGCCTTCGCGACGCTGTTTCCGAAGGTGGAGTTCATGATCTTTTTCCTGTTTCCGGTTCAGGTCCGGATCCTGGCGGCGATCGGCGCGGTACTGCTCCTGCTGAACTGCCTGGGGAATCCGGCCATGCTGGCGATCGTCGTGCCGGCGATGATCCCGTATGCGCTGTGGGTGCTGCCGGACGTCATCCATGGCCGCAAGTCGCTGGTGAAGGCGGCGCAGCGGCGGCGCAAGTTCAACGTCGACAGCAAGCCGGAGGGAACCGCGTTCCATCATTGCGAGGTGTGCCATCGCACCGAGCGCGATCCGGAAGACCTCGAGTTCTTCGTGATGCCCGACGGCAAGGAATACTGCAAGGAGCACCTGCCGCCGCAGGCCTGAGTTCGCGGGACTTTTCGCGTGCATTCGCCGTCCCGCTGGCTTCCCTTGCCCGCACATGGCATTCGATCCCTCCACGGTCCGCGGCGAATTCCCGATCCTCGATCAGGCGGTCAACGGCCGCCCGCTCGTCTACCTCGACAATGCCGCGACCACCCAGAAACCGCGGGCGGTGCTCGACGCCTCGCGCAACTACTACCAGCGGATCAATGCCAACATCCATCGCGGCACCCACCTGCTGGCCCGGGCCGCCACCGAGTCCCACGAGGCCGCGCGGGCGACGGTGGCCCGCCACCTGAATGCCGCGGAGCCGGCCGAGGTGATCTTTACCTCCGGCACCACCGACTCGATCAACCTGGTCGCATCGATCCTTTCGCTGGCCCCGGGCGATGAAGTGCTGATCACCACGCTCGAGCACCACTCGAACATCGTTCCCTGGCAGATGCTGTGCGAGCGCAGCGGTGCGGTGCTCAAGGTGGTGCCCTGCCTCGACGACGGGACCCTCGACCAGGCCGCCTTCGGGAACCTGCTTTCCGACAAGACCCGCATCACCGCCTTCGGCTGGGTCTCCAATGCCTTCGGGACCGGAAATCCGGTGCTGCAAATGACGGCCGCTGCCAAGGCCGCGGGTTCGTTGGTGTTGATCGATGCCGCGCAAGCCGCGCCGCACATGGTAATCGATGTGCAGGCCCTGGGCGCCGACTTCCTCGCCTACTCCGGTCATAAGGTCTATGCCCCGACCGGGATCGGTGTGTTGTGGGGAAAGCGTGACGTGCTCGATGCGCTGCCCCCTTGGCGCGGTGGCGGGGAGATGATCAAGGAGGTGAGCTTCGAGAAAACCACCTACAACGACCTGCCCTTCAAATACGAAGCCGGGACGCCGAACATCGAGGGCGCGATTGCCTTGGCGGCGGCGCTCGAGTTCGTCGACGGCCTCGGTCTCGAGAGCATCGCTGCCCACGAACAGGCGCTGATCCAGCGCGCTGCGGACGGACTTTCCTCCCTGCCGGGGACCCGGCTTTACGGTCCCGCCGACCGCATCGGCGCACTTTCCTTCGCGGTCGAGGGCGTGCACCACTACGACCTCGGGACGCTGATCGACCAGATGGGCGTCGCCGTCCGGACGGGTCACCATTGCTGCCAGCCGCTGATGGCGAGGTTCGGGATCACCGGCACCACCCGCGCCTCGTTCGCGCTCTACAACACCGCGGAAGAGGTCGATGCCCTGGTCCTGGCGGTGGAGAAAGCGGTGGCGATGCTCCGTTAGGCGGCGTAAACTTCACGTTTTCAATTCGCCGGAATCCGTGGAAGATCCCGGCATGAAACCGGCCATCACCCTCGCGCTCGGCCTTGCGTTCACCCTCCCGCTGCCTGCTCATCCTGAGGCCACGCCCCTCCCGAAGGTCATCCAGGGCGGCGTCCCGCTGATGGGGCTTACCTCGCAGGACCCGGACGGCTTGGTTGTGTACAAGTTGATCGTGCCGCCCGCCACGGCCCGCCTGAACGTCATCTCCAGCAGTGGCATCGGCAACGTGCGGATGTACCTGCGGCAGGGGGCCCATCCCACCTACAACGGCGCGGAGGCCGACTATGAAAGCAGCTACCCCGGGACCCGGCAACGGATCCAGGTGATCGAGCCCGACCCCGGTGCCTGGTATGTCGGCATCCAGGGGTCATCCGGCGGCTATGCCGGCGTGCGCTTGCAGGCAGTGACAAAGCTCGAGAAGGGGGCGATCGCCCCGCCGGTTTTCCTTCCGCCCCCCGGCGTCTATCCCGGCGAAGTGTCCTGCCTCATCAAATCGCGGGGCCGCGGGACGTCGGTCTACTACACGCTCGATGGCAACGATCCCGACACCGGCTCCACTCCCGCGGACAAGACCACCAAGGTGACGCTGACCGGCGATACCACCTTCAAGGCCCGGGCCTATGACAAGAATGGCCAGGCCGGTCCGGTGGCCGAGGCGGACTATCAGATTCGTGCGAACGGCGACGTGATCGATCTGGTCAACACCCAGTCCGTGGCGCATCTCGCGTCCGAAAAGGGCGGGCGCCACCTGTTCCGGATCTCCGCGGAGGGCGGCGAACGTCTCGTGGTGGTCACCGAGGGCGGCAAGGGTAAGTCGACGATTTCGATCAACCACGGCAGCATCCCGCCGGTGGGCAAGCCGGGCAAAGATGCGACCTTCCTGCGTGGCACAAATTCCGTCGAGATCCCGGAGACCCTTGCCGGCGACTACTACATCGCGCTCGACGCCGCCTCGGGCTACTACGGGCGCACGATCATCGCCTACCTCGCGACCAATCAGCCCGACCTCATGCCGTGGGCCGAGGCGCTCCAGCCGTATGTCAGCGTCGAGTTCTTTTCGGCGGCCTCCTGCGAGGTGGAAGAGGGCTTGATCGGTGCTGGCGAGCGCCGGTTGCTGCGCTACAACACCGAGGTGAGGAACATCGGCGGTGACGACCTGGTCATGCCGCCGCCGGAGGACAACCCCTTCTTCGAATACCACGCCTGTCACGGGCACTATCACTTCAAGGGCTTCGCCGCATCCCGCTTGCTCGACCTCGGGGGCAACGAGCTGCGCACCAGCCGCAAGGTCAGCTTCTGTTTGCTCGACAACGCCCGCTGGTCGTCCGCGGCACCGACCAGGCGCCGCTTCACCTGCAGCAACCAGGGCATCCAGGCCGGCTGGAGTGACGTCTACGACAGCGGGTTGCCCGGCCAGTGGATCGAGATCGGCGACCTTCCGGCCGGCGATTACCAGCTGGAGCTGACCGTCAACCCCGATGGCATCCTGCCGGAGTCGAACGTGGAGAACAACACGGTCGTCATCCCGGTGACGATCCCTTGAGCGGCAGGCGGGCACTTTCCGCGTGCAATCCCCGGCGGGCGACCTTTCCCTGTCGGCGCGATGAGCATCGCCGAAAAACAACAGGAGATCCTCGAGGAGCTGTCCTTCTTTCCCGACTGGCAGGAGCGCTATGAGTACGTCATCGGGCTGGGTCGCAAGCTGGCCGCGATGCCGGAAGAGCTGAAGACCGCGGACAAGCTGATCAAGGGCTGCCAGTCCCAGGTCTGGCTGGATGCCCGCGGGGAAGACGGCAAGGTCCGCTACCTCGCCGACTCCGATTCCGTCATCACCAAGGGCATGATCGCCCTCTTCGTGCGCGTTCTCGACGGCGAGGCTCCCGACGACATCCTGTCCGCCGACCTGTCGTTCATCGACCAAACCGGCCTCAAGGAGCACCTCGCCCCGACCCGCGCGAATGCCCTGAACCTGATGGCCACCCAGATGAAGCAGCGCGCGCTGGAGTTCGGTGCGGCTTGAGGAGTCAAGGTTCCTCGGGATCCGGCCCGGGTTCGACGCGGAGCCGTATGAAGAGGTGAGGAAACTGTTCCGTCGAGTATCCCGGCAGGGTCACGTACAGTGTTTGCATGCCGTTGCCATGGTTCTCGATGGCTTTCATGTGGGGGAGATCAAAGTGCGCTTTCCAATCTGACAGATTCACGCCGACATCGAAGACGAGGTGCCAATCTTCCAGGTCCGAGGGCTGGTCGACTTGAAGGAGAAGGTAGTTTTCCGTGGCCTCAATGATGAAAGCTGGTTCGAAATCCGCGACGAGGGGATTGCTGCCAAGGCCGAGTTCGATCTGATTTGACCTGCCGTCGCCATCGGGATCGTCCTCCGAGCCGCGGCCGGCGTCCGGCGGTGAGAAATAATTCTCCGACCACAGGAGGTAAGCTGCCGAGTCGATTGTGAGCGTGAACTCGCCGCTGTTTCCCTCGGTGTTGTCGTCCACCGCGATCAAGTACTCGGTTGCGGCCATGGCATCGAGGAGAAGCGACGATGTTCCTGCTGCTTCCCGGGTCAGCCCGGTGAGGGCCGAGCCACGGTAGACTGCAAGTCGGAGCGATAGTCCTGCGGGCTCCGTGGAGATCCGGTAGACGCCGTCGGCCCCTGCCTTCCAGCGGTACCACCGCGACCGTGCGGCCGGGCGTGAGGCATGGAAAGGCTCGCGCTCTTCGAAAGAGCAACCGGACAGCGTGCTGGTGATGCGAACGCTTTGTCCACTCGGCAGAGCCGCCGCGTCGGCGAACATGTCGCCGGGTGGACTCAGGCTGAGTTTCAGAGAGAATTCACCGCCGCTGGAAGTCCCCGCAGCGACGACATAGGATTGGCCCGCGACCACCGGGTAGTTGCCGGCGACACCCGCCAGGGCTGGCACCGCCTTGAGATTGGCAAGGCTGTTGCCCTGATAGATCCGCGACCATGCAGGATTGGCGGACAGGAACAGGATGCCATCGCGTGGGGCCACCCATTTCCACCACAGGGATCTCGAGTGGGTGCTGCCTAGGTGAAGTTCTTCGTCGCGCTCGGTGGTGGCACCGCGGCTTGACGCGGACACCTGGATCGCGTCTCCGGCCAATGGGACCGCCGAGGCAAAGTGGTCGTTGGCAGGAGCAGCAAGCGTCGGGGCGGAAAGTGTCAAACGAGCGAAGCCGAAATTCACTTCCTCGGTGCTACCGATCGCGATCGCGTAGGTGTTTCCGGCTGCTGCGAAGAAGCGGTAGATCCGGTCGCCGGAGGTATCGAGGGCGACGGGAGTGATATGGGACGGCGAAGTTCCCTGGCTGACCCAGGCCGTGGCGGGGAAATCGGAGTCGCGGACATCCAGATCAAACCAACCGTCCTGGGGCGCAGTCCATTGCCACCACACAGAGCGGGAGCTGAGGATTTCTCCCATCTGGGTCGAGGCTCCGGTGGCCAGGATTTCGCTGGAGATTGGAAGCGTCGAAGGCAGGACGAGCGGATCGTCGAAGTCATCGTGGTCCAGTTCGGTGAATTCGAGCTCGAGCAGGAAGTCGAGCGGGATGGCTCCCACTTGGATCGCGTAGCTGCTGCCCGCGGTGACGGGAAGCGCGAAGCGGTCGCCGGAATAGGGCAAGGCTTCGATCTCCACCAATTCCAGTAGTTGGTTTCCAGTAAAGATCCCAATGTCGATGTGGGCGCTGGGTTCGATCTTTTTGATGGTCAACGCCCCGTTTGCCGGAGCAGTCCAGGACCACCATCGGGTGCCTTCTGGTGGCGAGTAGGCATTCGGGGGATTCAGTTCGTCGGCTTCCCGGGTCGCGAGCTTGGTGGTACCCTCCAATCGCAGGTGGGTGCCGTTCCCGAGGTCCATGCGGTTGGCAAACAAGTCGTTGTTGCCGTAGTCACGCGGCTGGATTCTCAGCAGGAAACCAATCGCTTCTTCCTCGGTCTTTGCCACCGCGGCGATCCGGTAGGTCGTACCGGCGGACGCGGTGAAGTCGAAGGCCCGTGTCCCGGAAGCATGACGCTGCAAGGTTGCCAGGGAGTCGCCGAGATAGATCCAAATGTCCGGTGTGGCCGCGCCTACAAGCTCGATCCGGAAAGCTCCGCTTGCCGGGGCTGTCCATTCGTACCAGACGGTGCGGTTGCGTGCCGAGCTGTTGTGATGCCACGGTTCGTCTGCCTCGCGCGACGATCCGGACAAGCTGCCGCTGGTCTCGACACTTGCTCCGGAAAGCACGGTGGCGGCCGAGAAGGCGTCGTTCGCTGGCGCCCCATTTTCAAGTTCCCACGAGAGCAAGTAGGTAATGTCGGTCGAGGAAGAACTCGCGGCCAGCCAATAGGTCTCTCCGGAAACGGCATGGAACCGCATGGACTGGGCGCCGCTCTCGACGAACTGCAAGGAGTCGAGGGATTCGCCGCGGTAGGCACCGAGGTTGACGGACGCGGTGTCCGCGAGCCACGTCACCGGCCCATCGGACGGCGCGGTCCATTGCCACCAGGTGCTTGCGGTGTCGGAGGAGGAATGCCCAACCGGTTCGCCGGGTTGCAAGGAGCAACCGCTTTGGCTTCCGTTGACACTTCCCACCGTTCCTTCGAGTGGCAATGCGTCCGTGAATTGATCGTTCGGAGCGACGATGGCCGGAGTGCTGAGGGACACGGAAAACGCCGACGGGGTCGAAGAGTCGAGGGCGATCCGATAGTCCGTGCCTGCAACCGCGTCGAACTCGAGGGGTTCCAAGCCCGACACCACGGTGTCGAGAGCATTAAGCGTGTCGCCGGTGTAGACCCCCGCCCGCATTGTGGCGGAGGAGGCGGAGAGAACCACGGGACCGGTAACGTCAGCGGTCCATTGGTACCAAAGGGATCGTGTTGCAGGCTGTCCGGCGTGATCGGGCTCACCGGCTTGGGCCGTGGCATCGGCGTTGATTCCGGACACGGATCCGGCGAGCCCGGCCGGAAGCGGAATTGGCGTGGCAAAATTGTCGTTGGAAGGAACCCCGCCGCTGGAAATGATGGCGAACGACGAATATCGTTCGGGCCGGTCGAGGGAACTCAACTGTTTGTAAGTCGATTGCCATTCGATCCACAGCGACTCGCCAGCCGTGGCTTTGAACAAAAGGTATTCACCGTTGCCGCTGGCCCGGGTGACCAGCGAACTGAAGGTCGTTCCTTTCAGCACGCGGACGAGCGAGGGGCGGGTAAGCGGATCGCGATGGATGGCGAACCATCCGGACGACGGGGCGGTCCAGCGCCAACCGATGCTGCCGGTAGACAACGCCCCCGCCTGACCTGCTTCCAAGGTGGAGCCGTAGACGTCGCCGCGTACTTCGATGCCGAGGGCCTGGCCGATGTCGGTCCAATCGACGAATCGATCGTTCGGCGGTCCGAAATCGGGGGTCTGGGACGATCCCTGATAAGATCCATCGATGCGGAAATTGACACCGGCCGCTGGCTTGTTCCGATCGAACAGCACTTGGAAGTAGTAGGTTGTCCCGGCGCTGGCATTGAAATAGGGGTTACTGAATTGGCTCGCCAACAGTAGATTGCCGATCGCGGGTGACGTATTGAAGGAGTAGAAAGTTCTCACCAAAGCTCCACCGCCAGCGGAGGAGTTGGTGCTCAGATAGACAAAGCCGGTGACAGGTGCAGTCCACTCCCACCACAGGCTCCGCGGATACTGGTAGCTTCCTCCGGATGGCAGTGGTTCGGAGGTTTCCACGGACGCGCCGTAGCTGTCGCCGATGAGGGCGAACGGGCGGCTGCCCAGGATTGTACGATTCGCAAAGTTGTCGTTCGATGGTGGCGACCATGGGCGCAGGGCGAGCGATACTGGGGCGCCTTGGCCGCGGTCGATGGCGATCCGGTAGTCCGTCCCGGCAGTCGCAATGAAGGTGACTCTGCCAGCTCCGGAAATCACGGGCGTTAGCCCTGCAGGGGAGCTTCCGACATAGACGGCGACATTCATCGGTCGGCCGGAGTCCCGCGTGTCGATTTCAAACCTGTTGCTGGTCACCGGAGTCCAATGGTACCAAATCGAGCGGGCAGCCGCCGTTCCGGCATGGGAGGGTTCTCCGGCTTCGGCCGTGGCGAAGAAATTGTCCCCGGACGCTTGCGCCGAGTCAGTGGTTCCAAGATCGGAGGCGGCGGCAAAGGTGTCGTTGGCCGGGACCGTGCCGTGCTCGAGTGCGACCGAAAAGCCGGTGTCACCGGCGCCCTGGAAGTAGTAAGTGGTTCCCGCCTGGGCCTGCCATGAGATCCACTTTCCGGAACTGTTGCTGCCGACCAAGGTGAGGCCGTCGACCGCATTGCCGGTGAACACCGAGACGATGGCGGAAGGCTCGACGGTGGCCAATACGGGTCCGCTGGCGGGTGCCGTCCACTTCCACCACAGGGATCCAAGGGCGTTGCCGGAAGCCGGTTCGCCCGCTTCGATCGTGGATGCCCCGGACGTTCCCGAGAACGAAAGTGGCAGTGTTCCGGTAAGTTCGGCGGCAGCAGCGAAGTCGTCGTTGGGTGCGGGATCCGCGAAATCGACCGTGAGCTTGACACTTTTCCCCAAACTGCCGGTGAGCGTTGCTGCGACCGAGAAGTAATAGGTGGCACCGGCTTCCGTGCGGAAAACCACGCTTTTCCCCGTGCCCGGGATGCCTGCATCCTCGGCTTCGATCGAGACGGGATTGCTTCCTGTAAGATCCCGGTAGATGGCGATCGCTTCCGACCCGTTGATGATTTCGGCGGTTACCACGGCGTTGCCGGTGCGCGGAGCCGTCCATTTCCACCAGAGAGAACCATAGATACCTGTCGGTTCGAATTCCTCGAGAGTGGCCCGGTCGTTGCGGCCGTCGCCGCTGGCTCGTTCCGCCGATCCCAAGTCGATGGCACCAATCCAGTGGTCGTTCTTTGGCGTCTCCACCGCTTCGAGCGACAGCGTGGTGAGCGTGTCGTACAGGGATGATCCGCTGCCAACCATAATCCAGTAACGCTCTCCCTGATGGACTGGAAAAACGGATTCCGGATCATCCTGGCGGGTTGCCAGCAGCGTGACATTCGCGGCATCGGGGCCTGACAGGAAAGCCATCGAGGTATTGCCGGCCGAGACTTCAGGGCGCAGTTTGACCACGCCGTCGAAAGGAGCCACCCAGGTCCACCATATGGAGCCATCCAGCGGACTGGCTGCGAACCAGACGTTGTCATCGGGTTCGACAGTCGCGGCGCGCAATTGGCCGCTCACGCTGATCTCCGAGACCTGGCCGAGGTCCATGGCATCGATCCGGTTGTCATTCGGTTGGATCGGGGAATAGACCAAGTTGATTGAATTCCCCGAGGCATGCCGGAATCCGACGATTCTCAATTTCTGTCCGGCCGCCACATCAAGCGGCCAAGTGACCGCTGTCCAAAGGGTCGGCGAACTTTCGGTGAGGAGTTGCCAGGTGGAGCCGGCTGCGCCCATGTGAAAGCGCCCGGCCTCCGGGGCGGTCCACGTCCACCAGAACGACTCGCCGCTCTCCAGGATACTCGTTGGATCCCGGCTTTCCCGGGTGCCCTGGCTGGAGGGAACCGTCAGGCTCGCGGCAGGGACCGACCCGAGATCCACCGGCTCGGCGAAGCGATCCCCCGCGGGCGGGGTGGTGCCGGCTACTCGCAACATTCCACTCCGCGAGGAAGCCGAGAACAGGGAGAGGTAGTAGGTTTTACCTTCATCCACGGCCATGACGTCGTGGCGCGGCAGCAGGACCGGGCTGCCTCCTGCATCGATCTCGTAAAGGTCGACATTTTCAATCTTGCCGCTGAGATTCCAGAGCCCAGTGGAGATATTGAGGTCTGCGGGGGCAGTCCACTTCCACCATAAACTGAATGAGCCGCTTGAAGAATGCGGCGGTTCGTCCGCTTCGTAAGTTGCCCCCGACAATGTGACGGGGAACTCGAATTCCTCCATGCTTCCCAACTCGATCGCGTTGGCCAGCGCGTCGTTGGAGTTCTGTTCGTAGAACTGGAATTCGAAGCAAACCGGTTCGACGGAATTGTCCGGCTTCTGGGTCGCCGCGAAATGAATGATCTCGCCCGCGGTGACGGCTCCGAAGCTGCCAAACAGTTCTAGCGAAGATAGGTCGGTTCCGCGGTAGACCCGCAAATCCGGGCTCATCGCCAGGCCCGAGTCACCAGGCAACCACTTCAAGGCGCTCAAGTGACCGGCGGCCGGAGCGGTCCAGCGCCACCACAAGCTGCGGCCGGGTGTCCCTCCATTGTGAGCCGGTTCACCGGCCTCCACGGTGGCGTTCGTGGGATCCCCGCTCACCGTGGAATTCGCGACCGAACCGAGGTCGATGGCGTCGGCAAACGCGTCGTTTCCACGATCCGAAGGAATGAAGGTGGCGTCGAATGTTCCCGAGGGATGTCGGCTGGTGATGGATGTCGTCACCACCACTCCGATCAGGAACCGCGCGCCTGCGGTGGTCTGAAGGAACAAGAAGTCATCACTTTCGAGCTCGTTGGAAAGTGACCCGTCGCCGGCCACTTCGAACGCCACCAGTTTGACGAAATCGAGCTTCTCAAGATTGATGATCAAGCCGCCGGCGTCCGGAGAGGTCCAGTCCCACCAAAGTGAGCCATACCAGGAAGACCATCCGGTTGGTTCACCTGGTTCCTTGGAGGATGCGCTGGTGACGAATGGGTTGGGCCCCATCACCAAAGGAAAGGCGTCCTCGACGTCGTCGTTCGGCGAGGCCGTCTCGATGGAGAGATGGTAATCAAAATCGCCCTGCTGGTCGGGCGGGCTACTCGCCTCGAGGAAATAGGTTTCCTCGGCGCGGCAGTAGAAGCGGGCGTCCTTCCCGGCGGAAACCGAGGAAAGCTTGGTCAATTCGGAGTCAAACGCGGAACCCAACGCATCGGTATCTTCCGGGGCGTCGATTCTCCAGGTGGCGATGCCGTTGTCGGGGGCTGTCCATTTCCACCAAACGGATGAATAATTGCTTCCGGGCTCAGCGGATGCGCCGACGTTGTTGCCACTTCCGTCAATCGTCGGGGCACTGCCAAGGTCGATGGCATACTGCGGGAGGTCCTGATAGGGAGCCGGGGTGAGGCTCCAATTCATTTTCAGCCGGCCCGTCGAGTTGGGGTGGTCCCGAGCCGCGACGACAGCCAAAGGCTCTCCTGCGCGGACCCGGAACACACTGTCTTCCCCCAGATCCAGATTCTCCTGTCGTTCGAAGCGGAAATCCAAGGTTTCCAACGATTCACCTGCATAGACTCCAATCACCCAGTCTTCATCCAGGGAGCCCGCCAAATTCATCCGGACGATCCCGTCTTCCGGGGGCGTCCACGACCACCACACGTTCGGACCGATATAATCGGGATGAAGCTCCGACACGGGATCGTCGGCCCCGCGGGTTGCCCGGATTGTTGCGCCGTCGACCTGGAACTCCGCGGCTGAGCCCAGATCGCTGCGGTTCGAAAAGTCGTCGTTCGGCGGGATCGGGCGGAAATCCAAATCGATCAATCCCATGCTGGTTCCACCCACGACGATCCGGTAAGGAGTTCCGGAGATCACGTTCAACGATAGGAAGTTGCCTGTACCGCTTGCGACCCGGGTGAGGGCGTCAATTTCGGATCCAGTGTAAACGGCACAGCCGGCCCAGGATGAGCCTGTTTGCCGGGATAGGATGAGAGTTCCGTCGGCAGGCGCGATCCATCGCCACCAGACGGTCCTGCTGCTTGAGAAAGACGTATGCGCGGGCTCGCCGACCTGGCGGGTGGCGTTTTGTGTCTGATACGGCAAGTTGGCAGACATGATCGATCCAAGGTCAATCGCGTTCGAAAACATGTCATTTACCACGGCCCGAGCGATTTCTAGCGGGCTTAACAGAATGATAAGGGCTGAGAGCCAGAGGCTGTGGATGTTTCGCATCACTGGCTGGAGTCAAGGTTCCATGAGATCGGCTTGGCAAGGGGCAAATCAGGGGCGTCTCGCCGGATTTTGGTTCAATTTGTGCCTTGCCGCGACCGGTCCAATTGCCGCCATGATTCGCGCATGGCCGGAGGAAGCTTGCTCGCCCTGTTGGATGATATCGCGTCGATCCTCGACGACGTCTCGGTGATGACCAAGACGGCGGCCTCGAAGACCGCCGGGGTGCTGGGCGATGATTTGGCTCTGAACGCCCAGCAGGTCAGCGGGGTGGTCGCGAAGCGCGAGCTGCCGGTCGTGTGGGGCGTGGCGAAGGGCTCGTTCGTCAACAAGCTGATCCTGGTGCCCGCGGCACTGGCGTTGAACCATTTCGCGCCGTGGGCGGTGACGCCGCTGCTGATGGTGGGCGGTGCCTACCTGTGTTTCGAGGGTGTGGAAAAGCTGGTTCACCTCGCGGCCCATCGCCGGAAGAAATCAGCGGAAGAGGCGAAGGAGGAGCTCGCGGCGCTCGGGGAGGGAAAGGTCGACGAGAAGGCCAAGATCAAGGGTGCGATCCGCACCGATTTCGTGCTGTCGGCGGAGATCATCGTGATCACCCTTGGAGTGGTGTCCGAAGAAACCTTTGCCAAGCAGGCCATGGTGCTGTCGACGATCGCGGTTCTGATGACGATCGGCGTCTACGGCCTGGTGGCCTGCATTGTGAAGCTTGACGACCTCGGCTTGTTCCTGAGTCAGAAGAAGACCGCGCTGGCGCAGGGGATCGGACGCTCGATCCTGTGGGCGGCGCCCTTCCTGATGAAGCTGCTGTCGGTGGCCGGCACCGCGGCGATGTTCCTGGTGGGCGGCCAGATCCTGCTGCACGGCATCAAGCCGGCGCATCACTGGGTCTTGCACCTGGTCGAGGGCTGGGGAGGCTTTGCGAAGGTGGCGGAGTATGCCTTCAACGGCCTGTTCGGCGTGGCCTGCGGGGCGCTGGTGCTGGCCGTGGTGCATCCCTTGATGAAGCGGATGGGGAAGGCGCACTGAGTATTGCGGCCGCCGTTGATGACAGCCGAAGGCCTTTGGACTGCTGCGATGATTCGCAGCTTTCGAGTGAAGGGAGGATTCCGCAGGCCGGGTGGCAGCAAGCGACCTGACAGCGCCCGTCCCTCGATTCTCGCTGCGGCTCCAATAGCAGCCGAAGGCCCTCGGACTGCTGCGATCCTTCGCAGCTTTCCGAATGCAGACTGCGGCAGCTTGTGACCGGAGATGGAATGGATGTCGGCAGGTCAACTCCGTCCACCCGGGCAGCCGGATCCACCGTCTACTCGAAAGCTGCGAATCATCGCAGCAGTCCAAGGGCGGCTGCGCCGCGGGTCATGTCGACGGCATCAAAAGAAAAGGCCGGCCCCTGGGCAGGGACCGGCCTTTCCGGAAAGGAGCATCAAGCTCCGGGGAGCTCGATGAAGCCCTCGAGCTTGCGGATGCGGGTGGGGTGGCGCATCTTGCGCAAGGCCTTGGCCTCGATCTGGCGGATGCGCTCGCGGGTCACCTGGAACTGGCGGCCGACTTCCTCGAGGGTGCGGCTGTAGCCGTCCTTGAGGCCGAAACGCTGCTCCAGCACCTCGCGCTCGCGCTCGGTGAGGGTGTCGAGGACGTCCTTGATCTTGTCCTTGAGCATCGAGAAGCCGGCTTCCTCCATCGGGTTGTCGGCGGTCTTGTCCTCGATGAAGTCACCAAAGGAGGTGTCGTCGGAATCGCCGACCGGGGCCTGCAGCGAGATCGGCTGCTGGGCCATCTTGAGGACGGCGCGGACGCGCTCGACGGGCAGGTGGATCTCCTCGGCGATTTCTTCCGGGGAAGGTTCGCGGCCGTATTCCTGGACGAGCTGCTTCTGCACCCGCATCAGCTTGTTGATCGTCTCGATCATGTGCACCGGGATGCGGATGGTGCGGGCCTGGTCGGCGATCGAGCGGGTGATCGCCTGGCGGATCCACCACGTCGCGTAGGTCGAGAACTTGTAGCCGCGGCGGTATTCGAATTTCTCCACCGCCTTCATCAGGCCCATGTTGCCCTCCTGGATCAGGTCGAGGAAGGACAGGCCGCGGTTGGTGTATTTCTTGGCGATGGAAATGACCAGGCGGAGGTTGGCCTCGACCATCTCGGTTTTGGCCTTGAGGGCTTCCTTGAGCCAATGGCGGAGGTTCTTGTTGTTCTCCTCAAACGACTCGACCTCGTGCCAGCAGCGCTGCTGGACCTCGCGCAGCTTGGTGACGAACTCCTTGTCCTCGGGATCCGCCTGCAGCTTGCGGCCGTACTTCCAGAACTTCTGCTGGTAGTCCTCGACCTGCTCGCAGAAGTCCTCGACCACCTTCTGCTTGAAGTAGAAGCGGGTGAAGATGCGGTGAAGGGTCTGGAGGTTCTTGTTGAAGGTCTCCTCGAGCTTCTTCTTGCCGCGCGGGTTCTTGGCGGAGAGCTGGCGGAACAGGTCGTCGTTCTCGTCGTGGAGCTGCTTGAGCTGTTCGCACTGCTTGGGCAGGATCTTCATGTAGCGCTCGCGGCTCTCGATCTTCTTGTCGAGGATCACGCGGTCGAAGCGCTCCTTGCCCTTGATGAGCTTGTCGGCGAGCTCGAGGTAGCTTTCGGCGGCGAATCCGAACAGGTGGAGGTGCTTGGCAACCTCGATCTCGGCATCCTCGATGCGCTTGGAAATCTCGACTTCCTGCTCGCGGGTCAGCAGCGGGACCTGGCCCATCTGCTTGAGATACATCCGGACCGGATCGTCGAGGATGTCGAGCTTCTGGTCCTTGGTGTCATCGACTTCGTCAGAGTCGTCGTCGCGCTTCTTGTCCTTGAAGCGGTCGACCTCGGAGGCGTCGATGATGTCGAACTCCATGTTGCGGAGGCGCTCCATGATGGCCTCGACGTCGGCGGGTTCGACGAGATCGTTCGGCAGGATCTCGTTGATATCATCGTAAGTGAGATATTCCTGCTCCTTGGCGAGCTTGATCAGCTCCCGGATCTTTTCCTGGATCTCGGGGGTATCGATGCGCGGCTTGGTGCTTTCCTTGGCGGCCGGCGCGGGGGCGGCGGCTTCGATCTTCACCTCGGGCTCGGCGGCGGCCACCTTCGGCTTGGCGGCCTTCGGCTTCTCCTCCATGGCGGGCGCGGCCTTGGTGGCCTTCGGCTTGGGCTTCGCGGCTGCCTTGGTCGCGGCTTTCGCTGCAGGCTTCTTGGGTGCCGGGGCTGCCTTGGCCTTGGAGGCCGGCGCGGCCGCTTTCTTGGCCGCCGGTTTGGCCGTCTTCTTGGCTTTGGCGGGAGCGGGCTTTTTCGCAGCGGCGGGCTTGGTCGAGCCCGCTTTTGCCTTTGGCTTGGCGGCCGGCGATTTGGCAGAAGAAGCAGCTTTCTTTGAGGACATGGACAGAAGGGATGTAAGGAAGTTCCGGGCAGACCTCACCCATTATAGGGCGAACGGACCGGGCTCCGAAGCGGGCGGGAATATTCGGAGCGCACCGGGGGTCGTCAAGAATTGTTTTCCCGCCCGGGAAACGGGGGTTTCCGGCGATCGAAGGGCTTTGGCGAAGCCTTGCGCGAAGGGGCGAAGCGGTCGCTGAAAACGAAGCGCTGGTTGATGCCCTTGAGCAGGTCGGCGATCTGTTTGGTTTCCTGGAGGAGGCGGATCATTTCATCGGGAGGTAGGTCGGGCCGCGCCATCTGGGCCTTCACGCTCTCGTCACGTCGGTGAAGGACCCTTGCGCTTAGTTCGGCGAGTGCGATTTCCGCGGCGGCGACCGGTTCTTCCGGCGGATCGTTGTGGAAGGTCGGATCGGAAAGAAGGGCCAGCCGCTGGGCTTCGGGCAGTCCCGCCATGAAGCTGTTCACGGCGGCATGCGAGGCGGCGTCGGGGCGGGCGGAGAGGATCGACTCGAGCAGAGGGATGCCGGCGAGGTGGTCGGAGGCCTCGTGGAGGGTCTCGAATTGCTCGCCCAGCCAGTCCTGGGCGGCTTGCGAGTGGAGGGCCAGGCTGCACAGGTAGCCGACCACCGGATCGATCGCCGCGGGTTCGGTCTTTTCGGGTTCCGGTTCAGAGTCGTGGCGGCGGTTGGCGGGCTGGAACTTCGCCTTGCGGGCGGCCCGCAGGACGGCGTCGCGCAGCTCGGGGACCCCGGCGCGCAAACGGGTGGCGACGTGGTTGATCATGCCGTCGCGGCTGACGGGGTCGGCGATGACCGAGAGCAGGGACGCGCATTCGCGGGCGAAGGCGGACCGTTGCTGGGTGTCGGCGAGTCGGTTCTCGGCGGCGGCGCGGTCGATCACGGAATCGAAGAAATCGCCCGCATTGGCGAGGATGGAGCGGAAGGCCTCCGCCCCGTTCTTCTGCATGAAGGAGTCGGGGTCCTCGCCGGCCGGCATGCGGACGACGCGGACCGGGATGCTTTCCGCCGCGAGCACCCGGAAGGCCTTCTCGGTGGCGGCGATCCCCGCCTTGTCGGCGTCGTAGCAGAGGATCGCATTCTTCGCGTAGCGGCGCAGCAGGCGGGCGTGGTTTTCGGTGAGCGCGGTGCCGAGGGTGGCGACGGCATGCTCGATGCCCTGCTCGTGGCAGCAGATGACATCGATCTGGCCTTCGCAGATCAGCACGGCGTCTTCCTTGAGGACGGACTTGCGGGCGCGTTCCAGGGCGAACAGAACGTTCGATTTCTTGAACAACGCGGTCTCCGGCGAGTTGATATATTTGCCGCTGCGGGGGTCTTCACGGAGTTGTCTGCCGGAGAAGGCGATGACGTCGCCGTAGTCGTTGCAGACCGGAAACATCAGGCGGTCGCGGAAGCGGACATAGATGCCGCCTTGTTCCTTCTGGACGAAAATTCCGGAATCGACGAGGTCGCGGCCGCTGAACTTTTTCGCGCGTGCCCAGTCCATGAAGACCTGGGGGCGCTCGGGCATCCAGCCGACCTGCCAGCGAACGGCCATCTCCTTGCCGAAACCGCGCGACTTCAGGTAGTCGCGGGCGTGGGTGGCCTCGCGGGTGAAAAGCATCTCGTGGAGGAAGCGGGCGACCTCGCGGTGGATGTCGAGCAGGCGTCCGCGCTGGCGGCGGGCGCGGTCCTCCTTCGGGTCCGGGGCTTCCTCGACGACGGTGATGCCGGCCCGGGAGGCGAGCTTCTTGACCGCGTCGGTGAAGGTCAGGTTCTCGTATTCGCGGACGAAGGTGATGGCGTCACCGCTTTTCCCGCAGCCGAAGCAGTGGAAGAACTGGCGCTGCGGGTTGATGTTGAAGGACGGCGTCTTCTCGTTGTGGAAGGGGCACAGAGCCTTGAAGGACGGGCCGGCGCGCTTCACCGGAATGTAGCCGCCGATCACGTCCACGATATCGGTGGCGGCGAGAACTTGCTCGGTGGTTTCGCGGGAGATCTGCGGCACGGCGGGAGTGGAGCGAGCTTGGCGGATCGGGAGAATCGGGAAAGCGCGAAAGATTTCTAACTTTCTGGATTCCCGGGTTCGTCGGTATCCTCGATGACGGTGATGCCGGCCCGGGAGGCGAGTTTCTTGACCGCGTCGGTGAAGGTCAGGTTCTCGTATTCTCGGACGAAGGTGATGGCGTCACCGCTTTTTCCGCAGCCGAAGCAGTGGAAGAACTGGCGCTGCGGGTTGATGCTGAAGGACGGAGTCTTCTCGTTGTGGAAGGGGCACAGCGCCTTGAAGGACGGGCCGGCGCGCTTCACCGGGATGTATCCGCCGATCACGTCCACGATGTCGGTGGCGGCGAGAACTTGCTCGGTGGTTTCGCGGGAGATCTGCGGCACGGCGGGAGTGGGGGGAGCTTGGCGGATCGGGAGAATCGGGAAAGCGCGAAAGATTTCTAACTTTTCGGATGCGGCGTCACGATCCCGGGGGATGGTGACACGGATCGATGGAATACCTCCGTGGATCCGAACATCCGACCATCATGAAAATCGTCCGCAAGAATGCCAATGGAGAGACCCGTCAGTTGCTGCTCAAGGAATACTTCCTGAACGCCTACTTGATCGCGCTGCTCAAGAGGGTGGGCGACGAGGCCGGGCGCTTGCGTGTGGAACCCGCACTGAAGCCGGTGAGGGTTCGCTCGGATGCCTGACGCCGCGGCAATTGTCGCCCCTTTGCGCCTTTGGCTGCTTGGAAAAGCAGGTTGCCTTGGCGGGGCGAATTTCCTAGCGTGCCACTGATGGACGACCTCCGGATTTTGAGGTCCGCACTGGGCTGGCTGGAACTCGGCTTGCCCGATGAAGCGCTGTCGGAACTGGCATCGCTTTCGGCACGGGACCGGATGAGGCGGCACGCGCTGGAGTTGCGCTTGCTGGCGGAGATGGAGTCGCTGCGGTGGAATGCGGCGGCGGACACCGGCCGGCTGCTTTGCCTGAAAGAGCCGAAAGAGGCGCGGTTCTTCATTCATGCCGCGTATTGCCTCCATGAAACCGGCGACACGCTGGCGGCCCGCGATTGGTTGCTGCGGGGGCCGGCGACGCTGATCGAGGATCCCTTGTTCCACTACAACATCGCCTGCTACCTGGCGGTCTTGGGCGACCGCAAACGGGCGGAGTCGCATTTGGAGCGGGCTTTTGAAATGGACGCCTCGCTGAAGGATTCGGCGCAGGAAGATGCCGATCTGGACGGCTTGCGCCACGGGGTGAAGTAGCGCGACTTTTCAAGTTGCGGGGTGGGGACGCTGTCTCACCGGAGAAGGTCGGAGTTTCCCGGAATCGGGGCGACGTGGCAGGGGGTGCCACCCTAGAGCTGTCGACCTTGCCACGTCCACAACGTGTAACGTTGTGCTACTTCCGGTTGCACGCCGGGCAGCCATCGGTCAGGTCAAGGGCATGTCTCCTTCCGCGCTCGGCGAATTGCTTTCCCTCTTCGAGGAGAATTTCCGCACCCGGGGCGAACTCGGGGCCTCCGTCAGCGTGTGGTGGCGGGGGGAAGAGATGCTCGCCGTCCACGACGGCTGGCGGGACAAGGAAAAGAACCGCGCCTGGTCCTCGGACACCCTGGTGCCGGTTTACTCCGCGACCAAAGGGCCAGCGGCGGCGACGCTGCTGATGGTGCTCGATTCCCGGGGATTGGGGCCCGAAACGCCGGTGCGAGAGGTGTGGCCGGAGTTTCCGGTGGCGGAGGCGAGCTTCGCCCACTTGCTTTCCCATCAGTGCGGGTTGGCGGCCCTCGATCAGCGGGCTTCGGTCTGGGATCACACCGAGGTCATCGCGGCGGTCGAGTCGCAGGCGCCGGCATGGCGCCCCGGCGAGGGCCACGGCTACCACCCGCGGACCTTCGGGTTCTTGCTGGAAGAGCCGGTTCGCCGGATCACCGGCAAGCCATTGGGGGCGGTCTGGAACGACGAGATCGCGGCGCCGCTGGGACTGGAATTCTGGATCGGCCTGCCGGAGAGCGAGTGGCCGCGGGTCGCCCGCCTTTATCCGGGGAAGGCGGCCGCGGAGGATTTCCAGAGCGGGTTTTACCGCGAGTTCAATCGGGAGGGTTCCTTGTCGCGGCGGGCGTTCGGATCGCCGCGGGGACTCCACTCGGTGCAGGAAATGAACGATCCGAAAGCCTGGTCGGCCGGCCTGCCGGCCATGGGCGGGGTGGGCTCGGCGTCGGCGCTGGCGAAATTCTACCAGGCGGCGATTGGCGCCATCGAGAGCCCGCTCGGCGACCGGGTGCGACAGGCCTTGTCGCAGGTCCGGACCAGCGGAGACGACCGGGTGTTGATCCAGCCGACGGCCTTCTCCTGCGGTTGCCAGCTCGATCCGCTCGACGCCGGCGGCGCGAAGGCGCGGGAACTCTACGGGCCGTCGGTGCGGGCCTTCGGTCATCCGGGGGCGGGCGGAAGCCACGCCTTCGGCGATCCCGACAGCGGGGTCAGCTTCGCCTATGTGATGAACCAGATGGAACTCAGCGTTCTGCCCGGGCCGAAGAGCCTGGATCTGGTGCGGGCGCTGTTTTCGTGAGCCGCCTCAACCGAGGAACTTGATCTTGCCGGGCAGCTTGAACTCGCCGCGGGCCATCGCCTCGTGCTGCTCGTCGCTGCAGGCGGAGTTGGTCGGGGCATCGGCCGGGGTGTCGCTGGCTTCGAGATAGCCGTTCTGGATCATCCAGGCCTCGACCTCCTCGCCCGAGATGTCGGGCAGCATGGTGCCGTCGATCTCGACGCAGGGCGACAGCGACTGGCCGCTGCGCTGCTCCATTTCCCAACGGAAGGCGGGGTTCTTGATGATGTCCTTCTCCTCGTAGGGAAGGTCGTATTTCCGCATGATCGCGCGGACGCCCTCGCTCCAGCCGCAGAAGGTCTTGAGGTAGGCGGTGATTTTCGGTTGGGGCTTGCTCATGGGGCGGAAAATACATGGTCCCGGCGACCCCGCAAGCCTTGCCACGCGGACAAGCAGCCCGTTAGATCGTGGAGTGAAAGGTGTGGTTTTTTCGCTCATCCTGTCGGCGCTTCCGGCTGCCGCATGCATCTGGGATCGCGACACCCTGAGGGAGGAGGCGAAAGGCCGGCTGGACACGGTGAAGGTGATCACCGGATGGTTCGACCGCTATCCGCCGCGCTACTACGAGATGCGCTTGGAGCGGGTGGCAAAGGAGTTGGAATCGGATCCCGGCAAGCTCGACCTTTACGACGACGCCGGCGTGGCCTGTGACCGGTTGGGGCGTTTCGATGAGGCGATCGTCTGGATGGAGAAGAAAAGAGCGGTGCTCGATGTGAGGCCCTCCGAGGACGTGAGGATGGATCGCTACCGCTATCTCGCGAACCTCGGGTCGTTTCTGGGGAATCGCTGGGCGACTCGTCCGGCCGAAGAGAGGAATGCTGACCCCGCGGACTTGAAAGCCGCGGTGGATTGCATCGCCGAGGCGATCCGGCTGAATCCTGACGCCCACTTCGGGAGGGAGAAGTATCAGTTGATGTTGTTTGAGTGGCTGCTGAATGGATTTGACGATGCGAAGGCTGCCTTGCCCAATTTCGTGGGCGTCTTCCCAACCAGGAGAATCGAAGGAGGCGGCTTGGCGGGATCCGAATGGGAAGATGCCGAGTCAGGGCTGGCTGGTTTGATCCATTTGGGCAGCGCTTGGGAAAGCGTCGATGTGTTCGATGCCTTGGGCTCGGTTGTTCAAGCGGATGGAGCCAGCAGTGTTTCGCTATTGGTCGAAAGCCGGTTGAGAGAAATCGAGCAGGAGGGAGGACGCAGTCTCTATCCGGTCGAGTCTCACGTCCGCGTGCGGCACGGGGATTTCGCGAGACACTCTCCGGAACTCCGCGGGTGGTACGAAGAGACTCGGAGTATTGCTCGAGCCCGGGAACAGTCCCGGATTGACTATCAGGAGGCCCGTTTCAAGGAGGGGCGGCACCCCGATACGGATCCCGACTTTTGGAGCGAGTGGGAAGAGCGGGAGTTTCCGGCGCTGCCGCGGACACCCCTGCCGCTGTTTGAGCAAGTCCGGCTTTTTCTGCTGCTGGTGGCAATTGCGGTCGCATCCCTGGTCGGGTGGTTGATCTGGCGAAAGAAGCGAGTGCTCCGAATGGGCGGGCCAAGTCCGCAGATTTCATGAACCGGCCGTTTTTATCACTCAACCTCGCCCTCTCCGCCGACGGGAAAATCTCGTCGGTGGAGCGGCGGCCGTCCGGGTGGACGTCGGGCGAAGACCATGCGCGTCTGCTGGACCTGCGCAAAGGGGTCGACGCACTCCTGGTCGGGCGCGGGACCCTGGAGGCCGACCGGATGACGATGAGGTCTGCGGGAGATCCGTGGCGCTGCGTCGTTTCGCGCAGCGGCAGGTTTGATCCGGATCACCCGCTGTTTCACACGCCGGGCGGGCCGGTGCATTTGCTGGTGACGGAAGGCAAGCTGCCCGAGGTTCCGGGAGTCACCGCTCACCGGGGCAGCCTGGCCGGATTTCTCTCAATGCTCGCGGAAGCCGGCGTGAAGCGGCTTCATTGCGAAGGCGGCGGGGAGCTGGTCAAGTCGCTGGCTGAGCTGGATGCCATCGATGAAATCTATCTGACCTGGGCCGGCCACACACTGTTCGGGGGGCGCGAGGCACCGACCCTCAGCGGGGTGCCGGGCGGGTTCCTGCCGGCATCACACGACTTCGAACTCGTGGGCTTTGATCCGCGGCCCGACTTGGGCGAGTGCTTCCTCAGCTACCGGCGGAAAGCTCAGTGAGCTTGCTCCACCTCGTGGCCGCCGTCGTCGTGCGCGGCGCCCTCGGCGTGACCGTCGCCGTGTTTTTCACCGTGACCTGCGTCGTGGCTGCCGTGATGTTCGTGCAGGGCCTTGGTCTCTTCCCAAGGGTGGCGCTCGCAGGAAACCGAGGCGAGGAAGAGTCCGGTGGAGGCAGCGGCGAAGATCGTGGTCAATTTCATCCCGCCGCCGGATTTAGCGGATCGACCGCCGATGGCAAGTGGCAAGGGCATGGAAACGCCACAGGGGATCGCGGCGGTTCGCCGGTACCGAACTACTTGCGGACCCACCGGGAAATCGCCGAGGCGGCCCGCAGGTGGGCGCCTGGCCCGCCGAGCTTGGCGGCGGTGGCGAGCAGCTTGCGACGGGTCTCCTCGCGGTGGGCGTCGTCGTCCAGGAAGCGCAGCAGCGACCGCTTGACGTGCACGGGATCGGCCTCGGACTGGATGAATTCCTCCACCACCCGTTCGCCGGCGAGGATGTTGATCAGGCCGATGTGCTCGATTTTCACCACCATCCGGGCGACCAGGTAGGTGGGCCAGGCGACCTTGTAGACGAGGCAATAGGGGAGCCCGAAATAGGCGGCCTCGAGGGTGGCGGTGCCGCTCGCGACGACGCCGCAGGCGGCGCGTTGCATGAGGGCGTGGGCGCCGCCGTCGAGGATGCGGACGGTGTCGGTCATCTTCGCGGCCTCGACCATTTCCCGCATCCGCTGGCCGAGCTTGGCGGAGGCGGCGCAGGCTTCGAACCTGGTCCCGGGACGCTTCAATTGCAGGCGGCGGGCGGACTCCAGCATCATCGGGAACAAGCGCGAGACCTCGCGCTCGCGGCTGCCGGGAAGCAGGGCGACCAGATCGTCCTCGCGCGGGCCGGCGGTGCGGTCATGGGCGAGTTCGTCCACCAGCGGGTGGCCGACGAATTCGGTGGGCAGGCCGGCGCCTTCGAAGATCGGTTTTTCAAAGGGAAAGAGGCAGAGCATCTCGTCGAGGATGCGGGCCATTTTCGGCAGCCGGCCCTTGTTCCAGGCCCAGACCTGGGGACTGATGTAATAGATGATCTTGGTTTCGGGCAGCTCGTTGCGGACGGCTTCGGCAAAGCGCATGTTGAAGCCGGGGTAGTCGATCAGCACCAGCGTTTGCGGCTTCAGGGCCCGGACTTCGGCGAGCATCTCGGCGAAGCGCTGCTTGAACCAGCCGTAGCGCTTGAGGACTTCCCAGAGTCCCATCACCGCGGCGTCCTCGACCCAGTCGCGGATTCCGTCGCCGGCGACCGCCCGCATCTCCGGCCCGCCCGCACCGTGGATCTCGAGATCCGGATGCATGGACATGAGGGCTCCCAGCATCCCCGCTCCGTGGGCGTCGCCGCTCAATTCTCCCGCGATGACATACAGCGCCCCGGCCATGTGGCGCGGAGCATAGGGAGATCTTGCCCGCGCTGGCCATGAAAAACCCGAGCCTCCGGGAAGCCCGCGTTCGGCGAGGGGAATTCGTCATTGATTTCGCCCGAACCGCCCCCTTAATCGCTCCCCGCACCACGCTAGGCAAATGGCTGAAGACACTGACGACACCCCGCGGCCTCTCGCCGAAATCTCCCACGGTCCTTCCGCGTTCGAGGCCTTCCTCGACCGCAACCAGAAGGGCATGATCGCCCTCGCCATCCTGATCGTGGTGGCCACCAGTGCCTGGATCGTGATTCGCGGGATCAAGCAAAGCGCCGAGACGACCGCGGGCGCGATGTTGTCCGAGGCTGCCGCCGTGCCGGACCTGGAAAAGTTGATCGGCGAGTACCCGGAGAGCGCCGCCGCCGGCAGTGCCCAGGTCCTGGTCTCCCAAAAGCAGTGGGAGAACGGTGAGCAGGACGCGGCGATCGAAACGTTGCGGTCCTTTATCGCCGCCGACCCGGATCACGCCGCGATTCCGTCCGCGAAAGCGAGCTTGGCCTGCCGCCTGAAGCAGCAAGGCAAGAACGCCGAAGCCGAGACGCTCTTCAAGGAGCTTGCCGATTCAGCCGACTCCCGTTTCATTGCGCCCTTCGCCCTGATCGCTCTCGGCGACCTCGCCAAGGCCGACGGTCGTCTGGACGATGCGGAGGACGCCTACAAGCGCGCTCAGAACGACTTCGGGACCAACCAATTCTCGCGCCTAGCGGGCGAGCACCTGAAGCTGCTTCACTTCACCGCTCCGGTCGAAATCGAGGCGCCGCCGACACCCGCGCCGGATGCCGGGCTCGAGAACAAGATCGACGATCTCAAGTTCGACGCCACTTCGGGAGCTTCGGTCCCCGGCTCACTCGAAGGAAATCCGCTTGGCAATATTCTCAGTGGCGATGCTTCGATGCCGGTGGATCCTGTTGACGAGCAACCGGCAGAAGACCCGGCGCCACCCGTGGAAGATCCTTCGGAGACCCCGGCTGAAGGGGAATCCAATTGACTTTCAACCTCAGCACATTCCTATTCCCTCGCCATGAGCAACAGTTTCGGATTCCGCAAGGTCATCGGTCAGAAAACCGACGAAGAGCCCGCCGCTCCCACGCCAGCACCTGCCGCTGCGCCGACCCCCGCAACCCCTAGCTATTCCAGCCAGCCTGCCGCCGCCCCGGCCGCTCAAGCCGCTCCGGCCCCGCAGCGCCCGGTGGGTCCTTCCCGCAACGTGCTGAGCTCGGATGTCGAGATCAAGGGCACCGTCAAGTTCACCAATGACCTGGTCGTCGACGGCCGCATCGAGGGCGAGATCCATTCCGATGGCAACCTGACCGTCGGCGAGAACGCCCGCCTCAAGGCGGAAATCAAGACTGGCACCGTGGTCGTCTATGGCAAGGTCCACGGCAACATCATCGCCAACGACCGCGTCGAGTTGAAAGCCAGCGCTGAAGTCGTCGGTGACATCAAGGCCAAGACCCTTTCCATGGAGCCCGGTGCCATTTTCGTCGGCAAGTCGGCCGTCGGCACGCCTTCGACCCCGGCCGCCAAGTCGGAGCCGTCCAAGGCCGCGGAACAGCCGAAGCAGGGCAACCTGTCCGGTGTGAAGGCCTGATCCGATTTCCTTTTCCCGAGGGCCCGCCCGGCGATCCGCCGCGGCGGGTTCTTTTTTGTCGCGATGCCGCCGGATTCCGCATTGAGGATGCCGGCGGGCAGGTCCATCGTTTCTCCATGCCTTCCGCCGCCCTCGACCTGAAAGACGCGATCCTGAACCTGAAACGGGAAAAGAACGCCGTGATCCTGGCCCACAACTACCAGACCGGCGACATCCAGGATCTCGCCGATTACGTCGGGGATTCGCTCGGGCTGGCCTATCAGGCCAAGGAGACCGAGGCCGACGTGATCGTTTTCTGCGGCGTTCATTTCATGGCCGAAACGGCGAAGATCGTGAATCCCGGAAAGGTGGTCGTGCTTCCCGACAAGGATGCGGGTTGCTCTCTCGAGCAGTCTTGTCCCGGACCAGAGCTCGAGGTCTTCCTCAAGGAGAATGCCGCGAAGAACTATTACGTCATCGCTTATATCAATTGCTCGGCGCACGTGAAGTCGCTCTGCGACGTGATTTGCACCTCGGGGAATGCCGTCCGCATCGTCGAGAAGGCTCCGCAGGATCGACCCATCCTGTTCGTGCCCGATGAAAACCTGGGCGCCTGGGTCATGGAGCAAACCGGGCGGAAGATGGATCTCTGGAAGGGCAATTGCTATGTCCACGTCGAGTTCACCCGGGAATCGATCAACAAGATCAAGGCCGAGTATCCGGACGCCCTGGTGGTGGCCCATCCCGAGTGCACGCAGGCGGTGCGCTTGCTGGCCGACGAGGTGTGCTCGACCGAAAAAATGGTGACCTTTTGCCAGCAGGCGCCGGTGAAGGACATCATCGTCGTCACCGAGAGCGGCATGCTCAACCGGCTCCGCAAGGAGGCTCCCGACAAGAATCTGATTCCCGGGCCCACCGACCGCTGCGCTTGTGCCGACTGCCGCTACATGAAGATGAACACGCTCGAGAAGCTCTACGATTGCCTCGACAAGCTCAGCCCGCGGGTAGAGTTGCCCGAGGACATCCGCAAGCGCGCCGAGGCCCCCTTGCTGCGGATGCTGGAGCAGTCCCGCTAAGTTGGCCGGCTTCAGTTCGGCAAAGGCAGCGCGAGCGACCTGAGGGGCATGGTTTGCTCCAGATGACGCAGCAGCGGGATGCTGAGCAGCAGGCCGAGGACGGCGAACCCGGCCACGCCGAGCATCATGCGGGTGTCATCGGCCACGCGTGCCGGTGAGGCCTCCGGGGGATCGACATAGATCAGCCGCTGCTGCGCGGCTTCGCCGAGGCTTTGCTCGTAGGCTTGGGCCACGGCCAGCACCTTGCGGCGGGCTTCGCCCGGGTCCGATCCGCGGGCGGCCACCTTGATCAGGTTCGGTCCCGCCTGCTCGGTGACCGTCAGGCTTGTCCACAGGGCATATTCCGCCATCGGATCCTTGGGGGCGCGGCCATCGGGAGTCAGCGCCCGGGTGGCGGGTTTGACGATGGAATCGGACTTGAGCTTGGCCGCTTCGCGCCGGAGCGCGGCCGGATTGCCGTCAGGGACCTCCACCCGGATCATCGCGCTGCTCTGATAGACCGGCGGAGCCGCGAGGACGATGCCACTGCCGATCAACCAGGCCGTCAGCGGCGCGAGCCCGATCAAGGTCATCACCAGGATTCCCCGCCAGAAGCGGGCGGGGCGCGGGTTGGAGGGGGCCTGCAGCCGGGGCGGGACAGCAACCGCAACTGAAGGTTGAAATTTTACATTCATTTCAGGGGTTGAGACCTGAGAAATCAGGATGGGTTCAAAAAACACCCAAAATACAAGTTAGAATATCACGATATTTAATAAAACTTAATATAATTTGGCAATACCCGTCACGGTGGTGTGGACGGTCCGCGCTGGCTGGAACAGATGTCCCGCGCAGGACGACGCCAAGTGTTTCCGGAGCTTCTCGGAAAAAAATGATTCCGACCTTCGAATTCCTTGACAGTAGAGCCCCTGATCGGCTTTCTTCCCGCCCGCGCCGCAAGGCGCAACAAAGCACCCGTAGCTCAATTGGATAGAGCGTCTGACTACGGATCAGAAGGTTAGGAGTTCGAGTCTCTTCGGGTGTACCACTTTACAAGCCCTGCAGCTGAATCAGTTGCAGGGCTTTTTCGTGGACGGGAGAAAGCAGCACGGGAACGCAATCAGGTGCCTCGTGATGCGAGGTTCGACCCGTTCCATTCCACGCAGGGCAGGGATTGCTGACGCATCCGCTCGGGACGGCGTCCCGGTTCAGGTCGTCGAAGGACGGCGATCTGCGGGAAGGCCGGGGGGCGGGCTCAACGGGAGCCGTCGGCAACCTAGCCACTGTTGCCTGACCCTATTCGCCCGAACCAGCGGCGAGGGCGGCGTGACCCCTCGTGAACAGGCCACGATGGTCCCGGGGGCAATCCCGGTGGTCTGTCTCGCGCCTGGGCTTAGCGCCAGGTCAGAGCGCCCTTCTTGAGGGCATAGACATAGGCGAATGCCAACACGCCGGCGAAGCCCGCCATCGAGAGCAAGGGCACCACGCTGTGGCTCACCAGATCGCGGAACTGCACCGCCCATGGGTACATGAAGACGACCTCGATGTCGAAGATTACGAACAGCATCGCGACCAGGTAAAACTTCACCGAGAAGCGCGGGGCGCCGTCACCGATCGGCAACATGCCGCACTCGTAAGCGCTGTCCTTGGTCTTGTTCGTCCGTCCGGATTTCCCGAGCACCACGCTGAGGGTGAGACTCACGGCCGCGAAGCCGATGGCGACGAGGATCTGTACGAAAACAGGGAGGAACTGCGAGGACATCCGGCCCGCGTGATAGGCTCCGGAGCGGCCGATGGGTAGGAAAAAATCCAGGCTGCTGCCGGTGGATCGTCACTCGCTCCCAACGAGCTCCGCGGCTTCGTCGTGGAGGCAGCGCGCGATCAGCCAGTCATACCATTGCCCGACCGGGACCAGTTGGGGCGACTCGTCCGCCTGGCAAAAGGTGGTTCCCAGGATCTCCCCGGCCTCGCCGAGTGCCTTCCGGGCTGCTTCTTCATGGCCAAGACGCCATCGGGTCATGGCCAGTGTCGCCAGGGCGGCGGCACGGCCTTCGGGTGCAATCGTTGTCTCGAGGCAGGTCTCCAGGGCCTTGGCCGAGGCCACGAAGTCACTGTTTCTCAATCCGGCCAGGCCCTTGTTCAACAGGGCCCATGGCTGCGAGTAGCCATCGAGGACCTGGGCCCGTTCGGTGAGGGAACGAGCGAGCTGATGATCAAAATCGAGGTCCGGCCACAGCCAGCAGGTCTTGGCGATCCGTTCGGCGTCGAGCGGGTTGGTCCCTTCCGCGAATCTCTCCAGTGCCTGTTTGCACAAGGCCTGGTAAGCATCGCGGTCGCCGGATTTCAGGAGCAAGGCGGCGGAGTGGAGGTAGCCGATGCTTTGCCCGGCCACCTCGATGGCCCGAGCGCTGTCCGCCGCCGCGTCGCGCCATCGTCCCTGCCGGGCCCGGTATTCGCAGCGGGCAAGCAGGGCATTGTAGTGCTCGGCGCCGGGAGTCGGCGGGAGCTCGTCCTCGGCCACGCGGCCGATTTCATCCCAAAGTGCCCGCTCCTCGGTGGTCCGGCCGGCCTGCCGGTAGGCGCGGGCGATCTCGATCATGGTCGAAAGCGATTGGTGCGGCTCCTTTTCCAACGTCCTCCGCCGGATGTCCGCGGCCTCGCCGCGCAGCCTGGCGGCCTCGTCGAGACGGCCGGCGTGCTCGTAGGAGCCGGCGAGGTTCTCCATCAGCTGGACGGTTTCGGGGTGCTCGGGGCCGCGCACCTTGCGGCTGGCCTCGAGCGCCTTCTCGCGGAGCTCCCGTGACTCCTCATGCCGGCCCGCGTGGTCGAAGGAGATGCTGAGGTTGTTCATCGCCCGCAGGGTTTCGGGGTGCTCGTCGCCGCGGGTGGGCCGGACCTTTGCATAAACCTCCTCGCGCAGGGCCAGGGCCTCCGCGTGATTCCCGGTGCGGTCCTCCGAGATGGCCAGGTTCTGCATTGCGGCCACGGTCCGCGAATCGTCCGGACCGAAGAGCCGGCGTGACCGCTCCAGCACGTCCCGGCGGAGATCGAGGGCGTCCCGGGTCCGCCCGATCTGGTCGTAGGAGGTGGCGAGGTTCTGTTTGGCTCCGATGCTCCGCCGGTCGTCGGCGCCGCGGAGGCGGACGAGCGCTTCCACCAGTTCCTCTTGCATTCGGGCGGCATAGCCCGGCTTGTGGCTGAAACAATAGGCGGTCGCCAGGTCGCTGGCCGTGGCCATGGTCCGCTCATCGTCCTTGCCGTAGGCGGTGAGTTGCTGGCGGTGGGCGTTCTCGAGCAGGCCGGTCGCTTCCGGGTACATGCCGAGGGCGTTGTAGGTGGCGCCGAGGACCTGCTGGAAATGGGCCCGGCGCTCCGGCTGTCCGGCGAAATCCGATTCCAGCTTGGCCGCGGCCCGGGCGAGCGACTCCGCCACGGTGATGCTGCGGGAGTTGCGCGCAGGGTCCGGGCTGCGGAAAACCTCGGACAGGAACCGGGCCACGTCTTCGGCATCGCGACGGGCACGGTCCTTCTCATCCCGCTCCGCCCTGACCACCGCGAGGCTCGCGACGGCGGCTTCCTCGGCACGGGTCGCGCGCAACGCCTGACGCAACGAGATGGCGGTGGCAGCCACCAGCACCAGAGCGACCGCGCCGGTCATCGCGGCTCCAGCCCGGTGACGGACCAGGAACTTCCGCAATTGGTAAAGCCGGCTCGGTGCGGCGGCGCTGACGGGTTCGTTGCGGAGGAAGCGCTCGAGGTCGTCGCGCAGCGCGTTGGCGGTGGCGTAGCGGCGACGGCGGTCCTTTTCGAGGGCCTTGAGGACGATCCAGTCCAGCTCACCCCGGATCAGGAACCCGAGGGTCCGCGGCTGGGTGTGGCGGGCCTTGGCGATGGTACGGATTTCCTCGTCGTCGATCGTGGCCAGCCGCGTCGATGGCTTGGGCGCCTCCTTTTCGCGGATGATCCGCCGCATTTCGTCGAAGCCGCCGGCAAGCAACTCGCTGGCGTCGATCGGCGGCTTGCCGGTGAGGAGTTCGTAGAGCAGCACGCCGAGGCTGTAGATGTCGGAGCGCGTGTCGATGTCGATCGCCGACAGGCTGGCTTGTTCCGGGGAGATGTAGAGCGGGGTGCCGAGAAACTGCTCGAAGCGGGTGAACAGGGTTTTGTCGGTGAGCTGCTGGCGGGTGGCCTTGGCAATCCCGAAGTCGATGACCTTCAGCACCGGCCGGTCGCCGTCGAGGCCGACCATGATATTCGACGGTTTCAGGTCGCGATGGATGAGGCCCTTCTGGTGGGCGTGCTGGATGGCCGAGCAGACTTCGCCGAAAAGCTGCAGGCGCTGGCGGGTGTCGTACTCGTGCTGGTCGCAGAAGCGGGTGATGGAAACGCCGCGGACCAACTCCATCGCGAAGTAAGGCCGGCCGGTGTCGGTCGAGCCGGCATCGAAGACCTTGGCGATCCCCGGATGATCCATCATCGCCAGCGCCTGCCGCTCCGCCTCGAAGCGGGCGATCACGTCGCGGGTGTCCATGCCGGCTTTGATGATCTTGAGGGCGACACGGCGGACGATCGGTTCCCGCTGCTCCGCCATGAAAACCACGCCGAAGCCACCTTCGCCGATGCGCTGGAGCAGCTTGTAGCGGCCGATGGTGTCGCCGGCCTTTTCCGCGATCACCGGTGCCGGCGGCGGGACGAGGTCCGCGAAAAATCCGTCCGCGGCCGCGGCGTCGGCGAGGCAGGCCATCACCCGGGCCCGTTGTTCCGGCGATCCGCAGGCCTCGTCGAGATAGGCCTCGCGTTCGTGCGGTGGCAACTCCCGGGCCACCGCGAAGATGTCGTCATGGGTATCCATCATGACCTCCCATGCGGGATCTTGCCGCGAAAGCGGACAGGAGGAAGGAAAGTTTTTCAGGCCCCGCGGATCGCCTGGTAGAGCCAGATCTTGGCCGCCTCCCAGTGGCGGCGGACGGTCTTCTCGTTAAGGTCGAGCAGGGCGGCGATCTCGTCATGGCCGAGGCCGGCGAAGATCCGCAACTTGACGATGTCGGCCTTGAGTGGATCCCGGTGGGCGAGCTCGTCGAGGACCTCGTGGACCCGCAGCAGCTTCTCGTCCGGATCGGGGGCGGCAATCTTGTCGTCCAACGCGGTGACGGCCGCCCCGCCGCCGCGTTTGCGGGCCGCCCTTTGCCGGGCGTGGTCGACGAGAATGCGGCGCATGGCTTCCGATGCGGCGCCGTAGAAATGCAGGCGGCTCTGCCAGTCCCCGCGGTTCCCCGCCAGGCGGAGGTAGGCTTCGTGGACTAGGGCGGTGGGTTGGAGGGTGTGGTCCGGGCGCTCGCCGGCCATCTTGGCCGCTGCCATGCCGCGCAGCTCGCGGTAGACCACCTCGAGCAGTTCGGCGGAGCCGGCGGGATCACCGGCGGCCATGGCATTGAGCACGCGGGTGATGTCGTCCATGGCGGGTGTCACTTGGTCAGCCACTCGCGCAGCGCCGCCTCGTCGGCGGGGAGCTGCACGGCGACCTTCTCGCGGCCGGCGAGCACGGCGAGACGATCCGGGATCGCCACGGCGTCCTTGCCGATCTCCTGCTCCATCACGTCGAGGAACTTCGACGGGTGGGCGGTCTCGAGGGTAATGGTCGCGTTGCCCGGATTGGCGGCGCGGAACTTCCGCGCTGCGAGCCAGCCGACGGCGCCGTGGGGATCGATTTCGTAGTCGAGCAAGGCCTTCACCTCGCGGACCGCCGCACGGGTCTGGTCGTCGGTGAACGACATGCCCTCGATCTTGCCCTTCATCGACTCCCAGGAATTGCCGAACAGCGCCTGCATGCGGGCGAAGTTCGAGGGCGCGCCGACGTCCATCGCGTTCGAAATGGTGGCGGCGCTGGGGCGCGGTTGGTAGTCGCCGCTCCGCAGGTAGGCGGGGACGACGTCGTTGATGTTGGTGGCGGCGACGAACTTTTTCACCGGCAGGCCGAGTTGCATCGCCAGCAAGCCGGCGGTGAGGTTGCCGAAGTTGCCGGAAGGGATCACGAACACCGGCTCCACCCCGGCCGGCAGCTGACGGGCACTATGGATGTAGTAAAAGCTCTGCGGGACGAGCCGCGAAAGGTTGATCGAGTTGGCCGAGGTCAGGTTGAGGCTTTCCGACAGCTCGCGGTCGAGGAAGGCCGACTTCACCAGGCGTTGGCAATCGTCGAAGGTGCCGTCGATCTCCAGCGCGGTGATGTTGTCGCCGAGGGTGGTGAGCTGCTTTTCCTGAAGGCCGGACACCTTGCCCTTCGGGTAGAGGATGATCACCCGGGTGCCGGGGACGCGGTGGAAGGCGGAGGCAACCGCGCCGCCGGTGTCGCCGGAAGTGGCGACGAGCACGGTCAGCTCCCGGTCCTCGCCGCGGGTCAGCCAGGCCATCAGGCGGGCCATGAAACGGGCACCGAAATCCTTGAAGGCGAGGGTCGGGCCGTGGAACAGCTCGAGGATGTGGTCGCCGGGCGCGAGCGTGACCAGCGGGGCGTCGAAGGTGAGGGTGCCCTCGACGATGCTCTTCAGGTCGGCGGCCGGGACATCCTCGTGGAAGAAGGCGTGGGCGACCGCGTAGCCGATTTCCTGGAACGACAGCTCCCGCCAGATCGCCCAGAAATCGGGGCCCAGCACCGGCAGGGTGTCCGGCATGTAAAGGCCGTTGTCCGGCGGCAGGGAGCGCAGGATCGCTTCCTTCAGGTCGACGCGGTGGGCGGGATTGTTGGTGGAATGGTAAAGCATGGCCGGACCGGCGCGGGTGGCCCGCGACGCGCCCTAGGTGACGCGAATCCGGCGCGTGGGCAATCCGCAAGCGTGTCGTGGCTGCCGCCTAGGGGATCACCGCGGTCCGGGTGCCCGGCCACGTGCTGGAGTGGGCGAAGGCGGATTCGAGTTGCTCCAGCGGAAAGTTCCCGCCGGCCAGCCGCTCGAAGGGAACGCGTCCCCCCGAGCCGGCGAGAAAGTCGATCGCGGTGACGAGATCGGCCGGGGCGTAGTTGTGCAGGCCCTTGATCGTCAGCATCCGCCGCACGAGGTCATTGGGATCGAGCCCGATCATCCCCCCCGGGGTGGTGGTGCCGGCAATGATGGCGGTGCCGCCGGTGCGGGTGACCGCGAGCGCAGCGGCGACCGCGGGCGTGGCTCCGGAGAACTCCAGGCTGAGGTCGGCACCGCGGCCACGGGTGAGCTCGCGGGTGACCGGTTCCAATTGGTCGGGCAGGCAGAAGGCGGTGGCCCCGAATTGTCCGGCAATGCTTTCCCGGGCGGGATCGAGGTCGCAGGCGATCACCTCCGCGGCGCCCTGCTGGCGGGCCATCGCGCAGGCATTCAGGCCGAGCACGCCGCAGCCGATGACGACCACCGAGGCGCCCTCGATGGGGCCGGCGAGCCGGCAGGCCGCGGCCACCGTGGCGACCGCGCAGTTCGCCGGCGCGGCGAGGGCATCGGACAGGCAGTCGGGGAGTCGCACCAGCCCGGTGCCGCCATTCAGGAGGCAGCACTCGGCGAAGCCGCCGCTGAATTCACGGCCCGGCGAGATGGCATTGTGACCGTACTTGAAAAGATGCTCGCACTTTTGCGGCAGTCCGCGGCGACAGAAGTAGCAGTCTCCGCAGGAGGCCGCGAGGGTCCAGGTGATGCGATCGCCCTCGGCCAGCGGCTCGCCGCGCAAGTCGATCCTCGGGGCCTGTGGGCCGAAGGCGACGATGCGGCCGACGATCTCGTGGCCGAGCACGCAAGGGGTGGGTTCCTGGCGTCGGCCATGCCAGGTGTGGAGGTCGCTGCCGCAGATCGTGCTGCAGGCGATGTCGACCAGGATCTCCCCGCCGACGGGCAGGGGCACGGGAAACTCCTCGAAGCGAAAGCGCTCACCGTGACCGGAAAAGATGGCGGCGAGGGCCCGTGCACTGGCGCGTTCGGTGTTCATGAATGGGTGTTCCGCAAGATCCCGTCTGGTGGGCTTCGCCGACAAGCGCAAAGTTCCTGAAAGAATAATGATGTTGCATTGGGGGAAACATTGCCGGAGGCTGCTCGCAGGCACAGCTTCCTCCTTCCAGGCGGAAAGGTGAATGGAGCGTTGCCGGCCGGTCGCCGCCTCTTGTTTCGTTCCATGAAGCCCATTTTCCATCGCCGCGTTCACACTGGCCCGGCCGGCTCGCGTGCCCGGATGGCGTCGGATGGCCGCCTGACGGGCGCCGCGGGTGACGAAATGCTCATGAATTGCCGCTCGATGCCCGGAGGGTAGGGCCCTCGAGTCGTGGCATGATCCCGAAATCGAGCATGAATCCGCCGCCTTCCCGCAGCCCTCTTTCCCGTGCCTTGGGACGCCCCGGCTTTCTCGCCGGGTGGTGTGTGGTGGCGGCCTTCGGGACATACGCCTGCATGTATGGATTCCGCAAGCCGTTCACCGCGGCGAGCTTCGGCGGCACCACCTGGGGGGAGTCGCTGAAGGTCTGGTACGTCACGGCCCAGGTGTTGGGCTACATGGTGTCGAAATTCATCGGCATCAAAGTGGTCTCCGAGATCACGGCGGGCCGGCGCGCGCGATTGCTGCTGGGATTGATCGCGGTGGCGCAGCTGGCGCTGGTTGCGTTTGCCCTGACGCCGGCCCCGTGGAGTGCCGGCTGGCTGTTTTGCAACGGCCTGCCGCTGGGGATGGTCTTCGGGCTGGTGCTGGGATTCCTGGAAGGCCGGAGGATGACCGAGTTCTTCGTCGCGGGCCTTTGTGCCAGCTTCATCCTCGCGGACGGGGTGACCAAGTCGGTCGGGGCCGCCTTGTTGAAATCAGGCGTCTCCGAGCCTTGGATGCCAGCGGCGGCGGGTGCGATCTTCCTGCTGCCGTTGATCGGGTTCGTTTTAATGCTGGCCCGCATCCCGGCCGCGGAGCCCGCCGATGTCTTGGCCCGGTCGGAGCGGACGCCGATGAACGGGGCGGAGCGTCTGGCGATGGTTCGCCGCCACGGCGTCGGTTTGGTTGGCATCGTGGTCGTCTATCTCCTGATCACGATCCTGCGCAGCGTGCGGGCCGACTTTGCCCCCGAGATCTGGAGTCACTTGGGTCTCGGCGAGCAGCCGGGGGTGTTCACGCGCTCGGAGTTCTGGGTCGGGCTGGCGGTGACGGCGGTCAACGGGCTGGTATTCCTGATCCGCGACAACCGCCGCGGCTTCTTCTGTGGCCTGTGGATCAGCGCGGGGGGGCTGATGTTGGCCTTGGCGTCGGTCGCGGGCTGGCGGTCGGGTCTTCTTCCGCCTTTCGCGTTCATGGTGCTGATCGGGGTCGGGATGTACCTGCCGTACGTCGCGGTGCACACGACCTTGTTCGAGCGGCTGATCGCACTGACCCGGGAAAAGGGCAACATGACCTTCCTGATGTACGTCGCCGATGCGACCGGCTACCTCGGCTATTGCGGCGTGATGCTCGCCCGCAGCCTGTTCCATCCGGAGGACGGCTTCCTGGCGTTTTTCGTCACCCTCTCGACGGCCATCCTTGCCGTGGCCCTGGGTCTCCTCGTGCTCGCGATCCTCCTCTACCGCCACCGCTTTCCGCGGGGTGCCGCCGCTGTTTCTTCCGCAACTGTCTCATGAATACGTTCCACATCAACGACCGCAGCTACCCGCTTCCCGATCATCCCGTCGCCGTCATCTGCCTCGACGGCTGTGCCGACGAATACCTGTCCGTTGCCATCTCCCGCGGCCGCATGCCGCGGCTCGAGGGGATGGCCCGCGACGGCTACCGGGGGATGGTGCGCGGGGCGCTGCCTTCCTTCACCAACGTCAACAACAGCTCGATCGTCACCGGCGTGGCGCCGGCGGTGCACGGGATCTGCGGCAACTTCTTCCTCGATCCCGCCAGCGGCGAGGAGGTGATGATGAACTCGCCGCAGTTCCGCCGTTGCCCGACCTTGCTCTGCGCCGCCGCGGATGCCGGCCGAAAGGTCGCCTTCGTCACCGCCAAGGAAAAGCTCCGCACCGTCCTCGGCGACGGACTGGTGGAGCGCGGCGGGATCGCCTTCTCGACCGAGAAGCTCGACGAAGCACGGCTGGAAACGCACGGCATCGAGGACGTCACCGCGGTGATCGGCCGGCCGCAGCCGGAGATTTATTCGGGCGATGCCTCGGTCTGCGTGCTGGAAGCCGGGGCCGCGCTGGTCGAGCAGGGGCGGGCGGATTTCCTCTACCTGTCGACGACCGATTTCATGCAGCACAAGTTCGCGCCGGAGGCCGAGGAGATCCTTGATTTCCACGCGGCGATCGATGCTGCGATCGGCCGCCTGCTCGATGCCGGCTGCACGGTGGCGCTGACCGCCGATCACGGCATGAACGCCAAGAACGACGCCAAGGGCGAACCCAAGGTGATCTTCGTCGAATCGCTGCTGCATGAGCGCTTCGGCAAGACCTGCCGGGTCATTTGTCCGATCACGGATCCTTACGTCGTTCACCACGGAGCGCTCGGTTCGCTGGTAATGGTTCATCTCGACGATCCCTCGCAGGCTCCCGCGGTGGCGGATTTCCTGATGGAGCAGGAGGGCATCACCGAGGTCCACGACAAGAAGACGGCGCTGTCCAAGCTGGAGCTCGCCGCCGACCGCATCGGCGACCTGGTGGTCCTGTCGGGCCGCGACGTGGCGCTCGGCAAGTCGCCGGAACACCACGATCTCTCGGTCCTCACCGGCGGCCTGCGTTCGCACGGCGGGCGCTACGAGGAAATGGTGCCGCTGGTGGTTTCGCGGCCCTTGACCCCGGAGCTCGTCCGCCTGGCCCAGGGCGATCCCCGCAACTTCGACGTCTTCCATTTCGCCTGCCATGTCTGATCTCTCCACCAGCCGCCGTGGTTTCCTCGCCGCGGGAGTTGCGTCCGCGCTGCCCTTCGTGGCCCGCGGAAAGGACTCGCCGGAGGATGCGCTGACCATCCTCCACCTGACCGACATCCACATCCGGCCGGAGCTCGATGCGCCGCAGCGCTGCACCAGGATCCTGCGGGCCATCCGCGAGCGCCATCCGGAGATCGGCCTGGTGATCAACACCGGCGACAGCATCTATGCCGCGGACTACGGCCACATCACCCGCGAGCGGATGCTCGAGCAGTGGGAGATCTGGGACAAGGTGGTGATGCCGGAGCTCGAGGGCCTACCCTGCCTGCATGCCATCGGCAACCACGATACCTGGTGGGCCGGGCCGGAAGGCGATGAGATGCGCGGGGTGCCCTACGTCTGCAAGCGTCTCGGCATCGAGCGTCCCTACGGCGCGGCTCGCCATGGCGGCTGGGAGATCCTGTGGCTGGAGAATTCGCGCGGCTCGATCGATGCCAAGCAGCAGTCCTGGTTGTTCGACTCGCTGGACGCGCTGCCCGCCGCCGCGCCGGTGATCGTCGCCTCGCACCTGCCGCTCTACTCGCTCGCCGGGGACTATGCCGGCGGGAACATGAAAGGTTCGAAGCCGCTGATCGACCGCTTCGCCGGCCGTGAAGGACCGGTCGTGGCGCTCAGCGGCCACGTCCACATCCAAAGCAGCGAGTCGATCTGGAACATCGACTTCCACTGCAACGGTGCGCTCAGCGGCGCCTGGTGGGAGCCGGGCAAGCAAGGCGACGGCAGCTACGAGCGGACGCCCGCGGGCTATGCCCTGTTGCGCGTCTGGCCCGACGGCCGCAGCGAGTGCCACTACCACCCCCTGCCTGCCGGATCATGAGCTGGAAAACAATCCATCTGCCGGCGCTGGTGGCCGGGCGGCCGGTCGAGACCGGTGACAAGCTGGAAGTCCGCTATCCCTGGGACGGCTCGCTGACCGGCACTGTGGCGATGGCGGGACGCGAGCACCTTGAAAGCGCGATCCAGGCGGCGCTCGACCCGGCGAATGTCCCGCTCGACCGCTACTCGCGCCACAAGGTCCTGCGCAAGGCGGCGGCGCTGCTGGCCGAGCGGCGGGCCGAGTTCGCCGCGCTGATCACCCGCGAGTCCGGGCTGGCGGCCCGTGAGGCTGATTACGAGACGGGTCGTAGTTCGGACGTGCTCGAGTTCGCGGCGATGGAGACCCTGCGCGACGACGGCCAGGTGTTTTCCTGCGACGTGTCGCCGCAGGGCAAGCCGCGCAAGATCATCACCACCCGCTCGCCGCTGGCGCTGGTCGGGGCGATCACACCGTTCAACCATCCGCTCAATCAGGTCGCCCACAAGCTGGCCCCGGCGATCGCCGCCGGTTCACCGGTCATCCTCAAGCCCTCGGACAAGACACCGCTGACGGCGATCCGTTTTGCCCAGCTCCTTTACGAGGCCGGACTGCCGGGCTGGATGCTGAGCGTGCTGCTCGGCCCGCTGGACCAGGTGGTGACGCCACTGGTGGCCGACCCGCGGGTCGAGCTGCTGTCCTTCACCGGCTCGGTGGCGATCGGCAAGACGATCAGTGCCACGGCCGGCTACAAGAAGCTGTGCCTGGAGCTGGGCGGCAACTCGCCCTTGATCGTGCTCGACGACGCCGATGTGGAGCTGGCCGCGCGGCTGGCGGCGGAGGGCTCGTTCCGGAATTCCGGTCAGCGCTGCACCGCGGTGAAGCGGATCCTGGTCCAGCGCGGGATCCTTGAACGATTCACTGCACGCTTCACCGAAGTTGCGGCGACTTACGCCGCGGGCGATCCGGAAGATCCTGAAACCCGGGTCGGCACGGTGATCGACGAGGCCGCGGCCAGGGTGCTCGAGCAGCGTGTCCGCGATGCCGAGGCCGCCGGGGCGAAGGTGCTGCTTGGCGGCGGCCGGCGCGGCGCGTTGATGGAGCCGACGGTGCTCGCCGGGGTGCCCCGCGACGCCGGGATCGTCGCCTGCGAGTCCTTCGGCCCGCTGGCGCCGATCATTCCGGTCGACGACCTCGACGATGCCATTTCCTACTACAACTCCGGTAGCTTCGGTCTCAGTTCGGGGATCGTCACGAATGACCTCGAGCTCGCGCTGCGCGCCTGCAAGGAGCTCAAGTGCGGGACGACCAACGTCAACGAGGTCCCGGGCTACCGCATCGAGAGCAGCCCTTTCGGCGGCATCAAGGACTCGGGGCTCGGGATCAAGGAGGGTGTGATCGAGGCGATCAAGTTCATGTCGCACGTCAAAACTTTCAGCCTGCCCTGGTGAGCCGATGAAACGCCTGACGCCATGGCTGGTCTGCCTGGGAACGAGTGCCGCGGCGCTCGCCGGGGCGAACGGCCCGGCGGACAACGGGGATGCCGCACAGCGCCAGGCGGCGCTGGCGGCGGTCGGGCGCGAGATCTTCCTCGATACCGCCTTGTCGAATCCGCCCGGCCAGGGTTGCGTCAGTTGCCACGTGCCGGAGTCGGCCTTTGCCGATCCGCGCCCGGTCTCGCCGGGCGCGGTGGCGGGCCGCCAAGGCCGCCGCAATGCGCCGAGCCTGATGTATGCGGCCCTGATCCCGAACATGGACCAGGAGGATCTGCTGGGGCCGGACGGGGTGCAGCACTGGGCCTGGCAGGGCGGGTTGTTCCAGGACGGCCGGGCCCGGACATTGCACGAGCAGGTCCAGCAGCCGATTTTCGACCATGCCGAGATGAACACGGGCGACGTTCCCGGGTTGGCTGGCAAGCTCCGGAACGCGGGCTACGCGGCGGCCCTCAGGGAATGCGTCGGCGACTCCGGCTGGGAGGACGACGGCCAGGTGGCCCACGCCTGTTACCGGGCTTTGGTCGAATTCCTCAAGGAACCGATGTTCCGGCCTTTCGACGCCCCGATCGACCGCTACCTCGCAGGGGGCAGCGACGCGCTCGATGCCATTCAGAAGCGTGGGCTGGAGGTTTACCTGGGGAAGGGAAAGTGCGCGGACTGCCACTTGCTGACGGCATCGGCATGGCCAAAGCCGCTGCTGAGCGACTACGGCTACGACAACCTCGGTACGCCGTCGCGGGGGGCGGAGGACCCGGGGCTGGGAGGGCATACCGGCGCGGCGGGGGAACTCGGCCAGTTCCGGGCGCCGAGCTTGCGCAATGTGGTACTCACGGCGCCGTACTTCCACAACGGATCGATCGCCTCGCTGAGGGAGGTCGTCGAATTCTACAACCGCCGCGATCTCGAACCGGGGCGCTGGGGCGCGACGGATTATCCGGAGACCGTGAATCACGAGGACCTCGGGAATCTGGGCCTTAGCGACGGCGAGGTCGATGACCTGGTCGCCCTGATGGGGGCCTTCACCGACCGCAGTCTGATCAGGATGATCGAGAGCAGTGGGAGCTTTCCGCTGGCACCGGCGGGGACGCCGGACAGCTGGAGCATGCGGGCGTATTTCCCCGACTGGAATCACTCGGCTCCGCTGTTGCCGCCTCACCCGCCGCATCGGGATGCGGTGGGTGAGGAATAACGGAAATCGAGAAAAAGGTTTCCCGAAGGAAACTTCGTGCTTGAACGGGAAATGTCGCTCTGTCGGAATGCTCTCATGAATGGGAGGACGGTTGTTGGCTTCATCGGTTTGGTCGTCGGCCTTGCGCTGACTCCTTGCCGGCCGGCCGGGGCAGCGACGGGACCGCTGGTAGGCACCGTCACGACCGACGAGGCGTGGTTGCTCTACCGGCCGGGTGCGCAGGAACGTCCGCTGCGACTTTCGGTTCTCGACGCCGCGGGGGAGGTCGTGGCCACGAGCGAGGCGGCTTGCGTGGAGGCGGACGATTATGTGGCCAAGTTCCACGTTTCAGGACTCCACGCGGCTACCTCCTATCGGTACCGGATCGATGACATCGGCGGTGCCGAGGCGGTGACGCTGGCGGGGCCGGAGGAGGGCTTGGGTTTCAAGACGGCGCTGCAGCCGGGGGGCCGGGGTATGGTCCGGGCGGCCTTTGCTTCCTGTGCGAACAACACCTCCGAGCCGGTGTGGCAGCGCATCGGGATGATCGGGATCGACCAGTTGTTCCTGTGCGGCGACACGCCCTACGTGGACGTGGGCGATCTGGCGACGATCCGCGTGAAGCACCGTGCGTTCCTGGAGACCCCGTTCCTGGCCTCGCTGATCCGAAGGGTGCCGACAGCCGGGACCTGGGATGACCATGATTTCGGGCTGAATGGTGGCAACGGCGTCTCGACCGCCAGCCGCAAGGAAAACACCCGCCGGGGCTTCGTCGAATACCGGGCCCATGACCAGTTCGGCGAAGGCCAGGCAGGCGTCTATCACAAGATCGACCGCGGCGTGATGGAGGTCTTCCTGTTGGACCCGCGCTGGTATTCGCAAACCGGAGCTTCGCCGGTCGATGCGGACCAGATGACCTGTTTCGGCCCGGCCCAGTGGCAGTGGATCCGCGATTCGCTGCTGGCCTCGCGGGCACCGTTCAAGGTGCTGGTGATGGGCCAGGTGTGGCAGGACAAGAAGAACAGCGAGACCGATGACATGTTCACCTACTGGTACGAGCGGGATGCCTTGCTCGACTTCATCCGGGACCAGCGGATCCCGGGGGTCGTGCTCGTGGGCGGGGACATCCACGTTTCGCGACACCTGGTCCATCCGCAACGCGTCGGCTACGACCTGCACGATTTCATCACCTCGCCGGCCCACACCTCGGTGATTCCGTCGCTCGATGTCGCCCATCCCGATCTGGTGTGGTCGTCGCAGCAGCCCCGGCAGTTCCTCACACTGGAGGCGGAAACCCGGGTCAGTCCGGCCGTGTTGACGGCGCGCTTTTATCTTTCCGATGGCACCATCCAACGCGAGGTGATCGTCACGCAGGATCAGCTGGCACCCAGGGAAGGCCGGGACTTGGGCAAGGGGCTGAGGGCGTGGTGGGACTTCGAGGGTGACTCGGGGAACCGCTCGGTGCTCGGCGGACGGGTCGATGCCGCCGCGATGAACTGTGCCGCGTTGGTGGCGGAGGGCGGTCTGCGCGGCGGGGCGATGTCGTTCTCACGGGCCGCCGGCCAGTATCTCGTGGTTCCCGGGAGTGCCCTCGACGACAACAGCGCGGGGCATACGGTGTCGATGTGGTGCAAGCCGGCGAGCCTCCCGGCCGACGGGACCACCGAGCGACACTTCCTGATGGAAAGCACCCTTGGCAGCGCGGCCAGTGACGATGCGGGCTATTCGATTTCGATCAGCTTGCGGGCAGGCGCCAGTGCCGACAAGGTCAACCTGGAGCTTTTCACCCGGACCCTGCAGCCGGCGACGGGTGTGAATGCATCCCCGACCGAACTGGCGCAGGGCGGGTTCGGCTGTGAGCTGGACCGCACGCTTTTCACCGGCCGCTGGGCCCATGTCGCGATGAGTTTCGACAGCCGCCATCTGCGTCTTTATATCGACGGCGTTGAGGCTGCGGATCATCTCCTGCCGGTTCCCGGGCCGGCGGCCGAGTGCGGCGGCCTGATCATCGGTGGTCATCGGGCGGGCACCGGGCGGAACTTCGACGGTATGCTCGATGAAGTTGCCCTGTGGCAGCGGGTCATCGGGCCCGAAGAAATCGCCACGCTCTATCACGACGGATCCCCGGTCGCCTTGCCCATCGCGGTGGCCGCGATCGACACGGACGGGGACACCCTCGAGGACTGGTACGAAGTCCTCAACGGCATGGATCCGCAGGACCCCTCCGATGTCCTCGCGGACATCGACTCCGACGGCGTGCCCGCCTATCTGGAGCGGATGGCGGGCACCCATCCGGGGCATGACGATTCGGGCACCTATGATTCGCTGCGAAATCTTCTCGGCCTGACCGCTGATGCCGGCGGGCTCGTTTTCCGAAATCCGGCCGGAGATTCCCTCCGCTTCAGGCTAACCCTGGCATCGGGTGCTGATCCCGCGAGCTGGGAGGCCGTGGTCCCGGACGCCGCGACGCGGGTTTCCCCGACCGGCGGCCGTTTGGAAATCGTCACCCCGGACGCGGGCCAGGCGGAGCGGTTCTTCCGTCTTGAAGCCACCGAATGAAGGGTCCGACGACGAAAGAATGCATCATGAAACGCACCTCCATTTGCCCAGAGGTTTCTTGCAAGAAACATAATAACCCCAAGATGCTATATTGCTCCCCAAAACCCTACCCGATTCACCGGGGTGTTCTCGTGGCTTCGCTGGTGGTTCTCGCGTGCAGCCCTCGATTGCAGGCTGCTTTGACGGCCGGGATGGTGGCCTACTATGACTTCGAGGAAAGCGGAGCGGCCGGGCTCACCAACAAGGCCCCGGGAGCCAGTGGAGGCGACCTGAGCTGGGGCGGATCCCCGGTCCTGAGCACCACGGGCTTTACGGGTGACGCGAGCTTCGCGGCCCCCGACGGCATCAGCAACCGCGGCAGCTTGCTGGCGGGAGGCGTCTTGAACCTCGTCGATGCCGAGAATGCCTTCGTCACCGCTCCGATCGGCAGCGCCGATCTGGGCAGCATCTTCACCCTCTCGATCTGGACCTACCTCGCGCCGGGTTCCGAAAACACCAGTTCCCGCTTCCACGCCCTTGAGTCGAGCGATCCCGGGGTCTGGGATGTTTCCTGGGGTACGACCTCGACGGTGAGCTCCACCGCCTACGACGACTACCTGGTCTACGTCGAAACCACGGCGGCTCCGACCATCAGCGGCCTCGCTCCGGAGAGCTGGCAGCACGTGCTGCTGGAATACGACACCAGCGGTGCGAATCCGACCGTCTCGGCCTATGTCAACGGCGCCACCATTCCCGTCACGGCGAGCGACAGCAGCGGCACCTTTTCGTTCAGCGGGCTGAACATCGGACGCTATCGCAACGACAGCGCGGACCGTGACTGGGATGGCATGATCGACGAGGTGGCGATCTGGGACCGCGCGCTCGACGAGGCGGAGCGTGGCGAGGTCTATGCCCGCGGGCTGGCCGGCGTGGCCGTGCCGGAGCCGTCCTCGCTTTTCCTGTTCGGCGCGTTTGGAGCCCTTGCGCTGCTGCACCGCCGCAAGGCCTGAGATTCTTGTCCAAACCACAAAACCCCATCGATCGCAGACATCATGAAGACACGGATCATCCTGTTGGGCTTCTCGGCCCTCGTCTCCGGCCAGCTGGCCCGGGCGCAACTGACCTCCGGCCTGGTGGCCTACTATGACTTCGAGGACCTCGCCAACGATCCGGCCGCATCCGGTCCTGACCTCGAGATCTCCGCGACGGCCAGCCACCTCCTGGCGGTGGCGGGAGGAAAGGTCGGCAACGCGGTCGAGTTCACCGGCACGACGGGCAATTTCCTGAATGCCGCGATCGGCTTCGGTGGCGGCGGGGCGAACCAACTGGGCGAAAGCTTCACCGTTTCCGCCTGGTACAACCTCGACACCGACGCCGCGAGCGGCGCGAGCCGTTTCTTCGTCTTCGAGGGATCCACCGACTACGACATTTCCTACGGGCTCCGGAATCTGGTCAACGCGAACGGCTACAACGACGCGCAGACCTACACCAATGGGGCCGGCAGCATGAACCACAACGACGTGCATGTTCCCGGGACGTGGCAGCATGTGCTGATGACCTATCAAAGCACCGATGGCACCACGGTCATCACGACCTACCTCGACGGCATTGCCGTGGGGACATTGAGCGGTTCGACCGCGGCACTGGTGTCCGCGGGGATCCATCTCGGCAACGCCCGTGATGGATCCACCAACCGCGCCTTCGACGGCAAGATCGACGAGTTCGCGGCGTGGAGCCGGGTTCTCGCCAGCGGCGAGATCGCCAGCGTCTATCAAGCGGGAATGAACGGCGAGCGGGTCGACGAGGTGGTTGGCTTCCTGGTCGATGTCGTCAGCGCGGACCCGGCCCGCGGCACGGCGACCGGTTCCGGATTCTATGCGTCCGGCAGCGAGGTGGCGGTGTCCGCGGAGCCGAACCCGGGCTACGCGTTTGTCGAATGGACCGGGGACTTTGCAGGCCAGCCCGCGGATTTCAACCACACCGTGAATGGCGGCGCCTCGGCAACGGCGGTGTTCGGCGAGGACACCGGCGACGCGGATGACGACGGGCTGACGAACTACGAGGAAATCGTGCTGCTGGGAACGCTGCCGGACAATCCGGACAGCGACGGCGACCAGATTCCGGATGGCGTCGAGGTCGATGAAACCTACACCGACCCGCTGTCCGACGACTCGGCCCTGGTGGCCTTCGTCGACGCCAAGCTGTGCCCCGACCAGGCCGGGGCGATCGCCCTTTCCGGGCTGGAAATCGAGCGCAACCCGGTTTCCGGCCAGATCACCCTCAGGCTGGGCCTGCAGGGCTCCGCCGACCGGACGAACTGGTCTCCGGTGCCTCTGGACAGCCCTGCTTTCTCGGTCACGCCGGCGGGTGACGGCTGGGACGTCACGATCCCCGCGCCGTCCGCGGAAGTGGATTCCTACATTCTGCTCGGAAGCCGCCCCTGAACCGCAAATCACACCAACCTCCTGAATGCGATGAAATCTCCAGTCCGCTTCGCAGCCTTGCTCGGGATCGTGGCCGCCGGCCAAACCGGCGTGGCGACGGCCGATCTCCTGACGGGCTTGCTCGGCTACTATGACTTCGAGGAAGCCGGCGATGCCGGCCTCGCCAACAAGGCTCCCGGATCGACCGGCGGACACGACGGTGTCCGTGGCGGGACCAATGCCCTCTACTCCGGATGGTCGGCGGGATCCGACCCGACCGGACCCGGCTTCACGGGAAAGGTCGACTTCACCAGTGCTGATCCCGCAGGTGCCGGTGTCAGTTTCCGCCAGGACACGCTGATCGGGGGGGCACTCAACCTCGACGATGATCGCGACGAGTATGTGGAGATCCCGATCGGCAGCAGCGAACTGGGCGCGGCCTTCACGGTGGCCGCGTGGCATTGTCTGGCGCCCGGTGCGAACAATGCCAGCAACCGCTACCATGTCTTCGAGGGTTCGAACGACTACGATATCTCCTGGGGTACGGAGAACACCGGGTTCAATACGGTTCAAGGTTCCTACCGCTACCTCGGCTACGTTGCCGGTGGGCCCAACGGGGGATTCGGACCGGCGGGGGTGGCCACCGGGGTGTGGCAGCACGTCGTTGAAACGGTGACCTTCGACGGGGCCGCGGCGACGATGACGATCTATCTCAACGGCGAGTATTTCGACACCCGGACGGTTGCTGCCACGGCGGCGTCCTTCGATTTTCCCTCCCTGGTCTTCGGCCGGGCCCGCCTGGGCACCGGTGATCGCGATTGGGATGGCATGATCGACGAGGTGGGTGTCTGGACGCGGGTTCTGGACCAGAATGATGTCAACGAGCTCTATCTGCGCGGTGCCGGGGCGATCCCGCTGAGCGCCGACCTTGCCGCCCTGGGCAAGGCATTCATCGGCGTGGCGGCCTCCGACCCCGCCGCGGGGCAGGTGTCGGGCAGCGACATCTACGACCTCGACGCCACCACTCGGATCGTGGCATCCGCGGCCCCCGGCTATGTGTTCGCCGGGTGGTCGGACGGTTTTGCCGGACAGCCGGAGGAGTTCAACCACACTGTCACGGGATCCGTCTCCGCATTCGCCAGCCTCGTGCCCGACACGGCGGACAGTGACGGCGACGGTCTGACCAACTTCGAGGAAGAAACCATCTACTTCACCTACGCCGACAACCCGGATTCCGACGGCGACCAGATCACGGACGGCGACGAAGTGAAGAAGACCGGCACCGACCCCTTCTTGAACGATGGCGCGGCGATCGACTACATCCTGGCCCATCTCTGCACCGGCGGAATCTCGCCGGGCGACGAGGTGCTCGCGCGCGATCCGGGCGCCAACCGCTTGTCGCTGCACCTCGAGGTCACCGGATCGACCCATCTCTCCGGCTGGTCGGTGATCCAGCCCGGCGTGTCGGTCGGCGAGTCCGCCGGGAGCTTGGAATTCACGCTCCCCGCAGCATCGGATCCGGCCCGATTCTTTGCGGTCGAAGGCCGCACGACCACTCCTTAAGGAAAGATTTCCGGGAGCTGGAACCACGGGGGTGCCGGTCATTGTCTCCAAGGATGGGGCCTTGACCGGCACTGGCCTGACCACGACTCTCGCGGTCTGCCATGAACCTCGTCGAACTCGCTTCCCGCATCAAGGCGGCCCGCCTCGCCCGGGGCTACACGCTCGACCGGGTGGCCGAACTTTCGGGCTTGGGCAAGGGCTTGTTGTCGAAGGTGGAAAACTTCCGCGTGACCCCGTCGTTGCCGACGCTCGCTCGGCTGAGCGAGGCCCTGGGCCTGAGCCTCTCGGAACTCTTCGAGGGGCTCGACGAGAAGCCGAAGCTGAGCATCGTGCGGACGGCGGAGCGCAAGGAGGTGGAACGGGACCGCGACCAGTCGGACATCAATTACCAGTCGCTGGCGCACCGGCGGCTCGACCGCAGCATGGATCCCTTCCTGCTCACGATCCCCTCCGGTGGCGGCCGGCGCGAGCCGATGCCTCACGAAGGCGAGGAGTTCCTGCTAGTGGTCAAAGGCGCGATTTCCTTCGAATACGACGGCGAGGTTCATCGCTTGGACGAGGGCGACGCGGCGTATTTCGACGCGGAGACCGATCACCGCGTCTTCAATCCTGGAGACGAGGAATCGAGGATCCTCTGCGTGTTCCTCGGGCGGCCGATGTGAGGCTGGGGGCCAACCCTTGCCGCCCTGCGGACTGGGCGCTATGGGTGGGCCGATGAGGTTTGAGGTTTATCTTGTAGCGGCCATTCTTTTCCTGTCTTGCACCGGCACCGAAGCGCGGTCCCGCGGCTACGCCTATCGACAGACGATCACGGTGAACGACGTGCCTGCCGAGGTGCGCATCCCGGGCCTGGCGATGTTCGGGGAAAGGGTGTCGATTTCCGGTGACTGGTGCGCCATTTCCGAAATGGATTTCTGGACGCTGGAGTCGCAGCAGCATCTCTTCCGATGGGAGCGCGGAACATCCCCGGGGGGAGGTTCCTGGGAGTGGCGGCAGGCCGTGCCCGGCCTGGGCGGAGAGATGCATTTGCACGGGTCGAGATTGCTGGTCTGCCGCCGGGATTACGGCGGTCTCCAGGAGTACCGGCTGGTCGGGGGGAGTTGGCAGGAGTCGGGTCTGCCGATCAGCGAGTTGCAGGGGAGATGGAACTTCGAAGGGGAAGGTGCCTCCCTTGTTGCAACGCAGGGTGGTATCACCAATGGACCCCGGCAACTCTGGGCATTGGACCACAGGCGTCGCGAAGGTTGGACGGCGGAGCCGATTGCCGAGGTGGGCGGACGTCTCGGCCTTTACTGCGATCGTGAGGGCCGACGAGTGATCGTCGGAGGGCCGTATTTCGGAGAGGTATTGCGGGAATATCGAAAGGGGCGTGCAGGCTGGCAGCGATCCCGGAGCCTCGAGGTGATGCCTGCGTGGGACGGTCTCCGTTACTTTGCCTTGTGGCATGGCAATGTCGTCAGCCTGAAGTCATTTACCGATGCCTTCGGGAACCCTATCGGAATCCCGTCGGAGCTGTCGGTGCTCTTCCCGACGGGCCGAAGTTACCGGGAAGTTTTCACGAAGGAAACCCGCGGCCTACCTTGGGGTATCGCGACGACCGGTGGTTCCATCCTTCTCTATGGGGCGCCCACCGATGTCGTGGGGAATCCGACCCGGGGCCAGCTCGAGGTCTATGGTGCCTTCCTGAATCCGGTTCCGACCCCCGACCTCGACGCTCAGGTGGTAGCATCCGGCGGGCGCTGGCTGGTCGTCTCCGACTCGATCGCGGACGCCTTCGGAAATCCGGTCGGCGGCAGCGTGGTGATGCTCCGCCGTTGATTCGAGGATTCGAGGGGCGATCGAACGGTCAGCCTTTCGCTTTCTTTTCCTCCACCACGTGCACGCCGTGGGGGTTGATGCGGGAAACGTAGACCTGGTTGCCGAGCGGGATGGCGGAGAAGACCTTGGCGATCGCCTCACCGACCTTGATGGCGGTTTCCTCGCCTTCACAGAGCGCGAAGACGCTGGGACCGGCGCCGGAGATCGAGAAGCCGAGGGCGCCGGCGGCGAGGGCCGCGCGCTTGGCCTTGTAGAACTCCGGGATGAGCTTCTGGCGGCGCGGCTCGGCGATGACGTCGTGGATCGAGCGCGAGATCAGGCCGTAGTCTTCCTGGATGATGCCGCACAGCAGCCCGCCGAGGTTGCCGATCTGCTGAGTGGCGTTCTGCAGCGGGATGTCCTTGGGCAGGATCTCGCGGGCGACCTTGGTCAGCACCTCGATGTCGGGATGCACGACGGCGGCCCAGAGGTTCTTCGGCGCGGGCAGCTGGGCGACGTCGAGCTCGTCATTGGAGCGGATGAAGACGATGCCACCGAGCAGGCAGGGTCCGACGTTGTCAGCGTGCCAAGCGCCGTCGGCCGAGGCCTCGCCGGCCATCGCGAAGGGCAGCAGCTGCTTCTTGGAAAGGGGTTCGCCGATCAGCTTGTTGACCGCGTAGGCACCGGCGACGGCGGAAGCGGCGGAGGAGCCGAGGCCGGAGCCGAAAGGCATCTTCTTGTGGATCTCCATTTCGATCCCGCGGTCGGTCATGCCGAGGTGGCGCAGCAGGTCGAGCGCAGCGACGCCGGCGGTGTTCTTTTCCGGGTTCTTGGGCAGCTTGCCCTCGTCGCCGGAGATGGCGGTGATGTGAAGGCCGGGCTTCTCACAGTGACGCACGACGATCTCGTCGCCGGGCGAATCGATGGCGAATCCGAGCACGTCGTAACCGCACGCGACATTGGCGACGGTGGCGGGTGCGAAAACGCGGACTTCCTGGATGGCTTCCTTCAGCATGGGAGGCGGGGGCGTATCAGCCAGCGGCGGCGGGGGCGAGCGCGAATGAAGTCAGCGTCCGCAGAAGTGGCTGCGGGCCGGCTTTCACTCGGCACTTGCAGTCGGCTGCGTTCCGTCTTCCCCTTCGGGCATGGCAACGCCGCTCGTCGGAATCATCATGGGAAGCACGTCGGACTGGCCGACGATGGAGCACGCCGCGCGCACGCTGGAGGATTTCGGCGTGGCCTGGGAGGCGGAGGTCGTCAGTGCCCACCGCACACCCGACAAGCTGTTTTCCTACGCGTCGGAGGCCCGCGGCCGCGGGCTGAAGTGCATCATCGGCGGAGCCGGCGGTGCGGCTCACCTGCCGGGGATGACGGCGGCGATCACCGACCTTCCGGTGCTCGGTGTGCCGGTGGAGTCGCACGCGCTGAAGGGCATGGATTCGCTGCTTTCGATCGTCCAGATGCCCGGCGGTATCCCGACCGCGACCTTTGCCATCGGCAAGGCAGGTGCGATCAATGCCGCCTTGTTCGCGGTGGCGATGCTGGCCGGCGAGGACGCCGCCCTGCTCGAAAAGCTGGTTGCCTTCCGCAAGAAACAGAACGAGACGGTGAAAGCCGCCGCCCTTCCCGGACTCTGACTCCCGACCATTCGTGACCCCCGAAGCTCCTTCGATGATTCCTCCCGGCTCGGTGCTGGGCATTCTTGGTGGCGGCCAGCTCGGCCGGATGTTTTGCATGGAAGCCCGCCGCATGGGCTACCGCACGCTGGTGTGGACCGGTGGTCTCGAGGCGCCCGCGATTGTCGTGGCGGACGAGGCCATCGACGAACCCTTCGATTCACCCGAGGCCCTGAAAAAGTTCGTCGCCAAAGCGGCGGTCGCGACCGTCGAGTTCGAGAACATCCCGCGCGAGACTTTGGAAGAGGTGGCAAAGTGGATTTCCCTCCATCCCTCGCCCAACGCCGTCGCGATCTGCCAGCACCGCGAGCGGGAGAAGGCTTTCCTGAAGCTGAACGGCATTCCCTGCGCACCGTTCGAAGTGGTTTCGTCCGCGGACGAACTTGCCACGGCGATGACAACCATCGGCAGCCCGGCGGTGCTCAAGACCGCGGCCTTCGGCTACGACGGCAAGGGCCAGCGCAAGTTGACCGGCGGCGAAGACCCGGCGCAGGTTTGGGAGGAATTCGCGACCGACCGGGCCGTCCTCGAGGCGTTCATTCCTTTCGAGCGGGAGCTTTCGGTGATGGTGGCTCGGGGGATCGACGGCACGGTGACCGCCTATGACCCGGCGGAAAACCAGCACCGCCACCATATCCTCGACCTGTCGATCATCCCGGCCCGGGTCAGTGCCGCGGTGCTGGCGGAGGCCAAGGTGATCGCCTGCCAGGTGGCCGAGGCCCTCGACTACCGCGGGATCATGGGAGTGGAGTTTTTCCACCTGCCCGACGGCTCGCTGCTGGTGAACGAGATGGCGCCCCGGCCGCACAATTCCGGCCACCACACGCTGGATGCCTGCGCGACGTCCCAGTTCGAGCAGCAGGTGCGGGTCACCTGCGGCTTGCCGGCCGGTTCGCCGCGGCTGCTGTCCCCGGTGGTGATGCTCAACCTGCTCGGCGACATGTGGCCGGACGAAGGGGTGGCTCCGGACTGGTCGTCCTTGTTCGCCGATGGATCGGCCTCCCTCCACCTCTACGGGAAGCGGCGGGCGATCGGGCGGCGCAAGATGGGCCACGCGAATTTCCTCGGGGAGGACGTCGACTCGGCGCTGAAGCGGGCCCATGCGGTCAAGTCCGAGCTCCTTGCCAAGGGGCGGTCGGCGTAAGCGGCCGGAACCCGGGCACGAAAAAGGCCGGACTTGAGGTCCGGCCTTTTCGAAAGAGCGAAAAACTTCGCGGATCAGAACGGGATGTCGTCGTCCTCGTCGTGGAAGTCGCCGGAATCGGCGGGCGAGGCCCCGCGAGGCGGTCCGGACGGGCGCTGCGAGCCGCCGTCGTCGCCGTTGCCGCCACCGCCCGAGCGCTGCTGGTAATTGCCGCCACCACCGCCGCTACCGCCACCACCCTTGCCGTCGGGGAGGAATTGCAGGACTTCCGCCACGACCTTGAGCTTGCTGCGCTTCTGGCCGGATTGCTTGTCCTCCCAGGTATCCATCTGGAGGCGGCCTTCGATGAAGACGCCGCGACCCTTGCTGAGGTACTTCTGGGCGTTTTCGGCGTTGGTGCCCCACACGGTCACGTCGACGAAGGTCACCTCGTCGGACCAGTTGCCGTTGCCATCGGAGACCCGCCGGTTGACCGCGAGGCCCAGGTCGCCGACGGCGGTTCCCTTGGGCGTGTAGCGCACCTCGGGATCGCGGGTCAGGTTCCCGAGCAGCATCACTTTGTTCAGATTGGCCATGGCGGGGTCAGGCTAGGAAAGTCCGGGCGGGGAAAACAAGCTGTTCTTTTGAACAGCTCGCCCTGGTTCAGGCAACGCGCTGGAAGTGCTGCAGGTGAACCTGGGTGTTCAGCTTGAGGCGATCCTTGATGCGGTTGATGGCATCGGGCTCGGCCTGGAAGCGGTAGTTCACGTAGTGACCGCTTTCGAGGTGGTTCGAGGGATAAGCGAAGGACTTGCGGCCGAGTTCCTCGACCTGGTCGAGCTTGGCGCCTTCGGCTTCGAATTCCTTGTTCACGGCGGTGATGAGGTCGGCGACGCTGCCTTCGGTCATCTTGGTGTTGAGGACGATGAGTCCTTCGTACTTCCTGCTCATATCGGGACGTTTGTTAGGTGGTTCCGTTGCTACTGTTGTAAAGATTTGCCGCGGCTGCGACGCCTTGGGAGTGCGCAAGCTGCACGGCCTCCACAGCCCTTGCAAGCGTGTTTTCAAGCAGTTCCCGCTCATCCTCGCGGAAATTCCCGAGCACGTGGCCGGTCATGTTTCCGGGTTCCGCGCCGCCGATTCCGAACTTGAGGCGGGGGAAGTTGTCGCCGCCGAAATGCTCGATCAGCGATTTGATGCCATTGTGTCCGGCGGCGCTGCCCTTTTCACGGAAGCGGAGCTTGCCGAGCGGCAGGGCGGCGTCGTCGTAGACCACCAGCACCTGCTCGGGCGACCATTTGTGGAACGAGGCGATCTGGCGGACCGGCCGTCCGCTGAGGTTCATGAAGCACTGCGGCTTCACCAGCAGGGTGCCGGAACCGGGGAGCTTGGCGACATGGGATTGCCACTTCGGTCGCGACTCGAAGGGGACCCCGGCCAGCAGCGCGAGGCGGTCGAGCACCATGAAGCCGGCGTTGTGACGGGTGCCCTCGTACTGGCGGCCCGGATTTCCCAGGCCGACGATCAGGGGGATGGAGGGTCCTGGGTCCACGGTTCCAACGAAAAGCCCGGACCGCCTGCGCGGTCCGGGCTTTTGAAAAGGGATCGGATGCGATCTCAGGCAGCCGGCGCGCCGGCGGTTTCCGCGGCGGGAGCGGCGCTTTCCGAGACAGCGGCGGCCGTCTTGAAGACCTGGGCGATGACGACGTCATCGGCGTGGGTCGCGGTGACACCTTCGGGAAGGGTCACGTCGCCGATGTGAAGGGCAACGCCTTCGTCGAGCTTGGTGACGTCGAATTCGAGGATTTCGGGAAGCTTGGAAGCGGCACAGCGGATTTCCAGGCTGTGCATCAGCTGGTCGAGCATGCCGCCCGCCTTCACGCCGATCGGCTCGCCGACAAGATGGACGGGAACGTGGGCGGTGATTTCGGTCTTCTCGTCGACGGCGAGGAAGTCGGCATGCAGGGCCTTGCCGGACAGCGCGTCGTGCTGCACGTCCTTGAGGAAGGCGAGTTGCTTGGCGCCGCCGATCTCGAGGTTGATGAGGATGTTCTCCGAGGTGCTGTGGGCCAGCAGTTCGTCGAAGGCCTTCGCGTCGACCTTGAGGTTCTGGTTTTCAGAGCCGCGTCCGTAGATCACGGAGGGGATCCAGCCCTCGCGGCGCATTTGCTTGAGGACTCCGGAACCGGTGCGTTGGCGTGGTTCGGCTGTAAGGACGTGCTTCTTGGCCATGACGAGAAATCGTGAGGATTCAGGTTCCGGCCGGAAAGGTTTCCGCGGCCGGGGGCGGGGTCTTTATCGGTCCCCGGGGGTTTTGTCAAAATTTTGTTCTACGCGATCCCGGCGGCGGCGAGGAATCTTCCCATCGCCCGGTTTTTGGTGCTCGGTAGCGTCCATGGACGGCGACGCGATCCTTCGGGAGACCGAGAGGTATTTCCACGAGATGATTCCGATGACCCGGGCGATGGGGGTTCAGGTAGCGGCCCTTGATGACGAGGGTCTGGTCCTGACCGCACCGCTCGAAGCAAATCACAACCACCTCGGCACGGCTTTTGGCGGCAGCTTGAGCGCCATCGCCACGCTGGCCGGTTACGGCATGCTGTGGCTGGAACTGGGCGAGCGCGACGCCCATGTGGTGGTGAGGCAGAGCGAGATCGACTACTTCCACCCGGTGCGCGGCGAGATCCGGTCGATCTGCCGGCGGCCCTCGGCGATCGAGATGGAGGATTTCAAGGCAAGGTTCGGGCGCAGCGGCAAGGCGAGGATCGACTTGCGCGTCACGGTCGAAGAGGAAGGCCGGGTTTGCGCTGCCTTCGAGGGGACCTTCGTCGCGTTGAAGTGACCATGGACACCCTCTCCCAGCTCCGTGCCGGAAAGCTGGCCGGTGTTCGCCGGCTCGACCTATGCGACGGCTTGACCGAGTTCCCACGTGAAATCTTCGATCTCGCCGACTCGCTGGAGATCCTGAACCTGTCGGGCAACCGGCTCTCGTCGCTGCCCGACGACTTGCCGAGGCTCGCCAGGCTGCGGATCCTGTTTTGTTCCCAAAACGAATTCCGCCATGTGCCGCCGGTGCTGGGCGAATGCGGGAACTTGTCGATGCTGGCCTTCAAATCGAACGCCATCGAATCGGTCGCGGAAGGTGCGCTGCCGCCATCGCTGCGATGGTTGATCCTCACCGACAACCGGATTCCGCGGCTGCCGGCGTCGATCGGGAATTGCCGGCCGTTGCAGAAGCTGATGCTCGCCGGCAACCGGCTGGAGGCTTTGCCGGACGAGATGGCGGCATGTGAAAACCTTGAACTCATCCGGCTGGCGGCCAACCGCTTCCGGTCGCTCCCCGGCTGGCTGTGGAAGCTGCCGCGCTTGTCATGGTTCGCGTTTGCGGGGAATCCGGTGGCCGGGCGATCCCGGGATGCGGGCGGCGAGACGATCGACTGGCACGAGCTTGAACTTGAAGGGAAACTCGGGGAAGGAGCCTCCGGCGTCATCCACGGCGCGCGATGGCGGCAGCAGCCGGTTGCCGTGAAGTTGTTCAAGGGAGCCATGACCAGTGACGGCTTGCCGGAATGCGAGATGGACGCCTGCCTGGCCGCCGGAAGCCACCTGAACCTGATCCGTGTCCTGGGCCGCATCACCGGCCATCCCGGGTCGGCGGCGGGACTGGTGATGACCCGGATCGATGGCGGTTTCACGAGCCTGGCGGAACCGCCGAGCTTCGAGACCTGCACCCGGGATGTTTATTCCGAAGGGATGCAGCTTTCTCCGGAACGGCTCCTGCGGATGGCTCGCGGCCTGGCCTCAGCGGCCGCGGAATTGCACGCGAAGGGGATCATGCACGGTGACTTGTACGGCCACAACGTGCTCTGGCACCCGGAGGGGGACTGCTTGCTGGGTGATTTCGGTGCGGCGACCTTCCACCCGGAAAATGGAGCCATTCCGGCCGGTGCCTTGGAGCAACTGGAAGTGCGGGCGTTCGGCTGCCTGCTGGAAGAGCTCGCCGACCGGTGTTCGGGAGCTGTTCCGGCAGGTCTGCGCCGGTTGCAGGTGCAATGCCTCGCGGCGTCGCCGGCGGAACGGCCGCGCTTCGCGGAGATCCTGGCGCAGCTTCAGACTTCGAACAACGACGTCACCGATTGACCTTCGCTGATGCGGCGGATCGCTTCGCCCATGAGCGGCGCGATGCCGACCGCCTGGACCTTTTCACCGCAGGCCTGCGGAACCGAGTCGGTGGTGATGACCTCTTCGATGGCCGAGTCGCGGATCCGTTCGCGACCGAGGTCGCCGAGAACTGCGTGGGAAACGGTGGCGAAGATGCGGCGGGCGCCGTGCTTGTGAAGGATGTCGGCCGCGGCGGTGAGGGTGCCGGCGGTTTCCGTCATGTCGTCGACCAGGATGACATCGCGGCCTTCCACCTCGCCGATCACGTTCATGGCCTCGACGCGGGTGGCGCTGACGCGGTGCTTGGCGACGATCGCCAGGTCGGCGCCGAGGGCGTCGGCGTAGGCGCGGGCCATTTTGACGCCGCCGACATCGGGCGAGACGACGCTCAGGTTGGAGGCGTCGGGGTGGCGTTCGCGGAGGTAGCCGATGAGGGCGGGCTTGGCGTAGAGGTGATCGACGGGGATGTCGAAGAAGCCTTGGATCTGCGGGGCGTGGAGATCCATGGTGAGGACCCGGCCGACGCCGGCGGAAGTCAGCAGGTTGGCCACGAGCTTCGCGGTGATCGGCACCCGCGGCTGGTCCTTGCGGTCCTGGCGGGCGTAGCCGAAGAAGGGCATCACGGCGGTGATGCGGCCGGCGCTGGCGCGGCGGGCGGCATCGACCATGATCAACAACTCCATCAGGTTGTGGTTGGTCGGCGGGCAGCTCGGCTGGACGATGAAAATGTCGTCGCCGCGGATGTTCTCGTTGATTTTGACGAAGGTCTCGCCATCGGGAAACGCGGTGACATGGACGTCAGCGAGCGGGGTGCCGAGGTTTTCAGCAATGCGCTCGGCGAGCGCGCGGTGGGCGGTTCCACTGATGAGTTTCATGTAGTCGAGGAGCGGCGGGGCGCGGGGCATCGTCCGCCGGACCCACCGGTTTTCTCAAGGCCAAACCCCGTTCCTTTTTGAAATCCATCGCGGCGGCTTCGCCGGGTGCGGGCAGGAATGGGATCCTGTGCCGGAAAACGGCGTTTGATCACTTGGCACCGCGGCCGAGGAGAACGGCGGGGATGGTCTTCACCAGGATCTTGAAATCCAGCCACAGCGACCAGTTGTCGATGTAGCGGAGGTCCATCTCCACCCATTGCTCGAAGCTGGTGATCTTGTTGCGGCCGCCCGCCTGCCATTCGCAGGTGATGCCGGGCTTCACGCTGAGGCGGCGGCGATGGGCGAGTTCGGAAAAGGCCTCGACCTCGTAAAGGGGCAGCGGACGGGGGCCGACCAGGCTCATGTTGCCGGTCAACACGTTGAGGAGCTGTGGCAGCTCGTCGATGCTGAGCTTCCGCAGCATGGCGCCGAAGGCGAATACGCGCGGGTCGCGCTCAAGCTTGAAGACCGGGCCGTCCATCTGGTTGCCGTGGTCGTTCTTGATCTGATCCAGCAGCGCTTCGGCATTGGGCACCATGGTGCGGAACTTCAGCATCCGGAACGGCTTGCCGTAGCGGCCGGCACGCTTCTGGGAAAAGATGACCGGAGCCCCGGGGCTGGTCAGGCGGATGCCGATCGCGGCGAAGATCCAGAGCGGCGAGGTGAAAATGATCAGCAGCAGGGCGCCGACGCGGTCGAAGGTTTCCTTGGTCAGCAGTTCCCAGCTGAGTTCCGGTGTCGATCGCAACACCAGCATTGGCTTGTTGCCGATCGAGTCGAAAACCGGACGGGCGATCTGGGTGCGGATGAAGGAGGCGGCGATCCATGCCTCCACGCCCTGGAGCTCGCAGGCTTCCACCGCTTGGGCAACGCGATCGAAGGCGGTGCGGCGGGTGGCGAAGATCACCCGCTCGACGGTTTCCTCCTTCAGCAGTTCGTAAAGCTCTTCGACGGGGCGCTCTGCCAGGTCGAAATGCTGGACGATGTTCCATCCGCTGGCGGCATCCGGATCAAGTTCGTCGAGCAATTCGTCGAGGTCTTCCTGCGCCCCGGCGAGGACCACTCGCTCGCGGCGCCCGTGGTCTTGCTCCAAATGGATCATCCGTTTGCGGGTCACCCGGTCGCGGAGCAGGAGCAAGAAGGCGACGATCGGGGCACCCAAGCCGAGGATCAGGCGGCTCGCCTCCGGCAGCCGGGCGAAGACCGCCAGCAGTCCGAGCACCAGTCCCATCACGGCGAGCGACTTGAGGATCTGCTGGATCGCCTTGCGCCGGGACTTGCGGCGGACGTGCTCGTAAAAATTGAAGTGCTCCAGGACCAGCGGCGTGAATGGAACCGCGATATAAAGGACCCAGCTCATCTGGGCGAGCATCGTGGTGTCGAGGGGATCCATGCCCACGAGCTCCCGCACCGGGTCGCGGACCAAGGAGGCAAGCCAGAAACCAAGCCACACCAATGAGGCGTCCAGCAACTGGAGTGCCTGGGTGGAAAATGCCTGCTTTCGTCCGGTTGACATCATGAAGGGGTCGCCGCGGAAACCGTACGTCTTTGGCTGAGCGGGAGGACTCTGCATGGGGCGTGGCCCCATGGCAATCTTGGAAAACTGCCGGTCAGCGGGTCGTCGCCACGCTGGATGTCTCTTCCGGCGGGGGAGCAAGGATCAGTGGAGTCAGTTTGCCAATGAAGTCCTCGAGGTATCTTCCGGTTTCCTCGACATTCATGGCATTGGCGCCCTTCAGATCGAACCCTTGGTCTTCATACTTGCCAATGACTCGTGCGGAAAAAGTGACGTAAGCCCAGGTTTGGTCAAAGCCGCCGACGACCCGGTCGCGGATGTCGGCAAAGGTCCGCCCATAGTGGCCTGGTGTGATCGTCGTATGGCCGATGAAGGTGTAGTAAATCAGCTGCCAATCTTCCAGCTGAGAGCCGTTGGGGGCGATGGCAGGTTTGCCGTTGGCGTCGAGACGTGTCCTTTTGTAGAGGATTTCTTTCACGGGAAGGGGGCCGCCTGCGGCCGCTTGCGGCAGCGTCAGGAAGCGCATCCTTGCAAAGTCCCAGCCTTGGGTCTTGAGGCAGGTTTCAGGTCGATGAATGCTGTTGTTGAGGTCTTTGCCCGAAAAAACAATCGATACTTCGACCGGCAGAGCCGTGGAGTCGTAGCGCTGCTCGAAGGAATAACGTTCAAAGGTGGTATCCTTGGCCAGAACCTTGAGCTCCTGCTGACTTACCTCGACGGGAGTGCCGCGCCACTCCCCGAATGCTTCGGGGAGGTGTCGTGCAAGCCGGGTGTCGTGCATCGGAGGTGTCTCGGGCAGCAGGAATACGGCGGAGAATCCCGCGGTCACCAGTCCTGCGAGCACCAGAATTCTTTTCGCGGTGTTCATCAGGTCGGGGAGTTGGAGAGGGCGCTGGCCCGGGATTGGGTGGCCCGCCGCAGGGTCTTGCGGGGGCCCGGATTGAGGAGGCGGTCAACGAGGAAAAGTCCGCTGAGAGCGATCGGGAAGAAGATCAGCATGCCTGCCCAATCGTGGTATGTCTGGCTCGCGAAATCCTCGAAACCGAAGTGGGCGAGCAACAGAATGGTGAAGATGCGGCCGAAGTTTCCAATCAATGCCAACGGCAGCGCGCAGGCGAACAGGAACGCCTTCTTCCAGAGGGGCTTCTGCGTGTAGTTCGCGTAAATCGCCGCGATCATTGCCAGGGCCATGAGTGACCGGACTCCGCTGCAGCCTTCCGCAATGTCGAAATTCCAAGGGGTTTCGCCGACCGAGGAGATCGTGTTGCCTTGCACCATCAGCGACATGCCGCAAAGCGTTCCCGCTTGGTAGCAAAGCTTGGTCACCACGACCTGCAGCAGCGCGGTCGCCTGCTGGATCCCGGGCACCGGGATGGCGAAATAGAGGAAGAACGAAGGGAAGACGAAGTGGCGGGTGACGCGGGTCCCGAAAACGTAGAGCAAGCCACCGACAATCACGAACGGCAGGCCGATGAGCGCCAGCCGCGGTTGCAAGGCCCGGACCGACAGAACGTAGAGCGAAATGCCGAAAAGCAGCAGGGCCAATCCCCAGCCCGCGGGACGGATGATTTCGTAGCGAGCCTTCTTCCAGCCCAGGTAGGCCATGATCGCAAAGGCGAATGGGATGGCTCGACCGTGGAGCATGTCGTTCTTTGAGTTCCACGCGTGCCAGCACCAGTTGGCGACGGTCTTCAGGCCGGTGGGATAGGCGCTGTGGATGCAGAAAAAGTAGAGGAAAACCGTCGCCAGCAAGCCGGCGCCGATCCACGGGAGGCGACTCCTTCCCGCGGCTGTCCGGGTGGTTTCAGACGACGATGATTCGCTCATGGACTTTGAAAGAGGGGCCGGGGAGGGCCGGAATGTAGCCATTCCGGGCCGGCTGGCCAGCCAGAAAGACCGCCGGCCGGCGACGCGGCGGATCCCGCGATCCCCTCACGATTCGATTGCCAGATCCGCTTCCATCCCTAGAGTCCCGCCCTCCCAACCATGAGCGAACCCAAGCACGTTGCCATCGTCGGCGTCACCGGAGCCGTCGGCGAAGAAATGCTGCTCTGCCTCGAGCAGCGGAATTTTCCCGTCAGCAAGCTGACCTTGCTGGCCTCCGCCCGTTCGGCCGGGAAACGGATCCCGTTCCGTGGTGAGGAAATCGTCGTGCAGGAGCTCACCCACGACAGTTTCGCCGGCGTCGACATCGCCTTGTTCTCGGCGGGTGGCGGGATTTCGCTCGAATTCGGTCCGTCCGCCGCCGCCGCCGGGGCGGTGGTGATCGACAATTCGTCCGCCTTCCGGATGGACGAGGGAGTGCCGTTGGTCGTTCCCGAGATCAACCCGGCCGCCGCGAAAGATCATCCGAAGGGGATCATCGCCAATCCGAACTGCACCACCATCATCTCGCTGATGGCGCTTGCGCCGTTGCACGAGAAGTTCGGGCTGAAGTCGATCATCGCCTCGACCTACCAGGCCGTCTCCGGCTCCGGTGCCCAGGGGATCGTCGAACTCGAGGAGCAGATGAAGGCGCTGGCCAACAACCTGCCCGTCACGCTTAAAGTCTACCCGCGCCAGATCGCCTTCAACGTGATCCCTCAGGTCGATGCCTTCACCGACAACGGCTACACCAAGGAAGAGCTCAAGATGCTCAACGAGGGGCGCAAGATCATGGAGCTGCCGGAGCTCAAGGTTTCCTGCACCTGCGTCCGCGTGCCGGTGTTCCGCTCGCACTCGGTTTCGATCACCGCCCAGTTCGAGCGCCCGGTCGATGTCGAAACCGCCCGCGCCGTGTACGCCGGAAAGCCCGGTGTCCAGGTGGTCGATGACCCGGCCAACAAGGTTTTCCCGGTGCCGCTCGACACCACCGGCAAGGACGACTGCCTGGTCGGCCGGATCCGCAAGAACCTCGTGTTCAACAACGCCCTCGACCTCTGGGTGGTCGGCGACCAGGTCCGCAAGGGCGCCGCGCTCAATGCGGTGCAGATCGCGGAAATCCTCTGATCCACGACACTTCATTCGTCATTCGGAAATCCGACATTCCTCATTCCCTCGACGTCATGTCGGAAGATCTCAAGACCTACCTCGCGACCCGCGCCGCCGAAGTCGATGCCGCGCTCGATGCCTTCTTGCCGCAGGCCAAGGAAAAGCCGGCGACCATTCACAAGGCGATGCGCTACAGCATCTTCGCCGGTGGCAAGCGGCTGCGGCCGATCCTTTGCCTGGCCGCCGCCGAGGCCTGTGGCGGTGACCCGGAAAGCGCGATGCCGCCGGCCTGTGCGGTGGAGATCCTGCATACGTACTCGCTGGTCCACGATGACTTGCCCTGCATGGACGACGACGACCTGCGCCGCGGCCGTCCGACCTGCCACAAGGTTTATGGCGAAGGCATGGCCGTCCTCACCGGCGACGCGCTGCTCACGGAAGCATTCCTGATCGTTGCCCAAACGCCCGCCGCGAAACGCTACCCGGCCGCCAGCTACGTCATGGAGCTCGCCCTGACCGGGGGCTCGACCAAGCTCATCGGTGGACAGGTCATGGACCTCGAGGGCGAGGGCAAGAAGCTCACCAAGGCGCAGCTCGTGAAAATCCACGAGTCCAAGACCGCCGCACTGCTGACCACGTCCATCCGCCTCGGCGCGATGAGCGCGAACGCGACTGACAAGCAGCTCGAGGCCCTTTCGGTCTTCGGCCGCGCCCTCGGCCTCGCCTTCCAGGTCATCGACGACATCCTCGACGTCACCGCCTCCACTGAAGTGCTCGGCAAAACCGCCGGCAAGGACCTCGCCGTCGAAAAGGCGACCTATCCCGCCATCCTCGGCCTCGAGAAGTCCCGCAAGGAGGCCGCCAAGCTCACCCAGCAAGCGATGGACGCGCTCCAACCCTTCGGGAAGAAGGCTCAACGCCTCCGCGAGATCGCCGAGTATCTGCTGAAGCGGGAGTACTGAGTTCAGCGCAGCAAAAACCAAACCCCCAGCGCGAAGGCACCGACCCAGACGGCGCCGATGTGCGCGAGGCCGAAGCTGCGGGCTCCCGGGGTTTCGTCGAGGTGCTCGGGATTCGGGCCGAAGAGCTGGCCGTATTTGAGGACCAGCCAACCTCCGAGGGCGGTCCAGCCGATCAGGAAGGCGACGATGAGCGCTTTGATGAGGAAGATCATGGGTGACGCCTCCAGCTTGCTCCTGCTGGCGGCAGAGGCTAGGTACAGTTTGAGAAAATACGGAACAGTACAGAAATCTGTACTGAATCGATTCCGCGCGATCTGTATCTGGAAGCTCCGCTCACCGGGGTCATCGTTTTCGCCATGGTTTCGCCACTGCACCAAAAACTCGGATCCAAGCTGGCCGGATTGATCCGGGCGGGGACCTTTCCGTGCGGCGCGCGCTTTCCCTCGATCCGCCATACCAGCCGCGAGCACCGGGTCAGCATCTCGACGGTGATGGAGGCCTACCGCCATCTCGAGGACGAGGGGCTCATCGTCGCGAAACCACGGTCCGGCTACTATGTGGCGCCGCCGAAGATCACGGCCGACCGCTTTCCGACCACGATCACGAAATCGTCGAAACCGATCCGGATCGAGCGGGCGTCCATCTTCGAGACGGTGATGGCCACCCAGGGCGATCCGGCCTACGTGCCTTTTTCCACGGCGGCGCCGGACGACGGCATCGTGCCTCATTCCAAGCTCGCGGCGATCACCCGCGAGGTGATGCGGAAGCACGGCTCGGAGGCTCTGCGCTACACCCCGCCGCTGGGCCGCCGCGAACTGAGGGCAGCCTTGTCGCGTCGGCTCTTCGACACCGGGTTGAAGGTGGCACCCGATGAGATCGTCACCACCCAGGGGGGCACCGAGGCCTTGCTCCTGGCGCTGCGGGCGACGGCGCAATCGGGCGACCTGGTGGCGGTCGAGACGCCGTCGTATTTCGGCATCCTACACCTGGTGCGGGATCTCGGCCTGCGGGTGATCGAGATCCCGGCCGATCCGCGCGGCGGGCTGGTAGTCGGGGCTTTGGAAAGCGCTCTGAAGAAGCACCGCATCGCCGCCTGCGTGGTGCAGCCCCATTTCCAGAACCCGATCGGCAGCGTGATGCCCGAGGCCAACAAGAAGGCCCTGGCGGCCCTCGCGGACGAGTACGGGTTCACCATCATCGAGGACGACGTCTACGGCGATCTGGGTCACGATGGCAGCCGCCAGCCTTCGATCGCCAACTACGGCGAGCGGGTGATCCATCTCGGGTCGGTGTCGAAAACCATCGCTCCGGGGCTGCGGGTCGGCTGGCTGGTGCCGGGTGCCCATCTCGATGAAATCCGCCGCTTGAAATGCATCCAGTGTCCGTGGAACGGGACCTTGTCGGAGCTGGTGGTGGCCGGATTCCTCGACGCCGGCGGCTACGACCGTCATCTGCGCCGGATCCGCGGGCTCTATGCCGCGCAGTGCGCCCGGACCCGCGACGCGGTGCTGCGCCACTTCCCCGACTGGACCCGGGTGAACCAACCGGCGGGCGGTTTCGTGTTGTGGGTGGAAATGCCGGACGGTTTCGACTCGGAAGGATTTACCCGCGCGGCGCTGGACCGCGGCATCAGCATCTCTCCGGGAACCATCTTCTCGGCGTCCTGCGGGCTGAACCACTGCTTCCGCCTGAGCTGCGGCTTCGCCTTCGGCGACCGCACCCTCGAGGCGATCGCCACGCTGGGCAAACTCGCTCCCCACTACCTGCCGTGACCTCGCAGCAAAAAGGACTGTGCTTCGGGTTGGCGGGGGTCATGGCTTTCGGGCTGACGCTGCCGGCGACGCGGCTGGCGGTGGCTTCGCTTGATCCGTTCTTCGTCGGGCTTGGACGGGCGGCGGTCGCCGCGTTGCCCGCGGCGTTGCTGCTCTTTCTGACAAAGCAGCCGGTGCCGTCGGGCGACCAGCTGCGGCGGCTGGCGATCGTGGTGGCCGGGGTGATCATCGGCTTTCCGGTCTCGATCGGCTGGGCGATGCAACGCGTCGATGCCTCCCACGGCGGGGTGGTGCTCGGCCTGCTGCCGCTGGCGACCGCGTGCGCGGCCTTCTTGCGGGCGGGGGAACGGCCGACGCGGCGGTTCTGGATTTGCAGCATCGCGGGCAGTGCCACGGTGGTCGCCTTCGCGCTGTCCGCGGGGAGCGGCTCGCTGAGCCCGGGGGACGGCGCGCTGCTCGCGGCGGTGGCCTTCGCGGCATTGGGTTACGCGGAAGGGGGTCGCCTGTCGCGCGAACTCGGCGGCTGGCAGGTCATGTGCTGGACCCTGGTGCTGGCCTTTCCGCTGATCCTCGGGCCGCTGGTCTGGCTGGCTGTTCATCACGGCCTGCATGCCACCGCGTCGTCATGGGCGGGTTTCGCCTACCTCAGCCTGGTCAGTTCTTTCCTCGGCATGTTCGCCTGGTACCACGGCCTCGCGCTCGGCGGCGTGGCGAGGGTGGGTCAGCTCCAGTTGCTGCAGCCCTTCTTCACCTTCCTGTTCGCCGTGCTGGTGCTCGGGGAGCGTTTCGGCTGGCCGCCGGTGGTGTGCGCAGCGCTGGTGGCGGGCTTCATTGCGCTTGGTCGCGCTCGTCCTGGCGCACTTCCCAGCGGTACCACGCTTCCATCTTCTCCCGGGCCCACGGCGTCTTGCGCAGGAAGGTCAGGCTCGACTTGATGCTCGGGTTTTCGCGGAAGCACCGGATCCGCACCCGCATGCCCATCTCTTCCCAGCCATACTTCTCGTGGATGGTTCGCACGATCTTCTCGAGCGTGACGCCGTGCAGCAGGTCCTTCGGATGTTGGCGGGGCGGTTCGTCCATGGTGCGGCGGCCATTGAATCCCCGAACCGGCGGGTGGGCGAGCCGCAACTGGGGTGAGGAGAATCGGATTGGATCATCGGGGCGGAGCCGTTCACCCTGCCTGCCATGATCCTGCGATCCTTGAAACCGGATGAGGCGGCCGAGGTCGCAGCGCTCATTCATCGATCCACGAACCACTGGTATCGGGAAAAACTCGGCTCTGTGATTTTTGGCGGTGAACCGGAGGACTGCTTGGTTTTTCCGCAAACCTACGAGTCGCTCGATCCCGGGTGTTGCCTGGTTGCGGAGATCGACGGAGTGCTCGCCGGATCGTGTTTCTATCATCCGCGGGAGACCCATGTCGGACTTGGCATCATGAATGCCGCGCCGGAGTTCGCGGGGCGGGGTGTGGCGCGGGCTTTGCTCGCTGAAATCATCCGGCGGGCCGGTGATCTCCCGGTGCGGCTGGTATCGAGCGCGCTGAACCTCGATTCCTATTCCCTCTACACCAAGGCCGGGTTCAGGCCGGTCGCGCTCTTCCAGGACATGGTGTTGCTGCCAGACGACGTCCTCGAATTGGCGGATTCCGCGGGATCGGTGCGGAGGGCCGTGGACGGCGACTTGCCGGCGATGCTGGCTCTCGAGGAAGCGATCGCGGGAGTCCGCCGTGCGCCCGACTTGCGGCACTTCCTGGCGAATGATGACGGACATTGGACCACCTTCGTTCACCTCGATGAATCCGGATGCCTCGACGGCTGGCTGGCGTCCGTCGATCATCCCGGAAGCCGTCTGATCGGCCCGGGGGTGATGCGGGAGGAAAGGATCACCCTCGCCCTGATCCGGGCGCAACAGGCGGTGGCTCGCGGCGGAGCCCCGGTCATACTCGTTCCCGCGGCCGCCAGCGCGTTGACGGGCCAGCTCTACCGGTGGGGAGCGCGGAACGTGGAACTCCACGTCCTGCAAGTCCACGGGTCGTACAAGGAGCCCGCTGGCATCGTCATGCCCACCTTCCTGCCCGAAAGCGGGTGAAGCTCAGCCGCACAGCGGCGCGCAGAGTTTCATCAGCGACGGGTCGATCTTGTACTTGGAGTCGACGACCGTGTGGATAGGCAAGTTGCCGAAGGTGCCGTCGCGGTAGACCATGATCGAGTTCGTCTGGCCGGCTTCCAGTGAGTCGACGGCGGCAATGGCGAACTTGTAGGCCATGATGCGGTCGTGGACGGTCGGCGAGCCGCCGCGCTGGACGTGGCCGAGCACGGTCAGCCGGGCTTCCATGCCGATCGAGTCGTTGATGTAGCGGGTCGTGTAGTCGGCCATCTTGGTGCCCTCCGCGACGATGGCGATGATGTGGTCGCGACCCTCGTGCTTGATTTCGTGGCGGAGCTTGGCGCCGATCTTCTCGAGGTCGTAGGGGATCTCGGTGGTGAGGCAGACCTCGGCGCCACAGGCCAGCGCGCTGACCATGGCGAGGTAGCCGCAGTGGCGGCCCATCACCTCGATCACGAAGGCACGGGAGAAGGAGGTGGCGGTGTCGCGGATCGAGTCGACCGACTGGCGGATCATGTTCAGGGCGGTGTCGACGCCGAGGCAGTAGTCGGTGCCGGCAATGTCGTTGTCGATCGTGGCCGGGATACCGGCGAAGGGAACGCCGAAGTCGGAGTAGAACTGGTTGAGCGCACGGAACGAGCCGTCGCCGCCGATCACCACCAGCTTGGTGATCCCCCGCTTCTTGAGGTTTTCGTAGGCTTGCCGGCGGTATTCGATATCAAAGAAGCGCTTCGACCGGGACGAGCGGAGGAAAGTACCGCCGCGGTGCAGGATGCCGGAAATGAGCTCCTTGTTGGAGGGGACGATCTTGTCGTCGATCAATCCGCGGAGCCCGTCGTAAACCAGCCAAGGCTCATAGCCACGGGAGGCCGCGTAGTCGGACGCGCATTTGACGGCAGGATTCATGCCGGCCGCGTCGCCGCCGGAGGTAAGAATGGCAAGACCTTCGCTCATAGGGTGCGGGCGGAGGGAAAAGGACCGCCCGGCCACTGGCAAGCACGCGATGTGCCGCGAAAATCGTGCAGGATGCATTCGGCAGGGCGCAGGTTGGCGCAGCTTGCACCCGATTTCCCCGGATTCGGGGGATTTGTTCGGAGTGTTTGTCGTTGGTAATCAATGTCCGGAGAACGATTTTCCGGGTTGGCTGGCTTTCTGCGATTCCAGAGTCAACCAACCGAAAGGAACCTCATGTTGCATTGGACCATTACCTTCCTGATTCTCGCGCTGATCGCGGGCCTGCTCGGATTCACCGGCCTTGCCGGGGCCGCGGCCAGCATTGCCCAAGTGCTTTTCGTCGTCTTCCTCGTCCTGCTGGTCGTCTCGTTTTTGAGCAAGGGCCTCAAAGGCAAGACCCACTGATGACGATCTTCCAAAGCTTTCCCGAAAGAACCATGAAACAAAAATACCTGATCCTGAGTACATTCGCGGCAGCGGTGGTTTGCACCCTGGCGAGCTGTGAGAAAAAAAGTCCGGTTGAAAAAGCGGCTGATGATGTCGGCGACGCTGTGGAGGAGGCGGCCGACGAAGTCGGTGATGCGGTTCGAAACGCAGACTGAACGACTTTCAGAAAACTTGCTGCGGTGAAAGCCGTGGCGGGGCGGGCACTCGGGGAGGGGTGCTCGCCCCAACTGTTTTCTGAGCCAGTGATTTCCAATGAAACGTCGAGCACTGTCTCTGGCCGGGTGGACGATCCTGACGCTGGCCGCGGCCAGGGCGGATCGTGACAGTCCCTTGCCGGACTGGGGGGAAGGTTACCTGACGACCTACCTGGACAACGACCTCTTCGCCAATACCGACCGCGACTACACCAACGGGGTGCGGATGTCATGGATCTCTTCCAACCGCAACGTGTCGGAGCTGGGATCGGTGCAGCGGATGTTGAGGCGGTTGTCCGGAGACGCGGACAGCTTCGGGGTTTTCAAGCAGCTCACCGGGTTCGAGGACCCGGCGGACCTGCAGTACAACTACGGCTTTTCGCTCACCCAGCTGATGTTCACGCCGGAAACGGCGGCATCCTACGTCCAGCCGGTGGGGGAACGGCGATACGCCGGGTGGCTGGGGATCGGTTTCTCGCTTCACGTGAAGGACGACCACATCCTCAACTCGATCGAGCTCACCCTCGGAACCACCGGATCGAATTCGCTGGCGGAGAGCTCCCAGGACTTCATCCACAGCATCCGGGGCATCGACAAGTTCAACGGCTGGGACTACCAAATCCCCAACGAGATCACGGCGGACCTGAGCTTCGTTCAGAAGCGTCGTGCGGACTTCGTGAAGTGGAACTACGGCGCGTTCCGCATGGATGGCCTGACGGAATGGGGCGCTCGTCTGGGCTCCTTCCGCACCTCCGCCCACATCGGCGGGTTCTTCCGGGCGGGCTTCAACTTGCCGCCGGACTTTTCCGATCCACGCCTGTCCGAGACGGCGTATTCGAACCAGTACTTCGACACGGATGACCCGTATGTCGGGAACTGGTCGCTCTACATGCTGTTCGGCGCGACAGGCCGCGGGGTGGCATTCGACGCAACCCTCGACGGTCCCCTGTTCCACGATTTCAAAACGGGCAATCACCGCGAACCCTTCGTTGCCGACGTCTTCTGCGGGGCGGGGGTGCGCTACCGGCAGATCGAACTCAGCTACGTCCACACCTGGCGCACCGAGGAGTACAAGGAGCAGCGGGGCGGGATTGCCGATTTCGGATCCGTTGCGCTGCGGCTGAGATTCTGAGGGGACCGCGCTTCAACGTTGCCCTTGGTGCATCAGGATGCATGCTCGACCGATGAAATGGATGTCGGGCATCGCGGCAATGGTCCTGTGGTCGGTCGTTCCAGCCCTGGCCGAGGGGGCTGAGGATTGGCAAAAGGAGACCGCGCGGGTGCAGGACCTGGTGCGCCGGCACGCGGCGGGCATGGAGTTCAAGAACATCAAGTCCCGGTCAGGTGATTCGTTCGACGATGTGGTGATCAAGTCGGTGACCGCCGGTGCGGTGGCATTCCGGCATGCCGGCGGCGAGGGCGAACTGCCGGCCGCGGATTGCCCGGAACTGTGGATGGATTTGTTCGGCTTGGGAGCCGCGACGGAGACGGCGGCGGACCCGGCAACGGCCGAGTTCCGCGAGCCGGGTCCCGAGGTCGCCGAGGCGATCGTGGTGATTGAAGGCGACAACTCGACCGGCACCGGCTTCTTCTGCCGGGCCGAAGGCCAGGTGTTCCTCTACTCGGCGGCGCACGTGCTTTCGGGGAACAGCAAGCTCAAGGTGAAGCTGCGCGATGGCAGCGTGGTGCGGAAGTTCGGCGCCTTGCAAGCGGCCGAGGGCGGCGACATGATCCGCCTGCCGCTGGAGCAGGAAGTACCCCATGCCCTGGAGATCGCGGCGGAAGCGGGCGTGGCGGCGGTGGGCATTCCGGTCTTCGCTTCAGGCAACGCCGGGGGCGGAGGGACCGTGGGCTACGAGAAAGGGACGATCAAGGGAGTCGGTCCGGAATCGATCGAGATCGATGCCGAGGTCATCCAGGGGAACAGCGGAGGGCCGATCCTGCACGGCGACAGTCACGTGGCGATGGGCGTGGTCACGCATCTCACCGCGGCCCGCAAGGACCTTTGGGCGAAGGAAACCCGCTACGCCGAGGTGCGTCGATTCGGATGCCGGCTCGACCGTCAATGGAAGTGGAAGACGGTGCCGGTGGACGTTTTCCTCAAGGAGGGGAGGGCGATCCAGGAACTCCAGGACCAATCCGACCTGATGGTCGCGGCCTTGCAGCCGGCGCAGTGGGACACCGCGGTTTTCCGCCAGCAGCGTGACAACCCGCTGGCCCGCGACATCACGGCGCTGAACGCCTGGATCGAGGAGCAACGCCGGGGCGGGCAGCGTTTCAGCGAGTCGGACCGGAAGAAGCGCTTGCGCGGGATTTTCGAAAGCGGCCGGCACCGTTCGCGGGCCCAGCTGACGGCCTTCAACTGCATCAACTACACGTGGTTCCACCGCGAGCGGGGCAACCAGGAGGTCACGCGCCGGGAAGAAATCGACAAGGCCTACGAGAACACCGTGAACGACCTGCGCTAAGGCGTTCCGGGCTCGAAATAGAGGATGAAGAATCCTTGGTCCGAGCGCGGGGTTTCGAATTCGTAGCTGCCTCGTTCGGTCGGGGTCATGAATTCGATCTGCTCCCTGGTCAGTGTCAGGATCCGGTTGGAAGGATCTGCGAGCCCGGCGGGTGATGAGCTGGCGTGGAGGTGGAAGCTTCCGTCCGCAACCAGCGGCGGCAGGGCGATCCGGACATTCTGGCCGTCGAGGGTGGCGGTCAGTTTGAAGGTCAGGTCATCGAGCGCCGAGGTCGGATCGAGGCCCAGATGGTATTCGGAAAGGTTGTCGAGGCCACCACGATCGGAGTCCGCCGTGGACTGTCCGGCGATTCCAAAATCCTCCAGCCAGTCGGCGAATCCCTTGGTCGCGGTCGCGACGATGGCGGCTTCGGAGCGGTTGCCGGCGGCGTCGAAGGCGACGACGGAATAGCTGAACGGAGTGTCCCTTGGTAGTTCGGAGTCGACGAAGTCCGGTGAGTTGAGCGTGGCGATCAGTTCTCCGTCACGACGCACTTCGTAGCCACCAACCACGGTGTTGTCGGCGACCGGTGACCACGCCAATCCGATGGCGTCGAAGTCCGGGGATGCAGAGAGATCCTGCGGGGCGGAAGGCGGCGTCGCATCGGCGAGGGTCACCGCCGTCACCCCGGCACCAGGTGACGGGTTCAGGGCGGCATCGAGGGCGACGACGACGTAGCTGAAGGAGGTTTCGCTCGCGACGCCCGCGTCGGTGAAGGCGGTATCCGCGGTGGTGGCGACGAGCGTGCCGTCGCGGCGGATTTCGTAAGCCTCGACCCCGACGTTGTCGTCCGGGGCGTCCCATGAGAGTGCCACCGACGAGTCGGTGGCGGCGGCTTGTAGGTTCCCCGGTTGCCCCGGCGGGGTGAGGTCGGGGGTCGCGGTGACACTGATGATTCCCGAGGCCAGGCTTCCCTTGCCTTCGGGACTCACGGCATCCGCAGGCACCTGCACCGTCACGAGTCCGGAGGTCGGAGTGATACGGGCGATGTAGTAGTAACCCGATCCCCGGAGGCCGGTGGCCATGCCGCCGGTTACGGCGAGGTCGGAAGCCGTGAACTCGTCCGTTTCCATGTCGAAGACGATCGTGACCTCGAAGTTGCCGAGCGGGGCGGAAGCGGGACCGGCGATCTGGCAGCGGGCGGCGCGTTTGTTGAAGCCGGGGGCGAAGGTGTAGGGCTCGGCGCTGTTGGGCCAGGTGCCGGCGTCGAGCGGTGACCAGGTGAGCCCGTCGACGCTGCATTCGACCTGGTAGTCGTAGATCCTGCCATTCTCCGAATTCACGCGGGGATAGTAGATGAAGCCGCCGACTTCCCGCACGGAGCCCAGGTCGAGCTGTAGCCAGTGGGGATGATCCGGGGCCTTGGTCTCGTCCGGTGAGACCGGGCCGCTCGGGGTTTGCCACAGGTTCCCGCCGGAGGTGGCGATGCCGTCGTTGGCCTTGGCCGCTGCGGTGCTGGATCCCGCCTCGAGATCCGCGGTGGCGACGACGGACTCGAAGGAAATCGGGACGCCTTCGCCGTCGAGGATGGTGAACTCGCTCACCGCGGCGTAGCGACGCCGTCCGGTGAGGGAGGTGAGGCGCACGAAGCGTGCCTCGGGCGCGGGTGGCGACGCGAATTCCTCCGGGACCAGCCCGTCGATGTAGGCTTGCAGGCGGGCGATCCCCTGGGCGTGGGCGAGGTTTTTCGCCAGGGGAGGCATCGCGTCGCCGTTGCCGACGGCGCTGAGCCGGACGAAAGTCGCTGACAGGGAACTGTTCCCGGGCCGGATGTAGCGGCCCTCGGGTCCCAATTCCTCGTAGCGCTGGGGGATGCCGTTGATGAGGTTCTGCAAATCCAGGGGCGTGGAGAGCCGGGCATCGAAGCCGGCGCCTTGGCCGCCCGGCTGGTGGCAGTGCGAGCAATTCGTGTCCAGATAGGAGCGGACCCGGTGCTCCAGCGGTGCGGTTTCATCATCGAGCGGGCGTGCCTCGAGGAAGTTCTCGAGCTGCGCCGCGGTCAGGGCGACATCGAAGGCACCGAGGGAGCTGAGGGTGGCGAGCTGGTTCGCGGTCCGGCCGGTGGCCGGATAGAAAGCATCGGAATTGAAGTGGGCGGTGCGGACGCCGAGTGCCTGGCCGGCGACGTCGTTGTGGCAGGCAAGGCAATCGCCGCGGGAAGGATAGGTCCAGGTCCGTTGTTCGGTTCCGCCGGGCGCATGGAACGGGTAGTCCTCGCTCAGTCCCGATTGCAAAAGCTCCGCGTCGGTTCCTTCCGCGTTCCATTTGTAGGTGAAACCGTATTTCCCGCCGCCGGAGGTGCAGACGAGGAAGCGGGTCTCAAGGCGCTTTACCTGACCGGGGTCGCTCGCATCGAGAGGTGCTTCGAAGTGCTTCACGAAGACCGTTCCGGCCGGAAACTGCCACGCCTCGTCTTCGCTGAAGACAATCTTCTCCTCGGGTGAGTCGAAGGCCCCGTCGTTGGGGAGGATGATCCAACGGCGCTTCAGCGCGTTGTCCGACCAGAGCGCGTTCGGAATGTCGTAAGGCATCACTCCCGCGGCGGGGGTGAGCGAGGCAAGGTCGTCGAAGACACCTGTCTGTGAAAGGAACTGCGGTGGTTCGGCGGACACTTCCGGCACGCCCAGTTTCATGATCCGGCCGTTGGGATTCCCGGTACCGGCCAGATCCATCATGTAGATTTCTCCGGCGCTGTCGGTCGAGAAGTTGCACAGGCCGCCTTTGTAGCCGGTGTGGAATGCCGAGAAGAGTTCGGTAACCACGGGAGTACCGCCGCCCTGGGGGAGTTCGAGGCTCCAGATGCGGCCGCGGACGTGGTCGCCGAAGAGCACCTTGCCACCGAGGAAGTCGTTCCACTTGGCTCCCCGATAGCGGAGCCCGCCGATGATGCTGGCACCTTCCGCGTGGCTGTATTCGTGGACGGGGACCACATCCGTACCGATCAGGGGCGAAGGCTTGGTTTTCGAGGTGGCGCGGGTGCCCTCGATGTAGGCCCATTGGCAGTTGCCGCCTTTCGGCACGAGGTTCAGCTCCTCGCGGTTGGCTTCGCCGACGTCGGCTACCCAGACTTCTCCCGTGATAGGATCGAGGTGAGCCGAGTGGGGGCTGCGCAGCCCGATGGCGTAAAACTCCTCGAGGACGCCGCCCGCGGGATCGAGGAAGGGATTGTCGTCCGGGATGCCATAACCTTGGGAGTAGCTGGCGGGCCACCCTTGGGGCTTGGCGAGCTCGGCAGGCCAGGCGGGATTCTCGCCGGGCTGCCGACGGATCGCATGGGATCCCGGCTTTCCGGGGTAGTAGTCGACGTCGATCCGCAGGATCCCGCCGAAGAAACCGAGATCGATTTCCTGTGAGTTGTCGAGGCCATCGCCTCCGAGCCCCCCGTCGCCGACGGTGACGTAGAGATAGCCGTCATTTCCGAAGAAGGTGGCCCCTCCATTGTGAAATCGGTGGGGATCGTACTGGGAGATGAGGATCGACTCGCTGGATGGATCAATCGTTCCGCTGGCGGGCAGCCAGTCAAAACGGGAGACCGTCCAGTAGCTATGGTCATCGTCATCAACGCCGGGCACGCCCTGGCGGCTGTAACAGACGAAGACCGAGTGCTCGCCCGGGAGGCCCGGTTGGCCGAAATCCGGGTGGAAGCTCAGGCTGTAGAAACCCTGGTCGTCGGAAGTTTGGGTGGCGGCGGTCCAGTCGAGCGCCTCGACGCGTTGGGCCATGGTTGCCGAGGGGTCATGGGGGAATCTCCAGATCCGGCCGACCTTTCCCACCACCAGGAGTTCCCCGGCCCCGGGGATCTCGACCAATCTCATCGGGTCGGTGAATGTCAGGCCCGGGAAGGCATTCTCCACCGCCCATCCCGAGGGGTCGCCGGGGGGAGTGGGGGGAAAAACGCCATTGAAATAGGGACCGACCGCTTCAGCGAAGTCGAGACCGGGGGTTTTTGCCGGTGCCGGGGATCCGACCGCCGAGATTAGGGCGGAGAGAACAAGGTGGGGGAACAACCGGTGCAGAAATCGGGGGGAGTGCACGCTACATCAGTTGCTATCTCCGCCGGTCGCCGGGAAGCAGAGAAGGGTGACAGATTCGCCTTTTTTGTGAATTTCCGGGGCGATGGAATGGGCTGATTTGAGATGACACCTGCAAAACCTGCATGGAAGAGGCTGCGAGCGGAGATTTCCGGGTGATTTCCTGTTTTTTCAAAAAATGATTCAAATCTGCGGTCGTTCTGTTAATTGCACACCCCAAGAACTTTCCTTCCAGTCGCCTTCCTCCCCAGAAAATCTCAACTCCCCCCGGTGAGAATGTCCTCCACAGTGCTTGTGGTTCCGCGAAAATGGCAGTCGTGCCTTGGCGCAGTTGGTGCTCCCAAGTGACACCGACAGTGCTTTTGCGGTAAGGTTTTCCGTCTGCGGGCACGGGTTACGCGATGCCAACACCCCCCCAGAAAATCAGTGCCATCCAGATGGCCGGGATCCTCGTGTGGATGACCGGGTCGCTGGGATCCGGACAAGTGCCGGATACCTTGAGGCACGCGCTCTATGCGCCGAAGTCGCTACCCCAGGAATACGAGAAGCAGGGATTCTGCGTGGCGATCGATGGCAATCTGGCGGTGATCGGGAATCCGATGTTCGACGCCGGCGAGGACATGGGAGCCGACACCGGCGTGGTGAAGGTCTTTGAATGCGACACCGGCAAACTGGTGCGGGTCCTGAAGAACCAGATGGGAGAGCCATTCGACTATTTCGGGCACGCCGTGGCGATTTCGGGCACCCGGGTAGCGGTGGCCGAGGAATCGACGGTTGGAGGATTCCCGCATGCCGGCCGCGTCCATGTCTTTGACATGGCAGCTCCGGAACCGACGGTTCCGGTCCTCAGTTTGGACAACCCCGACCCGGCCGCGTACGACCAGTTTGGCAATTCGGTTGCACTGGACGGGGACACGCTGGTCGTTGGCGAATGGCGGGACGACAGCGGGGCAACCAATGCCGGCAAGGTGCATGTCTACGATCTGTCGTCGACCACGCCCGGCGTACCGCTGATCAGCTTGGCGGATCCGCTGCCGGCGGAGGACGACAATTTTGGCGCCTCGGTGGCAGTTTCCGGCACACGGGTCGTGGTCGCCGCCTACCGTGACGACACAGGGGCCCCGGATGCAGGGAGCGCCTATGTCTACGAACTCGATTCAAGCACGCCCGGTCAGCCGGCGGTGGTGCTTTCGATCCCGGGTGCCGCGGACAACGACCATTTTGGCAACGCGCTGGCGATTTCCGGGACAATCGTGGCGGTGGGCATCGAGGCGGCTGATACCGGGGCCTTGAACGCGGGCCGCGTCGCGGTGTTCGACTTGCTGGAAGCGAGCCCTGGAAGCCCGATGCTGATCCTCGAGAATCCGGATCCCCGGGAAGGCGAAAACTTTGGAACCACGGTCTCCCTTTCCGGAGAGCTTCTGGTGGTCGGGGAGTATCGCGATGCCTCGGTTGTCACGGGCGGCGGGGCTTGCCACGTCTACGACCTTGCCGGTCCGAATCCGTCCCTGCCGCTCATGACCTTGACCAAGCCCACGCCGGAGGAAGGCGATTTCTTCGGGAACTCGGTGTCCATTTCGGGCAGCGAAATTCTGGTGGGCGCGTGGTACGATGACGCGGAGGCGGACGACGCGGGCGCCTCGTACTTTTTCGATTTGTCCTCGCCGACACCCGGGGTTCCGGTGTCGGTGCTGGGCAATCCCCTGCGGAAGTCGGCCGATCATTTCGGGGCGGCGGTGGCGATCTCCGGGGACTTGGTCGCGATCGGTTCTCCCGACAGCAATACCGGCGCTTCCGGGGCGGGATTGGTCCGGGTCTTTGACCTCGGCTCGACGTCGCCGAAAACAGAAGTCGCTTTGCTGCAGGATCCCGTCCCGGCAATTGACGACCGCTTTGGTAGCGCGGTGGCGGTTTCGGGCTCGGTGATTGTCGTTGGCGACGCCGGTGAGGATGACGAAGCCCCGGACGCGGGAACCATCCACATTTTCGACATGGCGTCCCCAACCCCCGAGGTGGCGATTCTAACGATTGCCAATCCGGAGCCGGCGATCGGGGACGGATTTGGCACCTCGGTGGCGGTATCGGGCAGCAGAATCGTGGTCGGAGTGCCCGCTGACGACGAGGGCGCGGTCGATGCCGGCAGGGTGTTTGTGTTCGATCTTTCCGGGGCGAACCCCGAGGTGCCGTTGCTCACCATCGACAATCCGAGCCCCGCAACCGGGGATGGTTTCGGCGGTGCGGTGTCCATTGCCGGCGATTGGGTGGTTGTGGGCTCGGCGATGGACGATGAAAGCGGACTCAATTCGGGGCAGGTCTACATTTATGATCTCAGCGGCGCGGCGCCCGGGGTGGTTGCCCACAGCTTGCAGAATCCGACGCCAGCCACGGACGATCGATTTGGAGTCTCGGTGGCAATCTGGGGCGATCTGGTGGCGGTGGGAGCGGATGGAGATGACGCTGCGGCGGTAGATGGCGGCGCCGTGCATTTGTTCGATTTGTCCTCCGCTACGCCGGAGTTGCCCTTCCGAACACTCCATCATCCGCAGCCGGTGGCAGGAGATCAGTTCGGCGGGGCGGTGGCCGTGTCCGGCGCCAGGGTGGCGGTCGGGGCGAAGTTCGCCGACAACGGCGGGGCCGACTCGGGGAGAGGCTACTGCTTCAACCTGTCATCCCCAACCCCGGGAGTCCCCACGGCTACCATCGGGAAAGCAAGCCCTTCCGCAGGAGATCACTTCGGTGCGTCCATCGCGGCAGCGGGAGTCATTGTGGTCGTCGGAACACCGATGGACGACAAGACTGAGATCGACAAGGGGGCTGCCTATGTTTTCGGACCCGCGGCCCCGGAGATCGCCGTGAAGGGTCCGTTGGAGGCTGTTTTGGCGAATGGCGGGAGCTCCCATTTCGGTGCGGTGGGGATCGGCGCGGGCGGGGGAGGGACCTCGGAATTCACGATCCTGAACACGGGCATCACCGGCCTCACCATCCAGCAGATTTCGCTTGAGGGTGAAGATGCCGGTGACTTCTCGATCGATCTGGCAGGAATGGACATGACCGTGGCGGCTGACAAGGACACCACCTTTAGCGTGCATTTGAGCCCTCTCGCGTCCGGCCCGCGGTCTGCGGTTCTGCGGATCGAGAGCAGCGATGAAGACGAGAACCCTTTTGAGATTCATTTGACCGGGCAGGCCCTTTCTCAAAGCGAGGACACCGACGGTGACGGGTTGAACGATGTGTCGGAACTCCGGATGGCGGCTTTGGGTTTTGACTGGGAAGTTCCGAATCCGTCCTTGGTGCAAACGTTTCAGACTTCGTTGAACTCGGCGGGCTTCTTTGCTCCCGGGCAAGTCCAATCACTCCGGATCCCGGCACCGACCATTTCGAGGATTCCTGAAAGTGGTCACCTCAAGCTTTCGTGGTTCCTTGAAAAGGACGCGGGAGCGGGATTCGTCCCGCTGCCGATGAGTGAGCCGGAAACGTCGGTCAATAACGACGGGGAACTGGAGTTCCTGTTCGGTGTGGAGGACGACGCCGCATTTTTCAGATTGGAAACAGAGTAACCTCGAAGCACCGTGATTCCCCGCAAGATCAGACCCTTCGCCCCGCCGGTTATCCACCGTTTGCTGGCGGCTCTCGTGGTTTTGCTGACCGGGGAACCGTCGTGCGCGGCCCCGTTGCCGTATTCATTGATCCATGCATTCGATTCACCAAGTCCGTCCAACCAGACGGCGACCCGACTCGGCTATAGCGTGGCCATCGATGGCGGGATCGTTGCGGTGGGAGCTCCTTGGGATGACTCAGGAAGCGAGGACAGCGGCGTGGTTTGGATCCACGATTCCGCGACTGGTGCACTGACCCATCGCCTGGAGAATCCAAGTCCGTTGCGTCAGAGCCACTTCGGATCATCCGTCGCGGTATCGGGGAGCCGGGTGATCGTCGGGGTGCCGGAAGACAATACCGGAGAGAACGATGCGGGCATCGTGTATGTTTATGACCTCAATTCGCCGACACCCGCAGTTCCAGTCCTCACGCTCAACAACCCCATGCCCGATGAAAACGATCTGTTCGGGTGGGCCGTGGCGTTATCGGGAGACAGTTTGATCGTCGGTGCTCCCGGCGGTGACTTTGGCACGACCGATGCAGGCTGCGCTTATCTATACGATCTCGCGTCCGGAACTCCATCGCTGCCGGCGCGGCAACTGGCCAATCCGAATCCAGCGGGAAAGAACTTCGGACACTCGGTTGCCATCGAGGGGAGTTCCTGGGTTGTTGGATCAATTCAAAACGACGGGAGCGGCGATGCCTGCCGGGCTTTTGTCTACGATGGTTCCTCGGGGACGCCGGGCGTTCCGGTGCTGACACTTGCCGATCCAAGCCCCGGCTCGAACGACCATTTCGGATACTCGGTTTCTCTCGCTGGATCACGGGTGGTGATTTCAGCTCCTTTGGATGACACCGGGGCGATCAACTCGGGAGCTGCTTATGTCTTCGACTTGGCTGCGGAATTTCCGGCGATTCCACGACATTCGCTTTTCAACCCAACGCCTGCCAACGAGGATGCATTCGGAGGTTCGGTCGCCGTATCGGGCGACACGGTGATCGTGGGAGCCGGTTTCGATGATGGAATAGCAGAAGATTCGGGCCGGGCCTATTTGTTCAATCTCTTGGCGGTCGATCCCGATCTCCCCGAGTCGGTCATTTACAATCCGGATCCCCAATCGGGGGACAAATTTGGAGCCGCGGTGTCAATGTCCGGGACCCGACTGGTCGTGGGTGCCTACGAAGATCGGACCGTCGCCAAAGATGCCGGTAGTGCTTACGTGTTCGAACTTTCCTCGGCGACACCGGGTCAGTCATTGTTTTCGATCGCCAATCCAAGCCCGTCGTCCTTGGAGGAATTCGGGTCTGCCGTGGCGATCCATGGGGATCTCGTGGTGGCCGGGAGCCCCCACGACGACAAGGGTGCCAGCAATGCCGGAAGTGTTGCCGTCTTCAATGTCTCGTCGTCGCTTCCCACCCAGCCGGTGTTGGTTTTCGACAACCCGACACCATCCACCAACGACTACTTCGGCAATGCCGTTGCGATCTCGGGCAATCTCGTAGCCGTCGGAGCCGATCACGAGGACACCGGCGCCAGCAACGCCGGGGTGGTGTACATCTACGACGTCAGCTCGGGGAATCCGACGACTCCTGTCCGGACGCTAACGAATCCGACGCCACAGTCGTCCGATGAGTTTGGCAATGCCGTGGCGATCGAGGGGCAGATCGTCGTGATTGGATGCTTTCAGAACAAAATCGGCGGTGTCGAGGCGGGGAGCGTCTACGTCTATGATCTCTCGGGTCCGACGCCGGGAGTTCCGTTCCTGACCCTCGATAATCCGGCACCGGGTGAAGGCGACGAATTCGGCCATTCGGTTGCGATTTCCGGATCGCTCGTGGTGGTTGGAGCGAGGTTGGATGATGCTGGTGCCGTCGATTCAGGAAGCGCGTTTGTTTACGACCTCACTTCACCGACCCCGACGACAGCGATCTTCGTTCTCGATAACCCTTCACCCGTCGCGGACGATCAGTTTGGCTTCTCCGTGGCGGTTTCGGGGCCTTACGTTTTGGTGGGGAGTCCGGAGGACGACACCGTTGCATCAAATGCAGGTGCCGTTCATGTCTACGATTTGGCTTCCGACTTTCCCACGACGCCTGGATTCATCGGTTACCCCGGAGCGGGTACGGGCGCCCGATTCGGCGGTGGACTGGGAATCTCGGGGACCCGGTTTGTGGTGGGAGCGCCGGACGATGATGATATCGCTCCAAACGGAGGAGCGTGTTATGTTTATGAATTGACGTCGGCAACGTATCCGACACCTGCGGAACGTTTGGAAACGGTGGTGCAGGCCGAGGACGACCAATTCGGCTTCGATTTGGCGATGGATGGAACCCGCATCGTGGTTGGTGTGCCTCTTTTTGATTCGAACACCGCGGACCGTGGGGCCGCCTATTTGTTTTCACCGGATCCACCTTCGCCGGAATTGCAGGTTGAACAACCGCCGGGAACGGGGCTGGTAGGCAGCGGAGCCAATATTCCTTTTGGGAACGTCCCGGTTGGTTCGACCAGTGCGGTTCAGGAAGTGATTGTGCGGAATATCGGCACCGCGGTTCTGGAGGTCACCGCCATCGGTTTGCTTGGGGGGAATGAGGCCGATTTTGACATTGATTTGCCGGCCCTTCCCGTCGAGTTGGAAGTCGACGAGGTGCTCGTGTTCCAAGTTTACTTTGTTCCGGCGTCCAAAGGCTCGTTGGCGAGCAGCCTGCGGATTGAGAGCAATGCTGGAACGGGCAACCCCTTCGACATCTCGTTGACCGGTCAGGCCTTGTCCGCGGAGGACGACACTGACGGCGACGGAGTGAACGATGTTGCTGAGCTTCAAATGGAGTCCATGGGCTTTGATTGGCAGGTGAATGACGAGGAGTTGATCCAGATTATGCAGTCCGGGGCCAATGCTTTGGGGCTTTTTAGTGGGTCGCAGCTTCAAGAGATGAATTCTGCGGCAACTCTTCTTCCAAAAGTTCCGGGTTCGGATCATTTCCGCCTGGCGATTGGCGTACGGAGTTCATCGGAGCTGTCGGAGTTCGCCGAATTTCCAATTCTCGAGTCCCAAGTGTCCGTAAATGAGCAAGGAGCCGCCGAGTTCCGATTCCTACCCACGGAACCATCCGCTTTCTTCAGGCTTGAGGCACATGGAGGCGGTCAATAGTGCAATTGAATCACCAGATTGGCGACTGGATGGCCAAAGCTGACGGCCTGATGGGCAGCCCGTGTGGATCTCCGTTTCGGATTGACAACCAGAGCCTTGAAGATCGATACTTCTAACAATCATCCGCCCTTTTGAATGCGTTCGTTGCGCCTGATTCCCCCCTGCTTCACTGCGACCTCCCTGCTTGTCGGCCTGCTGGGATCCGCGACCCCATCGTACTCCCAAGACTTTTCGCTCCAGGTGGGTGAGGGTGACCGCGTCTTGTCGGACGCGTTCTTCCCTCCGACTTTGGCGCAAGGCGTGAAAGGGGGCGTCTATTTTGGTTTGGAAGGCCTCGTCACCTACGATTCCAACTTTTTTCTCGATGCGGACTACACTGAGAGTGAGCTAACAACGGAGATCGCTCCTTGGATTGCCTATCGTACGGATCCGGAGGGAAATGCTGAGTTTTCCTTGGAAGCTCGATATTCGCCGACTGCGAGAGTTTTCCTGAATCATTCCGATCTCAATGGGATCGATCATGCCGGTGAGGTTTCATTCCGGTACCAAGCGTCCAAGACAACGGTGACGGCGTACGCGAGCTATTCCGAAGTGTCTTCCTCAGACCGGATTGCCGGGGGATTCATTCAGGGATCTATTTTGACCTACGGGATAGCCGGATCATACCAGCTGGCGCCTAGAACATCTATTCTGGCAGGCTGGTCTGCGTCGTCATCGGATTACAGCTCTGGTGGAAGGGCTGGTGCAGACGTCTACACCTCGGAAATATCCGGGCTTTGGGATGCAACCGAACGCATCCGCTTTGGTCCTTCAATCCGGCACACATTGACGGATTCTGCTAGCACCGGCGAGCGGGATGCGATCGGAGTGCTCGCGAAAGCACGGTACCGGTGGGGTGAAAGGATTCGGATCGATGCCTTTGCAGGTGTGGAGTTCGCGAAGAACTCAAGGACCGGGGGGGGGCGAGACGCAGGTCCGGCTGGCGGGCTTGCGGCGGAATACTTCTACAACGAGAGGTGGAGTTTCAGGGGAGGAGTGCGTTACGCAACCGTGCCCTCTCCGAACAACGTCAATTATCTTGTGAATGACCTGACGTTCTCAATGGCGGTCGTGCGGAATTTCGAAACGTCCTCGCTCGAATTCGGAGCCGGGCTGAGCTTTACCGACTACGAGGCCGTCGGTGCGACAGCGGCCACGAGAGGTGATGAGCGTTTCTACAGCACCTACCTCGGGTATCGGAGACAGCTCTTCAACGAGCGGGTTTCTCTTGAGTCGATTGTCCGTTGGGCAACCAATGACGGCCAAAAAGACTGGTCCCAGTGGCAGCTGTCCACTGGAATTGAGGTGGAATTTTAACGATTCGCCGAATTACGCGGGCTTGATTCGGATTCCCAACGGAATTGAAAATCCCGCAGGCCCTTGTAGCATTCGAGCCTGAGGCTGGCTCGACGCCTGCTGGAATCAAGGAGAATGGGCGAGGATGATCGTTGGGAGCAACAAGCAATAAGACGACTTTCCCCCATAGCCAGCACTGGCGGAAAGCCTATTTTTTTTGGAAATGCGCCTCGCTGGTGGTGGTTTCATGAAAATCAAGTCATCTGAAATTCTCGAATATTGAAACTAATGCCGGGTACTCCTCTCGAAATTCCAATAAATACTTGAAAGCAACGGTGATTCTGCTAGAAGCGCTTTGCTGTTTTCCCACCCCCAAAAAATCTCCCCATCTAAACTTCCAACCTGAGTGTCTCCGTTGCAATCGCTCCGACGATAGGCTGACGGAGTTCTTCAGAGAGGTTGTGTAGGCAATAGGGAGGTCACCACCCGGCCCTGATTGTCAGGTTTTGTCGCTGAGAAGTGCCAAACGACCAAGGGCGGCAGCGTGTGATCAGTCTGAGTAGTCTTCCGAAAAATGGTGACGAAAAGTAATCGAACGTAAAGCCTTCGTCCGACCGGCCTCCCCCCACTCCCCCCCCCCGATGAAATTGCAACCGAAGGAAAGGCGGTCCCGCCCGGCCACGGCGCACCGCTCGGAACGCCCATCTCTCCCGAAAAGTCGTAAGGCAACCAATCCCAATCAGGTCCTTCAACTACCGGGTATTGGCCGAAAGGCCAATCTCGGTCAGCTGTGGAAGGACGAGGAATATTGCCAACCGGAGATCCCTGGCTGGAAGCGCTGGTTCGACACTTCCATGGTGATTCTTTCACTGACTTTTTCGATTCCGCTCATGCTCGTGGTGGGCATCTGGATTCGGATGGTATCGAGAGGGCCGGCACTCTATCGGCAGAAGCGCGTTGGTTTGGGCGGGCGCGTTTTCACTCTCTACAAGTTTCGAACCATGCATGAAGGTGCAGAGCTATTGTCCCATCAATTGCATGTGAGTCGGCTGGTTGAATCAGGCGAGCCGATGATGAAGCTGGATTTGTTGGGCGACCCCCGACTTATTGCGGGAGGGTGTTTCCTCCGGGCCACCGGACTAGATGAATTGCCGCAGCTTTTGAATATTCTGCGTGGTGAAATGAGCTTGGTTGGCCCGCGACCATGCTTGCTGGACGAATTCAGATTGTTCAGTTCGTCGCAGCGCGAGAGGTTCAAGGTACTGCCCGGCCTGAGTGGTCTCTGGCAAGTGAATGGGAAGAATAGTACAACCTTCCGAGAAATGAACGATTTGGACGTGAGGTACGCACGTTCGTCAGCTCCTGGTTTGGACTTGCGCATTCTATTGGCAACCCCGAGGGCACTTTACGGGCAAATTCGCCAATGCATGTTGCGGAGAATTCGGATGAATCATTCGGATCGCCGAGAGTTCTTGGGATACAAGAAATGCCCCGTCGAAAACCGTCTATGAACTCCAATTTGGCCATCGGCATCGTAGGATGCGGTTACTGGGGGCCAAATCTGGCGAGGGCTTTCGAAAATACATCTGGTGCAATTGTCTCCGCACTTTGTGACTCGGATGAAACACGATTAACTTCGCTTCAGGAACGGCATCCGGCAGCTCGGCGCTACACCGAATTCCGGCAGATGCTGGAGGATCCGAATCTGGACGCCGTAGTGATAGCTACACCAGCTTCGTTGCACTACCGGCAGGCGAGAGAGGCGCTGTTGTCTGGCAAGCACGTTCTGATTGAGAAACCGATGGCCGGGTCCTCGGTTGAGTGTGAGGATTTGATCTCCATGGCAGAGAAATCAGGACTCATCATTATGGTGGATCACACCTATCTGCATTCGCCGGCTGTATTGAAGATCGCTGAATTGGTTTCATCGGGTGAGATCGGTGAATTGAAGTATATCAATTGCCAGAGACTCAATTTAGGGATCATTCAAAATGAATTCAATGTGGCTTGGGATTTGGCCCCGCACGATCTTTCTGTCATTATCCATGTCATGGAAGAAGTTCCATTGGTGGTGAATTGCCAAGGAGGAAGCCAAATGGGGAATGGAATTGAAGATGTGGTCAATATTTCGCTCGGGTTCTCGAGGGGACGATTTGCTACCATTCAGAATAGCTGGATTGAGCCTAGGAAAGTTCGGCAAATGACGTTTGTGGGAACGCAAAAAATGATCGTTTTTGACGATCTGAAAGCAATCGAGAAGATCAAGATTCACGACGTAAGAGTAGAGCGACCGCCCCGTTACAAGGATTTCACTCAGTTCCAGTACTCTTATCACTACGGCGATTGCTATATTCCTCGTGTCGAGCAACGGGAGCCGCTTTGCGTCGTGTGCGAGGACTTTGTCCAGTCAATCAGAGGCAACGTCGCCCCATCGTCCTGTGGCAGGTGCGGTCTCGAAGTCGTGAGGATACTCGAGGCCTGTTCCGAATCACTGAGATTGAATGGCGCAGCTGTAAAGATCTGTCAGAGCCGCATGAGCCCCGATCGCAGCAACGCATTGGCCGTGGAGAAATCATTGATAGAGCTCAATGCATGAGCAGTGAATTCAAGGGCAGCCTTCGTATCGCCCCGGATGTGAGGATGGGAGCCGGTGTGAAACTGCACGGGTTTGTGAATCTCTATGGCTGCGAGATCGGAGACGGGACTAGGATTGGAGCTTTCGTTGAAATCCAAAAAGGATCAAAGGTTGGTGCACGCTGCAAAATTTCGAGCCACACATTTATTTGCGAAGGAGTGATCTTGGAAGATGAGGTATTCGTAGGACATGGGGTCAACTTTGTGAATGATCGCTATCCTCGTGCGGTGAATGAGCGGGGAGAAATGCAAAGCGATGATGATTGGACCTGCCAGAGAACCCTCGTTGAGAGAGGTGCATCGATCGGCTCCGGAGCCACGATTCTAGGTGGCTTGGTAATCGGTGAAGGAGCCCTCGTCGGCGCAGGGAGTGTTGTTACCTCTGACGTGGCACCTAGGTCGGTGATTGCGGGAAATCCAGCCCGAGTTCTGCACCCGGATTCAAAGGCCGAAGCTACAAATGCTGCGCCACGACCGCCATTTTAAGAGAACTTCAGACAAGGAGTTTTGGAAGAGACCAAAAAAAATCAATATCTGATATAATTCTCATCAGCCAATCGAGGCCGTGCCTCCGACTGTTGCCTACGATATGCAATAAGACGAATCGCTAGCCGAATAAATTGGCCATCCCCCCAAAAAAATGCAGAAGTCTGAACCAAAGACCAGCAAGCCTTCCATCGGTGTACAGGACGTGCTTTTTGTGCTATTTAAGCACAAATGGTTGATATTGATATGTAGTGCTTTGGGGTTCGCCGCCGCCGCCGCGGTATTCGTAACCCGGAAACCTCTATACCAGTCAAACGGGAAGATTCTGGTCAACTACGTCCTCCAGCGGGGCGGAGTCGATGCTCGAGAGAACGAAATTGAAACCGGTGGTCGGTCGGGTGATCAAGTTATTAATACCGAGCTTGAGATATTACGAAGTGGTGATCTGGCGGAAGACGTAGCAAAAGCAGTCGGACTCGATCGGCTCGTCCCCAAAGGAAGAGGGCCAGCTAATCTGGCGGATGCCGCGAGTGTAGTGTTGGGTGGTTTGGAAGTTGCGCCGGTTTCCCGGGGAAGCAATGTGGTCCTAATCACTTACAGGAACCCAGATCCTCAGCTGGCCCGGGATGTTCTGCAGCAGGTGATGATGCTGTATCCAAACAAGCACCTGGAAATTCATCGATCGGTTGGCGCTTTTGAGTCAGTGGCGCGGCAGACGGAGAATGCGCGCGATCGTCTGGAAAAGACAGAAAAGGAACTTAATCAGCTCAAGGCTGACTCTGGAATTGTCTCGATTCGTGAAGAGTCAACTTCATATGCAACGCAACGTGACAAGATCGAACAAGATTTGATGACCTCCGAGGCTGAGCGGGATGCATTGCGTACAACCGTGGCAGCCCTGAAGCTTAGGATTGGGGGGGGGGCAGAGCCGGGGAGTGAGGAGGAAAAAAATCGAGAGGTTGAAAAACCTCTCTCATCGTTGCCAACCCAGCAGGCGACACCCGAGGACATAGTAATCTATCAGGGGCTGACGGATAAACTCACTGACCTCCGGAAGCGGGGTAATGAACTGTCGTCAAAATACGCGGATGGTCACTTTCTGATCATAAAGAACGAAGAGGAGGTTTCGAAGGTCGAAGCCGAAAGACTTGCACTGATTGAACGAAAGCCGAGCTTGGTTCTGGCGCCGGCTGGAGAGAACGGTGCAAATGTGTCCCTAGATCCCAGATCGGAATTGGAACGGCATGAGGTTGCCCTCGGTGAGGTCGAGGCAAAGATTTCCCGCTATCAGGCGAATTTGTCGGATTTGGAAATTCGGTTCAGGAGAATTACGGCGATCGAACCAAAGATGACGGAGCTTGAGCGACGCAAAGAGATGGAAGATGCCGATTACCGGTTGCTGGCTTCCAAGCTCAAAAAAGCGAAGATCGATCATGATCTAGACCCTACCAAGCTATCGAACCTGCCGGTCGTGCAACATCCCTCGGTGCCCGAGAGGACGTTTGGTGATCTCACCAAAAAAATTATCCTCGGATTGGCTGGCGCGGGAGTCGCGGTCGGCTTTGGATTAGCATTTCTCCTCGAACTGGTTGTGGACCGGAGAATCAAACGCCCTGCTGAAATCGAGACCCGCTTGCAGGTTCCTCTGATGCTCTCGATTCCATTCGTGAAACCGAAGAACCGAGGTGTACTGCTAATTTCTCGAGAAGAGATGAATGCTGCGATTGCTGAGGGAACGAAAACTCTACCTGCATTGCGGGAAACTGTAGGCGGAGGCGGATTCCACGGGAGAACGGATCATTTCATCCACCCATATTCGGAAGCCATCAGAGATAGAATTGTCTTCAATTTTCAGATCAACAACATGACTCACAAGCCGAAGATGATGGCTGTGACCGGGCTGTCTGCTGGTTCGGGTACGTCGACTATTGCGGCTGGTCTTGCAAAGGCCTTTTCGGAAGTGAACGGCGCGAAGGTGCTGCTCGTCGACTTGAGTTCCGATCAATTGGAGGAGAATCCGATGTTCGGCGGTAAGCCGCTGCATTCCCTGGCGGGGGCTCTTCAGACTGCTCGGAACACGCGGTTCAAGGAAGGGACCCAGAACCTCTATTTGGCGAGCGTGGGTGCTCGGAAGGGAGATGGGGGAAGCAATAACTTTGGGCCGATGCATCTGTACGAGATGCTCCCGCACTTTCGAGCAAGTGAATTTGATTACGTCATATTCGACATGCCTCCGATGGATCAGACGAGCCCCACGATCGCCATGGCTGGACTTATGGACAAGGTGTTGCTGGTGGTCGATGGCGAGAATACCAACCGTGACACACTGAAGTGGGGATACTCTGAGCTCATCAAGGGGAGGGCTGATGTTTCGTGTGTCTTCAACAAAGCGAAGTCGCATGCTCCCCGTTGGGTTTCGGGGGAAGTCTAGGTCATCGGAAGCAATGTTGGGGCCCTATAAATCAGAACACCCAAAGCTATACACTCGGCGTGTCGAAGGTTTCAATATCAGCTTATGAGGCGATGGCCGCCGGATCTCCCGGGCTTCTGGCGCGTGGCTACTTTTGGTTGAAACCATGCCTTCCACGTCGGCTGCGATTCGCTCTGCGTAAGAGCTTGGCACATCGAATCGCGAGGAAGAGTCGCTGTTCATGGCCCATCAATGAGGCTGCCGGTGATGCTCCTCAGGGTTGGCAGGGCTGGCCCGGGTCGAAAGAATTCGCATTCGTTCTCACCCACGATGTTGAATCGAGCGCCGGTATCGGAAAGGCATTGGATCTCGCGAAGTTGGAACAGTCGCTGGGTCTGAGGTCATCGTTCAATTTCATCCCGGAAGGGACATATGAAGATCCAGTTTTCCTGCGTGAATGGTTGGATGCTCACAATTTCGAGATTGGTGTTCACGATTTGAATCACGACGGTCATTTGTATAGCTCAAAGCAGGGCTTTGAGATCAAGTCGAAAAGGATTAATCACTACCTCGGGCAATGGGGCGCGGTTGGTTTTCGGTCTGCATTCATGCTTCGACAGTTGGATTGGATCCACGAGCTCGATGTTCTATACGATGCATCGACATTCGATACCGATCCATTTGAGCCACAGCCGAATGGAGCTCACACGATCTTCCCGTTTTTGGTGAAAAGTGAAAGTTCCGGTTCTGGTGATGGCTATGTGGAGCTGCCATATACACTCCCGCAGGACTCGACCTTGTTTCTTCTGCTGGGTGAGCAATCGATCGAGGTTTGGAAATCTAAGTTGGAATGGATAGCCAAGCGAGGCGGTTTGGCGCTCATCAACATCCATCCGGACTATATCGACTTCTCCGGGTCTGGTTCTCCCACCACCTACCCGGTAAACCACGTTCGGGAGTTTCTGCAACACCTCTGTGATAGCTACCAAGGCAGGTTTTGGAACCCCTTGGCCAGGGAGATTTCCGCTTGGTTTCGCAAGGAGGGTTGCAAATTGCAAGATTCTGCGGAACCTGCTTGTTAGCGTCGAGGTTTATTGGTAGAAAGCCAAACGAGGATCTTCCACAAGAGTCTCACCCCCCCATCCCCCCCCAAAAAATGATTCGATTGAGGCACAAAGTGCTCATTCATAGTTTTCGTCTGCTCGACCAGATCGTCCTCGTCGCTTCGGCAGCGCTGATAATCTATTTCCGTCCGGAAATAACCCTGCGTGGTGGGCCGCCTGTGAGTCCAGGTAATTATCGGATTGCCGATACCATCGGGGTTCTTGCGTTGGCGCTGGGCTGGGTTGGAATTTTTGCCTACTGCATTCGATACAAAGCAGATCGATTTGTTGCGCTGACAGCACAGTTGAGAGATCTCGTTAAGGCTACGACGCTGGCCTCTTTTTGGCTGGTGATCGTTAGCGGGTTGTTCTCGGTCAAGAGCATCAACACTGTTAATGTTGTCCTCTTCTGGACCGCCGTTACGAGTGCCGGAGTGGTCAGCAGGCTGCTTTTGCGGGTAATGTTGATGAGTGCCCGGCGGTCGGGGTACAATTACCGGTTTCTCCTCGTGATTGGTGCGAATGAACGTGCCCGGGAAGTGGTAGCCAAGATCGATGCGAAGCCCGAACTCGGTTATAAAATTGTAGGTTTCGTTGCCGAGAATTCTGAAGAGGCTGAGTGCTTCTTGGCGGGTGAGGATGCCCGAGGAGACGTTCTCGGTTCGATCGATGACTTGCAAGCAATACTCAAGAGTGAACGGGTTGATGAGATGATCGTCTGCCTCCCGGTGGAATCGCGTTTCAGCGACATCGTCAAGGTCGTCCAGCATGCCCGAGATCTTGGCGTTGTTGTCCGATTGATGCCAGATCTCCAAGATGGTTCGTTGTTCAAGTCATTGCATTTGGAGGAGTTCGATGGGGAGCATGTCCTTACTTTGTTCCGAGAGCAGATGCTCCTCCAACTGTTGGCGAAGCGAGTCGTTGATGCAGGTCTGTCACTGATCGCTTTGATTGTTCTCTTCCCGTTGCTTCTGGTCGTTGCGATAGCCATCAAGGCTACCAGCCCTGGTCCTGCTTTGTTCGCGCAGGATCGCGTTGGTATGAATCAGCGACGATTCAAAATCTACAAATTCCGTTCGATGGTTATTGATGCCGAAGAAAGAAAAAAGGAGCTTCAGCACTTGAACGAATTGGATGGTCCGGCATTTAAGATCGAGAACGACCCGCGCATCACACGGATCGGCCGATTCATTAGGAAGACGAGTATCGACGAATTGCCGCAACTCTTCAATGTTCTTCACGGGGAGATGAGTCTCGTCGGTCCGCGCCCTCCATTACCGGACGAGGTGAAACGATATGAATGGCTTTTCCGAAAGCGGCTTTCCGTAAAGCCAGGGATAACGTGTGTCTGGCAGATCAGTGGAAGAAGTAGTACCACGTTCGAGCAGTGGATGAAGATGGATAATGAATATATCGAAAACTGGTCTATTTGGCTCGATTTCAAGATTTTGGCAAAAACCATTCCAGCTGTCTTGTTGGGACGTGGTGCTTCCTAATTTCCAACTGAATGTCTCCACGATCTCCAAAAGTGCTCGCAATCGCCTCTGGCGGGGGGCACTGGGTTCAGCTGCTGCGCCTCCGACCCGCATTTGAGGGTTGTGAAGTGATCTACGCCACCGCCAAAGAAGGGTATAAATCCGATGTCGGGGACGCGAAATTCCGGGTGATCGTTGATGCCAATCGTTCGAACAAGCTGGGGCTTCTGCGATCCGCCTGGAGTATTTTCATGTTGTTGAGGCAAGAAGATCCCGATGTTGTGATCTCCACGGGGGCAGCTCCTGGATTTTTTGCCCTGAAAATTGGACGCATGATGGGGATCCGTACCATCTGGGTGGATAGCATTGCGAATGCAGAGGAGCTTTCGATGTCCGGAGACAAGGCTGGTTCGTGTGCGGATCTTTGGCTTACGCAATGGCCGCATCTGGCGCGCAAAAATGGCCCTTCCTGTATTGGAAACGTCTTATGATCTTCGTGACTGTTGGAACCGATCAGCCTTTTGATCGGATGCTCAAGGTTATTGATAAATGGGCGTTGGAGTCCGGGCGAACCGATGTCTTCGCCCAGATCGGCGATGGAGCTTGGGAGCCGCAGCACATCCCATTCGTCGAATTTCTCGAACCATCCGAATTCAAGCGGCGCTTCGCAGAGGCTGATCTAGTCATTGGACATGCGGGTATGGGGACCATACTTTCCGCGCTTCTCCATGGGAAGCCGATCCTGGTGGTTCCAAAGAAAGCTAGTCTCGGCGAGCACCGCAATGAGCATCAGACGGCAACCGCCAGAAGAATGATGGCGTTGGGTAACGTGGATGTGGCCTTCGACGAAGCCGAGCTTCGAGAGAGGCTGGATCATGTGGACGAGCTTCGGGCTAAGTCTCCAATCGCAGATCACGCTTCCGGCAGTCTGGTTGATGGTATCCGGAGTTTCATTTTTGACGGCCAAGGTTCTGAGCGATGAGCCAACTCTTCAAAAAAGTGTTGAACGCAGTCAGGTCGTTTGCTGATCCTCGCACTTATTTACATGTCCTTCGACTCTTTCATTATTGTGGGTATAGCCATGTTCGCGAGAAAAGAAAGATCGTTATGGGGAAGGGGACTGGAATTTCTCCAAACGTCTCTCTCCGGAACGGTGAACGAATTGTGATAGGTCGAGACTGTCATATTGGCGAGAGGTGCTACTTGTGGGCCGGCGACTCGACCGGACGCATTATCATTGGTGATTACGTGTCGCTTGCCCCGGAAGTCTTTGTCACCGCTTCAGACTACAGGTTCGAGACCGGCAAGCCCTTCCGGCAGCAGCCGAAGAACGAACGCGATATCCGCATCGGCACTGATGTATGGCTTGGCGCACGCGTGGTGGTCACCGCTGGCGTTACGATCGGTGACGGTTGTATTGTTGGTGCGGGCGCCGTGGTAACGAAAGATCTTCCCGCCGAATCCATCGCGGCAGGAGTACCCGCAAGGGTCATTGGAAACCGAGCACCCACTCAAGCTGTACCCCCCCATGAAAGCTGACGTAGCCATTGTCATCGTGTCCTACAATTCGGAGGACCACATCGGAGCATGCCTCGAAAGTGTTTTCACGCAGAGGAAGGACGTAAATCAACAGGTCATCGTCGTCGACAACGACTCCCGTGATGGCACTGTCGAGCTAATCCGGCGGGAGTTTCCGCAAGTCGAACTGGTTGTCCCAGGAACGAATCTGGGATTTGCTGCTGGGGTGAATCTCGGAGTGAAGCATGCTGATGCCGAATTTGTGCTCCTTTTGAATCCTGATACGGTGATCCTCGATTCTGCGGTGGATGTGGTAGTTGATTTCGCCCGGAGGAATCCCGGCCACGGGCTTTATGGCGGTCGAACACTCAGGCCGGACGGCAGCTTGGAACCTTCTTCCTGCTGGGGTCTTCCGACCCTCTGGAGCATGACACTATTTGCATTCGGTCTCACCACGCTTGCTCCTCGCAACCGATGGCTGGACCCGGAATCGTTGGGTAGCTGGCAGCGTGATACCGTCAGAGAGGTTGGTGTCATAACAGGCTGCTTCCTTTTGAGCCCATTGAAGGTTTGGTCCGAACTCGGGGGGTTGGACGAGCGCTTCTTTATGTATGGCGAGGACGCTGACTTGGCGATGCGTGCGCACCGGGCTGGCTACAAGCCGGTAATCTGTCCCGATGCGCGGTTGGTCCATGAAGTCGGTGCGTGTTCTGACACTCCCGTTCACAAAACGATGCTTCTGTACCGTGGCAAAGCCAGCTTGGTAAGGATGCATTGGAAGGGCGTTCCCCAGGCAATGGGTTTGTTCTTCTTGGCGACGGGGACAGGGCTGCGTGCGGCTCTCAGCAGGATAAAACGGAGGAATGATGCCAGCGATAGCGCCGGTAGGTGGCAGACGCTATGGCAACAGAGAAGCAAGTGGATCTGTGGTTACGGAAGCACCGGCGAATCTGCCGCATGATTCGATGTCAGACTGAATGTCCCTGACTATTCGTTCGATATGATTAGTGTGATCATACCAAGCTATAATCGGCGCGATTGCGTTTTGGCTTTGCTTTCTGACGTATTCGCGCAGCAGGATGTGGACATCGAAGTGATCGTGGTCGACGACTGCTCTCCAGACGACAGCGCCGAAGCGATTCGGGATCGGTTTCCGCAAGTGATTTTGCTCGAGAATGCGAAGAACGGCGGTCCCGCTGTATCTCGTAACCGAGGAATTCGGCACGCGAAGGGAGAGATTATTGTAGGCCTGGATAGTGATGTAACCCTCCCGGACAAATATCTTTTATCGAAGGTTCAGCAGCGCTTTGTCGAAGAGCCATCTGTGTGTGGCTTGGCATTTCGATTATTGATGCCAAACGGAGTAGCTGAGGATGTGCTGAGGTGGTGGCATCCCGTGCCTGTTGAAGAATATGCCGACAAGAGGTTTCTGACTTCGTATTTCAGCGGTACTGCATACGCGTTTCGAAAAGCTTCGGTGGTGGATGCTGGGATGTATCCCGAGGTTCTGTACATGCATTATGAAGAGGTTGAGCTCGCTTATCGTATTCTTGATGCAGGTGGCTCCATTCTGCATTGCCCGGATCTAGTAGCTCTCCATCATGCGAACGAAGTTTCTCGGAGAAGTGAGGTTTCGGTTTTCTATAAGCCCCGCAACCAAGTGTTGTTAGCCGTTTCATGCCTGCCCGGCTTTCGGGCGGTCCATTATTTGGTTCCCAGACTGTGCTATCAGTTTGCAAAGGCGTGCAGCGGCGGACATTTGAAGGACTTTTTCCGGGCAATGCAGTCGGCCAAGGATTTGCTTCCAGATTTGATTTCCAGTCGTAAGCCCTTGCGGAGGGAGACCCTGGCGCGGATTGGTAAACTGAAGCATGGATTGGCTCCTTGAAGATTGTCGCTCCCTATTCTTCCTCCGCCGCTGTCCTCCAATTTGATGAGATTCCTGTTTGTCGGGGTGCAAATTCTGTTCGAAGGCGAAATTTGGGGCTGCTTCCCAAGATTGACGTTTCTGGAGGGGAGTTGTAACCCGCGCTAATAGAGTCGATTGTGTCGGGATCAAACAGTTAGGCTGGTCTGACCAATTGCGCCTTGCTAACAGGTCCGAAAACCGGATTCTAAGGTGCATTAGATTTAAAAAAAAACGAGACTGTCAAATTTTTCTAGAATTCAGGTCTTTCCATTTCGACCCGGCTTCTGCGGGGAAACACCGCTTAGTAAATGCTCGAATTGAAGGACGGTTGGAAAGCTGTTCCCTACCGAGTGCTCTTTTTCGCCCGGTCGGCGCCCCCTAAGGCCTGGTGAGCTTCTCGGAAAAAATCACCGATATTGTTCATGAGACTTAAATTTTTCAAACTCGCCATTTCGCTCCTTGCTCTACCTCTGGCTGGGCAAGCCAAACCAAATCGGATCGCTTCGTTCGGAGCGAATGGGACCCATTGGCCAGAACTCATCCCCACGCCGTTCATGTACGACGAGAATGTGGCGAACACGATTCAAGTGGCGTGCAGCTGGTCGGCCATTGAGACTGCCCTGAAGGGGGTTACTGACGCCCAAGCGAATAGTGGCACCTTGATTCTAATTGCGCCGGGTAACCTCACCGGGAATGGAAACAGCAGCGGGAGCAAACCGGTGCTGGAGAATCTTGGTTCGGTCAGTTGGAACCAGCGCGTAACAATTGCTCCTCGAGATGGGTATGGTACCGTGAAGCTTCTTGGAGGCGTTCGCTTCCTGAAAGTTCATGGTGTCTGCTTTGCCGGCTTCCAAGAGGATGGCAATGACGGTATCAAGATGCAGGGGTGTCGCCGTTCAGCGTTAGCTTGGACCAAGTGTACGGGACATTTGGGTCTATATGGGACCGATGGATTCGTGACCGAAGGAATGGAGATTGTCGAGGTCGTCCAACCGAATCACTACGTCAAAAACGGAGATTCAGCAGATTATTACGCAGGTGGGGGCGGATTCTCGGATTGGCGTTTTGACGGTTGCTACCATGCTCCGCGCTTTTTCGAGTACCCCTATACGGGCAGCAAGCCTCATACCGATACGGTGCAGTTCGCCGCCGCTGGTGGTGGTAGCTACGACACCATGGTGTTCCGCGACAGCGCATTCTTCGCATCCAACAACTGCTCGATTCAGACAGGCAATGTCGACGGTCTCGCCCTCGAGCATTGCTATGTAGTTTCGGGGGAAGTGTCCCTTTCGAGGTATCCTCACTTGCCGGGTGGATCGACTGAGGCCACAACCAATGCCTTCAATGGTTCCGGCCGTGGTTTCGAGGCGAAGGATTCGATTTTCATCGGGGGTATGGCGATTAACACCTCTGACGCCGCACGGCCGTGGCGCTCGGTGATCAATACAAAGGTTGACCGTTCATATGGATCCTCAAACCAGCCTCTGTCGGGTCAGTGGACGGTGGATACTTCATTGAACGCAACGAATTCAGGGATGCCTCCCTATCCGACAGATGCATATTTGAGCACAATCTGGGCGAAGCCAGGAGCAACGTCCGATGTCTCGGTTCCGGTCTTGGCTCCCCGGGGGGGCACCTACGGGTCGCCACAGCTTGTGACGATGACTTGTTCCACCGCAGGCGCCTCAATTTATTACACGACAAACGGAAGCACACCGACCATTTCGTCGACCAAGTACACGGGCCCGGTCACGGTGTCCGCCTCGGCCACGATCAGAGCTTTCGCTACCGCTCCCGATTTGGACGCTTCGTCCGTCCAAACCGAGGATTACTTCATCGTGAATCAGGTGTCGGCTCCGGTGATTTCCCCCCAAGGAGGGCAATTCAGCAGTGCGCAAAGTGTCACGATTACCTGTCCGACTGCAGGAGCAACGATCTACTATACGTTGAATGGTAGTACGCCGACTTCAAGCTCCACTGTATACAGTGGGCCAATTCTAGTTTCGTCGACGTCGACGTTGAAAGCTGTTGGTGTCAAAGTTGGAAGCGAGAACAGTCCTGTGGCGTCAGCGCAGTTCGGAATTGGTAACTCTTATGCGGCTAGCGAAGCGTGGACCAACGTGAGTATCCCTACGCAAACCGGAGCGTTCACGATCAGTTGGAATGCGATGCCTGATGCCAATCAGATCGACGGAGTGATGGGATTGTCCTTGGGGGCAGCGTCTGGATACGATGATCTGGCCTGTATTGTTCGGTTTGCCAGCAGCGGCTTCATCGATGTCCGGAATGGAGGCAGCTACCAAGCGCTTGCCACAGTGCCGTATGGCGCCGGGACCATGTATCATTTCGAACTTAGCGTCGATCTCGCGGCCAAAAAATACTCCGTCAAAGTCACTCCAAACGGGGGTAGCGCCGTTCAGATCGCCCAGAATTACAGTTTCAGGACCCAACAGTCCACTGTCAGTTCTCTCGACCATCTCGGATTGGTGTCATTGGGAAGTGGTTCCCACATTGTCTCGGACATTGTGATCGGGACGACACCTCCACCGTCAGCACCGCAGGGATTGAGGATTACCTCCGCACCTTGACCCGGCTCCTGACGTAGTAGTCGCCAAAGGCGACCGCGCGCAGTTTTCAGGTGGCACCTTGTGGATGCTCGGTGCCACTTCGAATGCCAGAGTTCCGCCTTTTCGGCCAGACTTCCCCGGACGAGGGTTATATCCCCAACGGCATTGCTGGCACTTCCCCCCCAAGCCCGTGATTCCCCCCGTAAGAGTTCTTTACAGTTTCCCCCACAAAATCGGTGGTGGACGTATTTGCACAACCGCTTGGCAGCAAGTTGAAGGTGCCTCCCGTGCTGGAGCCAAGATGGCCGTGTTCACAGGTTCCCAAGCACGCCCGCTCAATGGGGAGGTGTCGGTGAAAACCACCTTGTCGCTGGGCAAGGTGAGGGTGCCTTACCGCTTGATCGGTCGTGATCTCGCATGCTCATGGCACGACCTTGTGACCTCCCGCTGGCTAGCGCTTCATCATCGGGAGGTTGATGTGGTCCATGCTTGGCCGTTGTCGTCCTTGCGGACCACCCGTGTCGCAAAGCAGTACGGTATCCCGGTGGTACTCGAGCGGCCGAATGCCCACACGGCATTCGCCTACGCGGAGGTTGAGCGAGAGAACAAGGAAGTCGGAATTTCTCTTCCCGAAGATCATGATCACCAGTTCAGTCAGAAAAGACTCGAACTCGAAGAGCGGGAGTACGATGAAGCTGACTACCTGCTATGTCCGTCGGATTTCGTTGCGCGGACGTTCATGGATCGCGGATATCCCGAATCGAAGCTCGTCAGGCATCAGTATGGATTCGATCGTTCAAGGTTCTCGTCTCATCAGGCCAACGGGGCAGAGCATGACGGGCTGGTGATGATCTATGCGGGAGTGGTGGAGCCGAGGAAAGGGTTACATCATGCGCTCAAGGCTTGGCTTGCATCGGGAGCCCACGAAAAGGGCACGTTCATGGTTTGCGGTGAGTTTATCCCTGGCTATGCGGAGCTCTTGCAGCCGATGCTCTCTCATCCCAGCGTAAAGGTGATGGGACATCGAACCGATCTTCCCGATCTGATGTCCCAGAGCGATGTGTTCGTGCTGTCGTCCGTTGAAGAAGGCAGTGCGCTGGTTACCTACGAGGCCAGGGGATCGGGTTGTGTTTTGTTGGTGTCTGACTCTTCTGGAGCCGTCTGCGAGCACATGGGGAATGGTTTGATTCATCCTACCCGTGACGTGGATGCCCTGACCAACCACATCAGGCTTCTGGACCGGGATCGCGCCCTGTTGGCTCGCCTTAGGGCCGCTTCGACCGCTGACCTCGAGCAATTGACGTGGGACGAAGCGGGACGAAAACTCGCGGAAGTGTATCGAGATGTCCTCGACCGCGGTTGCTGATTCGACCGGGAAGAACCTCACCCCCCTCATTCCCGTGAATCCCCTCGGCTTCCTGTTCTTTATTGTGACGGCCATCGCTCTGATGTCCGTGCCCCGAAGGTGGGCGCCCATCCCGCTGTTGCTCGGGGTCCTCTATATCACACACGGCCAGGCATTCAACATCGGCGTGAATCTTCCGGTTTTCCGCCTGCTCCTCGTTGTTGGTTTGTTTCGGATCCTGGTGAAGGGGGAGGGAATCTCCGGCGGGGTGAATCTCATCGACAAGTTGATGGTGGCGTTTTGCTGCTGGCTGTTTCTTGCCAGCTTCTTCCACGAAAAGGGCGCTGACGGGGCAGGTCCGATTTTCATCACGGGAAAAATCGCGGAGATCGGGATATGCTACCTGCTAGTGCGCTGTTTTTGCCATGATCTGGACGACTTCTTTTCGATTCTCGGGGTCATTGCTTTTCTCCTGGTGCCGATCGCCATCGAGATGATCCAGGAGAAATTCACCGGGAAGAACCTGTTCTCAGCCACCTTTGGCGGGGTGGTGGATGCTGTCGTTGAGCGTGACGGACGGCTGCGCGCGCGTGGGCCGTTCCGGCACGCCATCCTCGCTGGAACCGTCGGGGCTGCGCTGGTTCCGCTGATGATCGCGATGTGGCGACGGGATCCAACGGCAGCCAAAATAGGTCTGTTGGCGTGTTTAACCATGGTAGCTACCTGTGCATCCAGCGGTCCGGTTCTCAGCCTTGGATTTGGATTGGGGGCGGTTTTCTTATGGAAGTTCCGGCAATTCATGGGTTGGCTGCGCTGGGGTATGGTTGCGGGCTATCTTGCCCTCGAGATGACGATGAATCGCCCCGCCTACTACATCATCGGGGAAATGAGCGTGGTAGGTGGGAGCACCGGATGGCACCGGTCGCACCTGATCGACTCTTCCATCAAGTATTTTTCCGACTGGTGGCTTTTCGGGACTGACTACACCCGGAGCTGGATGCCCACCGGGGTCACCTGGAGCAAGGATCACACGGACATCACCAACTACTTCCTCGCCTTCGGTGTCATGGGCGGATTTCTGGCGATGATCCTGATGATCGCGATGATCTGGGTCGCATTCAAGTGGGTGGGGAATGTGATCGAAGCCAATCCAGAAATGGAACAGGGTGACCGCTTCATGATCTGGTGCATGGGGGCCAGTTTATTCTCGCACGTTGGAACGAGCGTCTCGGTGGCTTACTACGATCAGTCATACGTCTTTTTCTGGTTCAGCATCGCCACCATCAGTTCGATGCATTTTTTGATGGAAGCCCGACCACAGCATGAAACCGGGGGCCAGCCCGACCCTGGTTCGCCTCACCCGGGTTTTCCGTCGTGGAATTGAATTGTTCCCTCCTTCCATGATTCACGCGAAGTCAATGGCCGTGGACGATCGTCTGATCCGGACGACCAGTGTCGGTGATCCGTCTCCTGCCGCGATCTTGGATTCGACGAAGAGCCAGCGCTTTTTCCATCTCGACGCTCTGCGTGCGAGTTTGATGTTTTGGGGAATTCTGGTTCACGTCAGCACTGTTGCGAAGGTGCCGTTTTTCAGGATGTGCGCGGAGATCTCGGGACTGGTCAGGATGGAGGCATTCTTCGTCATTTCTGGATTTCTCGCATACATGTTGCTGAAGAAATACGGCGCGCGCCGTACCTTGAAAAAGCGACTGGTGGCGATTGGCGTGCCTTTTGTAACGGCGCTGGTGCTACTCAATCCGGTCACGAACTGGTTGGTCTACAGCTACCACAACCATTCGATTTCGTTCCGCGATTTCCTTTCGGGGGAGTTCGCCGAACCGGTGGTCGGACCGGTCAACTGGCACTTGCATCTCTGGTTCCTAGTCGCTCTTTTCGTCTACACCATACTTGCTCCGCTGATCGAACGAGGGGTCGATACGGTCGTTAAGATGTTTGGTCCGAAGGAAACTGTCCGCTCATGCGAGGTAGCCTTCCTGACGATGGCTGTGGTGGTGACGGCCGGGTGCATCGTGGCGCGAGTGGCGTTTGAATATGCTTTCGAACCGCTTTTGCCTTCGTGGCTCGATTTTGTGACACGCTCAGTCGGCAATTATTTGCCGTTCTACGTTTTGGGAATGTTGCTGTTCGCGTCGACCCCACTTCGTCGCGTCTTTTCGTCGGCTCACTGGGTGCAGACGGTAGTTTCGTGCGTGATGCTGTATGCCGCCCATCATTTGCCAGCGTCGGTGCCGAACTTGGTGGTGGAGACCCTGGTTTTGTCCGCACAAACTTACGCCGCCTTCTGTTTGTCGAGTCTGCTGATCTGGCTGGCTGAGAAGTGGGTCGGTTCCGAGAGCAGGACCGCGAGGTTTCTTTCGGAGTCCGCTTACACCGTGTATCTCTTCCACTTTGTCGTCATCTACATGATTGCATTCGCCTTGAGAGGTTGGATCGGAAACGACTTCCTGAGGCTCTCAGTGATTTCGCTGGCAACGTTCATTTCGACGCTAGGCATCCAATGCCTCGTTATCCGTCGTATTCCGCTGTTGGAGCTATTGTTCAACGGAAGAATCCCGAAGCGCCCCCGATGAGAGAGGATGCAATATTGGAGCCAAGTGCCGCAGTTGGGTCCGCAAGCCTGAGGCGATCCGTTGCGCGAAGCGTTTCGATGAAGAAGATCCTGTTCATTGCCTATCACTTCCCTCCTGCAGGTGGGGGAGGGGTTCAGAGGTCGCTGAAGTTCGTCAAGTATCTCCCTGAGTTCGGGTATCTTCCAACCGTATTGACCATTGAGGCGCCGGATGACCGGCGTTGGACGCCGAAGGATCAAGCGATGCTCGACGAGGTGCCGGAAAGTGTGCGGATTCACCGGGTTTCGATCCCAGATGAGGTACATGTGCCGAGCAAGATTGAGCGGGCATTTCGCGAGCTGTTCGGCCTACGGAGTCGATTCGGGAAAATCTGGAAGGATCGCGTTGTCGAAGAGGGAACGAAGATGGCCGGTGCGGAGCGATTTGATTTTATTTTTGTGAGCATGTCGCCCTTCGATGGTGCGGACGCAGCTGCAGAAATCTCCCGTCGTACCGGGATCCCTTGGGTCGCAGACCTGAGGGACCCGTGGGCCTTGGATGAATTCCAGCTTCATCGTACCCGATGGCATCGGGAACTCGAGAGGTCCCAGATGAAGAAGTCGCTCGAGAGCGCGCGGTTGATCATCATGAACACTCCGGAGTCCGCCCGGCGTGTGAGGTCGATCTTCCCGGAATTTGGATTCGACCGGGTGGTGCACCTGACGAACGGTTACGATGCCAGCGACTTCGAGGGCGACGTCGAGCCGATCGGACGGGACTATTTCAACATCGTTCATTCGGGCTACTTTCATGCCGAGTCGGGACTGGGAGAGCGTGGACGCAAGTGGCAGTACCGATTCTTGGGTCGGTCGGTTCCAGGAGTGGAGCGGCTTTCACGATCCCACTACTATCTACTACAGGCGCTCGAACGGTGGCTGTTGGAGGCCCCCGACATTTCCTCGGAGGTTCGCATTCACTGTGTAGGTGTCCTGTCGGCGACCGACCGTCGGCTGATCGAAGAATCTCCAGCCAAGAGCTTGTTCCACTGTTCGGGATACCTGAGCCACGCAGAGTGTTTGCGGTTTGTGAGAGACGCAGACCTCCTGTTTCTCCCGATGCATACCCTTCCGCCCGGGATGAAGGCCGGAATTGTCCCGGGGAAAACTTACGAATACATGGCCGCAGGTCGTCCGATTCTCGCCACGCTCCCGGATAGTGACGCTCGCGATTTTGTGGAGTGCGCTGGCAGTGCAACCGTCGTGCCCCCGGGTGATGTCACGCAACTGATGGCGTCGTTGAAGAAGTGTCATGAAAGGTGGAGATCTGGAGAGGGCAACTGCGATTGGAATTCAGACTACGTCCGCAAGTTCGAGAGGAAGAACCTCACTTCAGAGCTGGCAAACTACCTTGATCAGGTGAGCTGAAAGATTGAGGTCTCCCCCCATATTGAATGCAGGCAGAGAGCGTCATTGAGGAGTCCGGAAAAGCCGGGAAGAATCTTCGCGATCCTTTCGCAGCTCCGGATGTTTCGGGGAATTTGCGGCGCAGTTCGGTCCGGGGTGCGTCACTGATGTCGTTTTCGAGGATCATGGGGATGGGATTACGCTTCCTTTCCACCGGGATCCTCGCACGGCTGATTTCGCGGGACGACTTCGGTCTGTTTGCGATGACGGCAGTCATCACGGGCTTCCTTTCGATATTCATGGATGTTGGGTTGTCACAGGCGACCATCCAGAGGCCTGAAATCAATCACCGACAGATTTCCACCCTGTTCTGGATCAACGTTGGCCTGGGGGTTTTCATCACGGCGGTTTTCGCTGCGTCTGCTCCGTTGGTCGCGGCTTTTTATCACCAGCCGGCACTCGTAGGCATGATCCCGGTGCTTTCATTGAGCTTCCTTTTCGGCAGTCTGGGGCTCCAGCACTTGGCTCTCTTGACCCGCAACATGCGCTATCCCCTGCTCGCGGGAATTGAAATCTTTTCCATGGCGGCCGGGGTGATTACCGCCGTGTGGATGGCGCGTGCGGGTTTTGGCTACTGGGCGCTGGTAGGGATGGCGGTCGCGCCGGCGGTTGCGAAGTCGACGGCTGCATGGATAGCGCTGCGCTGGACACCCGGGCTTCCGTCCCGCCGGACGGGGGTGCGCGGGATGCTGAAGTTTGGTGGAGATATCCTAGGCTTCAACATCGTGAATTACTTTTCGCGTCAGACCGATACGATCCTGGTGGCCAAGTTCTGCGGGGCTGCGCCGGTTGCCGCGTATGAAAAGGCGTACAGCCTGCTGCTGATGCCGGTGGGACAGATCAACGGTCCGCTTGGAGCGGTAACGATTCCCGCGTTGTCGCGCTTGCAGGAGGACCCGGAAAGATACCGTCGCTACTTCCTCAATGCCATTTTGCTCGTGTGCTCGCTGAGCATGCCGGTCATCGCGGGAATCACCCTCTTCGCCGATCAGGTGGTTCTGGTCTGGTTGGGCCGCGATTGGGCGTCATCGGCGGAGTTGTTCCGCTTGCTTGCGATTGCGGCGCTGATTGGCGGAATCTCCAATCCAGCCGGCTGGGTGCTGATTTCTCTGGGGATGACCAAGCGCTACCGCTTGTTGGGGCTTGCGAACTCCGCGGTGATTGTCGCGGCATTTGTGATTGGCCTGCTCGTTGGTCCGAAGGAGCCGGGCCAATTTGGTTCGATGCGTGGTGTCGCCATCGGCTATTCGACGGCCATGCTGCTGAATTTTGTTCCCTATTGGGCATGGGCGCTGAAGAGAACTCCGGTTGATCTGAGGTCGGTCCTTTCCACGATGGTAACACCAGCGCTCGCCTGTGTCCCCGCCTCCGCGGCTGCAATCGGCTTGTTGTCCATGGCGGGAGGCAGGATCGATGCCTGGCTTCCAGTGATTTCAGCCATGGTTGTATTTGGGTTGGTTTACGCCGGTGTTCTTTTGATCGGCTTCAAAAAGCTGGATTTCTTCCGGAAAATCGCTGGTGAACTCCGCCCGCGGTGATCCGTCCCCTCAACTTCCCGACTAGCCATGATCATCGTCATCCCAACTTGCCAACGCGGAGAACTTTTGGAGCGTACGCTCCAGTGCCTGGTCGACGGGGACATGCCCGACTGTGTGAAGCGCGTAATTGTCGTCGAGAACGGCAAGAAGGAAGGAGCCGAAGCGAAATGCGAGCGGTTTCTTGATCGTCTGCCCTTGGCATACCGCTACACACCGGTTGGAAGCAAGAGTGCCGCCCTCAATCTTGCCTTGGAAGAGTGCGATGGGGAGTTCGTCGTGTTTTTTGACGATGACGTGAGAATTGCCCCGGGATGTGTACGCGCCTACGCAGATGCAGCTGAGGGCAAGAAAGGGGGCGAGTTCTATGCCGGCAAATGCTTGGTCGACTACGAGGTTGAGCCGCCAGAGTGGCTGAAGCATTATCTGCCCTTTTCCGCGAAGGGGTGGAGCTACGGGGAGAGCAAGTGTGAGTTGCCGGAGCCGCTTGCTCTTGGCTTCAATTGGGCTGCTTTTGCCGATGACCTCAAGAAAGCCGGGTCTTTCAATGCAGAGATTGGGCCGGGTCGTCTGATCTCGGTGGGGGAGGAAACCGATTTGCAGCGAATTATGCTCTCGTCGGGGATCAGGGGAGTTTTTCTGCCTGATGCCGTGGTTTGGCATCACGTTCCCGCAGAGCGTTGCTCGTTCGCCTGGACCTTGGAACGAAACCGCCGGATGGGCCTTCTGGTAGGGAGAAAGCTCGCCGGGGCGCCCGCACCGAAGCGGCTCGGCAAGTCGGCTATGGCAATGGGAAAAGTCTTGGGGTTGGGCGTATTGGTGCGACTAGGCAAGTCGTTCCTCAGCGATGCCAAACGCTTTCATTATATGCAGCGACGCTATTGGAATCTTGGTATTCTCCAGGGACAACAACCAACCGCCCGAACGGACTGATCGTGACCGGGCCCCAAGAGGTAGAAACGAGCGCAGCCGCGGCTGCGCATATTTTATGATTTGGTGTGCGTTCGCAACGATGTTGTTGGCTGGGAGATCAGAATGTTCCAGTGATCTGCTGCCCCATGGGGGGATGGTGGTCGCGCAAGTTTCATTTCGGCATGATTAAATATCAGCATGTTTTAGATTATCAAAAATAGCTGGTGTGAATTCTGAATCATTGATAATCCGTAATTGCTTCCCTCCAAAGTCCCCCCAAGATTTTTCGATCCCCCGCATTCGTTCCCGGGAGCCGGCCTTGGCCGCCGCAGTTCTAATTCTCCCCCCCACATGTTCACGTCCATCGCAGTATGGCCCCACATGCCCGCGTTCGCGGCGGGAGGGAATGTAGTTCCATCCATGCCTCCCTCGCGTCGTCGCGGCTGCAAGAAACCGCAGTTGCATTGGCGAGAGATGCCCTACCTTGTTCCTGCCTAGATCCCGACGGCCACAGACGTTTATCGTTTCCCCCCTTGTTTCACCCCACCCCCCCCTCGATGAAATTGAAGTCCCTATCGCGCGATTTTGAGCGCCGTGTGATGAACCGGTGCGTATCGCTTCTCCCGGCGACCAAGCTCGTGCTGCTATCGTGTTTCGGTGCGGTTTTCCTGTCGCCGATCGCCCAAGGTCAGGTTGGATTCTCGGCGAGCAAGCTTGATGGCCTGATCTTTGGTGGCAACAACTATGCCAGCAAGGCGACCTCGATCCAGTTCGGACCGGACGACCGGCTCTACTTCACTCAAGTGAATGGCACCGTTGTTTCCTGTGATGTGACGCGTATGGGGCCCGACAACTATGTCGCTTCTAACGTCGAGATCATCGACTTGGTCAAGAATCTACCGAATTACGACGATGATGGTGCACGGAACTTCAGCCTGAATTCTCGACAGGCGACAGGGATCCTGGTCGTTGGAACTGCTGAGAATCCAATCGTCTATGTTACCTCGAGCGACCCTCGTGAAGGTGCCGGGAGTGGAGGTGCCGACCTGAACCTCGACACCAACTCCGGGATCATCTCACGACTGACCCGTAATGGCAGCGGGGTTTGGGAGAAGGTGGACATTGTCCGTGGGCTTCCCAGGTCGGAGGAAAATCATGCATCGAACGGGATTCAAATCGACGCAACCGGAACAACGCTCTACCTCGCGCAAGGGGGAAACACCAATGCCGGCTCGCCGTCCAACAACTTTGCGTTCGCCTGCGAAACGGCCCTATCGGCCGCGATCTTGTCGATCGATCTGGCAGCGATCAACTCGATGCCGGTCAAGACGGACAGCTACGGACAGCAATACATCTACGATCTTCCGACTCTGGATGATCCGAATGCGGCTCGGGCTGAGAATCTTGATGGCTCCGACGTGAACGATCCGTTTGGAGGCAACGACGGGCTCAACCAAGCGAAGTTGGTTCTTGGTGGTCCGGTCCAGATCTACTCCTCCGGTTTCCGGAATCCTTATGACGTCCTGATTGCGAAGACGCCGGGTAAAGTGGGTAACATGTATACCTTCGACAACGCTGCAAACTCCGGGTGGGGCGGTTACCCCATGAACGAGGATGTGCCAGCCACGGTTACCAATGAGTATGTCCCCGGTGAGCCGGGGTCGGTCAACAACAAGGACAGCCTTCATTTGATTTCGGGGCTTGGTTACTATGGTGGGCACCCGAATCCCATTCGAGCGAATCCTGCGGGTGCAGGTTGGTTCCGCAACGATGATGGACCGGGGGGGGGCGGGTTAGTTTATTCTTCCTCTCCGACAAGCGACTGGCCGCCGGTGCCTGTGTCGATGGCGGACCCTCAACAAGGGGACTTCAGACTGCCTGGGGCAGCCAATGGTTCTCTTATCGTGAATAGCGCATCCACCACGGGTATCGCCGAGTACACGGCGAACAATTTCGGGGGAGCGATGGTTGGGGATATCATCGCGACCCAATACAGCAATGCAACGGTTCAGCGACTTACGATGAACGCTGACGGTACCCAGGTGCTGGCTAGCAGCGTATTGCTTCAAGGGAGCAATTATAGTGTCCCTCTGGATGTGACAGCGCCCGGACCGGAGGGAGGAGCTGCCCTTGCAGGGACGATCTTCGTGGCACACCACTCCAGCAAGGGGATTACAATCCTCGAACCGACGGACTTCGATTCAGGAAGTGGTACGGTTTGCACCGGTACTTTTAGCTTCGGGCTCGATGAAGATAACGATGGCTATTCGAACGCGGACGAGATCTCGAATTACTCCGATCCCTGTTCTCCTGCCGTGCTACCTCCGGACCGGGACGGAGACTTCCTCTCCGATCTTCTGGATACCGATGACGACAATGACGGGATTGCTGACTCCCAGGATGTATTTCCAATCGATCCCAACAACGGGTCTGACGTTGCTTCGCCAATGCGCTATGACCTCTTCAACGAGCTCGGCATTGGCTTTTTCAGCATTGGATTCACCGGAGTGATGTCCAATCCTGGAGAGGACTACAGCCAGCGGATCGACGAGACCGAATTGATCGCAGGGGGGACTGCAGGCTTGTTCACGGATCCCACCGTTGGTCCGGGCAGTCCGTTGGGTTCATCAAACACCCAGGTGAACGCTTTCCAGTTCGGCGTCAATGTGGACGAGTTCACCGGGCCATTCCGGGTGATTTCCGGCCTCGGCGGGTTGCTGTTCAACGGCGAGCCTTCCGACGCGCAGTCACACGGTATCTTCATCGGCAACGGGGATCAGGACAATTACGTCAAGGTCGCCGTGAATGCGAATTCGGGGCCGGGTGCGATCGAGGTCGTCCATGAGGAGGATGGCACGGTGCTTTCGCAGAATCTCTACAGTGAACCGGGTCTATTTTCCGGCGTGGTAACCCTGACGTTCCTGGTTGATCCGATTGCCGGAACTGTTCAGCCGGGTTTCTGGGTCGGAACGGGTTCGATTGTCGATGTCGGGCCGCCGATTTCCGTTGGTGGCAAGGTCCTTGATGTGATCCGGGGACCGCAATGCATGGCAGTCGGACTACTGGCGACCACGGGCAATGTCGCAACACCGTCGTTCAATGCTACCTGGGACTATTTTGAGGTTCAACCGGTGGCAACGACCGCAGGCGCGAAGCTGACGATCAACAGTGGAGCGGGAAGTATCACCACGTCGAGTGTGAACACCTCGGGCGCCTTCCAAGTCGAGAATACATCCACCGGTGGGCAAAAGGTAACTTCCATCAAGATTGATCTCCGCACGGCGATTCTTCCCGATCTGATCTTCGACCCCGCGGGCACTGGCGGTGATACCGACGGAAAAGCATTCGAACTGAATTTCTTCGACGGCAATGGAACTCCCGTGGGCTCGTTCGAAGCACCTCACGACGGAATTGGAAGCGAAGATGGGTTTGATGTGATGTCGATTGACTTTGATCCTTCGGTCGAGTTCCGACCGGGTGACCTTCTCACATTTTCGTGCGACGTGGATCCAACGAGCGTGAAGGGGGCACCTGGGCCCGGACCACAACACTCAGCCAGCATTTCCGGTCTCGAGCTGATCGGTGCCACCATCACGATCGGCTTTGATGATGGGACGGTCCGCAAGATCCGGAATGCCGGGATTACCGGGACGACCAACACCAACAAGTCTTCGGTCGGGATCATCTCTTCGGACAACCTGCCGACACCGCATCTTTTCGTTCCTGGAAAAACGTCGCCCTTTGTCACTGCAACCCATCCTACGGTTCGGCTGAACGGACCTGCAGGATCCGATGCCAAGATTTGGGTTTTCAATACGGCATTGTATTTGGATGGCGTGGCGGACGGTGGTTACGATATCGACCCGTTCGAAGCCAACTCGATCATCGGTTACGGAATCACCGATGTCACCATTCCCGCCAGTGGATTTATCGACGTTCCCGTGACCCTGTCCGACGCCGACCCGACGAGCGGAATCAATTACATCGCCGCAGTTTTGGTTGATTCCGGTGGTCAGCGTAGCGCCTCGTCCGACATTCTGGTTGTCGACTATGATCCCACCGGGTCGGGTTCGTCCGCCATCGTGAGGGTGAATGCCGGTGGCGGCTCTTACGTCGATGCCCTCGGACAGCCATGGTCCGCGGACAACTGGTTCACCTCAGGCAGTACCAGCACCTACGCCAATCCAATCGTAGGGACAACGGAGGACGGACTTTACCAGACTTTCCGCTACGACGATTCCCCGTCGAGTCCCCTTGACTACGCCTTCGTGGTTCCGAACGGACTTTATCAGGTCAAGCTCCACTTTGCGGAGACTTGGTCAGGAATCACGGCTGCCGGCCAACGAACCTTCGATGTCTACCTGGAAGATCAGCTGAAACTGGATGATCTGGATGTCTTCGCCGAGGCAGGTCCGAATTCCGCCTTGGTCAAGACCCTCGAGACAACGGTTTCCGACGGCGAACTCACCATCGGATTCCGCCACGAGGTGCAGAATCCGTTCATCAGCGCAATCGAGGTCTTTTCCCTTGGAATTGCAGGGCCCGACACCGAAGCTCCCTCTTCCCCGAGTTTGCTGACTTCGAACAATGTCACGGCAGGCAGCGTTACTCTTGTATGGGCAGGCTCGTCCGACAATGTCGGAGTCTCGGGTTACCGCGTCAGCAGGGACGGGGTCGAAGTCGGAACGACCACCCAGCTGAGCTTCGTTGATTCAGGACGTAATCCATCCACGTCTTACGAGTATTCGGTGGTTGCCTACGACGCGGTGGGCAATGATTCCGATCCGGCGCTGATTGAGGTGACAACGCCTGCTGACCAGGAAGATCCAACCACGCCCGGTTCGATCAAAGGAATCGCGGGCAACGGATTGGCAATACTTTCATGGGAGGCATCGACCGATGATGCAGGGGTGACTGGATACCGAATCTATCGCGACGGGCTCTTGATCAGCACCGTCACGGATTTGACCTACACCGACTCCGGGCTGACCAACGGAACTCCGTACGAGTACGAAGTGATTGCCTTCGATGCTTCAGGCAAGGTTTCGACCGCAGCCACGGTCGTGGTGCAACCTCGGGCGCTCGGTCCTGCAGTGCTTCGCGTCAACGTCGGTGGCCTTGAGTACCTCGACCTGCTCGGAAACACTTGGGTGGCGGATCACGGCTACAACACCGGAGTGGCAGAAACCTCCTCCGATGCGATCGCGAATACCGACGACGATCCGATCTATCAGTCCCGCAGATTCGATCGCTCGCACGGGGCTGAGCTCAAATACAGCTTCCCACTTCCCGACGGGGAATACGAATTGCGGCTACATTTTGCCGAGGTTTGGACGGGTGCGACCGCACCTGGAATCCGGGTGTTCGATGTCAAGGTCGAGGATCAACTTGCACTCGATGATTTCGATATTTTTGCCGAGGCCGGTTTCGCGACGGCAGTTTCGATTCCGATCCCGGTAACGGTATCCGGCGGTCAGCTTACCATCGAGTTCCTGCACGTGATCCAGAACCCAACGTTGGCTGGCATCGAGGTCTATGCCCTCGAAGGGCCCCCGCCGGACACAGAACTCCCGTCCCAACCTGGCGATCTGACAGTGACCGGGACTTCGCCGGGAAGCGTTTCCCTCAGCTGGTTGGAGTCCAGCGACAATATTGGTGTCGCTGGCTACCTGGTGAAGAGGGGTGGTGTCCCCTTGGCCACTGTCACCTCCCTGGAATTCACCGACACCGGTCTCGGGGCTGACACGGTGTATGGCTACACCGTTGCGGCCGTCGACGAGGCCGGGAACCTTTCGGTTCCCGCAACTATCAATGCTGCCACCGATCCCGACATAACCCCTCCGGGAGTCCCCGGTTCACTAACCGGAATACCCGGAAACGGGGTGGCTGTTTTGTCCTGGACCCCGTCTGCAGATGACAGCTTGGTCACTGGATACAAGATCTGGCGCGGTGCCCAGCTGCTCGATACGGTGACAACCTTGGGATACACGGATACCGGACTGGAGAACGGCACCCAGTATGTCTACGAGGTGAGGGCGGTGGATTCTGGCGGCAACCAGTCGCTTCCGGCCACGACAACGGTCACACCGCGCGCGTTGGGAGCCGCGTTCCTTCGGGTCAATGTTGGTAGCGCCGGCTCCTATGTTGATAGCTTGAACCAAACTTGGTCGGCTGATTTCGGCTACAACACGGGATACAGTGAGGCCACCACGAACGCGATCGCCGGAACCGCCGAACCCGTGATCTATCAGACACGGCGAATTGATCGATCGAGTGGTGCCGAACTGAAATACCAGTTCACGGTTCCGAATGGTTCTTATGAAGTGCGCCTACATTTCGCCGAGGTGTGGTCAGGGGCATTTGCAACCGGGATCCGGGTCTTCGACGTCTCTCTTGAAGGAAATCTGGCTCTCGATGGTCTCGACGTGTTCGCCGAAGCGGGTGCCAACAATGCCTATATTGCCGCAGTTCCCGTGACGGTGGCGGACGGCGCGTTGAACATCGACTTCCAGCGCGTAATCCAGAACCCGAATTTGTCCGGGATCGAGATTTTCCCGGTTCTCGGGGGAGGCGCGTCAGAGACCGTACCGCCTTCGGTACCTGGGAATCTTGCGGTTTCGTCCCTGACAACCAGCAGCGTGACATTGGTTTGGAGCCCTTCGACCGACAACGTGGGGGTGATGGGATACCGGGTATACCGGAACACCCTGTTAGTGGAGACCGTTTACGACACGATCTATTCCGACGAAACACTAGTTTCCGGTGCGGGCTATGATTTCGCAGTGGTTGCCTTCGACCTAGCCGGAAACACGTCGCCCGCGGCCCAGATATCGGTGACCGCTCTCGTGCCGGACACGGAGTCCCCGACAAATCCGACAAATCTGGTGGCCACACCTGGCCTGAGTCACGTGGCCCTGGCTTGGGATGCGTCCTCGGACAACGTCGGAGTGGTAGGCTATCTGCTCTTGAGGGATGGCGCTGAAATCGCCACCGTGACCGAACTTGGTTACACGGATACCAATCTGCCGAGTAGCACCGAGTTTGACTACGAGGTTCTTGCCTTGGATGCCGTCGGAAATACGTCATCTCCGGCTCAGGTGACGACGATCACATTGATCGACACGGTGGCCCCGGAATCTCCGGCGAATTTGGTGGCAGATCCCGGGTTCGTGACCGTGGCGTTGTCTTGGAACGCTTCGACCGATAATGCCGGGGTGACTGGCTATCGAATTTATCGGGACAACGTTTTGCTACAATCCGTCACTGGCACCACCTTTGACGACTCCGGACTCATTCCCGGAGGCACCTACCTGTATGGGGTCGAGGCGGAAGACTCCGCAGGAAATCTTTCCTCCCGAGTTGAAGTTTTGTCATCGACTTTGGAAGACTCCGAGCTTCCCACGCCTCCAACACAGCTCGTGGCGGTGGCAGGTGAGCAGTCCGCGGTCCTCAAGTGGAAGGCTGCGACCGACAATGTTGGAGTGACAGGATACGAGGTCCGGCGTGACGGCGCTCTGGTCGGAACGGTGTCAGCGACGGAGTTCGCGGACTCGGGGCTGACGGACGGGGTACTCTATTCCTACGAGGTAAGGGCGGTCGATGGGGCCGGAAATGCCTCCAGCCCTGCACTGGTTTCCGTTACTCCGCGGGTTCTCGGTGATGCGGTGGTGCGTGTGAATTCCGGTGGTCTCGGCTTTACCGACGGATCCGGCAACATCTGGTATGACGATTACGGATTCAATATCGGAAGCACCTCTTCCACCGCCGTGACGATTTCAGGCACGACGGATCAGGTGCTTTATCAATCGGAACGATACGACGGATCGCCGAGCGGCGCTGATCTGGAATACCGGTTTGTGGTCGCTGACGGCCAGTACGAGGTCAGGCTTCACTTCGCCGAGACCTATGTGACCGGTCCCGGTCAGCGGGTGTTCGATGTCGTTGCAGAAGGCTCTGTTGCGTTGGACGACTTGGACATCTTTGCCCGTGTTGGTTCAAATGCCACGCTCGCTGTCTCGTTTCCCGTGACCGTGAGCGATGGGGAACTCAACATAAGTTTCCATCACGGGGTCCAGAACCCGAAGATCTGCGGGGTTGAAGTATTCACGGTTGCGTCGGATGGCATTGCACCTTCAGTGCCGGAGGATTTGAGCGGAACTTCCACCCAGACGGAGGTGAGATTGTCATGGACTGCATCCACCGACAATGTCGGGGTCACGGGCTACCGCATCCTGCGTGACGGTTCCGAATTGGGAACCGTGGCCGCGCTCGAGTTCGACGACAGCGGGTTGTCGAGCAACACCTCATACGAGTATCAGGTGATTGCAGTGGATGCAGCCGGTAACTCGTCCGCAGCAGCGACGATCTCATTGGTGACTAAACCGACCTTCGAGGAGTGGCTTGCCGACAACGGACTTGCCGGGCAGATCTCGCAGGACTCCGACCGCGGTGGGCTCGACAATCTTGCCGAATTCGAGCTTCAGATGAATCCGAATGATCCAAACGATGACCTCGGCTTCTCGATTCATTGTCTGGGGACTCCGAGCGGGACATTGATCGAGTTCCCTGATTTGAAGCCACTGGGTAGCTATTATCTGCATCGTAGCGAGAGCCTCCTGGATATCGGCGCCTTGGGATCGCGGATTCACTCGATTTCCCGGTCGGAGATCGAAGCCATGACGCCGGGTGAGCGGGCGGGGTATTCGTTTGAGGACAACCCCGGTGGTGCACGTGGATTTTATCGGTTGTACTTCGAGCCCTCGGCCGAGTGAGCGGAACCATTTGTCCCCCTGGCATCCGAATCGACGGGACAGGGGGCGGGGATGCAGCCCTTCACATTTCGAGCCTGACTCGTTCCCAGATCATTGCTTTTTCGGATGAATACCCCCCCCAGAATAGTTGTCGTCGGCGCGGCCGGAAGATTCGGGCAGGCGATGATGGAACGCTTCTCGGGCGTTGCAATGCCGATCGGTTTGACCCGAGAGGATGTCGATCTCGAATCACCCGAGTCGATCTCTGGAGCCTTGGAACCGTTGGACTTCGAGTTTCTCATCCTCCCTGCTGCGTTGACGGCGGTGGACCTGTGCGAAAAGGAGCAGGTTGCTGCGTATGCGATCAATGCGGAGGCTCCGAGACTCATCGCAGAGATTTGTGCGAGAAAGTCTGCCCACATGACCCTGATCAGCACTGATTTCGTCTTCGATGGGGGCAAACTAGGTCCATATTCCGAGGACGACGTTCCGAGTCCCGTGAGCGTATACGGTTCGTCCAAACGCAAGGGGGAAGAGAATGTCCTTGCTGAAGATGCTGCCAATCTCGTGGTTCGTGTCTCGTGGCTTTACGGGCCGGGCAAGCCCGCGTTCCCCGAGTGGATCGTGGAGAAGGCCCTCTCGGAAATGGAATTGAAGCTGCCAGCAGACAAGTTTGGCTGTCCGACTTCGTGCATCGACGCTGCCGATTTGCTTGTTCCTTTGTTGATCGCTGAAGGTCGGACACCGGCTAGCGGTGTTTTCCATCTTTGCAATTCAGGCAGCTGCACTTGGCGCGAATGGGGGCAGGCTTGTTTGGATATTGTTCGCGATGCGGGCGCTACGCTCCGGGTGGAGTCGATCGGCGGCAACTCGCTTGACGATGTCGCGGCGTTCCAAGCCAAGCGGCCTTCCAATAGTGCGCTGAGTAATTCGAAATACACCCGATTGACGGGAATCAAACCGCGTCATTGGCAAGAGGCGCTTCGTGATCACCTGCTTTCGAGTGCGTGTACGAAGCGATGCCAAGCCGCGCCTTGCGGTTAATTGAATGCGTCAAAGCCTACCTGTTTTCCTCCCAATAAAGAACCATGAAGATACTCGTAACCGGCGGTGCCGGATTCATTGGATCAAACCTTGTGCATTACCTACTCGGCGATGCTTCAGACGAGCTCGGGGTTTCGATCGAGAAGGTGATCAACCTCGATAAGCTGACGTACGCGGGGAATCGGTCGAACTTGGATGCGCTGGCCTCCGACCCGAGACACTTGTTTGTTCAGGGTGATATCGGAGACGAGGCTCTTGTCGGCGCCCTGCTCCGCGAGCACGACGTCGATGCGGTGATGCATCTCGCAGCAGAGTCGCATGTGGATCGATCGATCGATGGTCCGGAGGCATTCATTCTGACCAACGTGGTGGGAACTTTCCGGCTTTTGGATACCTTCCGGAAGTATTTGGTGGAGTCAGGAAGAACCTTGTTGCCGAACTACGGGAAGCCAATTGCCGACGGCGGGGAGTCCGCGTTCCTGCATGTTTCGACCGACGAGGTTTTTGGCTCCCTTGGTGCGGACGATCCGGCGTTCTGCGAATCGACCCCCTACGCGCCGAATAGTCCATACAGCGCCTCGAAGGCGGGGAGTGATCATCTCGCGCGGGCGTACCATCACACGTATGGGATGCCGGTGATCACCACCAATTGTTCCAATAATTACGGCCCGTTCCAGTTTCCCGAGAAGCTGCTTCCTCTGATGATTCAGAAAGTACTTCGCGGTGAGTCCCTGCCTGTATACGGCGATGGATCGAATGTGCGCGATTGGCTGTTCGTGGAAGATCATTGCCGTGGTCTCGCGATGGCACTGGTTCGGGGGACGATTGGAGAGACCTACGTGATTGGGGGTAAGTGTGAGATGAAGAACATCGACGTGGTGAAAGCACTGATCGAGACTGTCCACGGTCTTGCTCCTGAGAGCGCGGGCAAGACAGCCGAAGAGCTGATCACTTTCGTCCGGGATCGTCCGGGTCACGACCGTCGCTATGCAATTGATCCCTCCCGGATCGAGGAGGAGCTGGGGTGGGCACCACGCGAGAGCTTTTCGTCAGGATTGCGGAAAACCGTCCAATGGTACCTCGATCACCAGGATTGGATTCATGGGATCGAGGACGGAAGCTACCGCGGTGAACGGCTCGGGACCCTTGCTTGAACTCTTTTATCACTCCCTCCATGTTGGAAATCGAAAAATTCCGTCTCAACCAATCGCCCGGGGACCTCGAGCTCCGCAAAGGGATCATTCTCGCAGGTGGAACGGGCAGTCGTCTGTTTCCGATGACCCATTCGGTGAGCAAGCAGCTCATTCCGGTGTATGACAAGCCGATGATCTACTACCCCCTCACGGTGTTGATGCTCGCGGGGGTCAAGGAAGTGCTGCTGATTTCCACCCCGCGGGATCTGCCGAGCTTTGAGAACCTGTTGGGAAATGGGTCGCAATGGGGCATGGAGATTTCCTACGCCGAACAGCCGAAACCGGAAGGTTTGGCTCAGGCGTTTCTAATCGGTGAGGAATTTCTTGCCGGGGAGCCAGCGTGCTTGGTTCTAGGGGACAATCTGTTCTACGGTCATGATCTCGCAAAGTCGCTGCTGGCTGCCTCCCGACGGAGGGATGGGGCGACGATTTTCGGGTATCACACGAATCAGCCCGACCAATATGGCGTCGTGGAATTCGACGCTGCGGGCAATGTGGTGTCGCTCGAGGAGAAGCCGCAACAGCCCAAGTCAAACTATGCAGTCCCGGGTATTTACTTCTATGACGAGAAAGTCGTCGAAATGACCAAAGGGTTGAAGCCCTCCGCCCGGGGGGAACTTGAAATCACCGATCTGAATCGGCTGTACCTCGAGCGCGGGGAACTGCGGGTTGAGCTGCTCGGTCGCGGGACCACATGGCTTGATACCGGGACGCCGGACTCGCTTGCCGATGCCACGCAGTTCGTCCAGGTCATCCAGCAGCGCCAAGGACTCAAGATTGCATGCCCCGAGGAAGTCGCATTCCTGCAAGGCAGGATCGACCGGGAGAAATTGAATGAGTCGGTAAGCAAGTACGCCAAGACTCCCTATGGTGAGTACCTGGCCACCCTTTGATTTCAATGCCTTCAAATTCAAACGACATTTGGGCGGGCCTCAAAGCCGATGCAAAGTCGCGGCTTGAAACCCGTGATTATTCGCTGGCTGACCTTGCCTCGAGGCTGGCCACCGGAGGCGTCAACGCATCCGAAGCGATCAACGGTCGCGAGAGTTTGGCCGATGTCTGGATTCCCGGCGTTGAGATCTTTTCTCGTCGGGTCTTCCAACAGAAGGGGCGTGGATATTTCGGTGAGCTGACAAGATTGACCGAAGGGACATTGGCGAAAATCGGCTTGGCCCCGCGCCAATGGGCATCTGCCCTGATGCACCGGGACAGCGCCAAAGGCTTCCACATCCATCCTCCGTATATTCCGGAGGGGCGAGATGCCGGATCGTGGTTTCAGCAACTATACATCGATGCCCCCGAAGACTACCGCGCCCGTCCATACGATCGCGAGCAGTGGGACGTGATGTTTTTCCTCACTGGAATCTGCGAGATGCTGTTGGTCGATGAACGGGAAGGGATGCCACGCCGGATGATGCGATTCACGATACCGGGAGACAGTCGTCCCGGCCCCGATAACGCCGCGGTCGTGATTCCTTCCGGTGTGGCCCATGCGTTGCGGAATGTCGGCAACGAGGACCTCATCATGGTTTATGGCACCAGCACGGTTTTCAATCCGGATTGGGAGGGAAGGATTGCCAGTGATGTCGAAAAGGCTCCTCTTCCCGCCGATTGGGAACGCTATGGGGCGGGGAAGTGACTTTCCCCCGGCCAGAGATTTCACGCGTGCCTGCATTTCGTGATGTTAGAGAGTCCGAAATCCTGATTGAATCACCCTTGATCCCCCCGAACATGATCCACAACCAGTCCATGAATAACGCCTCAGAAACCCAAGTCGGCACCCAACGGCATGAAAATCCAGAAGGTGATTGGAAGCGCATTTTAACCCGGGCAGCCACGACGCTCATGGCGATTGCTGCCTTCGGCCTTTTCGTGGCGATCAGCGGCTGCGAAACGGCGGAAGAGTACACTCCCATTCCCGCGGAAGCATACAAAGCCCGGCCATCCGGGACACTTGCGGCGGGGGATGTGATCCAGGTCTCCTATCCAGGAGCGCCAGAGCTCAACACCACGCAGAAGATCCAGGCGAATGGCCAGGTCAGTCTCCCCACCATTGGGAACATCACCGCTCAAGGGAAAAGTGTCGCGACCCTCCAGAGTCAACTGACGGGGCTCTATCAGGCTCATCTGCAGAATCCTGCCGTTTTGGTTGCGGTCGAAAGTGCTGCCTCCGGAGTCTACGTTTCCGGTGAGGTGATGAAACCGGGCAAGGTGCCTTTGGATCGGCCGATGACCGCATTCGAAGCGATCATGGAAGCGGGTGGATTCACCAAGTTTGCGAATCCGAAGCAAGTCGTCGTGGTCCGCAGCCAGAACGGCCAGCACCAGCGCTATGCCCTGAACCTGAGCGACACGCTGAGTGGTCAATCCAGCAATGCCTTCTACCTTCGGCCCTACGACGTGGTCTACGTCAAGCAGAGCCGCTGGTGAAGGATCGGTTTGAGAGTTGCCTGTGCCGAATCGCTGGGTTTTTCCGCTTGGTTATTCCGTAGGGATGGCCAAGCGGTAGAAGCGTTTCGTTTTGCCGTCGGCATCGGGATCCGCTGCGCTGATGGAGCCCGTCGCGTTGAGGTGGGTTCCGAGAAGGGTCCAATTGACCAGGTCATCCGAAGCGTAGACAACCACGTCGTTGTTCAGCTGACCGACGATGTCGAAAGTCACGGTCTGGTCCGGATTCATCGTAAGTCGGTGAATCCTGAAGTCGGAGTTTTCCACAACCTCTCCGACGGTTAGCACGGCATTGCTGGAGGTGGCGATTGCGCTTCCGCTTGCAAGGCTGACCTTGTAATTGCCCGAGTCCGAGGTCTGGAGGTTCTGCAGATTCAGGACGGGGGTGTTGGTGCCGGGCAAGGCGGTTCCATCTTTCAACCACTGAAAGGTGACGGGACCGGTGGCGGCAGCTGCGACCGTGAAGTCGACCGATTCGCCGGGAGCACGGGTTTGGCTCGCAGGGCCGCCGGTGATGACAAGCGCGTCGCCGCTGCGCGGCAGGTTGTCGTCCGGGATGAAGGCCGGATTTGAAGAGAGAACGACGCGATCCAGCAGAGTCCCTGGCTCCCTTACCCGGAAGCGCAGCAGGTGGCTTCCTTCATCGAGCGTGTAGTTACGTGGTCCGGCGTCTGGATAGTGGACCCGCTGCCAAGTCCATTCACTGCTCCGGGTCCCCTCCGGCGGCGTAGGCGTGCCATAGACATGGAAGACTTGTTCTTCTTCGCCGTCCATCTTCACGAAGAATGAATCTTTCGCTTCTGTCGGGGCATTGACACGGCACCAGACTTGATAGTCGCCAGGAACGGATGCCTCGAAGTTCAATTCCGTCCAACCTTCCTGGGAGAAGACGCTTGAGTCGACCCACGTTGCATTCGAGTCACTGTATATTGTCATCGGGGCGCCGATTTGGCCGTCTTCTGATTCCAGCAAGACCAATCGACCGCTGGTGTCGGGATCAACCGGTTCACTGCCCAGCGTCAATGAGACCTCTTCGGAGAACTGGCTTTCTTGGCCTGCCGCATTGTAGGCCGTCACAGCGAAGAAGTAGGTGCGTTCGGATTCCAGGTTGGTGAGGACCATTAGCGGTGAATTGCCCGCGTCTTGAACGACGGTGTAGGCGCCGCTGCTCTCCCCGTAGTAAAACTTGTAGCCGGTCACATCCGGCTCTGGATTCACATTCCATTCGAGCACGATGGGACCTGGGACCGTCTCTGCGACGGCGGGTTGTGTTAGTCCCAAGGTGGGGACGACCAATGGCAAGAGCCTCAAAAGGTTGAAATCCACCCCCTGTTTTTGAAAAATTGACATTTTGGAAAAATAAAATATTAGGTTTTTGATAGAAAGCGAAAAATCCCTTGTTAGGAAAGGATTTGCCCGGAGTGGTGCAAAAAGTCCTCAAACCCTGAAAGAATTCACAAATTCCGGCGGGGAGGATCCGGCGCTGACGGAGACTACAAATTCAGCTCTCTGCGGCAATCAGGGGTACTACGCAGATCAAATCGGTTGAATTGTCGCCTCGTCGAGGGCTCGACAGATCGAAAAGATCCGTAAAGCCAAAGGGTTCTGGATTCCATGGGTAGCGCCCCCGTGGCGCGAATGAGTGAGGGGGAACCAGGCCTCAAGTGGGACGAAGGGCTGCTAAATTCAGCGACAGCAAATCATGGTCGTCTGACGGGAGAACGAGTCCAAGAGGGATCAGTGGAACAAGTTCCGATCGAGCGAGCGATACTGGATGGCTTCAAGGACGTCGTTCGCCCGGATCTTCTCGGAGTCAGCAAGATCCGCGAGGGTGCGGGACACCTTGAGGATCCGATCGTGAGCTCGGGCGGAGAAGTTTAGCTGAGCCATCGCCTGCTCCAAGTAGCTCATTCCTTCCTTGTCGAGTTGGCAGCATTCCTTGACCTGTCGCGGGCCCATGGATGCGTTGGTGCGGTCAGGGTTTCCCTTGAAACGGTGCCGTTGGATTCTCCTGGCCAGCTTCACGCGGTCGCGGACCACCTCAGATCGCTCTCCCCCCGACGCCGTGGATAGTTCTTGGAATTCGACGATGGGTACTTCGACGTGGAGATCGATGCGGTCGAGCAAAGGCCCCGACATCCGCTGCCGGTAATTCTCGATTTGGCGGGGTGAACAGCGGCATTCCCGCTTGCTGTCGCCATAATAACCGCAAGGACAGGGATTCAGTGCCGCCACCAGCATGAAGCGAGCTGGAAATGTCAGGGAGCCGGCGGCGCGTGAAATCGTTACGTGGCCGTCTTCCAGCGGCTGTCGCATGACCTCAAGTGTCGAGCGTCGAAATTCCGGCAGTTCGTCGAGAAAGAGGACGCCGTGGTGAGCAAGCGAAACTTCCCCGGGTCCTGGATTCGTTCCGCCCCCTAGTAGTCCGGCATCGGAAATGGTGTGATGGGGAGCGCGGAACGGGCGGGTCGTGAGGAAAGAGCGGCGCAGATCAAGTGTTCCCGAAATGGAGTGGATCTTGGTGGCTTCGATCGCCTCGTCTTCGCTCATGTCGGGCATGATGGTTGGCAGCCGCTTCGCCAACATCGATTTGCCGGTTCCGGGGGGACCCACCATCAGTAGATTGTGGCCCCCGGCGACGGCGACTTCCAGAGCCCGCTTGACGTGGTGCTGGCCTTTCACCTCGTCAAAATCGACCTCGTACTGGCGATGTGCCTCGAAGAAGGCCTTGCGGTCCAGTTGATGGGGAAGGATCGCCTCTTCCCCGATCAGGTACTTCCATGCCTGGTGGAGCGACCTGATACCGAAAACCTGAATGCCGTCGATGATCGCGGCCTCGGCGGCGTTGGCCTCGGGCACCAGCAAACGGACACGGCCGCGCCGTTTAGCCTCGATCGCAATCGCCAGGATCCCCTTCACCGGTCGGACCGTACCGTCGAGTCCAAGTTCCCCGGTCACCATGCAGTCGTCCGCCGCAAGTTGAACACCTTCGCAGGCGGCAGCCATCGCCAAGGCGATGGGGAGATCGAAAGACGGGCCTTCTTTTTTCAAGTCCGCGGGGGCGAGGTTCACGGTTTTGGTGCCGAGGCCCAAGGAAAGCGCGGAAGCTGCCATTGCCGAAAGAACCCTTTGGGAGGACTCCCTGACCGCGGCGTCCGGCAATCCGACGATCAGAGTCAGCGGTTTGTCCGATTCCCGCGCATTGACCTCCACCTCCACCTCATGAGCATCGATTCCGCGGAGCGCGGCGGAGAATAGTCGGGTAATCATGTGAACATATAAAAGCTGGGTTTTTCTTCATGATGAAGCAAGGATCAATCCGGATCGCCGGAACTCCCCGAAGATGGTGCGAGCTTGTGGCTTGCTTCCCGTCAGTGATATCCGGATGGTCATGATATGAATCGGGCGATCAGCGTTTGCGTGGCATTGACGGTTCTGCCTGCGGCTCTCATGGCACAAAGCCAGATCGACCGTGATCTCGCGAAGCTCAAGGAACAACGGGACAAGGCCGTTGCGGCGGCGATTGAGCCGATCGAGCGGAAGTATTTCGAAAGGCTGGACCAACTGCTCAAGCGTGCCATTCAAGCGAACGACATTTCCTCGATCGAAAAGATCCGCGCTCAATTGGCTTCGAGCCACGCCGGCGGAGCAACGGAGGAGGCCGGTCCTGAGCGACCAGGCAACGTCCCGGCGGACGCGGTCAGTTTCAGTGGGAACTGGTATCGGGTGTATTTGGAGAACTGCCGTTGGCGTGCGGCCCGCGACAAGTGCACCCGGCTGGGTGGCCAATTGGTCGTCATCCCTGGACCGAAGACCCAGGAGTTCGTCAGATCGCTTGCAAACAATCGTGAGCTCTGGATCGGCGCCACGGACGTCAAGGGAGAGGGGAAGTGGCTCTGGGTCGATGGCTCGGAGATGGTGTTTTCATCCTGGGCGCCCGGCGAGCCGACGAACAAAGGGGGAGGTGGACGCGAAGAATTCGTTCACATGCGGTCCGGAGGAGGGTGGAACGACTCAAGGGACAAGAATACCTTGGTCGTCGGATACATTTGCGAGTGGCGGGTCAAATGACCCCGAATAAGCTGGTGATGCTCCCGTTTGAAGGGAGGTCGCATTGGCGCCGTGCCAAATGGAAGGTTGGGTGCGACAGTCTTACATTGCAGGATGCGCGGATTGACGCAGGCAACGTGGCATTTTGACACCCGCGCTGAATGTCATTCTGTCAAGGAAACCGCTTCTAATTCATGCAAGCGTTTGAAGGCCAAGGGATGGGGCGGAGCGTGGGCGAAGGGGCACGGTGATTGCTGGAGAATAGTGTCAAACGTGACGATTTCGGTCTTAACGATGTAGTTACAGAAATCGGCCACATTTAAGGAATAAAACGAAGCGCCGCGGCGTTAAAAGCTATAGAGCCCGTCCGATTCGGGACCCTTTGCCATGAGATACGACACCGACTCCAGTCTGAAGGTTTACTTGCGGGAGATTTCGAGGACTCCGCTCCTCACACCGGCCGAGGAAGTGAAACTCGCCCGACGAATCAAGCGCGGTGACAAGGAAGCTCGGACCCACATGATCAAGGCCAACTTGCGCTTGGTCGTGAAGATCGCGCAGGATTATTCCGGCTATGGATTGCCCATCTCGGACCTGATTTCCGAAGGGAACATTGGCCTGATGAAGGCGGTAGAGCGGTTCGATCCGAAGAAGGGCGGCAAGCTTTCCACCTACGCTGCCTGGTGGATCAAGCAGTCGATCAAGCGTGCGCTGGCGAACCAGAGCAAAACGATCCGCCTGCCCGTTCACATGGTCGACAAGATCGCAAAGATGCGCCGGATTTCGACGATCCTCGCGGAAGCTCTCGGCCGCGAACCGACCGATGAGGAGCTTGCCGAGGAAGTCGGTTTGCCGCGCCGCAAGCTTGCCATGCTGAAGCAGGCGTCGCAGCGCCCGACGTCGCTCGACGCCCCGATCAACGAGGGCGAAGCGACCGAGTACGGCGAAATCATCGGCGATGAGCGGGCGGAGAACCCCTTGGAGTCGTTGGCCGACAAGAATCTGCACGGTGAACTCGACGGTTTGCTCTCGGTCCTCGACCAACGCGAGCGGCGGATCATCGACGAGCGCTTCGGGCTTACCGGAAAAACTCCGCTGACTTTGGAAGAGGTCGGTCGCGAATTTGGAGTGACCCGCGAGCGCATCCGTCAGCTGCAGAACGTCGCTTTGACGAAGATGCGGAAGGCTCTTCGTCGCAAGGACAAGCCGCTTCCAAAGCCGCTGGCGGAAGGGCTGCAAGCGACCTGACCCATCGAACTTCTCGGTGTTATTGTTTGGAGACACTCAACCGCGGGAGCGATCCCGCGGTTGTTTCTTTTCCAATGGTCACATCCGGAAATCCTCGCCCAGATAGTACTTCCGGGCGGTGGGGTCGTTGACGAGCGTTTCCGAAGCGCCCTCCAGGATGACCCGGCCGTCGTGGATGAGGAAGGCCCGGTCGACAATCGAGAGCGTTTCGCGAACCGAGTGGTCGGTGATGAGAATGGCGAGGCCGTCGCGTTCCCTCAATTCACGGACAATGGCCTTGATGTCCTCGACGGCGATCGGGTCGATGCCGGCAAATGGCTCGTCCAGCATCAACAAGCGCGGTTCCGTGCAAAGGGCGCGCGCGATGGCGAGCCGGCGCTTTTCCCCACCGGAAAGGGCGATTGCTTCCGAATTGCGCACACGGGTGATCTTGAAGCGCTCGAGGAGGTCTTCAGCGCGGTGGATCCGCTCTTTCTTCGAAAGCTGCGGGCGGGTTTCCAATACCGCGAGGAGGTTCTCGAACGCCGTCAATTTGCGGAATACCGATTCCTCCTGGGGCAGGTAGCCGAGGCCGAGGCGGGCGCGGCGATGCATCGGCATGCGGGAAATGTCGCTGCCGTTGAATTGCACGCTGCCGGCGTCCGGCGGCACGAGGCCGGCGATCATGTAGAACGAGGTGGTCTTACCGGCGCCGTTCGGGCCGAGGAGGCCGACAATTTCACCGGGTGAGACGCCAAGGCTGACGCCATCGACCACCGCGCGGCCGCCGTAGCACTTGCGGAGACCGGTGGCGGTCAGGAGGGCGTGACCGTTCGTCGAAGCTGGGGAGGCGGACATGAACGAGGGATCAGCGGGTGGTCGATTTCTTGCCAGGCTTCGATTTATCCGGCGTCTTGAAGGTGGATTCGAACATTTCCTGATTGCCGGTGACGAAGCGGACCGGATCGCCGTCCTTCATGTAGATGAAAATGTAGGCGTCGTCCCCTTTGACGATGGTCGGCTTGCCATCCTGGACGATCCAAGGAGAGCCACCGCGCAGGATGACCATATCCTCTTTGTCCTCCTCGTTCTTGATATCAAAGATTACGGTCCGGGCGGATGCTTTGACCGGCGACTTCTCGGGGTCATCGGGCGTGAAATCGACCACCACCGTACCAGTGGCAACAATGCGGCGGATGTCTCCGAAATCTCCCTTGCCATCGTCCTTGGTATCGCCGGCTTTGCGGGAGGCTTCCTTGGCGGCACGCATCTTTTCCGCCATTTCCGGCGTGATGGTCTTCGGCTCCTGGCTGGCTGCGTCGGGCTGGGGGACTTCGGGTTCCGCTTGGTCCTTCTTTTCGATGTCCGGGGCGGGCAGAGGTTTATCCGTCGCGGATTTTTTGTCTTTCTCGTCGTCCTTCCGGGGCGTCATGTAGGCCTTCACCTCGTTGGCTCCGCTGAGCTGGAACTGCGGGTTGCTGACTTTGACATCCTCCAGGAAGATCAACAGTCCCTCGGTGGCGTCAAAGTAGGCGCCCTTTTTCGAGGTGATCTTCGTTTCCTGCGTGTCGACGGTGACTTCGGGCCGCGGCACATCGCCTTCCGCTGTGGCGGCGGGGGCCGCAATGAGGCTCGTCAGCGCGGCGGCTTTCAGGAAGCGGTTCATCGTGAGGTGCGCTTTCTCGGACTGGGCGCCGACCTCCGTGAATTTGTCTCCGGCGTGGTTCCGTTCGCGGTCGAGCTTGTCCTGCTGGCTCGCCGTTTCGGCGGCGAGGGCGGCAAGTTCAGCCTCGGAGGGACGGAGTTCGTCGAAGCGCTCGGTGGTGGTTTTGGCTGGATCCTGGGCCGTAAGGACCGTGACGGCGGCCATCAGGGCGGTGCCTGTGGCGAGGGTCTTGTTGGCGGGTTGGAGCTTCATGGAGGTGCGGGTATCGACCGTCCTGACGGTCGCGGTGACGGGGCCGTGGAGGAAGCCGCGATTCCGTTTGATGTCGAAAGCCAGCGCGGAGCCACTGACATTCATGTCGTTGGAAACGAACGAGACGGGTTCTTCCGTGGTGAGGAGGTCAAGATTCTTGCGGGCCTTGAAGACCGCGTGGGCCATCTCGATATCGCCCTTGGTGGTGGTGTCCGGATTGAAAAAGCGGATCTTCAGGTCGGTCGCGTTGATCTTGTCCAGTGTCTGGACGGACTTCTCGACCCCCGTCTTGGCATCCGTACGCGTTTCCTCGCGGGTGAAGATCTGCAACTCCGCGATGGAAACCGTGGAGATGAGCGAGAGATCGTCATTGTAGCTAGGCAGCACCGCGTTCTTGAGGATGCTGCCATTCGGCAAAAGGCCTCCGGAGAACAGGCCACTGGACTCTTCACCCTCGTCTTCAGACTCGGTGACGTCGGTCAGGATGCCCTGAGCCTTCAGTATCGGCATCGTGCACGCCGCGATCAGCAGTCCGCAAACGAGCGGACCGTGGAATCGAAGACGTTGGCGAAGGGCGGAGGCGGGCACGTTTCAGGCGCCGTGGGCGGCGTGGTGGATGGCGACCAGTCGGACGAGCAGGTCTTCGAGAAATTCGAGAGGAATCTGGTTCGGTCCATCGGAAAACGCGTTCTCCGGGTCGGAGTGCGTCTCCATGAACACGCCGTCGACCCCGGTGGCGATAGCTGCGCGGGCCAGGACCGGGGCAAGTTCGCCGTCACCGCCGGTGGTGCCGCCCAAGCCGCCGGGGCGCTGAACCGAGTGGGTGGCATCGAAGACGACGGGCAGGCCTTCCTTGCGCATCCAGTAGAGCGAGCGCATGTCGGCGACCAGGTTGTTGTAGCCGAAAGTGGTGCCGCGCTCGGTCATGACGAAGGAGTGGCAGTCGAAGGCCCGCAGCTTGTCGGCGATGTTCACGACGTCCCACGGGGCGAGGAACTGGCCCTTCTTCACGTTCACCGCCCGGCCGGTCTTAGCTGCGGCCTCGAGGAGGTCGGTCTGGCGGCAGAGGAACGCCGGGATCTGGAGCAGGTCGATGTATTCCGCGGCGATTTCGGCATCCTGGGGGCTGTGAATGTCGGTGGTGACCGGCACCCCGAGTTCACGGCCGATCTCGCTGAGGATGCGGCAACCTTCCTTCACACCGGGGCCGCGGAACGACTTCACCGAGGTTCGGTTGGCCTTATCGTAGGAGGCCTTGAAGAGGTAGTGGATGCCGGTGCGCTTGGCGATTTCGTCGATCGAGCGCGCCATTTCCCAGGCGAATTCTTCGGACTCGAGGGCGCAGGGGCCGAGGATGAAAAAAGGCATCGGTCCGCCGACGGGGACGCTGCCGATTTGGAAAGGGTCGAAAGACATGGAGAAACAGTCGTTTAGGCAGATGCTTTGTCGTAGAGCGGGCGCAGGTTGGCAAGTGCGGTCGCCAGCAGTTTTTCCTCGGTCTCGGTCAGATTCCCCGCGGTTTTCGCGCTGAGCATTTCCAGGGAATCGATCACCGATTTGGCGGCCCGCAGGTTGAGCGATTTCTCGCCAGTTCCGGGGTGGGGAATTTGACCGAGGAATAGGCCGGCATTCTGCGCCTGCAGGATGACGAACTCGTTGAATCGGGGATCAGCGGCGGGCATGGGGGAGAAGTTGGAGTTCCAAGAGAAAAGTTCCAAGTGCCAAGAATCCCGGGCATAGCTAAGAATCAAGGTTTGTCGGGCCGGCTCGACATCCATCCGCCATACTCAGTCCTGCAAACCGAACAAAAGGACCGGATGACGGTTTTGATCGAAGGATCTTCAACGGTGGCAGGGAAAGGAACCGCGCATGGGAATTTCCGCAGACCTTCCGCGCTTCGGTTCCACCAGTCCCTGGTGTTGTGCGGATTGAAGGATCCATGCCACGAGGAAACGGTTTCAACCTCGAAACTCCTGTTGTGTACGGGGCAGCTCAAGTGACCGCATACCGTGTCTTCGGATCGATCGAGGATCGAAGGTTTTTCGCGAGACCTGGATACCGTCCAGAATCCCACAACCGCCAACCCGATCAGAAGAGCTGCGAGGTTCCGTCCTGCGCTGGTTTTCATCGGCGGTGGGCGTTGACTGGAGGAGCAGCAAGCCGGGCTATGGAGTGGGCAGGACGCGGACCGTGATCGGAGGCTCGGCCAGCAGGGTTGCAGCGGCGGCTCTCACTTCCGTGGAGGTGAGCCCTTCGAACGTTGCCGCCATGTCGCGGTGATGGGTCATCGGCAACCCGAAGAGGACATCGACGGCGGCAAGGCGGGCGATCGAGGCGGGCGACTGCATTCCGATCGCCAGACTGGACAAGACGGTGGCGCGGACGCGTTCGAAGGCATCTTCAGGGATGCCATTTTCGGCAATGCGCTCGATCTCCGACTTCAGCTCCCGCTGGGCAAGCTCCACCTGGGAGGGATCTGTGGCGAGGTAGAAGCCGAAGAGACCGGCGTCGTGGCCGTGGAATTGGGTGGCGCCTACTTGGTAGGCCAGACCCAAGTCCTCGCGGATCCGGGTGAAAAGCGGTCCGGCCATGTCGCTGCACCATTCCTGGATCATCCGCAGGGCGAACCGCTCCGGCGCCAGGGCGGCGGCACCCGGGTAGGCGAGCGCCAGCACCGCCTGCTTCTTCGGCAGGAAAGCCTCGATTTCAAAGTCCCGGCAGACCTTCGCCGCGGGCGGGGTCCAGGGCGTTCCTTCAGGCAGCCGGCCGATGCCCTCGGCGAGCAACTCCCGTGCGTGCGACGGGTCGAAGTCGCCGGCCAGGGCCACCACCAGGTTGCGGCCTTGGAAATGCCGCGAGTGGTGGGCGGAGAGGGCAAAGCGGTCGAGCTTTGCCAGCGATTCCTCGGTGCCCAGCGAGGGCAATCCGTAGCCGGCGGCGTCGAAAAGGTGCCGGCGGGCGAGGCGGAAGGCAGTCGACAGGGGATCTTCGAGCGATTCCCGCAGGGAGGCGAGCTGGCTGGCCTTCTCCCGCTCGATCGAGTCGCCGTGGAACGCCGGTTCGGCAAGCACTTCCGCCAGCAAGGGCAGCAAGGTCGAGAGGTCCGGCGACAATCCGGAGAGCTGGGCGAGCAGCGCATTGTTGCCGGAAGCCGCGCCGATCGAGGCCCCCAGGGACTCCAGCAGGCCGGCGAGTTCGGCGGCGCTGCGACGGGTCGTGCCCTGCGGCAAGGTGGCGGCGAGGAGCGTATTGAGGCCGGCATTTTCCGGGATTTCCGAAACCAGCCCGGCACGGATGGCGACCTGCGCCGTGAAAATCGGCACACGGGAATCCGGCAGCAGGGCCAGCGTGGCGCCATTCGGCAAGGTGACGCATTCCGGCTCAAGCGAACGCCGGGCGGCCGGGCGGATGGAGGCGGGGGCCGGCGCCTCTTCCGGGTCGATGATGGAAATCGTCACCTGGTCCTCGGTCAGTTTTGCCATCGCGCGGCGGACGTCGGCGGCGGTGATCGCCTTCAAGGCAGCGAGATAGCGTTTGGTGAAGTCGAGGTCCCTCGCTTCGTGCCAGTTCGATGCCAGGTCGGATGCCCGGCCGGAGGCGCTGGTGAGGGTCTTGAACTGGCTTGCCGCGATCTGCCGCCGGGCTTTCGCCAATTCGTCATCGAGGGCGCTCGAGGGCAGGTCGGCCAGCTCTTCGAAGATCGCCCTGATCAAATCATCGCGCTTCTCGGGCTCGACCTCCGCCGAGATGGCGAACAGCCCGTCCCGGCCCGCCTGGCTCCACGACCAGGCGGTAATCTCCAGCGCCAGTTCGCGTTCTTCCCGCAGGTGGCGGTAAAGCCGCGCCGAGCGCCCGCGCCCGAGCACCGCGGCGGCAAGTTCATAAGCCGGCACGTCCGGGTGCCCGAGGGCCGGGATTTTCCACGCCAGCGCCACCCGGCTGGCGGGCACGGCAAAGGTCGTGCGGCCTTTGCGGGGGCCGAGCTGGATGGCGTCTTCCGGGACCACCGGCTCCGCCCCGCTGCCGCGGACGAAGCCGCCGAACAGCTCGCTGATCTTCGCCCGCACCTCATCGGCGTCGAAGTCGCCCGACAGGCACAGGCAGCAACGGTCGGGCGTGTAGCGCGCCTTGTGGTAGCCGGTGAGCTGTTCGTAGGTGATTTCCCCGAACAGCCCGCGATGGCCGATGACCGGATGCCGCCGCGGGTCCGCGGTGAAAGCGGTCGAGAAAAGTTGCCGGCTCGCCACGTCGTCCGGGTCGTCCAGTCCCATGTCGATCTCGCGCCGGATCACGTCCTTTTCCTTCTCGAACTCCTCCTCGGGCAGGGTCGGGGCGAAGATCATCGCCGCCAGCACCTCCAGGAAGGTCTGGGTGCCGGTTGCCGGGCCGTCGATGTAATACACCGTGCGGTCGAAGGTGGTGTAGGCATTCCAGTGACCGCCGGCCGCCTGCACGGTGGTGGCCAGTTCGTCGGCGCCGAACTTGCCGCCGCCCTTGAAAACCATGTGCTCGAGGAAATGCGACACGCCGGAGCCCAGCAGGGCGCCTTCGTGCAGGCTTCCGGTTTCCACCCAGAGCTGGGCGCTGATCACCGGTGCGGCGGCATCGGGGTCGAGAATGACGGTCAGACCGTTCGGCAGGGCGTCTTGGGTGGCGGCAGTGGCGGGGTAATCCATGAATTTCCGGCTTGGACGGACAGAAATGGAGGATACACCCAAGACATGCAACGGTGGATCGCGTTGGCCTCGCTCGTTCTCGTCCTGTTGGGAGGGGGCGTGGTGTTCGGTTACTGGAAGCACAAGCAGGGCTTGCCAGACAAGCGCTACGTGCCGCTGGCCTTCAATCCCGACTCCACCGAGGAGCAGCGGCAGGCGAGCGTCAAGGATCTCCGCGACAAGCTGCTCACCGACGTGATCCTCACCGGCATCGTCCGCGACTGCAACGTCGAGAGCAAATGGGAGCTGCCCAGCGAGCAGGCCGCCGTCGAGGAACTCAAAAAGCGGGTCATCATCGAAGCCGGGGAAACCCGCATCAAGGGCGTGCCCACGCCGACCTTGAACATCGGTTTCTCCGGCATCGCCGCCGAACACAATGATCTCAACGCGCTCGCCGAGCGGCTGATGGAGGACGTCCAGCGCCTGGTCGCCCCGCCCGAGAAGAAGCCGGCAGCGGACCCGATGCCGACGAGCTATTGAGCGGGATCCGCCGGCCGTCACCGGTCGGCGTCGCCGGGTGTGAGCGGCACCAACCTGTGCTTCGCCCGTCGCAGGATCACCGGGTGCAGGGCATTCGCGGCCAGGATGGTCAGCAGCCCGACGTAGAACATCGGGTGGAGCCGCTGGTGCTCGCCGAAGAGCAGGGCGGCAGCGATGATGCCGTAGACCGGCTCGAAGTTGATGGCGAGGTTGGAGGCGTAGGCGCTGATGTGCCTAAGCAGGTGGATGTGATAGCCGTGCGAAAACACGGTGCAGACCAGAGCGAGCAACAGCAACCACAGCCAGTCGAGGCCCTGCCAGGACAGCAGCGGTGCCCAACCTCCGTTGAAAGGGACGATCGCCAGGGCAACCGCGCAGGCACCCAGCATCTCCCAGCCCACCATCATCAGCGGGTCGCCGCCCTTGGTGACGAGGCGGCGGTTCAGGACCGGGAAGATGGCGGCGAGGAAGGCACTGGCTATCGCGACGGCCAGGCCTAACAGCCGCCCCGGCTCGTAGCCGGCCACCAGCACGATGCCGGCGATGACCAGCAGTCCGAGCAGCACCTCGACCGGGCGCACGCGGCGCTTTTCGAGCAGCGGTTCGGTGAAGGCCGTGAACAAGGTGATCGTCGCCATCCCGGCGAGGCAGATCGACACGTTCGACAAGCGGATCGCCGCGAAGAAGCAGACCCAGTGGAGGCCGATGATCAGGCCGATGGCGAACAGCGAAACGGCCGCGCGTTTCCCCGGCCAAAGCGGGTGACGGCGGACCAGCGCGACCCAGGCTGCCGCGCCGGCGGCGGCGATGGCCGTCCGCCAGACGACCAGTGGCGCGGCGGGCAGGGAGATCATCTTGCCGAGGATCGCAGTGGTGGCGAACAGCAGGACGAGCAGGTGGAGCTGGAAGTAGTGCTTCAATCGGCAACCCGGCGGGCGCGGGCGAAAGTCAGCAGGAAACACCGGTGCCGCCGAGGGTGAATTTCCGGAACTTGGGGCTCCGCCCTGGTTTCCCTGAGGATCCGCCTGGAACGAGCTGTGGATTGGAAGCTTGTCCCGGGGCGCCGTGCCGGTCTAACATCCGGCACTTCCTGCTTGAACTTCGGGCAGGGTTCCAGACTCTGGCTCAGCCGGTAATGGCGATTTTATGGCGGACATCAACCAGTTGGTGATAGCGGAGCGGTTGGGTATTTCGCGGGCGACCGTGTCGCGGTGCTTTACGAATCATCCGGGAATCAACCCCGTGACCCGGGCCCGGGTTTTCCAGGTGGCGGCGGAAATCGGCTACGCTCACCTCGAGAAGAGAACCTCGAGCACCAAGAAGAAATCCGCAAAGACGACCTTCGGGGTGCTGATCTGCACCGACGAGGAAGAGTACCTGCGGACCGACTACCAGAACCCCAGCGAGCAGATCCTCGCGGGGGTGACCGAGTGCGCCCATCTCAATGGCGCCAAGGTCGAGGTCCACCTCATCGACCCCAAGGTGAGGGATCTCGACGATCCCGGCTTCCTGCGGATCGACAAGATGCGCCGCCGCTGGAGCGGGTTGTTGCTGGTCTATCCTTTTCCGGGGCCCTTGCTGGACCAGCTTTCCACCGTGATGCCGGTGGTGTCGCTGGTGGAGCAATTCAACAACACCGGCATCGATTGCGTCGACGCGGACCACTACAAGGGCATCTCGGCGGCGATCGAGCACCTGGCCGAGGCCGGCCACCGGCGGATCGGCTTTTTCACCCGCCAGTATCAGGTCGAGGCCAGCTGGTCGTTCCGGCGCTATGCCGCGTACATGGAGAAGATGGTGCGGCTGAAATTGCGCGTCTCTTCCAAGGACATCATCAACGTGTTCCCGTCGCGCGAGCTCAACGAGGAGGAGAGCATCGACTACGCGGCCGAACGCACCCGGGCCGGAGTCACCGCCTGGATCTGCGCGGCGGACCATCAAGCCTACGACCTGGTCCGCGGCCTGGAAAGTCGCGGGATCAGCGTGCCGGACAGGGTTTCGGTGACCGGTTTCGACGGCATTGAACCGCCCGCGGACTGTCCGCAGATCGGGACGACCCAGATTCCCTTCCGCGAGATCGGCGCCATGGGCACCCAGCGTTTGATCGAGCGGATCCGAAAGCGTTTCGGCTCGGTGCAGCACGTTTTGCTCGATTGCCCGTTCGTGCCCGGCGCGACCACCGGCCCTCCGCCGGTCATTTAGAGGAATGGGCCGGGGAGCGTTTTCCCCGGAGGTCGAATCTGACTGCTTGGCCGGCGGGCTGATTCCAGGCGCATTCATTTTGCGGATGTCGGCGGGCGGTCGCTTGCCATGGGTCGCCAGAGGGGGAGACGCGGACGTGGAGAATTCGGCCCGGCCGTCCTCATCTGGGGACTCTCACTAGCCAGGGATCGTCGGGGCGCCAGAAGGCGTCCATTCGGAAATTGTATGCAATCCGGCTTGCTAAATTAATGCAATTTAATGCACAGAAGCTTCTTGCCATCGGGTTGCGGGGAGTCTATCCAACGAATCGTGAACCACGGCGCCTTGAGCCGACGAACCCAAGAAACCAACATGAAACCCGCTCTTCCTCCGGAGGGTCCATCCTTCCTTTCCCGCCTTTTCCCCCGCCGCGCGAGACGCCGCGGCTTGCTAGCGATCCCGGCGATCGCGATGTCCGGCCTGCTGGCGCCCCACCTTGAGGCCGGCGAAGTCTATCTGGATTTCACCACCAATGCCGCCATCCATGCGACGGGTTGGACACCGGTGCCGGCCCCCGGAGGACTGGCCAATCTCGTCGATGCGGGTGGCTCCGGCTACGATTTCACCTTCGGCGTGGCGGGCGTGCCGGTGGGCGCCTACGACAATGGCAATTCGGGCCAGCCGCTGACGCGAAGCGGATTTCACAACCAGGCGAGCGACATCGCCCGCACCTTCACACTCACCGGGCTGGACGTCGGCCAGGCCGTCGATCTCTACGCCTGCGCGGCGTGGGACCTCGGGGCGGGCGGCTACATCGTCTTCGGCGACACCGGTCCGGCCGGGGTCAAGGCGGAGACGATCGGTGACCCGGGCAGCACGCCGACGCGGGCGAACCTGACCCGCATCGGGCAGGCGATCGCCGACGCGACGGGAACCGTGAGCGGCGAACTCCACAGCCGCAACGGGGTCGGGCTGACCGGCGGGGAAGGGCAGGTCGGCGGATTCGTCTTCGCACCCGCCGAGACGATCACCTCGAGTGCCGGCGCCAACGGATCCATCAGCCCCGCGGGAGCAGTCCCGGTGATCGCGGGCGACGACCAGTTGTTCACCATCACACCCCAGAGCGGTTTCCACACGGTCGACGTGCTGGTCGACGGGGTCTCGGTGGGCGCGGTGGCGAGCTATACCTTCGGCGACGTCCAGGGGGAGCACACCATCAGCGCGACATTCGCCGCCAACACTTTCACCCACGTCATCACCGCCAGCGCGGGCGCCAACGGGACCATCGACCCGGTGGGATCGGTCGCCACCTACGACGGAGTCAACCAGCCATTCTTCATCACTCCTGACGAGGGCTATCACATCGACCAGGTGCTGGTGGACGGCTCTCCGGTCGGCGCGGTGGAAAGCTACATTTTCACCGCCGTGTCCGGAAACCACACCATCAGCGCCAGCTTCGCGGTGGATACTTTCACGGTGACGGCCACGGCCGGCCCCAACGGCTCGATCGATCCGTCCGGGGAAACGGTCGTGGACTCCGGTGAAAGCCTGTTCTTCACGATAACGCCGGATGAAGGCTACTACGTCGCGGAGGTTCTGGTGGACGGCATGTCGGTGGGGACCGACGAGTTTCTCCCGCTCGACAACATCACCGCCGACCACACGATCAGTGTCACCTTCGACAACCGCCCGAGAATCTATCTGGACTTCGCCGGGAACTCGTTCGGGTGGAATTCCGTGTTCCTGACCGGCGGCTCGGTGAGCGAGCCGGACATCGACGGTGCGGGCCACGGCTTTACTTTCAGTAACGTCGGCAGCTACGACAACGGCAACACCTCCCAGTCGCTCACGAGGAGCGGTTTCCACAATCAGAACAACTACGTCACGCCCCATCCGTTCACCTTGACCGGCCTGATTCCGGGGCAGCCGGTCCAGCTCTATGCCTGCGCGGCGTGGAATGAAGGTCAGGGTGCCTACATCGTGTATGGCGACACCGGTGCGGCGGGCGTGAAAGCGGAGACCATCGGCGATCCCGGCAACAGTCCGACCCTGGCTCACCTCAAGTACATCGGAACGGCGTCGGCCGATGCCGGCGGCGTGGTGTCCGGCAGCATGCACGGCGCCGGTGGTGTGGGCACAGGCCCCGAGGGGCAGATCGGCGGTTTTGTCTTCATCATCGAGGAAGCGCCGGTGTGGACGATCACCGCGAGTGCCGGTGCGAACGGCACGATCTCCCCGAGCGGCGGCGTCGGCGTGGCTTCCGGGGAAGACCAGAGCTTCACGATCACCGCCAACGGCGGCTACCACATCGCGGACGTGCTGGTGGACGGGGTCACGGTCGGCGCGGTGAGCGAGTACACCTTCAGCACGGTGACGGCGAACCACTCGATCAGCGCGACCTTCGAGGCGGACGGGGCTTCGTTCACCATTTCGACCGATGCCGGTGCCAATGGTTCGATCACCCCGGGAGGCGACGTGGTCGTCAACCAGGGAATCAACAAGGTCTTCACGATCACGCCGGACCTTGGACACCACATCGTCGACGTGCTGGTCGATGGGGTATCGATCGGAGCCGTGACCAGCCACACCTTCACCAACGTCACCGCGAATCACACGATCAGCGCCACCTTTGCCGTCGATACCTTCACCATCAATGCCAGTGCGATCGGGAATGGCACGATCAGTCCCGTGGGCGTGACACCGGTGAACTACGGCGATAGCCCGGAGTTCATCTTCACCCCGGATCCCGGCTATCTCGTCGACGAGGTGTTCGTGGACGGCGTGCTGGTCGAAACCGGCGGAAGCTACACCTTCAGCAATGTCACCGGGAACCACGAGATCAGCGTTCGCTTCGACAACCGCACCAAGCTGAAGCTCGACTTCACCCAGTTCGGTTCGCCGAACGCCGACCTCTGGATCCCGGTTTACGGCAACCAGATCGCGGATACCAACGTCGACCTGCCCGATGTCGGCGGCACCGGCTACAGCCTGACGTTCAGCCACGTGGCGTGCTGGGACAACGGTGCGGTTGGCCAGCCCCTGACCCGTTCCGGTTTCTACAACTACGGCCAGGACGCCAACGACCACACCTTCACCTTGCGCGGATTGAACGCCGGGCAAACGGTCGCGCTCTACGCCTGCGCGGGGTGGGACGGCAATGCGAAGGGCGGCTACGTCCTGTTCGGTGACAACGGGCCGGACGGCGTCAAGGCGCAGACGGTCGGCGACCCCGGCACCAGTCCTTCGATCGCCAACATGACGCTGATCGGCACCGCCGTGTCGGACGCCACCGGAACCGTGAGCGGCAGCTTGCATTCCGACGTGGGGGTCGGTCTTCCCGGTGAAGGCCAGGTCGGTGCGTTCATGTTCGCGTTCTCCGCGGACGGCACGCCGCCGGTGCTCACGCCGTTCCAGGAATGGGCCGCTTCGTTCGGCCTGTTCGGGGCCGACGCGCTGGCGGATGCGGATCCCGACCACGACGGGCTTTCCAATGAACTCGAGTTCGGCCTCAACTCGTTCCCGAACGACGGATCGTCCCGCGGACTGGTCTTCGCGCGGATGGCCACGGTGGGTGCCGAGGACGGCGTCCTGACCTTGACCGTCGCCTGCCGCAACGGCGCGGTTTTCTCGGCGGACGGGAACAAGCAGGTGTCCGCCATGGTGGACGGCATCGTCTACACCATCGAGGCCGCGAACGACTTGACCGACTGGGGTGGCCCGGTGGTGACGGAAGTCACCGGCAGCGACGCCACCGACATCCACGATCAGCTGCCGTTCCCGGACTCGGAGTGGACCTACCGGACCTTCCGGACCGACGGCAGCAGCGCTTCCGACAGCTCGGACTTCATTCGCGTCGGCGTGGACTAACGGGAGGACATCAAGCCCCCGGGTTTTGCCCGTTCGACAGGCCCGCATACCTCGCCACACTGAAGTGGCCGGGTGTGCGGGCCCTTTTCTTCCCTGGGGGCGGGTTGAAGTGGGGCCCGGACGGGATGACACATTCGGCCGGCTCCGGTCGTCGGCAGATGAGAATGTCGGGCGATTCCCCCGTATGGGATGGTTCCGGCGAGGCGTCTTGCGTTTTCCGGAGGCGCGCATGCCGCGTCACTGATAACCATGAAACTCTCCATCCGGGAAAAGGCGGGCTACGGTCTCGGGGACACCGCGAGCAACTTCGTGTGGGCGCTCATGATGAATTTCATCATGTTCTACTACACGGACATCTTCGGCATCACCGCGGCGGCGGCGGGGACGATGCTGCTGTTCGCCCACAGCACCGATGGCGTCGCCGACTTCCTGATCGGCGCGATGGCCGACCGCACCCGCAGCCGGTGGGGCCGCTTCCGGCCCTACCTCGTGTGGATGTGCCTGCCGCTGGGGATCGCCTTCGTCCTCACCTTCACGACACCGGATTGGAGCGACAACTCGAAGCTCGTCTACGCGTGGGTCACCTACAACCTGCTGATGCTGTCCTACAGCGCCATCAACATCCCCTACGGCGCGCTCTCCGGGGTGATGACCGACGATCCGATCGAGCGCACCAGCCTGAATTCCTACCGGATGGCATTCGCCCAAGCGGGCGGGATCATCGCCAACACCAGTTTCCTTTGGCTCGTGAAGGTCTTCGGGAAAGGTGACCAAGCAGAAGGCGCACGCTGGACGGTGTTTCTGTTCAGCGGGATCGCCGTGGTGCTTTTCCTGGTGTCGTTCCTCGCGACCCGCGAGCGGATTCATCCGCCGGCGACCCAGAAGACGCGGCTGCGCGAGGACATCGGGACCTTGTTCGCGAACCGGCACTGGCTGGTGATGTTCGTGGCCGGGATCACCGGCATCACCTTCGCGGTGATCCGCGGGTCGGGGATCATCTACTACCTGAAAAGCTACCTGCTCTGGGGCGAGGAGCGCATCGCCGCGTTCTTCCTGGTCAGCGGGCTGGCAATGATCGCAGGGGCAATGGCGACCCGGTTCTTCGTCGCGCGGCTGGGCAAGAAGAATGCGTTCATCGCGAGCATGGTAGTGGTGGCGCTTTCCTCGGCGCCCTTCTACTGGATCACACCCGGCCAGCCGGTGCTGGTGTTCGGATTCCAGGTCATCGGCATGGTGATGAGCGGCGTCAATGCGGCGCTGTTCTGGGCACTCGTGGCGGACACGGCGGATTTCGCCGAGTGGAAGTTCAGCGTGCGCACGACCGGGATCATTTTCTCCGCGACCACCTGTGCCCAGAAGGTCGGGATGGGCCTAGGCGCGGCGTTTGCCGGCAAGATGCTGAGCGACTTCGGCTACGAGGCGAACGTGGCGCAAACCGAGCGGTCGATCCACGGCATCCTGCTGCTGGTCAGCCTGGTCCCCGCGGCGGGCTGCATGCTGGTGGCCGCCTTGTTCAGCGTCTACGGGCTGAACGAAGCGGCCTGCGCGACGATCCGCGACGATCTCGCGGCGCGGCGGTTGGCACGCGGGGAATGAGGAGCCGGACTCAGAGCTCGCCGGCGATCAGGTCGTCGAGGGTCTGGCGCGGACGCACGACGCGGGCCGTGTTCCCATCGACGAGGACCTCGGCCGGCATCGGCCGGGTATTGTAGTTGGACGCCATCACGAAGCCGTAGGCACCCGCGCTGAGCAGTGCGATGGTTTCGCCGGGCTGGAAGTCGGGGAGTTCGCGGTCCTGGCAGAAGAAGTCGCCGCTTTCGCAGATGGGTCCGACGACGTCGACCTTGAGGGTGCTGCCGTCGGGTTGCTTGAGCGGGGCGATCTCGTGGTGGCCTTCGTAGAGCGCCGGGCGGATCAGATCGTTCATCCCGGCGTCGACGATCTTGAAGGTCTTGGCGGTGCCGCGCTTCTCGTAGAGGCAGCGGGTCAGCAGGACCCCGGCGTTGCCGACGATCAGGCGGCCGGGCTCGAGCAGGATCTTGAGGCCGAGGTTTTCCAGGCGCGGGACCAGCGCCTCGCCGTACTTGGCGATGGTCAGCGGGCGCTCCTCCTCGTTCTTGCCATCCCACCAGCCGGAGTCCCCGGAACCGAGCGAGTCGTGGTAGACGATGCCGATGCCGCCGCCGATCGACCAGAACTCGATGCCGTGGGTGTTCTTGAGGTGGGTCGCCAGGGGCGCGACCTTCTCGACCGCCTCGATGAACGGCGTGATGGAGGTCAGCTGGGAACCGATGTGCATCTGCAGGCCGCGCAGCTTGATGTGGGAGAGCTCGCGGGCGGCGCGGGCGTAGAGGTCGGTGATGGCGTCGAAGTCGACGCCGAACTTGTTCTCCGACTTGCCGGTCGAGATGTACTTGTGGGTCTTGGCGTCGACGTTGGGGTTCACGCGGACCGCGGCGGGGGCAATGACGCCGAGTTCACCGGCGACCTCGTTGAGGTAGCGGAGCTCTTCCTCGCTCTCGACGTTGAAGGAATAGATGCCCTGCTGGAGGGCGAACTCGATCTCCTCGCGGGTCTTGCCGACACCGGCGAAGGTGCACTTCTTCGGATCGCCGCCGGCCTTGATGACGCGGAACAGCTCGCCGCCGGAGACGATGTCGAAGCCGGCGTTCTCCTCGACCAGCAGGCGCAGGACGGAAAGGTTGGAATTCGCTTTCACCGCGTAGGCCACCTCGTGGTCGATGCCGTCGAGCGCCTGGTCGAGGCGGCGGTAGTGGTCGCGGATGGTGTTCGCGGAATAGACGTAGAGCGGCGTGCCATGCTCGTCGGCAAGGCTCTGGAGGTCGACGTCCTCGCAGTGAAGCGAGCCGTGGCGGTAGGCGAATCCGTGCATGGCGGCGCTTTAGCCGCTGTCCGGCCGGTCGGCAAGGGTGACTTGCAAGGAGGAAGTTCCGAAGACCGCACGGCTGCGGGGGAGGATGCTCCTTGACCTCCACAACACCGATCGCCTCCAATCCCCATCATGAGACATAGAAGATTCCAGGGTCTTGCCGCTTGCCTGCTGTTGATGGCGACGCACGTGCGGGGGCAGGAAGCCACGCCTGAGTTCGATCCCTTGGGGAAACTGGTCGAGGGTCCGCGCTTGGTGCGGGTGATGGTGGAATACATCGAGGTACCCCACGAAACACTTACCCGCCTGCTGCTCGAACCGCGTAAGGGAAGCCATGACAAGGAGCTGCGGGCGACCGTCGGCAAGCTGGTCGGCGAGGGCAAGGCGACAGTGGTCGAAACCATGCTTTGCACCGGCCGCAGCGGGGAGAAAACCACGGCGGAATCGATCGAGGAATTCATCTACCCGACCGAGTACGAGCCGGGGGAGATTCCGAACGAGATCCACACCACCGAAAGCGGCGACAAGGTGAAGTCGGACGGGCGGGACCATGCCATCGGGCCGACTCCGACTTCTTTCGAGGTTCGAAATCTGGGCTCGACCCTGGAGATCGAGCCGACCATTGGTGCCGGCAACCAGTTGATCGACCTGCGGATGGCCCCGGACATCGTCTATCATGTCGGCAACGAGACCTGGACGGAGTGGAAGGACGCGCACGGTGACGCCTCGATCCGCATGCCGACCATGTACCGGCTGGGCCTGACCACAGCGGTGACGGTGGTGGACGGCCAGGTGCTGCTGGCGGCGGCGCTTTCCCCGAAAGGCGAGAACGGCTTTCCCGACTTCAAGCGCAAGCTGATGGTCTTCGTGCGCTGTGACATCCTGACCGTGGGACAATGAAGGCTGGGACCATCGCGGCATTGGCGAGCGTTCTGTTATTGGGCGTGGCGTCGGCCGATCAGGTGCGGGTCACGCTGCGGATGATCGAAGTCCCTCACCCGGCGCTGACGGGCTGGATGGGGCAGCCGGGAGTCCAGGGCAAGGAACTGCACGCGAAGGCCGTGGCCCTGGCCTTGGAGGGCGGGGCGGAAATCGTCGAGACCACGGTGTTGACGGTTCGGAGTGGCGAGAAAGCCACATCGGAGTCGTTCGCGGAAGTGATCTATCCAACGGAGTATGAGCCGATGGAATTCCCTTCGAGATTGCCTGATGGCAAGGGTCCCAACCCGTTTGAGTTCGAACTGTTTCCGCGGCCGAACAACGGAGCTCCCGTTTCTTGGGAAACCCGCAATGCCGGCGTTGAACTGGAGATCGAGCCGTTTCTGTACGCTGAAAAAGGCGTGGTCGATCTCCGGATCGCCTTTGAATGGGTCAGCCGCGCGGCGATGACCACCTGGACGGAGTTCCGGGACCAATGGGGGGAGGCCTCGTTGAAGATGCCGGTTTTCGCGACCAAGAAGCTCACCGGTGGCCTGACCCTCGAGCCCGGGGGCTTCGAGCTCTTCAATGTCTTCACCCCGCAGCCTGCCGCGGTCCCGGCTGCACTGACGCGCATGCTGGTATTTGTAGGCGCGGAAATCTTGCAAACTCACGCGGAGCCATGAGCTTGAAACTTCATCTGCTGTTGTGGCTGGCGCTGATGCCGGACCTCCTCGCCCAAGGCCCGCGGATGGCCGTGAAAGGGGAGAACACCCAGCTCGAGGTCGAGGCGGCGGAGGTCCGGATCCAACTGGTCGACGGCGTGGCGAGCACCGAGATGGAGCTGACCTTCCGCAACGACACCCGGCGGATGATCGAGGGCGAGTTCACGCTGCCGTTGCCGGCCGGGGCGACGGTGTCGAGCTACGCCCTGGAGGTGAATGGCGCGCTGCGCGAGGCCGTGGCGGTCGAGAAGGAACGGGCGCGAAATGCCTATGAGTCGATCAAGCGGCGGATGGTGGATCCGGGCATCGTCGAGCGAGAGGAGGGGAATGTTTATCGCACGCGGGTCTTCCCGATTCCGGCCAAGGGCACCAAGCGGCTGAGGATTGGCTACGTGGAGGAGCTGCCGAGGACGGAAGAAGGATTCCGCTACCGCTTGCCGCTGGCCTTCGAGGGCAAGCCGAAGCATTTCCGCTGCGAGATCGTGGGCGCGGGCGCGGTGCAACCGGCTCTAAGCGGAAGCGTGCCGCTGACTTTCCAGAACGGGGTCGCGGAGGCCGGATCGGTCGAGCTGGCGGGTGAGCTGGAACTCCGGCTGCCTGCCGCCGGAGGGCCGGTGATGGTGGTGGAGGACGGGGACGAACCGGTGTTCCTGCTGAGCGACGTGTTTCCGCCGCTGGCAGTGGAAAAGCGCCCGCCGGTCCGCTCGGTGGCGCTTTTTTGGGATGCCTCGGAATCGGGGGCCGGGGTGGATCACGCGGCAACCTTCCAGTTGCTGGATGCCTGGTTTGCCAAACAGGGCGAGGTCGAAGTGGACTTGAAGCTGTTGCGCAATGAGGTCGAAGACGGCGGGCTTCACCAGGTGGCCGGGGGTGACTGGGGCGCGATCCGCAAGATCCTCGAGAGCGTCGAATACGAAGGAGCGACTTCCATGGGAGCGCTGGAGAGCGGGACGTCCGGCGTGGTGATGTACTGTGGGGACGGCGGGGGCACGCTGGATTCGGGAACCGGCTCGATCCAAAGCCCGCTGCTCTTCCTGAGAAGTGGCGTGGCGGAGGTTTCGCCGGCGCTGCGGAAGCAGGTCGCCGATTCCGGGGGAGTGGAAGTGGCGGTGGAACGAATACCGGTCGAGGCGGCGATGAAAGCGTTGGAGACGATGCCCTTCAACGTGGTCGCGGTGAACGGAGTCGTGGACTTCCACGTCGATCGCAGCGAGTTGCAGCCCGGGAAAACGGTGCGGATTTATGGGAACGGCGCGAAGCTGACCGCGGGACCGGTGGAGATTTCCTACGGCGTGGGAAAGGAGGTCCGCTTGAGACGAGACGTCCATTTTTCAAAGGGCTCCGGAGGAGGGGTCATCCGGCGGCTATGGGCGCAGCGGAAGCTCGTCGCCCTTGAGCGAAGTGCGGAACGGAGCCGTGGGGAGATCATTGCCCACTGCAAGGAGCACGGTCTGGTCAGTGGTTTGACCTCGCTGATCGTGCTGGAGCAGTTCGACGACCACCTGCGCTACGAGATCCCGCCGCCGGAGCCGGAGCTGCTGGCGCGCTATCAGGCGGCTTTGAAGGATCACAAGCAAAGGAAGATCACCCGCGCCGAGTCGGACTGGGAGGCGCGGCTGGCCTGGTACCGGCGGGCTTTCCCTGGCTACGAGCACATCCTGGTGCCGCGCCTGAGGCAGGTGGGGATTTGGAAGAAGTCGCTGGAGGAGGTCTTCCGCGCGGACGAGCTGGACCCCGTGGCGGTTGCCAAGGTGGCGGGCTGGCACGACCAGGCGCTGGCATTGATCGAGCGGCGCAGGGAGCTGGCCGATGCTCCGGCCTATGCGCTGTGGAAGCAGGAGGTCGATCGTCTGCATGACGAAGGTCCGAAGCTCGCCGCGACCCCGGTCGCCGGGCCGCCGCCAGGCCAGCCGCTGGTGGTGTCGGTTCGTGGCTTGGTGAGAACTCCAGGGCAGGTGCGATCGGAGGGACCGCTGACCCTGCGCGAGGCGATCCGGCGGGCGGGAGGAACGATGCTCGGGACCAATCTGGACCACGTGGCCCTTTATCGCAGCGCGGGGAAAACGGTCTACAATACGCTCAGCAAGCAGTACGAAGATGTCGCCTTGCGGCCTGGGGACATGGTGGTGGTGGATGAGGAGCCGTATTCCAATTGCGATCCCTTTTCGGCGATGCCGGCGGAGGATCCGCGGGATCGCGAGGCGGTGGTCAGCGACGACGATGTGTGGGTGGGGCTCGATCCGTTTGCGGGGGATTCCGAAGGCGAAGGATCCCAAGAGGCCCGGGCCAAGGCGGGAGCGATCCGGATCCTCGACCCGGCCGAAGCCGGGATGCCGGACCTGGCGGAGTTCGGCGAGCGGCTGAAGGCGGGGGAGCATCCGTGGCAGCTTTATCGCCAGCTGAAAGATGGCCGCCTGCGGCCACAGCGGTTCTACATCGAGGCGGCACGGCAGTTTTTCGCCACGGGTCAGGACAAGCTCGCCATGCGGGTGCTGTCGAGCTTGGTCGAGCGCAGCGACGGCCGCGATTCGGGACGGCGGGCAATGGCGTGGTGGTTGATCGAGTTTGGCAAAAAGGAAGCGGCCGGGCGCATGCTGGCGGGACTGGTGGCTGACGAGGAGGCCTGCCCGGTCGCCTATCCGCGGGCGGAACTGGCGGCAAGCGACCGCGAGCGGGAGATCCTGCTTGCAGAGGCCTTGAGGGCGGGGGGCGAGCAGGCGGAGATCGTGCGCACCGAGTTGAACCGGCTGCGCGATCCGGAATCGGAAGGCGGCCTGCCCTGCGACCTGCGGATTGTCGTGGCGGGACAGTTCGAGGACCTGGTGCCGGCGGTGGAAATCATCGAACCGGGCGGTGAGCCGGTGTCCGGCTGGCGGGTCAGCCCGACCGGCGGCCGGCTGACGCGGACGCAAGGCCTGGCGGACTACATGATCCGCCGGGCGGTGCCCGGAACTTATCTGGTGAGGGTTTCGTGCCCGGTCGAGTCCAGCTTCCGCATCGCGATGCATCGCGACTGGGGACGGGCCTCGCAGAAAACCGTCCGGTTGACCCGGCTGGTCGAGGCGAACCAGAAAGAAACCGTGGCCGAGTTGGAGTTCGAGTTCGCCGGCGCCTCGGAATGAGGAAGCTTGGAAATCCGCGGATTCCGGTTATCGGTGGGGGATGAAGGTCTTGTTCGGATGCCTCGTCCTGGCCGCCTTGCTGGTGGATCCGGCGGCGGCCTTGCCGAACTCGATCCTTGGCCCGATCGCCGCGGCCGACAGCCCCCTGAATGGCCGGGATCTCACCGAGGAACTCCTCGCGGCGGATCTATGGAGCGGCAAGGACGCCCTGCCCGGGGAGTGGCGGGACGAGGGGGAGATCGCCTCGTCGGTGATTTCGCACCTCCAGGCGCGGCCGAAGCTTTTCGGGCAGGACGTCATCTTGCTCCGTGCGGTCCGCCGCGCCGGAAAGCTGGAGTCGCTCGAGGCGACCTTCGTGGATGCCGGTTCGTATTTCGGCTACTTCGACGAGAAGCTGCCGGAGGGGCTGAGCAAGCGGGAGGCGCGGAAGCAGATCGAGTCGATCCTTGCGGCGAAGCAGGACGATTTCAGCAAGCTCTACACCGACACCCGGCTCGATTTGCGGTCGGCGATTTCCACCGCCTGCGGGGATGCCAAGCCGGAGGAGGAGAGGATCGGCAGGACCCGCGGATTGCGCACGCCGGTGGAAGAGTGGCATCGCGATGGCAGGCGGATCCGTCTCCTGGCGGGAGAGGACCGGTTGCTGCGGGTATCGATTGTCCCCGCGGCAGTGGCCGCGGACCAATGGCTTGATCCTGAAATCGCGGCGCTGCCCATGAGGGAAAACCTGGCACAGCTAGCCGCCGGCGTGGTGCGGGCGGACGACGGTACCGTGGCGATTCCCAATCTGCAGCCGATCCCGCAGGGTTTCCGTCCATACTGCGGATTGAACAGTCTCGCGATGGTTGCCCGCCACTTCGGGCTGCATCTGGACGAAGACTGGTTGGCGGTGGCGAGCGGCTTCCGGAACACCGGTCGTGCCGACGGCTCGAACCTGGTGAAGGTCTACCATGCCGTGGCGGCCGAAGCTGGGATGGGGCTCGACCGGTCGACTCGATTTGACGCCGGGGCCGCGAAACGGTCGATCGCCCGAGGATTTCCGGTCATCGTTTGGCGCCGCTTCTCGCACGAGAGGAACGCGCTTCACAGCCGCTTCATGCGCGAGCTGGCGGACGATCCGGCGGCGACCTTGCCGGATCCTGCCATTCCGTCCGAGCGCGCCACGTGGCCGGGAGACGAGGCTCCGCTGCATGCTTCGGTGCTGGTGGGATACCATGCGGAGCGAAAGGAGTTCCTGTTCCTCGAAAGCTGGACCGGCCGCGACAAGCCACGGCGGATGAGGGCTGAGGAGCTGGCGGCGACGGCCGACCTTTGCTTCGTTTTCAAGCCGTGATCCGGCTGGGTGAACCCGTCTTTTAAAGGGGGGCGTGTGTGTTGGGGAGAAGCGCGGCGGGAGGGGACTTGCCTCCATCTTAGGCAGTCCGCCCGGCGGATCGGGGGAATTGACCCGCCGGGCGGCTGACAACAC
>NZ_JACZFQ010000004.1 GCF_014904755.1 Neoluteolibacter marinus
AATAGTCGGGCCAATGGACCGTGGGGGGATTGGCCGTTTTACTGGCGAGCCGGCCTCGGGATTGGGGGGCGTCCCGTGGTCGGCTCGTCGGACACCTTTGCCATCGGTCGGGGGGCTTCCGGCAGCTCGGGTATGTTCGTGAAGAACGGGGGTCATCCAACACCCGGACGCATTTCGGGACAAGATGTTTCTCATGACGTGATTGCGTAGGGTGAGATATGCTTCCCGTTTTCGGACTTTTGCTGGCCGGGTTGCATTCTTGCTGAAAATCAATGGGATAGGTTGGGAATGCGAAATTGATTTAGATGCCTTAATAGTCAGTTTGATGAAGGTTGGTGGCGGTGATCTAAGATGGAATGGTGGATTTTCGATTCATGGTTCGCAAAATCGGCGGGGATTTTGCGAAGAATTCCGGGGTGCAGGTTGCCGGTTTGCCGGAGGGTGGCCGGAGCTCGATCCCGGGTGGCGGCGAGTCCAACAGGTTCCGGGGCTTTCCGTCTAACGGGGCGTTTTGGATATTGCCTGATAATCAAGAAATGTTGCATTCTTTGCCGTGGCCGCGCGGCAACTGGCCCGGGGTCTCGGGACACCGGACTATGGAACAAAAAAGCGGGCAAGCGTCGGTCATCATCGCGTGCGGCGGAACTGGAGGGCATCTCTTCCCGGGGCTTGCCGTTGCGGAGGAGTTGACGGCGCGGGGCGGGCAGGTGTTGCTGCTGGTTTCCGAGAAGAAAATCGATCAGGAGGCGCGGCGGAAGTACCCGCAGTACCGCTTTGAGACGATTCCGGCGATCGGCAAGCCGGCGACCCTGTCGCCGAAGATGCTGCCCTTCCTCTTGAAGCTCTGGCGAACGATGGGTCGCTGCGTCGGGCTGGTGAAGGAATTCAAGGCGGATGCGGTGCTCGGCATGGGCGGTTTCACCTCGCTGCCACCCTGCTGGGCGGGCAAACGCGCCGGGGTGCCATCGTTCGTGCACGATTCCAATGCCCTGCCCGGCAAGGCAAACCGCCTGACCGCGAGGTTTTGCAGCAAGATTTTCGTCGGGGTGGATGCGGCCCGGAGCTATTTCCCCGGCAAGGACGTGGTTTTGACCGGAACCCCGGTGCGGGCGGAAATGCGCAGCTTGCCGAGCCGCAAGGATGCCGCCGCGATGTTCGGCCTTGATCCCTCCCGGCCGACCTTGATGGTCACCGGTGGTAGTCAGGGGGCGCGCCGCCTGAACTCGCTGGTGGCGGAGGCTTTTTCGCAATTTCCGGCCGGCACGCAGGTGCTGCACATCGCCGGCCCGCTCGACGAGGCGCGGGTGGTGGAAGAGGCGGCGGGTCGCGAAGGCTACCGGGTGATCGGGTTTTGCGACAACATGCCGGCGGCGTATGCGGTGGCGGATGCGGTGCTTTCCCGTTCCGGGGCGTCGAGCATGACCGAGTTGGCCTTCCTCGGCTTGCCGTCGATCCTGGTGCCGTATCCCTACGCGGCCGACGACCACCAGACGCGGAACGGCGAAGTGTTTTCACAGGCCGGAGCCGCCTTTCTCGAGCCGGAAGCGGCGCTGGATGCCGGCAAACTGGCGGCGCGCGTCACGACCTTGATGAGTGATTTGCAAACCCGCGAACGCATGGCACAAGCGGCGCGTTCGATCGCCCTGCCCGACGCCGCCGCGCGGGTCTGCGACGCGATCGAGGCGACCCTTTCCCGGAAATGAACGAGCTGAGCCAGAAACTGACCGAGCGTGCCCACCCGCTGCGCATCCATCTCATCGGGGTGGCGGGATCCGGCATGAGCGGCCTGGCGTTGCTGTTGATGGGAATGGGACACCGGGTCAGCGGCTCGGACCGGGTGACGTCCGGCGAGACCGAGCGGATGCAGAAGCTCGGCCTGGAGTTTTCCTCGCCGCACACCGCCGAGGCGGTGCAGGGCGCCGATGTCGTGGTCTATTCCTCGGCCATCCGTCCGGACAACCCCGCGTACGCCGCGGCAAAGGCGGCCGGGATCAAGCTGATCCGCCGCGCCGAGTGCCTCGCGGCGATCCTTCACACCCGCCAGGGAATCGTGGTTTCCGGGACGCACGGCAAAACGACGACCTCGTCGATGATCGCCCACGCCCTGCGCGAGGCGCACCTGCACCCGAGCCACTACGTCGGCGCCGAAATCCCGGTGCTCGGAGCCAACGCACGCTGGTCGGAGGAAGGGCCATGGATGGTCGCGGAAGGGGACGAGAGCGACGGGACCCTGGCGCTGTATCGTCCGGCTTGCTCGATCATCCTCAATATCGAGGCCGAGCATCTCGATCACTACAAGGACCTCGGCGAGATCAAGGAGGTCTTTTCCACCCTGGTGGCCCAGACCTCGGGTCCGGTTGTCTATTGCAAGGAATGCCCGGTGGCCAGCGAGGTCGCCGGGAAGTCGTTGCAGCCGGTGAGCTACGGCTGGTCGGGCGCCGACTACACGGCCGCGGAAATCCGTGAGTTGCGGGGCGCCACCGCGTTCACCGTGGTCCGCAACGGCCAGATCCTCGGCGACGTCGAGCTCGGCATTCCCGGCCGCCACAATGTGCTCAACGCGTTGGCGGCGATCGCCACCGCGGATCGGCTCGGTGCCGACTTCACGCTGGTTTCGCGGGCCCTGAACACCTTTGCCGGGGCGAAGCGGCGCTTCGAAACGAAGTACCTTTCGCCGCGAGTCCGCATTGTCGACGACTACGGCCATCATCCCACCGAGGTGGCGGCGACCTTGCAGACCGCGCGCTCGCTGAAGCCGGGCCGGGTCGTGGTGCTGTTCCAGCCGCACCGCTTCACGCGGACGCAGGCGCTGGCCGACGACTTCGGGCAGGTGCTGCAGGCGGCGGACAAGGTGTTCGTGACCGATGTCTATCCGGCGAGCGAATTGCCGATTCCCGGCGTCAGCGGGGCGACGATCGTCGACGCGGCCAAGCGCCTCGACGCTGATCACGTGATCTCCCTGCCCGATCTTGCGACGGCCCACCACACGGTCGGGAATTCCCTCGAGCCCGGCGATTTGCTGATCACGCTGGGGGCGGGAAATGTCCACGAGGCGGGAACCCGGATCGCCCGCGATCTGAAGATACTGGAAGAGATGCTGCAGCTCGTCCCGCGCGGCGACATGGATGCCCGTCTCTATGAGCCGATGCGCCGCCACACCACCATGCTGGTCGGCGGTCCGGCGCAGTTCTGGATCGAACCGCACACCTTCGAGGCGTTCGCGGAAGTGGTGAACTATTGCCGCGAGCGCGGGGTGGCCCTGCGGGTGGTCGGTCGGGGATCGAACCTGCTGGTGCGCGACGGTGGCATCCGCGGCGCGGTCGTTCATCCGAGCGGCGGTGTTTTCAGCGAATGCCACGCCGAGAACGGCAGGATCATCGCGGGTGCCGGGGTGCGGCTCAAGAAGCTGGCAAGCGTCGCCCAGGCCGCGGGGATCGGTGGCTTCGAATGGATGGAAGGCATTCCCGGGAATGTCGGCGGGGCGCTGCGGATGAATGCCGGCGCGATGGGCGTGGAGACCTTCGACCAGGTGGTCAGCGTGACCTTCCTCGATGAGGACGGGGAGATCCGCGAGCGCAGCCGCGAGGAGATCGTGGCAAACTACCGCGACGTCCCCGAGCTGCGGCGGAACTTCGCCTTGCAGGCGGTTTTCGAGGGCACTCCTGACGACAAGGAGGCGATCCAGGCGCGCTGGGACGCCTCGCGGGCCAAGCGCCGCAGCTCCCAACCGGTTGCCGCGAGTGCCGGGTGCATTTTCAAGAATCCGGGCGAGACCCCGGCGGGCAAGCTGGTCGATGAACTCGGCCTGAAAGGCTGCAACGAGGGCAAGGCCCGGGTGTCCGAAGTCCACGGCAATTTCATCGTCAACGGTGGCGGGGCGACGGCAAGCGAAGTGCTTGCGATGATCAACCGGATCAAGGCGGTGGCTCGCGACACCCGCGGCATCGAACTGGAGACCGAGGTCAAGGTCCTCGGCGAAGACGAATTCACCTTCTGAACATGATTCCCGACAATCTCCTCATCGCCGTCCTGATGGGCGGTCCAGGCTCGGAGCGCGAGGTTTCGCTGGCGTCCGGAACTGCCGTCCTCAAGGCGCTGCAAGCGGCCGGGTGCCGCGCGGTCGGGGTGGACGTGAAAAGTCCGGACTTCGAACTGCCCGAGGGCACCGGCCTGGCCTACATCGTCATTCATGGCACCTTCGGCGAGGACGGACAGCTCCAGCAGATCCTCGAGGACCGGGGTGTGCCGTACACCGGCGCGGGGGTCGAAAGCAGCCGCATCGCCTTCGACAAGAATCTCGCCAAGGCGAAATTCCTCGCCGCCGGGGTGCCGACTCCTGTTTCCGAGATCGTCGACGTTTCGGACGGCCCCCGCTTGCCGTCGATCCCGGTGCCATTCGTGGTCAAGCCGCCGCGTGAAGGGTCGAGCGTCGGCGTGACGATCGTCAAGGAGGCCGCACAGGCGCTTTCCGCGATGGAAGCCGCCGCGAAGTTCGGCAACGACGTGCTGGTTGAATCTTTCGTTGAGGGCAAGGAGCTGACGGTCGGGGTTCTCGACGACGTCGCCATGCCCATCGTCCACATTGCGCCGCGCGACGGCTTCTACGACATGGCGAACAAGTACCCGTGGCTCGGCGGGGGCAAAGGCAGCGACTACTACTGTCCCGCCGACCTCGACGAGGCGACCACGCGCCGGGTCCAGGAAGCGGCGCTAGCCGGCCACCGGTCCCTCGGCCTGGAAATCTACTCGCGGGTCGACGTCCTTCTCGACGCCGACGGCAATCCCTTCGTCCTTGAGGCCAACACCATCCCCGGGATGACCGAGACGAGTCTCTTGCCCAAGTCGGCGGCGGCCCACGGGATCGACTTCACCGCCCTCTGCCTCAAGATCGCCGCGCTTTCGCTCGAGCTCCGAACCTAACCCTCCGACCACCATGCTCAAACGCCGCACTTCCAAGGTTCAGCACCGCCGCCAGGTGAAGGTGTTGCAGGCGAATGTCGTGTCGCCGCGCATCATCTGGTTCGGGATCCTCAAGTCCTGCCGCAAGCTCGTCCGCTTCGCGCTGGTTCTCGGTCTCATCGGGGCGGCGGTCTGGGGTGCCCGCTACGGGATCCGCCACGGGCTGATGGAGAACGAGAAGTTCCGCCTGCAAACGATCCAGCTCAGCCCGAACCCGATCCTCGACGAGCGCGCCTTCGCGAAGCTCTCCGGCATCAACCTGAAGGGGAGCTTGTTCGATTGCGACGCCGCGGACATCGAGGCCCGGCTCTATGCCCTGCCGGAGATCGCCGGTGCAAGCGTGCGCCGTGAGTTCCCCGGGACGCTGGTCGTCGACGTGGTCCCGCGCAAACCGCGGGTGTGGATTTCCAGTGCCTCCCACGGCATCGCCCCGCGCGACCCCGGCAGCGGCCTGCTGGTCGATCGGCTCGGCTACCTGTTCCACTGTCCGGCGGCGATGTTCGAGGAAGCCTCGAAGTTGCCGGTGGTGGAGCTGGGCGAGGGCGGCGAAGTCCCGGTGGCGGGCGCCCGGATCGATCATCCGGAGTACGAGCGGCTGATGCGCCTTTACAAGGTCGCCTGCAACGAGATCGAAAGCGCGCCGGAGTGGATCGACACCCTGGTCCAGAGCCGCAGCTGGTCCCTTGACCTCCGCTCCCGCGACGGCACGCTGGCAACCTTCGGTCTCGGCGACCACGAGCGCCAGATGAAGGACTTGAAGGCAGTTCTCGAAGATGCCCGGGAGGAGGGGGAAGTGATCGAGTCGATCGAGCTCATCCCCGAGAAAAACATCCCGGTCGCTCTCCGCGGGGAGAGCGCGCCACGGGCGATACTCATCGACGAACCCGAACCCGTGACCGCGCCGGATCGCCGCGCCCGGGATCTCCAGAATCTTCTCAATCGCTGAACCCACCCAATGGCACGCTCGAAAATCCACGTCGGCCTCGAAATCGGCACCAGCAAGATTTGCATGGTGGTCGGAGAAGTGAAGTCGGACGGCTCCGTGAAAATCCTCGGGGTCGGCCAGTCGAAGGCCGTGGGAGTGCGCAAGGGGGAGATCTATGATTTCCCCCAGGTCCGTGCCTGCGTGAAGGACGCCCTGGTGAAAGCCGAGGACGCCAGCGATGTGGAGATCGGCAGCGTCTACCTCGCCGTCACCGGCGCTCACATCCAGGGGATCAACAACCGCGGCAGCTACCGCCTGCCGGACGATGAGTCCGTCATCGAGCACTCCCACGTCCAGGAGGCGAAGGAGATCGCCCGGTCGGTGGCGATCCCGCCCGACCACGTTTACCTCCACCATATCATCCGGCGTTTCGGCGTCGACGGCTTTGAGCACGCGACCTCGCCGGTGGGGCTATCCGGCAAGACGGTGGACGCCGATTTCCACGTCGTCCACGGCATCCGCTCGCGGATCGAGAACCAGATCAAGTGCGTCCGGGAAATGCCGCTCGACATCGACGACCTGGTCTTCTCGCCCATCGCCTCCGCCCAGGTCGCGCTCGACCGCGAGGCGAAGGAGCGCGGGGCACTGGTGATCGACATCGGTGGTGGCACCACCGACTACGTGCTCTACCTCGACGGGGCGATCGAGGCGTCCGGCTGCATCCCGGTGGGCGGCGACCACATCACCAACGACATCCATCTGGTGACGGGACTCGCCTTTTCAAAGGCCGAGATGCTCAAGGTTCGCGAGGGCGACGCCTCCGCCGATCCCGCCCGCTCGGTCGGCACGATCAAGGTGGCCGACGAGAAGGGTTTTGCCGAAGCCGAGGTGAAGCGGCAGCTGCTCAACGACATCATCCGCCAGCGGATGGAGGAAACCATGCGGCTGCTGTTGCGCCGTCTGCCTGAAGGAGCGATGGAGCGGGTCGGCACCGGCGTGTTCCTGTCCGGTGGCAGCAGCCTGATGCGCGGCTTCGGCGAGCTGGCCCACGACATTTTCCACCGTGACATCTACCGCCCGGAGCCGCCGGAGCTCAGCGGCGTGCAAGCGAATTTCAAGGACCCCCAATTCACCACGGCGATCGGTCTGATCCGCTACGCGCAGATCATCGAAGCCGAGCGCGAACCCAAACGCGGCGTGTTCCGCAAGCTCGGCAACGTCCTTTGGCCCTTTTCCCGATAACTCCTCAACATGGCGGCTGTGCCGTCCACCTCGAAAGCCATGATCGAATTCCCACGCGACCCCCAGAACACCATTCCATCCTCCTCCGTGAAGATCGTCGGACTCGGCGGTGCGGGGGCAAACATGCTCGACCGCGTCGTTCTCGACGGCATGGACGGGGCGGAGATGCTCGCCGTCAACACCGACATCCGGACGCTTTCCGGGTCGGTCGCCCGTGACCGCATCCAGCTCGGCCGCAATCTCACCAAGGGCCTCGGGGCCGGCGGTGACCCCGAGCTCGGCCAGCAGGCGATGCTGGAGGCGGAGAACGAGGTGCGGGCCGCGCTCAAGGGGCGCAGGATCGTTTTCCTCTGTGTCGGCCTCGGCGGCGGCACCGGATCCGGCGCGGCGCCGATCATCTGTCGCATCGCCCGCGAGGAGGGTGCTTTCGTCGTCGTCTTCGCGACCATGCCCTTCAGCTTCGAAGGTCGTCGCCGCCGCGAGCAGGCGGACACCTCGCTCAACGAACTGGCGGTGCTGTCGAATGCCCTGGTCACCTTCGACAACAACCGGATGGGTGAGCTGGTTCTCGCCAAGCAGGGGATCCACGAAGCCTTCGCTTCCGCCGACCGCATGATCTCGGAGAGTATCAAGGCGGTGATCCGCCTGGTCATCCGGCCGGGTCTGATCAACGTCGGCCTCGACGACCTGATGAGCGCGCTGCGCACGACCCGTTCGCGCTGCCTCTTCGGCTCCGGGATTGCCACCGGCAAGGACCGCGCGTCGAAGGCCCTGCGCAATGCCCTTTCCAGCCCGCTGCTCGACCAGGGTTCGCTGCTCAAGGATGCCGAGACCGTGCTGGTTCATCTCTGTGGCGGCGAGGATCTCACCCTGTATGAGATCGAGCTGTTGATGCAGAGCCTTTCCAAATACGTGCCGGAGAAAGCCCACGTCCTGTTCGGCGCGGCGGTCGATCCGGGCATGGGCGACTCGCTGAGCATCACCATGGTCAGCTCGCTGCCGGAAGATCGCCTCTATGCCACCCGCTCGGCACCGGTCGAGAAGCCGGCCCTGCTCGAGCCAAGCGACGGCTTCGCCAACGACGAAGCGGACGAGGAGCCCGAGCCGGTGGCCGTGCGACCGCCGGCCCCGAAGAAGTCGGTGGCCGCGGTGGCGACCGAGCCGCTGTTCCGGGATCCGGAACCGGTGGTGGCGGATTTCAAGTCGAAGCAGAAGCCTGCCGCGGCGAAGGAAGAGGACGAGATGCCATTCGCCGAGCCGGAGCCGTCGCCGTTCACCGTGGACCGCAAGTTGCCGCAGGAAGTCGCCGAGACCGCGGACTTCGCCGGCCGGGCCGGGGATTTCAGCGCGGACGAGCCCGAGGTGGAGGACGTCGAGGAAGTGGAAGAGGAGCCCGTGGCGATCGAACCCGAGGAACCGGTGCAGGCTGTCGTCGAGGAGGAAGAGGTCATCGAGGAAGAGGACGAGGAACCCGCCTTCTTCTCCGTCAGCAACGACGAGAAGGAAGAGGTCGAGGAGGAACTCCCGGATTTGAAGAAAAAGGACGAGGACGAGGTGCCGGTGATCCTTCCCGGGGTGTTCGATGATCTCGACGACGAGCTGGACGACGATTTCGGCGAGATCGAGGCGCCGCCGGCCCCGGAGAAAATGGCGGCCATCGCCAAGTCGAAGCCGGGGGGCGCCAAGGGACAAGGGGAACTCAGCTTCGACGGCGGTCCGCGGGGCCGCTTCGAGGGCGCCTCGCCGAGCCTGTTCGAAGGCGAGGATCTCGACGTGCCCGCCTTCCTGCGGAAGAAGAAGTAGGCGGTCCCGGCGGGTGGCTGGCGCCGGGGAGAGGTCGCAAGACAGCCCCCGCGCTTGCCCCGGCGCCCGGGGTGGCCTAGATCCCCGGGGTATGGAGCATCACGTGTATTTCTGGCTGAAGGACGAGCACAAGAACGAGGCCGATCTCAAGGCCTTCGAGGAGGGGCTTTCCAGCCTGTTCAAGCTCAAGGGACTGGTCGGCGGCTTCTGGGCCGTGCCGGCGAAGGTGATGGAGCGGCCGGTGGTCGACCAATCCTGGGACTACGCGATCACCATGACCTTCGAGTCGGTCGCCGCCCAGGACGCCTATCAGGAGGATCCGGATCACCACGTTTTCATCGACTCCTTCAAGGAGTGGTGGGCCCGCGTCGAAGTGCGCGACCTTGAAAAGGCCGGTCAATGAAAGCCCTGCAACTGGTCGCGGCATCGCAGCTGGCGGTCGTCGATCTGCCCGTCCCATCGCCTGGTCCGGGCGAGGTGAGGTTGCGGGTGAAAGCCTGCGGCATCTGCGGCAGCGACCTCCACGGCATGGACGGCAGCAGCGGCCGCCGCATCCCTCCGGTCGTGATGGGCCACGAGGCGAGCGGCGTCATCGACGCGGTCGGTGAAGGGGTGGAAGACTGGAGCGAGGGGGACCGCGTCACCTTCGACTCCACCGTCTGGTGCGGCGAGTGCAGCTACTGCCGCGAAGGCAGGGTCAATCTTTGCGACTCCCGCCAGGTCGTGGGCGTCGCCTGTGCGGAGTTCCGCCGGGACGGCGCCTTCGCCGAGTTCGTCACGGTTCCCCGGCGGATCCTGCACCGCTTGCCCGAAGGGCTGTCCTTCGAGGAGGCGGCCTTCGCCGAGCCGGTCGGGGTGGCGCTGCATGCCGTCCGCAGGGCCGGCGACGTGAGCGGAGCCAAGGTGCTGGTGGTCGGTGCCGGGCTCATCGGGCTGCTGGTCATCCAGGCCTTGAAACGCGCCGGTGCGGCGGAAGTCATCGCGGTCGATCTCGATCAGGGCCGGCTCGACCTTGCCCGCGAGCTGGGCGCGGACCAGGGCATCCTGAGCGGCGCACCGGTGCCCGAGGTCGACCTGGCGATGGAGGTCGTCGGTGCCACGCCGACCGTCGATCTCGCCGTGCGCTCCGTGAGAAAAGGCGGCCGGGTGGTGCTGGTCGGCAACCTCGCGCCGTCGGTGGCCCTGCCCTTGCAACTGGTCGTCACCCGCGAACTCGACGTGCTCGGGAGCTGTGCGATCGCCGGGGAGTATCCCGACGCGCTCGCCGCAATCGCGGCCGGCGAAATCCGGGTCAAGCCGCTCGTTTCCGCGGCCGTGGCCCTCGAGCGGGGCGTCGAGGCCTTTGTCCAGGCGGCGGCTCCCGGCGCGCTGAAAGTTTTGATCACCGGCAACTAGACTGATGACGCATCCCTTCGATCTCACCGGAAAATCCGCGCTCGTGACCGGAGCCTCGCGCGGCCTCGGCAAAGGTTTCGCCCTCGCCCTGGCGCGGGCCGGGGCCGACGTCGTGGTCACCGCACGAAAAACCGCGGACCTCGCGGAAACCGTGGCAGGGATCGAGGCGCTGGGCGCGAAAGCGTGGCCGGTTGCCCTCGATGTCCGCGACAAGGACAGCATCGAATCGGCGGTCGAGGCCGCGTGGTCCGCGGCCGGCAAGCTCGACATCCTCGTCAACAACGCCGGCTGCAACGTCCGCAAGCCGGCGCTGGAAGTGACCTGGGACGACTGGAACCTGATCCTCGACACGAACCTCCGCGGCGTGTTTTTCGTCGCCCAGGGCGTTGCCCGGCGCATGGTCGATCGCGGCTACGGCCGCATCATCAACATCGGATCCGTCACCTGCGTCAACGGCTACGCCGGCCTCGCACCGTACGGAGCCAGTCGCGGCGGAACCAAGCAGCTGACGATGTCGCTGGCGGATGATTGGGGGAAGCACGGGATCACCGTGAATTGTCTCGCTCCCGGCTGGTTCAAGACGGCCCAGAACGCGGTGATGTACGAGGACGAGGGATGGGTCGAATACCTGACCGACCGCATCCCCTTGAAGCGTCCCGGCGCGCCCGGCGACCTCGACGGGACCCTGGTTTTCCTCGCTTCCGATGCCAGCGCCTACATGACCGGTCAGACCTTGCTGGTCGATGGCGGCATCTCCGTCGGCGCGGTGAAGGCGGTGCCGGCAAAACCCCGGGATCCCGCCTGACCGGTCGCCCTGCCGGGTCAGGGAGACTTTTTCGCGGCGGCCTTTTCTTCCTCGGACCAGGCGAATACGGGCAGCTTGTCCCGGTCGAGATTCTTGAGGTGAGGCTCGTCCTTGCGGGCAGGATCGTCGGCGCGGCGGTAGGTCCAAGCGTTGTCACGGAAGACTTCCGCACAGAGCTTGGCGACGCCGGGATCGTATTCCTCCAGCTCCTGCCGGGTGTTGACGTGGTTGTGGATGGCGTCGTTCTCGCGGTTGGTGCCGAACCACGACTGGACGGCCTCCGCCCAGTACTCGTGGTGGTTCTCCGCGGCGTAGCAGTCCTTCCATTTGCCGGCCTTGAGTGCGGCGTTATAGGTCTCCTTGAGGCGCCGGTCGAAGGTCGGATCGAGGGTGTTGACGCCCATCTCGTGGATCGCGTGGGCGAACTCATGGACCATGATGCTCTCCGTGGAGTACGGATCGCCGGGGCAGCTCAGCAGGTTTTCCTCGCCGCAGCTGACGGCGGGACGATCGCGGGTGGCGCCGAGTCCGCGGGCACGCCGGTTCCAGTATTCCTTCGGGGTGAGGTCGGAATGCTCTGGCAAATCGCAGGTGCGCTCCGTGGTGGCCATGACGGCGAGCCGGACCTTGTTGTTCGCCATCGCGGTGAGGATGTCGTCGCGGCCGGCGAGCATGGATTTCACGGTGCAGGCGGCCTCGGCCAGGGCGGAGTCGCTGACTTTGCCGGACGAGACCACCGGGAAGTCGCCGACCATCTCGCACCGGGTGTAATGCGGGGCGAGCTGGAAGGCGGCGCGGGTGGCCGCCGGAATCGGGCCGGGCACCGAGTGCCCCGGCAGGAGAGCAAGCGCGGCGAGCAGCGGGAGCACCTGGAATTGCATCCCGCCAAGGTGCAGGAAAAGCCGGCCGATGCCAGCCGATCCGTGTTTTCCGGCGGAATGGAAAGTCGCTGCTGGCGAATCGGCAGCGCCAAAAAAACGCGGCACCTGGTGCCAGGTGCCGCGTCGTCGGAAGGAGGTTCCGCGTGGGTGATTACTTCTTCGCCTTGAGCTCCTTGATCTTGATGTTCTTGAACGAGACGCTGCCGTGGTCGCCTTGCAGGGCGATGTAGCCCTTGTCCGACTTGGCGAAGTTCGGCATCGAGCCGAACTTGCTGGCGGCGACGCGCTGCTTGAAGTCCTCGCTGCCGAGCACGTATTCGACGTACTTCACGCCGTTGACGTAGTGCTCGCACTTCTCCGGGCTGATGACGATGCGGATGTGGCCCCACTCGCCGGCCGGCTTGGTCGCGTCGATCGGCTTGCCGGTCTTGGGATCATCGGCGGGCTTGTAGAGGGCGTAGAGCCAGCCGCACTTTTGCGGGTCGGCGGCATTGGCATTGTCCTCGAGCTGGATCTCCGGACCGGTGGCCCAGACGGCGCCTTCCTGCTCGGTGATGTGATAGATGATGCCGCTGTTGGCGCCCTTCTCCATCTTGTAGTCGAACTCGAGTTCGAACCAATCGTACTCGTCGGCGGTGCAGAGATCCCCGGCATTGTGGGGGTCGGCGCAGACGAGGGAGCCGTCGATGACCTTCCAGCCGGGGCGGATGTCCTTCGACTTGAAGTTGTTCCAGCCCTTCATGTCCTTGCCGTTGAATAGCAGCTTCCAGCCCTCCCGCTTTTCAATGGGAGTGAGGGAATTGTCCGCGGCGTGGGCGGAGGCAAAGCCGACGACGGCGGCGAGGGTGGCGATTCCAGCGAGGTGCAATTTCATTCAACGGAATTCCGCCGTGCTTGCCGGTGCCTTGTCAAGCTGGGGGGCGAAATCGCAAGACCCGGCGGATCAGGCGGTGACAGTCGATTGCAGCATCTCCTCGTAGCGCTTGATGTAGGCGGCGGCGGTGGTCTCGTGGTTGAAGCGCTGCGCGGACTCCGTCATGATCCGCGACAAGTGGCGGGCCTTGTCTTCGGCGGGGAGCCAGTGGAAGCGGACGGCCTCGTCGACGGCCCAGCGGAGCCCGCCGGCATTGAAGTGGTTGAAGCGGATGCCGTTGCCGGTGCCGGCGGCGAGATCGAGCGGTTCCACCGTGTCGTGGAGGCCGCCGGTGTCGTGGGCCAGGGTCAGGCTGCCGTATTTCGGTGCGATCATCTGCGGCAGGCCGCAGGGCTCGAAGGACGACGGCATGAAGATGAAGTCGCTGGCGGCGTAGCCGAGGTGCGAGAGGCCCTCGTCGAACTCCCGCACCGCGACGCGGTCGTGGAAGCGGTGCTGGTTGACGATGTTGTGGAAGTGGCCCTGGTAGCTGCCGCTGGCGATGATGGCGATCTGCAGCCGGTGCTGGGTGACCAGGCCGTGGAGGATTTCAGCGAGCAGCTGGCAGCCCTTCTGGACGGGATCGAGGCGCGACGGCCAGAAGAAGAGCGGCACGTCGGGATCGCCGTAGAGGCCGAGGCGCTCCTGCAGCTCGAGCTTGTTGCGGCGCTTGCCCTGGGCGTGGTCGTCGGGGCCGAAGTGGTGGGTGAGGTAGGGGTCGGTGGCCGGGTCGAAGACCGGGTCGGGCGCGTTCAGGATCCCGGTGGCACAGCCGCTGTGCACCTTTGCGCGAAGTTCGTTGCGGATCGCGTCGGGGATGAAGCCGTGGCTGCCGCGGACGATCTCCTCGAGGAAGGTGGGGCTGACGGTGTTGACGTGGTCGGCGGCGAAGATCCCGCTGGTGAGCAGGTCGACCGGGTTGTTGCCACGGCTTTCCTCGTAGGACTTCGGCGCCCGGCGGTAGTAGAGCTGCTGCCAGAAGTCGGCGGCGTCGATGCCGCGGTCCTCGATGTGGGCGAGCGTCAGGTGCTCGGAGTGGATGTTGTGGACGGTGAAAAGGCAGGGAATGCCGTGGCGGCGGGCGACCGATGGGATCAGGCCGGTCATCCAGTCGTTGCAGTGGATGAGATCGGGCCTGACCTGGGGGATGGTGTGGTTGATCACCTCGCGCTGGAAAGCCAGCGAGATCAGGTGGTTCTCCGCGCCGTAGACACTGGAGCGGTGGTAGAAGACGCGGTCTTCGGCGAGGTGGATGCGTTGCTCCGGCAGCGCTCGGCTGACCTTCTGGAACTCGTTGTCAAAGACGCTGGCGACGTCGAGGTGGAACATCCGGCGGTAGTTCGGCAAGGCGACGTGGACGTCCGCGCCCTGGTCGTAGAGCGCCTTGACCAGCGAGGCGGAGACGTCGGCGAGACCGCCGGCCTTGGCGCACATCCGCTGCGCCAGGTTGCCCATGCCTTCCGGCAGGTAGGTGATCTCGGGGGTGACAACGAGAATCCGCGGACGGCGGGGAGGGCTTTTCGACATGGCAGCAAGGGATTTCCCTAAAACCTATGCCTTCCGGCGGGACCAGTGCAAGGAACCGTCGTGGCAATCTTCCGGCGGCCGGGCATGGCGGGCGAATCGGGCGAGGCGCGGCTTGCCCGAAGCGGCATCGCCCGCTTTGCTCGCCGGCTTGGCGGAACAGGAAGCAAGGAAGAGCCGGTGGCGGCGGGCGGGAATCTTCGGCGACTTGCCGACGCGCCTGCTGATGCGCGCGCTGAAGGTGACGCCGTGGTTCCTGGAACCGGTGCTGGTGCCCCCGTGGACGCTGTTGTTTTTCCTGATCGCGGCGGCGCAACGGCGGGCCGTGGCGGGGAACCTGCAGGCCTTGTTCCCGGAGTGGTCGGGGGCCCGGGCGACGGCCGGCGCCTACCGGGTATTCTTGAATTTCGCCTTCACGTTCGTCGATGCCATGCGGGTCGAGACGGGCACCGGGCAGGTGGACTGGGCGATCGACGGCCTGGAGCACTTCGAGGACCTGCGGTCGCGCAAGGACGGCTGCCTGATCCTGACCGCCCACATGGGCAACTACGACATGGCGGCGCCGCTGTTCTCGTCGATGTTCGGGCGCACCATCCACGCCGTGCGCGCGCCGGAGCGGGAGCCGGAAATGCAGGCGATCCGCGAGGCGGAGATCGCCGAGAAGGAACGGCTGAACCCCTACTTCAAGACCTGCTTCAATACCGGTGGCCAGATGCTCGGGGTCGAGCTCGCCCGCTACCTGCAGCAGGGCGATGTGGTGGCCTTGCAAGGCGACCGCGTGATCTTCGAAGTCTCGCCGATGGAGGCGGAGGTCGAGCCGGGCCTGAGAATGCGATTGCCGCGGGGCCCCCTTTACCTTGCTCGGATCTCGGGGGCGCCTTGCTTTCCCTTGTTCATCCTGCGTGACGGCTGGCGCCGCTACCGGGTCATGGTGCAGGCGCCGGTCGAGCTGCCGCCGCGGGTGCGCGGACGCGGCGAGGATTCCGGCACGACGGTCTGGGCGGGGACCATCCTCGGGGTGGTGAAGGCGCATTGGTCGCAGTGGTTCGTGTTCGAACCGGTCCTGCGCCGCGGGGAAAGGAGCGAGGCATGAAGGGGTGGAGCTTGGAAAGGCGGGAGCAGAACCGGGCGGCGACCCCGTTCTTCGAGATCTTCGGCGGCGACTTGAAAGTGCCGGCGGGCGATGCCGTGAGGATGGCTTCCGGCAGCGGCCTGCACCGGGGGGAATGGCGATTCTACTCGTGGGTCGTGCCGCTGGTGGTGGGGGCGGCGGTGTTCGATGCCTTGCATCGCCTGGGCGGGGCCGGTGTGGCGTGGTGCGGTGTCGTGCCGCTGGCTTTCCTGACCCTGCAGGTGTTGGGCTTCGTCATCGGTGGCAGCTCACCTTCCCGGCAGTGGATGCGATGGGAAATGGTGCTGCTCGGATGGGGATGCCTGCAGCTTTTCGTGCTGCGGGATGGCGGGGTCGGCTGGGCGGTCCTGTTGTGGGGGGCGGTATTCCTGCTCAACGGACTGGGCGCCGCGGGGCTCGTTTGGGGGGAATTGATGAACCGGCCGCTGTTCCAGACGACGGGTTTCCGGTGGCTCCTGGCCATTGCGGCCCATGTTCCCGCGCTGGTCATCGGGTGGGTCAACGGCTGGCCGTGGGGCGTTGCGTTCCAGGCATTGGTGGCGGGTTTCTGGTGTTGGGGGACTTTCCGGCCGGGCGCGCGGATCTTCGGTCCGGTGGCGACGCGGGTGGAAGGGAAGGACGTGCTGCTGACGATCGACGACGGTCCCGATCCGGTCGACACGCCGGCCTTGCTCGACCTCCTCGACCGCCACGATCGCAAGGCGGTGTTTTTCGTGATCGGGGAGAAGGTGAAGCGCCACCCCGAGCTGGCCCGGGAGATCCTGCGGCGCGGCCATGAGCTGGGGAATCACACCCTGACCCACCCGGCGGCATTCATGTGGGGCATGGGGCCGGGGCGCACGCGGCGGGAGATCGTCGGATGCAACCAGGTCATCGAGGAAGTCACCGGCGTCCGGCCGCGCTGGTACCGGGCCCCGGCCGGTCACCGGAACTGGTTCACCCATCCGGTGTTGCGGGAGTGCGGGCTGGAGCTGGTCGCCTGGAACCGGCGCGGCTTCGACGCCGTGCGCACCGACGTCCCGGAAATCGTGGCCTCGCTCACCGACGATGCCGGGCCCGGCGACATCCTGCTGCTGCACGAGGCGACGCCGGTCGCCGCGGCGGTGATGAAGGGAACGCTCGAGGCCCTCGACGGCCGCGCTACTTCTCCATCACGATGAGGTGATTGTTGAAGGGCGTGCCGCCCCACAGCGGCAGGATGCGGACCTTGCCGTGCGGGGACAGGGCGCGCTCGAAATCTTCCGCGGTCGGGTAGTGGGTCGGCGCGGCCTTCATCCAGAAGCTCGCCTTGGCGATGTAGTCGCAGAAAACCGTGATCTTGAAGCGCCGCGAGTCGTCGCGCAGGCCGGAGCGGATCACCAGCTTGCCGCCCGGGGCGACCCGGCTGGCGGCGAGGCCGAGCAGGGTCTGCTGCTCGTCCGGAGTGAAAAACTGGAGGATGTCGAGAATGGTGACATTGCCGGCGTGTTCCGGCAGCCCCTGCCGCGCGTCGTGGGTGGCGAAATCCATTTCCGGGCATTGGAGCGCGGCGGAAACCTTTGTCGCGGAGGAGATTTTCCGCTCGTCGTAGTCGAGGCCGCGGATCGGGAAACTGAGCCCGCGCTCGCGCAGGTAGAAGGCGAGGAGGCCGAGGCCGCAGCCGATGTCGAGCAGTGGCAGCGAGGATCCGCCGAGTTCGTCGTGGACCGCGCCGTAAAGCGGGTCGGTCTTCACTTTCGACGACACGTAGCAGCGGTCCCAGATGCCGGGGAAGGGCGCGGAAAGCGTCTTGGCGATATCGGCGGTCACGGGGCGGGCGGGCTGAGGGAAAGAAGCGGGTTTTCCCCGCGCAGCGCAAGCCAAGGAAAGCGCGCGATGAAACCAACGAACAGCCGCGCGTGCATCCAGGTCAGCAGGGTGTTGTCGCGCAGGTAGCGGAACTGCGAGACGCCACCTTCCTCCTGGCTCAGGTAGCGGACGGGCGTCGGTTGGTTGAGGATCGGCACGCCCCGCCAGGCCAGGCGGACCGCGACCTCGGGGTCGAAGTCGAAGCGGCGGGCGAAGCAGGTGCTTTCAAAGACCGCCAGCAGCTCGGCCGCCGGGTAGAGGCGCATGCCGAAGAGCGAGTCGTCGATGCCCCAGCCCATGGTCTCGAGGTTGGCCCAGAAATTGGAGATTTTGCGGCCGTTGACCCGCAGCGCGGGCGCGGAGGCGTCGAAAATCGGCCGGCCGAACACCGCGGCTTCGGGATGGCGGCGGGAGAGTTCGAAGTAGTGCGGGATCATGTCCGCGGGGTGCTGGCCGTCGGCATCCACGCAGAGGACATGGGTGAATCCCTCATCCAGGGCCTCCTTCACGCCCGCCAGGATGGCCGCGCCCTTGCCGCCGTTTTTGGCAATCCGCTGCACCGCCAGCCGCGGCTCGGCGAGCAGGGGATCCAGCAAATCCGGCGAGCCGTCGGTGGAGCCGTCCACCACCACCCGCACGGGCACCCCGGTGGCAAGAACCGCGGCGACCGTCGTGGGGAGGATCGGCCCGGTATTGTAAGTCGGGATGAGGACAACGGGACGGGATTCCGGCATGCGGGAGCAGACTGAACATCAGGCGTCGAAGGTCCAACCCTGAATGCGTGTGCCCGCCATGGGAGAGATAAGTCCGCGGTTGCGGGCGGGCGGGCGGGCTGCCACGCTGGCCGGGCCATGCGCGCCCGCCTGACGAAAGACTTCCGCTTCGAAGCCGCCCACACCTTGCCCAGCCTGCCGGACGACCACAAGTGCCGGCGGATGCACGGCCACAGCTTCAAGGTGGAGATCTCGATCGAAGGCGAGGTCGATGAAACCATCGGCTGGGTCTACGACCATAAACGCATCTCCCAGGCGATGCAGCCGCTGCTGGAGTTGATGGATCACTGCTACCTCAACGACATCGAGGGACTGGAGAGCCCGACCATCGAGCGGATGGCGGCATGGTTCTGGAAGAAGCTGGCCCCCGACCTGCCGGGCTTGGCGGAAATCGTCATCTACGAGACCCCGACCGCCCGCTGCTCGTTCCGCGGGGAATTCTAGCCAGCGCGTTGGATTGGAATTGCAGCCGCCGGGAGCTCCACGGCGGCTGCGGGTGATCGGCTGGCGGGGGGATTACTCCGCCGCCCGCTGCGCTTCGCGGGCTTTCCGTTGCTGTTCCATGAGCGGGCCGAGGTCCTGCAATCCGCCCACGCCTTCCATCATGCTCTTGATGCCGGTGGTGAACTTGCGCGCCGACTCGATGGTGGTGTCGAGCTTCTCCAGCTCCATCGCCGGCAAGTTGGAGATGCCGCGGGTGTCGCCCTGTTCCGCCTGCTGGGCCTCCTTTTCGGCCAGCGTGGCGTCCAGCTGCTCGCTTTGGCCGTCGTCGAGGATTTTCCCGAATTCGTTGCGGAAGGTCTCCTCCTCGAGCGGCGGGCGGCCGCGCATGTTCTGGCGATCCAGCGGGTTCAGCAGTCCCGGGAGATCCTCGCCCGAGGAAACCTGGAGTTGCTTGTACTCGTCCTCGGTGATTTCGCCGCGCGTGTAAGCGTCGCTGGCCAGCATCAGCTGCATCAGCGCGGTCGGGTCCTTCTTGAGCTTGCCGATGGTGTCCTTTGCTCGCTCGATCTCCCGCTTCTGGAAATCGGCGTAGAGATCGATGGCCTGTTCCTGCTGATCGTCGGTGAGGTTCAGGTCGTTGACGATGCCGCCGAGCCCGCGCTTCATGGCTTCGCGGGGGCCGCCGAAGGCATTGCCGAGCTCGCCGGAGGTCGCCATTTCACCCATCTCCACGGCGTCTTCGATCAGGCTGATCACATTGCCGGCGACATGCTTCGAGAGGTTGGTGCGGGCCTCCCCGTAAGTGGCGACGAATTCGGGATTCTCGGCCGGGTCGCGGGGACGGCTGCGGGTGGTCTTGGCATCGGCCGATTCGACCGGGGCAAGTCCGGCGGAGGGCGAGGAGCCTGTTCCGGTTGCTTTCTCCGGGGCGGAGGCGGTGGTGGCGTTCTCGGTCTGTCGGCTCTGGTTCAAGGCCACCATGCCTCCTCCGGCGAGGAGGAGAACGGCGGCACCGGCGGTGATGGCGGTTTTCTTGGTCATGATGATGGCGAGTGTGGTGAGGGAAGTGGTGCCGCCGGCGGTCGAGGCGGCGAGGGCTTTGGTGGCGAGGCTTGCCGCCGATGGGGCGGCGGCCTGGGCGTCGGCGTGGAAGCCGGCGAGCATGATGGCACCGAGCGAGCCCCCGGCCTCGCAGCCGCGGCGGGCGAGCTGGCGGCGGAGGCGTTCCGTCGCGCGGTTGAGTCGCTTCTGGGCGGCGTCGGTGGCGATTCCCAGCGCGGCGGCGACCTCGCGCACGCTGAGCGAGCGGTAGAAGCGCAACAGCAGGGTTTCGCGGTCCTTCGAGGAAAGGGCGGCCAGCGCCTCGTCGAGCACCGGTTGCAGGTGCTTCCAGGCATCGGCAGGCGGGCCCTGCGGTTCGGTGTCCATGTGCGTGCGCAGGAGTTGGCGTTTGCGGGTTTCCCGCTGGTGGAGGCGGAGCAGGTTTTTCGCCTGCCGGACGGCGGTGAGGTGGAGCCAGCCGGCGATCGAGGCGCGCGAGGCGAGCGATCGCGCCTTGCGGGCGAGCGTGATGAAGGTGAGCTGGGACGCTTCCGCGGCGAGGGTCTCGTCGCCACAAGTCCGCCGGGCCGCCATGTTCACCAGTCCGGCGTAGCGCGCCACGAGGGCGTGGAACGCCGGCTCGAGCTGGCGGTCGAGCCAGTCGGCGAGGAGTTCGGCGTCGGAGGGTCCGGAGTCCGGCATGTTCTTCTCTCTACTGTCGTGTCAGCCGGATTTGCGGACATAAAAATCGCGCGACACCGGGATGCCGCGCGATTTCCGGGGAGCACCGGATACTCAGGCCGCCGCAAAACGACGCGAGGCTTCCTTCCAGTTCACCACCTTCCAGAACGCGCCCACATAGTCGGCGCGGCGGTTCTGGTAGTTCAGGTAATAGGCGTGCTCCCAGACATCGATGCCGAGAATCGGGGTGCCGAGATCGCTGTCGTGCACGATGCCTTTCATCAGCGGGTTGTCCTGGTTCGGGGTGCTGACGACCTTCAGCTTCTTGTCCTGGACGATCAGCCATGCCCAACCGGAGCCGAAACGCGAACCCGCGGCATCGGCGAAGGACTTCTGGAAGTCGTCAACCGAGCCGAACGCGGACTTGATGGCCGCCTCGAGGTCACCCTCGAGCTTCCCGCCCTCGCCTTCGGGGGCGAGCATCTCCCAGAACGCGCTGTGATTCCAGTGGCCGCCCCCGTTGTTGCGCAGGGCGGTGCGGAGTCCTTCGTCGGCGACTGCAGGGAGGGCCGAGACGAGATCCTGCAGTGATTTTCCTTCCAGCGCGGCGTTCCCCGCGATGGCCGCGTTGAGCTTCGCAACGTAGCCGGCGTGGTGCTTGCCGTGGTGGATCTCCATGGTCCGGGCATCGATGTGGGGCGCCAAGGCGTCAAACTTGAAGCCAAGGTCGGGGAGGGAGAAGGCGGCTGCGTTTTCCTCCTGGGCGAATCCGCGCGAGGCCAGTGCCATGCTGCCGGCGGCGGAGAGCTTCACGAAGGAACGGCGGTCGAATCGGGGTGCATTCATCGTGGCGAAGATAGGCAGGACCGGTGCCGGCACAAACGGAAAGCGGCTCGCCGGCCCGGTTGGGATCTGGAATCGTGGCCGGGTGAACACGATCAGCGACGCGGAAAGGCCGGGATTGGCTCCGGTTTTGTCGTGGTTGCGCGACTGCCTGGCGGAAGATCGTGCGGGCAAAGGGGTGGGCAATGTCTTTGCGGCAACGGTCAAGGCGCGGAGGTTTCTGGAAGGGGAGGACCGGACGACCGGGGTGCCGACCTGGCTGGTCGATCTGCCTCCGGGCCTGGCCAAGGCGCTGGCGGACAAGGCGGCACTTTACCGCCGCGAGTGCGCGTTTTTTCTCGGCGGCCCCTTTCTCACCGGCCGTATCAAGGGGCGCGAGGTCGCGGCCCCGGTGCTGCTGTGGCCGGTGGAGGATGGCTTGCAAGGCGGCACGTTCACGATCGACTCCCAGGGCTGGCGCTTCAATCCGGCGCTGATGGATTTGCTCGAGGCGCCCGATGGCTGGGAAGCCTCCTGGTCGGCGCGGATCGAGGCTGCGCTTGATGCGGGAGCGGCAACGGCCACGGCCGCCGAGGCGGTGACGGCCCTGGTGGCGGGGCTTGATCCGTTGGCGCTGTTGAGGGCCCCGGGGCTGGCAAAAGGCGCGGAGCTGAAGACGGCCGCCAAGCGTGGCGGCATCGAACTGCACGCGGCCGCGGCCCTGATGCTGGTCGAGCGATCGCCGAACGTCCGCGGGGTGCTTGACGAGATCGGCCGCATCACACGCGGTCCTCTGTTGAAGGGGTCGCCATTGGCGAGCTTGTTCGGGGAGGCCGTGCCCAAAGCCGGCACGAAATCGGCCTGCCAGGTGGAGAACGTGCCGGCGATCCTTTCCGCGGCCCAGGAGAAGCTGGTGACGGCCGCGGCGTCGCAGCCGGTGACGGTGTGCCACGGGCCGCCGGGCACCGGGAAGACCTTCACCCTGGCGGCCGCAGCGATCGAGCACGCGGCGCGGGGCGAGGCGGTGCTGGTGGTTTGCCGCAGCGAGAAGGCCGCGGACGTGATGGAGCGCGCCATCGACCGCCTGGCCGGGAGTCCCGACCTGAGCCTGCGGACCGGCAGCCGGCGGGCGGTCAAGAAGCTGCGCGAGCAGATCGACCTGCTGCTCGGCGGCGCGGAGGGAGAAGTCGACCCGGAGGTCTTCAAGCAGGCGGACCGGGCGCTGAGGCGCGGGCTGGCCGCGCTCCGCCGGGAGACCCGTGAACTCGAGTCCGGGCTGGTGCGGGCGCGGTCCAACGGCCGCTGGTTCGATCCGCCCGGCGAGCCCGTGTGGTGGCAGCGGCTGCGGCGCTGGATGGGGGAGCGCCAGGTGGCGGCATCGCCCTTGCTGATGGATTCGGCGTTGCGCCTCGCGGAGCTGCAGCAGGAACGGATCCGCCTGGCCCGCGAACTGGGACTTGCCCGGCACCGCCGGACGCGCGGCGAGCTGTTGGACGATCCCGTTCATCGCAAGACCCTGAGGGCCTATCGCAATGCGCTGCGGCGCCGGACCAGCGGCGCTTGGGAGCGCGATCTGGCCGCGATCGACCCGGCGCTGCTGTCGCGGCTCTTCCCCCTCTGGATCGTCGAATCGGACGACGTCCATCGCGTGCTGCCCCTGCAGCAAGAGCTCTTCCCGCTGGTGGTCATCGACGAGGCCAGCCAGTGCGACCTGGCGTCGCCGGTTCCGGCGATCCATCGCGGGCGACGGGTCCTGATTGCTGGAGATCCGCAGCAGCTGAGGCACGTCACTTTCGTCCCGGAAGTCCGGCTGGGAGCCTTGGCAGAACGCCACGGAATCCCGCGGCAAACCCGCGAGCGCCTGCATTACCGGCGGGTCTCGCTGATCGATGCGGCGCTGGACGCGAGCGATGCGCTGCACTTCTTGTCGGAGCATTTCCGCTCCCGCCCGGAGCTGATCGCTTTCAGCAACCGGCGCTTCTATGGCGGCAAGCTGCAGGTGATGCGGGAGCTCGCCGAATCCGGGCCATGGCCCGCGGCGTCGATCCATCGGATCGACGGCGAACGCGACGACGGTGGCGTGAACCGGCGCGAACTCGAGGCCGTGGCGGAGTTCCTGTCGAGCTGGTTGGAGGAGGCCGGCGAGTCCGGGTTGCGCCCGAGTGTCGGCTTCCTGTCGCCGTTCCGGGCCCAGGTGGATGCCTTCGAAAGCGTCGTCGGCGGGCAGCTGGGGCCCGAGGCAATGGGCCGCTTGGTGCGCGACCATGACCTGATCGTTTCAACGGCCCACGGCTTCCAGGGTGACGAGCGCGACGTGATGGTCCTCTCGCTGGCGCTCACCGACAAGTGCCCGGTGGCGGCGCGGCGCTTCCTTGAGCGCGAGGACGTCTTCAATGTCTCCGTCACCCGGGCGCGTGACCGGGTGGTGGTCTTTTGCTCGATGGATCGCGGCCGCCTGCCCGGCGACTCGTTGCTGGCCGGGTGGTTCGCGTCGCTGGAACCGCAAGGCGGGCCGCGGGCCGACCCGGAGCGGTGTCGCTGGATCCGCGAGGTCGAGGCGCAGCTGGTGGCACAAGGCTGGCAATGTGAGACCGGACGCAGCGTCGGCGGCATCCCGCTCGACCTGTTGGTGGGCGACGGCCAGGGCAAGCGGATCGCGTTGGATCTGGTCGGCCAGCGCGGCGCGGCCGGCACCAGCGTCCCGCTGTGCGAGCAACTGCTGTTGCAGCGTGCGGGCCTGAGCTTGTTGCCGCTGGGCATCGACGAGTGGCGCGGCGATCCCGCCAAGTGCCTGGAGTCGATCCGGGAGAAGCTGGCCGGGAAGATATGCCATTGAGGGTTTTATTCCTGTGGTCTAGATGGAGTTCACCGGGTCGAAGTGACCGCGGTGATTTCTCCACCACGTCCGTCCCATGAACGAGTCATCCCGCCGTTTCACCCTCTTGGTCTGTTTGCTCCTGATCATCGCGGCGGTGATGTTTCTCTGGTGGGGAAGCGGGGCCGTTCAAAGCGGTTCGAGCGGGAGTGAAGCAGCGGATCAAATCGAACGTTCTGGCGGGAGTGCTGGCGCTACCCATGCAACAGCGCCATCGGGAGACGGACCCGGCGAGCCGGGCCTGGACACCAAATCCCGGCAACGCCCGGGAGCTGCCGAACTGGAGGAGCTCCGGCGCCAGCGCAAGCGCCAGGAGCTGACCGATCGCATGGCAGCGCTGAAAGAAGCCGGAATGGGCGACCGCCATCCGAACGTGGTGCAAACCCATGCCGAACTCGACGCGCTGGATGCGGCGGAGGCTGGCGGGAATTGAGTTCGCGGTGGTTCCGCCGGTAGCCAAAGAAAAAGGCACCCCGTCCCCGGGGTGCCTTTTGATGCGAGGTCGTTCTATCCTGGAAATTCAGCGCAGCGTCCACTCCGGCAGGCGGATGAGTTCGCCGCCCTTGAGCGCGGACTCGTGGGCAAGGATGCCGGTGCAGGTGATGTTCGCGCTTTCGACGGCGTTCGGATACGAATCCTCGCCGGTCTGGAGCATCTTCACGAACTGGTGGACGAGGTGCGGGTGGCTGCCGCCGTGGCCGGCACCCTGGACGAAGGAAAGGTGCTCCTCGCCGGTGTCGCCGCCGTAGACGCCGCCCTTGGTGAAGGCCTGGATTTCCTCCGGCAAATACTTCGCGAAGTCCGGGCACTCGACTTCCGAGGGGATCTCGGGTTCGGGCTTCTTGGCGGTGTGCATGACCAGCGGGCGGTGCTCGATGAGCGGCCACTCGACCGACTTCTTGTCGCCGTAAACCTCGATCGACTCGCGGTACTGGCGGGCGACGTCGAAGAGCGAGCGGTAGATGTGCGCCGAGACGTCGCTGTCCTTGAACTTCACGTGGGTGGTTTCCACGGCGAAGGGCGAGCCGTAGCAGGAGTGCATCTCCTCGCGGATGGTGCCGGAACCGAAGCAGGACACATACTCCGCTTCCGAACGCATCAGGCCGAGGGCCGGGCCGACGCAGTGGGTGGCGTAGTGCATCGGCGGCAGGCCCGGCCAGTAGCCCGGCCAGCCGTCCATGTCCTGCTGGTGGGAGGCCTTGATGAACTGGATCTTGCCGAGCTCGCCGTTGTCGTAGAGCTCCTTCATGAACAGGAACTCGCGGGCGTAGAGCACGGTCTCCATCATCATGTATTTGAGGCCGGTCTTCTGGACCAGTTCGACGATCTTCTTGCAGTCCTCGACGCTGGTGGCCATCGGCACGGTGCAGGCGACGTGCTTGCCGGCTTCCAGGGCGGCGATCGTCTGCTCGGCGTGGTTGGGGATCGGCGAGTTGATGTGGACCGCGTGGATGTCGGGGTCCTTCAGCAGCTCCTCGTAGGAGGTGTAGCGCTTTTCGATCCCGAACTTGTCGCCAACCTCGTCCAGCGTGGCTTGGGTCCGCTGGCAGATGGCATACATGTTCACGCCCTTGAGGCGCTGGTAGATCGGGATGAATTCGGCGCCGAAGCCGAGACCGACGATGGCAATATTGATGTCACTCATGAGTTTGGAGGAAGTTACTTGGATTCTGCGAGAGCGGGAGTCGCCGGGACGCGGGCGGTCTGGCCGAAGAGCTGGCGGAGGAACTCGAGGCCGCGGGTGGCGAACTCGTCTTGGGTCGGGGTAAAACGCTTCCAGATGCAGACCGCTCCTGCAAGGTCGCGGTTGTCCGGGGTGAAGGATTCGATGACCACGGCGCCGCCGTAGGCGATGTCGTCGAGCGCCCGGCGGAAATCCTGCCACGGGGTGAGGCCGGTGCCGGTGACACCGCGGTGGTTTTCGCTGACCTGGACGTGGATGAGGTCCTTGCCGGCATGGCGGATGGCATCGCCGATGTCGGACTCCTCGATGGTCATGTGGAAAGTATCGATCATCGCCTTGGCAGCGGGATGGTCGATGGCGCGGATCAGCCGGATGGTGTCCGCGGTGGTGTTGACGAGGTCGGTCTCGAAGCGATTGATCGCCTCGATGGCAAGCTTCAGTCCGCGGTTGCCGGCTTCGTTGGCGACCGTGCGGAGTTCCTTGGCGGCCAGGTCCCATTCGCGCTGGCGGTCATCGGGCGACAGCTGGCGCGCCTTGCCGACCTGGGCATACATCGGGCCGGCGATGAAGGGCGTGCCGAGCGCTTCGGCCAGGTCCATCAGGCGGGAAAGATAGGCCCGGGTATCGGCGCGAACCGACGCGTCCGGATTGGTAAGATCGCGACCTGGGCCGAAGGCACCGCAGAGGTAGGGCGTGAGCCCGGTCTCGGCGAGAACAGGTTTGATTTTGGCGGGGTCGACCAGGTCCGGGTCCTCGATAGGAAGTTCGACGGCCTCGAAGCCGAGGCGGGAAATGCTTCGCAGCAGATCGCCTTGATCGGAGGTGAAGGGCGATGTCCAAAGCCAGGTACTTGCTCCAAATGTGACGCTCATGGATTTGCTCCATGCTAATCAAAGCCCGGCATGTTGCTATGACGAATCTGGTCAACGCTGTGTATGATTCCTCGCGCAGCTCGGAGTCGTTGGTGCCTTGGCGACCGGTTGGGCTGTGATTCGCCATTATGCTTCGCGGATGTTCCCGTCGGCCCGGGTGCCCGCCGGTCCGCCGGCGGGGGATTTCGGTTTCCGCATCCGGGAAATCGGATCTAAGTCGGGGCGTGATCTGGAAACTGCCGTCCCGTGAGATCGTGTTCCCCCGCCGGCCGCTGCTGATGGGGATCGTGAACGTGAACGATGATTCCTTCTCGGGCGACGGCACGCTGGTGATCGACGACGCCCTCGAACTGGCCCGGCGCCAGGTGGAAGACGGGGCGGACATTGTCGACATCGGGGCCGAAAGCGCTCGGACCAACCGCGAGGCGGTGGAAGTCGCCGAGGAAATCCGGCGGTTCCGCGAGTTCCTGACGCGCTGGCCGGGTGTCGTCGCGGATGCCTCCCCGAAGGATGCCGGCCAGGTCTGGCCGCCGGTGGTTTCCGCCAACACCTGGCGGCCGGAGGTGGTGGGCGCGGTGCTGCCGCTGGGCGTGGAGCTGGTCAACGACATGGGCGGCTTGCCCGATGACCGCAACGCGCGCCTTTGCGCGGAGGCGGGGGCGTCGCTGCTGGTGATGCACTCGGTCGGCGAACCCAAGGTGCCTCATTTCCACCAGCAGTGGCAGGATGTGATGGCGGAGATGGAAGCCCACTTCGCGGCGAAGATCGATCTCGCGCGGAGTGCCGGCCTGGCGGAGGAGGCGTTGATCCTCGATCCGGGCATCGATTTCGCGAAGCAGCGGGACGACAACCTGCGGGTCTTCCGCGAGCTCGGGCAGTTGCAACGGTTCGGCCGCCCGGTGTTGGTGCCGGTGAGCCGCAAGACGGTGATCGGAGAGGTGCTGGGGATCGTCGATCCGGCGAAGCGCGACGCCGGGACCGTCGCCTGCATTTCCGCAGCGGTGACCCGCGGGGCCCAGATGCTTCGCGCGCACGACGTGCGGGCGGCGTGGCAGGCGGTGAAGATGCTGGAGGCGCTCGAACCCTCCTAGGGGGAGGTCCGGCTCTTCTCCAGCGCCGCCTTCATCTCGTCCATGTCAAAGAAGTCGTCGAGATCGTCGCGCTTTGAATTCTCCGCCCACCATTTCTCGGCGGCTGTCGGGTCCTGCTTGGCCAGGGTGTAGAGCATGACCGGCATGATGTCCTCGATCTCGGCATTCTCGGGATCGGCCAGGGCACGGGCGACGGTGTCGTCGAGGGCCTTGATGCCGTGGAGCTCGATCTCCCGCCCGGCGACCAGCAGGCCGGCGGTGATTTTCAAATTGTCGGCCTCGTAGCTGTCGTTGTTCTCGGGCAGGAGGGCGGGCCGGATTCCGGCGATCTCGTCGTCGTTGAGGCGGACCAGCGATTCGACCAGCTTGCCGAAGCGGGTAAGGTCGAAGAGCAGCAGTTCGCTCTCCTCGCCGTCCGGCAGGACGATGTCCTGCTGGTTCCACCGGTCGATCATTTCCCGGGTCAGGTCCACCGTCGGACTGCCGCTTGCCGCGGAAGCGACGGCGCGGCGCGGCAGGGGTTTCGAAGCCCGCGCCGTGCTTGGCTCCGGGCGGAATCGCGGGGATTTGGTCGCCGTGGCGGCGGCCTCGACGACGGCTTCTTTCTTTGCTTCGGCGGTACCGGTCCAGCGTCCGCCGAAGAAGCCGACGACGGCG
>NZ_JACZFQ010000005.1 GCF_014904755.1 Neoluteolibacter marinus
ACAGGAGGATCAGCCTGATACCATTCATAGCCGGAATATCAGGCTTTTCGGAGCAAAGGTCTATGCCGAAAGCAGCGCCTGATAGCCGGCGAGGGCGCTGGCGTAGGTGTCGGCAGTGTCCTCCGCGGGCTCAAGGCGGGAACCGGCGGCGGGCTTGCAAAAGGCTTCCTGCAGGGTGTCGAGATCGTGGCCGCAGGCGTGGGCGGCGCGCAGGGCGGCACCCAGGCCGGCGCCGTTGGCGATGGCGAATCGCTCGACCGGGGCCTGGAAAATGTCGGCGACCAGCTGGGCGATGCCATCGTTCTGCGAGGCGCCGCCGGTGAGGCGGATGAGTTCGGCCTTCTCGCCGATCCACTGGCTGTGCAGGCGCATGTTGAGGAACTGGCCCTCGAGCAGGGCTCGGACCTGTTCGGCCGCCGGCGCATCGGCGGGGAAGTTACGGACCGGGGCGTCGAAGTCGCGGCGCGGAGTGATTTCAGGACCGAAGAAGGGCAGCATCAGCTTGCCTTCGTTGCCGGCCGGGGTCTTGGCGAGGCCGTCGCGGTCGAAGGCCGACCAGTCGAGCCCGAGCTCGTCGCGCAGCGCTTCGCGCGACAGCGAGCCGTTGCGGAAGCAGATCAGCGACATGAAGCCGCCGGCCGGATTGCCGAAGACGTGGCCGAAGCCCTGCGGGTCGGTGACCGGCTTTTCCATGGCGGCGAAGAAGGTGTCGGAGGTGCCGAGCGAGATGACAATGGTGCCCGGGGTAGTCGCGCCCATGCCGACCAGCGAGGACGGGTTGTCGCCGGTCGAGAGCACCACCTGGCAGTCGCGGTTGAGGCCGTATTTTTCGACGAAGTATTCCGCCACGAAGCCGGCGATGGTGGTGCCGGGAGCCGCGGCCGGCAGCTTGGCGCGCAGGCCGGGCGCGGTTGCTTCGAGCAGCGCGTCGTCCCAGTCGAGCGACTGCAGGTTGAGCAGGTTCATGCCGGCGCCGTCGCCGTGGTCGATGGCGATCGACTTGCCGGCCAGCACCGAGCCGACGAAGGAGCTGACGAGGTGGATGACGGCGGTCTTTTCGTAGGCCGCGGGGTCGAGCTTGAAGAAGCGGCGGATCTGCGGGCCGGTGAAGCGTTCGATGGCGATCGATCCCGACCGGCGGCAGACCTCGGCGTTGCCGCCCACCGCGGCGGTGATCTCGGCGCATTCCTCACCGGTGGAGGTGTCCATCCAGATCGGCGCGGTGGCACGGGTGAGCGCGCCGGAAAGCTGGCCCTCGAGGGATTCGGCCGCCTTCAACGAGCCGAGCCGGGCTTCGAGGGTGTCGTCGAAGTAGAGCGACCCGTGTTGCTGGCCGGAGCAGGCGACGGCCTCGATGCTGCCGAGGTCGAAGCCGTCGGCGAGCTTCTCAAAGACCAGGTCGATGGCCTCCATCCACATCCGCGGATCGGCGTGTACCTCGCCGTTCTTGCCGCCGGGAATGAATCCGCTGGGCGACTTGTAGGCGGGCAGGTCGGCGCCGAAATTCACCGACACCTCGCGGACGATTTCGCCACTGGCGGGATCGATGACGAGAGCGGAGAGCGACTGGGTTGAAGAATCGAGTCCGAGGAACATGAGGGATTGAAAAGCCCAAGCGAAGTCCGGAAGCGAGCCCGAAGAGCGGCATGATTGCGACGGCAAGGCGTTGTTTTCCGGATCGGGAACTAGACTTGCGGGCGGGCTCCGGGCGATGCTCCGCCATGTCGAGCGGCAAGGGGAAATGGCGGATTGCGGGGAGTTCCCCGATGCTGCGCTTCGCGTTGATCGGAGCGCTGATGCTGGGAGCCCACCGGGCTTGGCTGGCGCATTCGAAACCGCGGATCGAGTTGACCGGCGAGTGGCTGGATTCGCTGCAGCGGGACTACGAGCGGCGCAGCGGGCAATGGCCGGACGAGGCGGAGAAGCAGGCCCTGGTGAAGCACCAGATCGAGCAGGAAATCCTCTATCGCGAGGCGGTGAAGGAGGGGCATGTCGAGGATCCACGGGTGAAGGGCTTGTTGGCGGCGATCCTGCGCGAATCGATCGAGCCGGTGCTGGGCGACCCGACGGACGAGGAGCTGAAGGAGTTTCGCCGCCAGCATGGCGAGGCCTATCAGCTGCCCGGGCAGATTGCGTTCGAGCATGTCTCGTTTGCCGCCGCCGCGGCGCTCCCGCAAGGCACATTGGAGCGGCTGAAGGCGGGCGAGAAGGTCGCCGGGGATCCCGCCGTGAAGCTGGCGAATCCGCTGCCGCTGACCTGGTTGCCGCAGCTGCGGAAATTGTTCGGCGAGGACTTCGTGGAGCAGCTTGAATCGAGCCCGTCCGGCGAGTGGGTCGGGCCACTCCATTCGGCCCGCGGGGTGCATTTCGTGAAGGTTACCCAACGCCACGAGGCGCGGGAGATGGACTTCGAAGAGGTGAAGCCGGCGCTGACCAGCCAGTGGTTGAAAGCGACCAAGGATGCGGCGGTTTCGGCGCGGGTGGACGAGTGGAAGAAGAACTACCAAATCGTCCTGCCCGAGGACGTCTCCGGTCGATGAAGTCCTTGCTTCTGGTTCTGGTGGTGTGGATGGCCGGCTTGCTCCCGCTGGCGGCCCACGATGTCGGTGTGATGAAGCTGCGCTTCGAGGAACTCGGGGATGCGCGATACCAGCTCCGCTACCTGGCTCCGCCGGGGAGTCCCGAATCGCAGGCATCGCCCGTGCTTCCCGAACGGGGGGCTTGGGAGGAAGAACCCGAGCTGCCGGCCGGCTTGGTGAAGCTGATCTTCACCACGGTCGATGGAGGCCCCCTGGAATCCGGTGATGTGGTGCGGCTGCCCTGGCGTCGCGACGGGGTGATGGTCGAGGCCTTCTGGCGGAACGGTGAAACGCACCGTCAATACTTTCGCGCCGGCCCGGATGGGATCGAATTGCGGATCGGTGAGCTGAGCAGCGGCACCGGGGGCTCGGCCGAAGCCGCCGGGCGCTATGTGCGGATGGGGGCGGAACATATCCTGACCGGTTGGGACCACCTGCTGTTCATCGCCTGCCTGCTGATGCTGGTGCGCGGGGTGGGGCCGCTGGTGCTGGCGATCACCTCGTTCACCGTGGCGCACAGTGTGATGTTGGCGCTGGTAAGTTACGGCTGGTCACCGCTGGAGCCGACCCTGGTTGAGGCGCTGATCGCATTGAGCATCGCCTTTCTCGCCTCGGAAGTGCTGCGCTCCGGCGATGCGTCGGTGCATGCCCGGCCGGTGGCGGTGGCCTTTGGGTTCGGCCTGCTTCACGGGATGGGACTGGCCGGGGCGTTGCGGGAACTCGGGCTTCCGGCGGCGGAACTGCCGCTGGCCTTGGGGTTCTTCAATCTCGGGGTCGAGGTGGGGCAGTTGGTCTTTGTCGCGCCGGTGCTGGCCATCGCCTGGGCCTGGCGGCGATGGGGGCTCGGCGGCGGCAAGCGGCTCATCGGCTGGTCGGCGACGGCCGCGGGATCGCTGGCGATGTTCTGGTTCTTCGAGCGGACGATCGCGATGTTCTCCTGACGCTTACTCGTTCGGGTGAAGCCCGCGGACGCAGCGGAAGCCGAGCATGCCGTAGTCGTCGTTTCCGGCAGGCGGGTAGGCGAGGCGCTGTGAGTTGGTCGCCTGGTCGACGTAGTTCCACCACGAGCCGCCGCGCAGCACGCGGAACTCGCCCTGGTCGGGACCGCGCGGCTGGATCTGCGGCTCGGCGCTGTAGTAGTCCATGCGGTCCCAGGTCCACTCCCAGGCGTTGCCGACCATGTCGTGCAGGCCGTAGGCGTTCTCGGCCGCTTCGCCGAAAAGGCCGACCGCGGTGGTGTAGGGATACTCCTCCGAGGGCGCGACGCCGACCTCCAGTTCGTAATTCCAGTGGTTGGCGAGCAGCAGCGCGTCGGCATCACCCCAAGGGTAGGGCTTGCCTTCGAGACCGCCACGCGAGGCGCGTTCCCATTCGGCCTCGGTCGGCAGGCGGTAGCCGTTGCCGGACCAGTTGACCTGGGCGGCGGTGAGGTCGATCGAGCCGGTCCGGTAGACGGTGGCGCCGCCGACATCGGTGCGGTAGGCGGGAACACGGCCTTCCATCTCGGAGCGGGCGTTGCACCATTTCACCGCATCGTACCACGACACCGCGACGGTCGGATGATCCCCGGGGACGTCGTAGCGCAGCGTGTAGGGCAGGTCGTAGCCATGGGCAGTGGCCCAGGTGACGACCGTCTCCCACTCGGCGCGGGTGACCTCGAAGCGATCCATGTCGAAGGCCGGCACGTAGGCCAGGTGAGCCGGAGCGCTGGTCTGCACGCCGCCGTCGTCACCGAGCGTGAACCAGCCGGCGGGCACCCGGCGCATCTCGCGCAGCAGGCTGCCCGGGGCGGGGGCCGGCGAAAGGGCGGGCGAGTCGCCGTCGAGAGCGGTGCCGGGAGCAAGCAAGGCCTCGACCTGGAAGAAGCGCCGGCTTTCGTTGCCGAGCGGGATCTCGAAGGAGGTCAGCGGCCAATTACCGGCGACCGGATCGGTCGGGTTGCCGAAGGGGCTGGCGAGATCCGGACTACTGCGGATGACGTAGTTGCGGTGAATGTCCGACTGCCATGCCAGCACCAGCGGGTTGCCGTGGGCGAGGGTCTCGACCTGGAATCGGCGGGCGGGATCGAGGTCGTCGGTGCCAGCGACGAACTCGTCGCGGGCGATTTGGCCGTCGCCGTCCGAGTCGCTGAGCTCGGCGGCCTCGTAGTCGCCGCCGATGACCGTGGCGTGGGCGTCGAGCCACCAATGCGGGGTGCCGGCGGCGGTCGCGGCCGGGGTGAGGTCGGCGGCGACAATCCGCGGTTGGTCCATCGTCAGGGTCAGCGCGGGCGAGGTGCTGTCGGCCGGCACATCGCCGGTCCAGCGGACAAAGGAGAAGCCGGCGGCCGGAACCGCGTTGAGATCCACGCTCGACCCGAGCGCTTTCCAGCCGGCGGCATCCAATGCCTGGATGCGACCTTCGAGTCCCGCGGCGAGTTCCAGGTAGACTTCGCTGTCCCAGCTCCAGGTCAGGGTGGTGTCGCCGTTGAGGGTGAAGGTCCCGGTGTCGGTAGTGCCCGAGTTACTGGTAGCTCCGGTCAGCGTCCAGCCAGCCGCGACCTCGCGGGTCATGCCGGCAAGGGATGGCAGGGCCGAGAACTCGACAAGGCTGCCGACCGGCAGGCTGATCGATCCCGGCGGCGGCATGACGCTGTCCTGCGCCGAGACGATCGTCAGCGTGTGCATGCCGAGCGCGAAATTCGCGGTGATCGTGTCGATCGGGCGATCGACCGATGACAAGGTGAAGGTCGAGCCCGCGGCCGAGCCGTCGGCAATGTCGCCGCTCCACGAGGTGAAGGCCGCGCCTTCATCCGGGGTGGCCGTCAGCACCAGCGGGTCGCCGGCTGGCACCCAGGTCGAAGTCGGGCTGACCGAGCCCGGACCACTGGCGGCGGCGAGGACCTGGTATTCGGTGGCCCAATTCCAGGTCAGGGTAAAGTCGCCGGTGATCGTGAGCGTGACCGAATTCTCCGTGCCGCTGCCGTTCAGCGCGCCGGAGAGTGAGTAGCCGGTGGAACGGTGGCGGCTGCCGGAGCCGGTGGTGTCGGGTGCCGAGAAGGTGACCTCGCTGCCTTGCTCGTAGGTGTAAGTGGCGGCGGCGGGCGAGGAGGCGTAGTCGGAAACCACGGTCACCGCGAAGGACGGCACGGCCGAGCTGAAGGTGGCCGTCACCGGGCCGCGCGGGCGGTCCATCGGCACGGTGATGCGTTCGCCGTCGATGCTGCAGCCGTCGATGTCGCCCGACCAGGCGAGGAAGCTCGCGCCGGGGTCCGGCTGGGCGAGGATCGGGACCGAGGCGCCGGCACTCTGCCAGCCGCTCGGCACACTGACGATGCCGTTGCCGGTGACCGAGGTTTCGAGGTAGTGCTCGGTGGCCCAGCTCCAGCTGAGCGTGGCATTTCCCTCGTGGGTGAAGGTCGCGGTTCCACCGGTGCCGGACAGGGATTGCGCACCGGTCAGGGTCCAGCCGACCGGGCGTTCGCGGGTGTTGCCCAGGAGCTGGACGTCGGCGGAAACCACCACCGGCGAGCCATCGGCGATGCGATGGGGGCCGGGCGCCGGGGTGACATCGGGATAGGCCGAGGCGATGGTCAGGGTGCTGTCGAAGCGGTGCTCGAAGTCGAGGCCGAGCTCGAACTCGCCGCCGTTCGGATCGTGCAGGTCGAGCATGCCCTGGCGGTCGGCCGGCAGGTTGGGATCGATGTAGCGGCCGAGGGTTGGCGAGTAGGTGGTGTTGAGGATGCGGTTCTCCCCGGGGCGGAACTCCATGATCCGCAGGAAGCCGTTGCCGCCATTGGGGAGCGACTGGTAGTCGCAGAGCACCTCGTGCACCGGATTGCCGGCATCGTTGGTCTTCTCGAGGTTGTAGATCGCGAACATGTGTCCGCAGATCACCATGTAGACTTGGTTGAAGGGCTTCACCAGGGCGTTGAAAATCTCCTCCGGCCGGTTGCGGTCGGGGCCGATGCTGACGTTCGGCTGGGCGGTGTAGCCGCGCTCGCCGGTGCCGGTGCCGAAGAAGCCGGTGCCGCCGGTTTCCGCGAGGTAGTTGTGGGTGGTGATCATCGTCAGCGTGCGCGGGTGCGCGCTGAGCACCGAGGCGGCCCAGGCCATGTCCTCGTCCGGGCAGTCGTGGTCGAGATGGAGGAACAGGAACTCGCGGCCGCCGACCGGGACGATCTGGTAGGAGCTGTAGCCGCGAGGCGATGAACCACGATACCAATCGTAGACCTGGCTGGTGTCGGGATCGGTCCAGCGGCCGACCGAAGACGCGTGGGTGGGATTCGGGCCGAAGCGGATCAGGTAGTCCGACGGTGTGCCGCTGCCGGGTTGGTCGCGCGAGCCGATGTCGTGGTTGCCCGGGCAGGTGCCGTAGGCGAGCTCGTGGTTGAGTAGGTTCATCGCGTCGGTCGCGCGGGTCCACTGCGAGGTGCTGGTGGGCGAGTTGACGATGTCGCCGAGGTGGGTGAGGAAGCGGATGTTGAGCGTCTCGCGGTTGTCGAGCACCCACTGGGTCTGGCGGGTGAAGGTGTCGGCGGGCGAGGAGAGGCTGGTGTAGTTCTGGGTGTCGGGCAGGGCGATGACCGAGAAGTTCTCATCGGCCACGAACTGCGCGGTAATGGTCCCGTAGGCGCGGTCCATCGGCAGCACGATGGTGCTGCCGCCGGATACGCAGCCGGTGGTGTCGCCGGTCCAGCCGGCGAAGTGGTGGCCGGGATCCGCTGTGGCGGTGATCTGGAGGGGGCGTGAGGCGTCCTGCCAGCCGGACTCGAGGTCGATGCTGCCATTGCCACTGACCGCGGTCTCGACGCGATGCTCGGTGCGCCACCGCCAGGTGAGGGTCGAGTCGCGGGTGAGGGTGAAGGTGAACGAATTGCCGGTGCCGGAGGCGGGGCCGTCGCCGCTCATTGTCCAACCGGTGCAGAGGTGACGGGTGTCGCTGCCGAGCTCGTTGCTGGCCGTGGGGCTGAGCGAGGTGCCGGCGGGATGCGGGTAGCTGCCGGCTGCCGGGTTGCTGGTGCCCACCGGGGACACGATGGTGAGCACCGGGTCGGCGGTCGGGTCGGTGACATTGACCTGGACGGTGATGCGGTCGCTGGCGAGGCCGTCGCTGACCTCGACGGTGAAACTGTCGGCGCCGGAGTAGCCGGTGTCCGGGGTGTAGCTGACGGTGCAGCTTCCGCTGTCCGAGCTGATGATCGTGGCCGTGCCGTGGCTGGCGCTGCCGATGCTCCAGGCCAGCGGGTTGCCGTTCGGGTCGGTGGCGGTGAAGGTGGCCGTGCGCGGGCCGCCATTGGTGGTGGCGGCGAGTTGGTAGGTCTCGCCTTCGAGGATCACCGGCGGGGTGTTGGTGATGCTGAGGTTGACGGTGACCGTCGTGACGCTGGTGCCGTCGGTGACGGTGACCTCGAAACTGTCGGTGCCGGTGTAGGCGGCTTGAGGGGTGTAGAGGATGCTGCAGTTGCTGGTGTCCGAGGATTGGATCGAGGCACTGCCGTGAGCCGGCGCACTGCCGATGCCCCAGGTCAGTGGGTCGCCGTCGGGGTCGCTGGCGTGGAAGTCGAGTAGCAGCGACGAGCCCATTGCGACGCCAGCGGAAAGCACGGGTGCCTCGTCGATGAGGGGGGCCTGGTTCGGGATGCCGACGAAGACCTCGTCGATCGCCCACCACCAGTTGTTGTCGGCGTCCTCGTGGGCGAACTCGAGTTGCATCAGGCTGCCGGGAGCGGGTGAGCCGAGTTCGGCCCAGGAGAAGCGGACCACCGAGGCCGCGGCGGCGCCGCTGCCGGGCACGTCGAGGGTCACGGACGGGGTACTGCTTCCGTCGTAATAAACCAGGACCCGGGAAGTCTCGTTTTCCTCGCGGCGGAAGCTCGAGAGGAAGGAGAGTTCCATCGACTCCGACGTGGGATCGTCGGGGATCTGGAACACGGGACTGCGCAGGAAAACGTTGAACTCGTCCTCGATCGAGCCGCCGCCCGCGTCGGGGAACTCGTCGCTGTCGGCGACCGCGATGACATTCGCGCCCGGGGCAAAGGCGGTGCTGCGGCCCTGGTCGTCGCCGTTGCGCCAGAAGTCGGTGCGCATCAGGTTGAAGCCCTCGAACTCAACCACCCGGCTGGCGGTGCTGTTGAGGAACAGGTCGGGACCGCGGCTGAGGCCGAGCCCGGCATCGTCGGCGTTGTTCCAAACCGGGGTGTTGTCACCCGCCGGCATGCGCCGCTGGCCGCTGGTGGTCACTTCGGGCAGGAGCAGGGCATCGTCGAAGTTCTCCTGATAGAAGATCTTGGGATCGGCGGGTGCGTCGACGATGGCGGCGTTGACCGTGATCTCACTGAAGCCTTCCGCATCGCTGGCGCGGACGACGAAAGGATCGATGCCGCTTTGTCCGGCGGCGGGGGTGAAGGACAGGGTGCAGGTGGCCGAGGACTGGCTGAGGATCGAGGCGCTGCCGATCGCCGGTGGGCTGGCGATGCTCCAGGTCACCGCGTCGGACTCGGCGTCGGTGGCGTGGAGATCCAGTTCGACGGCGGGCCCGTTGTAGTCCGCGATCAGGGGAATGCTGGCGCCTTCGCTGATCGCCGGCGCCTGGTTGCCTGCGGCCAGCGGATTGCCGGCGGAGCCGAGCGCGGCGACTTCGGGGGCGCTGAGGGGGCCATCGAAAAGGGCGATGGTGCTGACGATGGCGCGCGATTGCTCCGAGAGCGTGTCGTCCTGGAAAACGCCGAAGCTGGTGCCGAGTGAACCGCGGGCGTAGTCGAGGGTGTTGTTGGCGTTGTGGGTGCCGACCAGGGTGCCATCGAGGTAGGTGCTGCGGCCGCTTCCGCCGGAGTCGACGGTGTAGACGAGGCGGTACCAGGTGTCGGCCCGGAAGGTCCCGGACGCACCCGCGTAGCCGACGGCCGCGACGCCGAGTTCGGTGGTGCCTTGCTTGCGGATGAAGTAGTCGCCGTCGCCACCGCCGCTGAACTCGAAGAGACCGGTGAAGTTGCCGTTGTCGGCGCCGCCGTCGGTGAAATCGGGGATCTTGAAGTCGACGACGATGGTGAACCGGTTGCTGCGTGAAGGGCTGCCCGAGCCATTCGCGCCGATGGGGTTGGTGACGGTGAGATAGGCTCCTCGCGAGACGTCGGCTGCGCCGTCGCTGCCGTCGAGACCGGTGGCGGCGGTGATGCTGCCATTCAGCTTGAGCGCGGCTCCGGTGCTTGCTTCACCGAGGTTGGAGGCATTTCCAAACTCCCAGCTGCCGACGAGATTGGCGGCCGTGGCCAATGGGCTGGCGAAGAGAAGAAGCAGGGGCGGGAGCTTGGGCAAGAGGATCATCGGGGTCGTAACAAAGTCGAAAAAGAGGGCGGCCCACCGCGAAGGTGGACCGCCCGGGGGAGGCTGTTTCTTGGGGCGCGCTTACTGGCTCACGGCGAGGCGGCAGAACAACTTGCCGTCAATGGCGAGGCTGGAGGCGAGGCGGACCTCGACCAGTTCGGCATCGCCGTCGGTGCCGATCACCGAACCCGCGGGTGCCGTGGTCCAGGTGCCGTCCAGGCTGGTGTTGTACTCCGCGCCGGGGTTGAGGTAGGCGGCCTCCGGCATGCGGCGGAAGACGAAGACGAGCTCGTCGGTGCCGGCGTCGTAGCTGACGGTGGGCAGCAGGCCGCTGCTATCGGATCCGGCGCCTGCGGCCGGCTCGCCGCCAATGACGAACTCGATCCCGTTGGCAAGGCCGTCGCCGTCACTGTCGTCCTCGAAGCCGCTGACACCCTTGGCCGAGGCCCAGGTGTCGAAGCCGGAGGCGCTGCCTTCCTGCAGCACGATCTGGCCGCCGGCGGCGGTGACCGAGTAGCCGGGCGTCACGCTGGCGAAGCTGCCTGTCAAAGCGCCGCTGTAGGTGCCGATGACATAGGATGCTTCCGTGAAGCCGCCGCCGAGGACCACCACGTCGAGCACGGCGCCGCTCAGGTCGAGGTCGCCGTTGACCACGAGTTGGTCGCCGTTGAGACCGTCGATCTCGACCATGAAGGTGCCGCCGAGCGTGGTGCTGCCGACATTCAAAGTGCCGACCGAGGCGCCGGGGGACAGCGTCCCGATCACCGAAACCGCGCGTTCGATCGTGCCGTTGCCGCCGAGGGTGCCGAACTCGTCGACCGTTACCGTGCCGCCGGCCGCGAGCGTGCCGTCGATCTGGAGCGTGCCCTCGTTGACTTGGGTGACGCCGGCGTAGTCGTTGGCGGCATGGTTGAGGATGAGGGTGCCCTCGCCGAGCTTGCGCAGGTTGCCGGCACCGGTGACCGGTCCGTCGATGGCACCGGTGAAGGTGCCGCTGCTGATCACCTCGCTGCTGGCGAGGGTGATGGTGCGGGTTGAGCCGAGGGTGCTGTCCGCCGCGAAGCGCAGGCCGCCGTTGTAGTTGGCGCAGTCGATCAGGATGTCGTTCTCCGGGTCGCCGAGGGCGCCGTCGCTGGTGAAGGCGAGCACCGCACGCCACTGCTGCATCAGGCCGACGAAGTCGTTGGCCGGATTGTCGAGGATGATGACGTTGTCGTGCTCGAAGGCGATGTTAGTGTCGCCGAAGCGGAAGGTCCGGTCGACCGAACCGCCGCTGATCTTGCCGGTCAGGCGGGTGACGGTGCCGGGGGTGGGGGCGCCGTGGCCGGAGGCGAAGGAGCCGAACATGCGCACGATGCCGGTGCCGCCGCCGAGGGTGAAGTCATTGCTGACCGTGGACTCCAAGCCGTCCGCGATCGCGAACTCGACGGTGCTGTCGGCGGTCACTGAACCGCTGCCGAAAGCAGAGATGTCGCCGGCGCAAAGGACGCCGCCGCTCACCGTGGTGCCGCCGCTGTAGCTGTTGATGCCGGAGAGCGTCTGCAGGCCGCCGCTGGCCTTGACGAAGGAGCCGGAGCCGGAGATCCCGGCCGTGTGGTTGGCAGCGGTGTTGTTGTTACCGACGGTCATTGTCAGCGGAGCGGAGCTGCTGTTCTCAAGGACGATGTCGCCGTTGCCCTCGAGCCCGCCCAGCTTGACGCTGGTGATGCCGTCGAAGACGTAGTTGTTGCCCTCGTAGGTGATGAGGCGGCTGTTCTGGAGCGCCTGCGGGTGGGCGAGGACGAGGTCGCCGAAGGTGACGTGGTCGGTGTCGCCGCTGTGGCTGTTGGCGTTCTCGATCCGCAGGTTGGCCTCGCCGTCGATCAGGATGCCGGTGGCACCGGTGATGCCATTGCTACCGGTCAGAGTGTAGTTGTTGGTCGTGGTGTCGAAGGTCACGCCGGCCGGCTGGACGTCGCCGTTGCTGATGTCGACGGTGGTCACGGACGAGCTGTCGTCGAAGAGGACCACGTCGAGGTCTTCGAAATCGTCCTCGGTGGTTCCGTCGCTACTACGCACCCAGTTTTTGGGGCTGGTCAGGGGGTTCTGGCTCCATTCGCCGCTGGTCGCGCCGGTCCAGGTGAGCTCGGCCGGTTCCGGCAGGACCAGCGAGTTGCCGGGCGTGCTGAGGAAGGTGACTTCTTCCGGCGTCAGTCGGTCGTCGTAGAGGGCGATGGTCGAGACGATGACCCGCGACTGCTCGCCGAGGGTGTCGTCCTGGAAGACGCCGAAGGTCGTGTTGAGCGAACCGCGGGTGTAGTCGAGGGTGTTGTTGCTGTTGTTGTTGCCGATCAGCGAACCGTTGAGATAGGTGCTGCGGCCGATTCCGCCGGAATCGACGGTGTAGACGAGGCGGTACCAGGTATCGGCTTGGAAGGTGCCGGCGCCACCGACGTAACCGACGGCCGCGACGCCGAGCTCGGTGGTGCCCTGCTTGCGGATGAAATAGTCGCCGTCACCGCCGCCGCTGAACTCGAAGATGCCGGTGAAGTTGCCGTTGTCGGCGGCGCCGTCGGTGAAGTC
>NZ_JACZFQ010000006.1 GCF_014904755.1 Neoluteolibacter marinus
CACCTTGAAATCGACGACAATGGTGAATCGGTTGGTGCGGGTCGGACTGCCGCCGCCGTTGGGTCCGATCGACTGGGTGACGATGAAATAGGCGTCGCGGGCGACATCGGCGGCACCGTCCGAGGCGTCGAGGCCGGTGGTGGCGGTGATGCTGCCATTGAGGGTGAGGGCGCTGCCGCTGGCGGCCGCGGCGAGGTCGCCGGCATTTCCGAAAGTCCACTCACCGACGAGATTGGCGGCACCGGCGTGGGACGAAAGGACGAGGGCGACGGAGGGAATCAGAAGGGAGTTTTTCATCGATGGGGATTTTTCGGGTTCTAGCGGGTGCCCTGCGGGTCAACGGCGGCGCCGGATCAGGCCGAGGATGCCGATGGCCCCCAGCAGGGCGACGGAGGGTTCGGGGACGGACTCGATCCGGATCGCGGAGATCCCGGCCTGGAAGCCCGACGAAGTGCCGCCGAGGTAGTCCATCTGGATGTTCAGGTTGGTGCCGGTGAACTGATGCTCATGGCCGATGCCTGCCCAGAAGGCGGTGTTGGGCGACGCGCCGTGATGCGAGAGGGTGACGGTGTCGTCCGGCGTGAGGGTGCCGTCGTCGAAGTGCACGTCCGCGGTGCTGTCGGTCATCAGGGTCTCCGCCCCGGCGGAACGGCCCGCGTAGTAGACGGTGACCTTGTAGCCCGAGTAGTCGCCGGCGGTGAGCCAGGCACCGAGGTCGAGGTCGATGTTCACCGACAGGTTGGAGCCGGCACCGGTGCCGGAGGTGATGAGCTTGGCGCCGACCAGGGTCGCGTAGGGCTGGCCGAGGGCGAGGTTCTGGTTCTGCTGGTAGTAGTCGGCGTAGCTGATGCCGCCGGTGACCGCGGCGAGGCTGATGGTGGCGGTGGTACCGGTGGTGGTGCTGCCGGTCCTGACGTTCTGGAAAAGATCGGCGCCGAGGGCGGTCGCGTCCGCGGCGGACATGTCGTTGCCGGAGGCGCTGCTGAAATTCACCACAAGAACCTGGGCCGCGGAGCCGGCGAGGGACGAGGTGAGGAGGAGGGCGGGAACGAGGAGGTTTTTCATCATTTTTTGTCTTATCCGATTGCTTTAGGGTAGGAAACCGGTTGATCGGTGACAATGGCGGCAGCGCTAATAGGATTGGCATTTTCGCAATATGCCGGTAACGCTTTCGCCATGAAGCCGGATTGGCAGAGTTCTCGGCCGCCGGGATTCCCGGGTCGGCGCTTCCGGGTGGGCGTGCGCTTGCCCGGCTGGACCACGGGCTACGGCCTGCGGATTTTCGAAGGACTCGCGGAGTTCCAGCGGCGAGACGGCAAGCTCGAACTGCACTTCGACCAACCGAGCGGCGGCGACCTGCCGCCCGAGGTCATCGACAAGAACTGGCATGGCGACGGCTTGATTGTCTTCCGCTATCGCGCCGGGGAAGCCGCCTCGTGGCGGGAGCGGGGAATCCCGGTGGTGAACATCAGCACCGAATTCCCCGGGGCGACGCCGGTCTTCCCGCGGGTGACCGTGGACAACCGGCAGGTGGGGCGGGCGGGAGCGGAGCACCTGGCGGCGCTCGGTTTACGCGACTTCGCCTATGTCCACGAGTCGACGCGCCGCTATTCAAAGGAGCGCCTCGATGCTTTTCGTGAAGCGGTGGAGCGGCTCGGCGGGCGCTGCCACGTGATCAAGTCGCCGGCCTCGTCGTTCCCGATCCCGGTGCGCCCGGAGATGGTGGAACGCGGCTTGCTCGGGCCCCTGTCGAAGTTGCCGCGGCCCTGCGGCGTCCTCGCCAAGGATGACATCGCGGCGGTGTCCACGATGCGGGCGATGAAGAAGCTGGGGATCGCCTGTCCCGAGGAAATGCCCTTGCTGGGGATCTCGGACGACATCGTGTTCTGCCACATGATGGATCCCGAGATTTCCAGCATCCCGTTTCCCGGGGCACGCCTGGGCTATCAGGCGGCGGTGCTGTTAGGGAGGATGATGTCCGGCGAGGAGATCCCCGGGGATTTCCGGATCGAGGTCGAGCCGGGCCCGGTGATGTCGCGTGAATCGACCGGCCGCGTGGTGCTTTCGGATGAACTGGTGACCCGCGCCCTCGACCACCTGCGGGGAAAGATCCACCGGCGGGTGGTGAAGGTTTCCGAGCTGGCGGCCCAGGTGGGAGTGTCGAAGGAGTTGTTGCGGCAGCGGTTCCAAGCGGCGCTCGGCCGCTCGCCGAAGCAAGAAATCGAGCGGCTGCGGGGCCGCCATGTCAGCGAGCGGCTGCGCAACAGCGACCTCACCCTGGAAGCGCTGGCCGAGGAATGCGGATTTGCCGGCGGCGCCGAGGTTTGCCGCTTCGTGAAGCGGCTGACCGGGAAAACGCCGGGAGAGATCCGCCGCGGATAAGCCGGCGTGATCCTCAGCGGCGACGCCACTCGCCGGCGGTGCAGCCCTTGACGCGCTTGAAGAAGCGGCAGAGATCGTCGCTGCCGCCGAAACCACATGCTTCGGCGATCTGTTCGAGCGGTTCCACGCCGCGGCGAAGCTGCTCGCCGATGTGCTCGGCGCGCAGCCGGTCGATTTCTTGTTTCGGGGAGCGGCCGAGGGTTTCCTGGAAGCGCAGCCGAAGGGATTCGCGCGGGACGCCGGCGAGCCGGGCGAGGTCGCCGGCGGCGACGGTGCCGGTCTTGATCCGTTCGCCGATCGTGGCGATGGCGCGGGTGACGACCGGGTCGGGGTATTCCACCCGGCCGGTCGATTCGCGGCGGACGATCCCCCGCGGCGGGATCTGGATTCTTTCCCGCGCGTCGATTCTTTCCCCGCCCATCTGGCGGTCGAGCAGCCGGGCCGCCTCGTGGCCGACCGCGCGGCCCGGGAAGCGGATGCTCGACAGCGGCGGGGTGGTGGCGAGGCAGTAAACGATGTCGTCCGCGACGCCGAGGACCGGGACGTCTTCCGGCACCCGCCGTCCCGCCTGGCGCAGCGCGCGGATGGCGACGACCGCGGCGATGTCGTCCTTGGCGAACAGGCCACAGGGGGGCTTCAGCGCGGACAAGCGGTGGCAGGCCATCCGATGGAACTGGTTCGCGCGCTGCGACGGTTTGAAGGTCGACGCGGGGATGTCGATGACCTCGACCCCGAAGCCGGCCGCCGCGAGGCGGTCGCGGAATCCCGCGAGCCGTTCGGCGGCATAGAAGCGGTTGGAGTCGTGAAGGTAAGCGAAGTTCCGGAGGCCCATGGCGAGCAGGTGGTCGGCCGCCATCTCGCCGGCCCGCCGGTTGTCGAGGGTGACCCGCGGGAAACCGGCGGTGCCCGGGATCTGCTCGGTGCTCAGGTTCACCCCCGGGATGCCGAGTTTTTTCCAGGCCGCGAGCTCGTCGGCACGCGGCCGGAAGACCAGCAGGCCGTCGCCCTTCCAGCCGCGGCTGATCCGGACCGGGGGCAGATCGCCGCCGCTCGGCTGCTCGAACTCGAGGGTCATCGGGTGGCCGGAGCGGATGTAGTCGAGGATCCCGCCGAACAAGCGGTAGCCGAAGCCCTGGGCCCAATCGGCCATCCTCACGCCCACGCGCCGCTGCTGGAGATCCGGGTCCACGGCGGATCCCTGCCGGGATTGGCAATTTCGTCAATTCAAAAGGCGAAACTGCCGTTGCGGGAGGCCGCCGCCGGGGCTCAGGATAAAACCGCCCGTCGAACCTTCCCGCCCATGCATCCGGCCGCCATCCCCACCGTTGCCCTCTCGCTCCTGCTCACCTTCGCCGCCGGCGCGCATCCCGGCGGTCCGTCGCCGGTGCTGGCCTACGATTTCAGCCGTGGCGACGTGGTGAAACGGGACGACGGCAGCCTGTTCCTCGAGGGGCGTCATGGACCGGCATTCCGCTTCGGCGAGGCACCCGTCGACGGGGGCGACGACCGTCCCGGCCTGCGCTTCGCCGGCCGGGTGGCGGGCCTTTCGGCGGACGCCGCGGGGATCACGCTGCCGGTCCGCGATTTCACCGTGGCCGCCTGGTGCTCGGTGGACGTACCGAAGCGCTACGGCGGGATCCTGTCCGCGGTGGAGGACAACGGGACTGCCGAGAAGGGGCTGGTGCTCGGCTACGACGAGAGCCGCTTCACCGTTTCGCTCGCGACCCGGGGCGCGGACGACGGCGACGGGAAAATCACCACCTTGCGCGCTTCGACGCCGTACCAGGCGGGGAAGCTGCACCAGGTGGTGGCCACCTATGACGGGACGACCTTGGCTCTCTATCAGGACGGCGAGCAGGTGGGGACCACCACCGAACAAAGCGGCGACATCCTCTGGCCGGATGCCCCGCTGCTGACGCTCGCGGCCTACCGCGACTCCAACGAGAACTTCCCGCACGCCGGGCGGATCGCGGGGGTCCGGCTCTACGACACCTGCGCGAAGCCCGGGTGGGTGGCGCACGACCTCGAGCACGGCGAGGCCTTGCGCCAGTTGCCCGCCGACGGCCCCGCGCCGGTGACGCCGGAACTGGTGGTGGCACCCTATTTGCAGTGGATCACCCGGAACGAGGCGACCGTCCGCTGGGAGACGAATTTCCCGTGCAAGGGCGAACTGCACTGGGGCGAAAGCGCGGACTGCGGGAGCGTGGCGACCGAGGCCGAGGCGCGCACCTATCACGAGGTGACCCTCGGCAGCCTCGAGCCCGAGATGCTCTACTACTACCGGACCCGTTCCACCGCGGACGGCGAGGCGGTCGTCGCGGACCGGCGGGGCACGGTGGTCGAATCGCCCGTCTCGACCCTGCAGACGGCGAACCGGGAGGAAACGCCGTTCGGCTTCGTGGTGCTTTCGGACACCCAGCGCCAGGACCAGGTCGCGGGCAAGCTGGCACTCGCGGCGTGGGGGCTGCGCCCCAACTTCGTGGTAGTGGCGGGCGATCTCGTGGATGCCGGCAATTCCAAACAACAGTGGACCGGGCAATTCTTTGCGTCGATGAAGCCGTTGATCGAGCGGGTCCCGCTCTATCCGGTCCTGGGCAACCACGAATACGACACGCATTTCTACTATGACTACATGAGCCTGCCGGAGCCGGAGTACCACTACACCTTCACCTTCGGCAACGCGCAGTTCTTCATGCTGGACACCAACCGCGACGTCGGTCCGGGGAGCGGGCAGTACCACTGGCTCGACCAGCAGCTGGCGGCGAGCACGGCGCGGTGGAAGATCTGCATCCACCACCAGCCGCCGTTTTCCTCCGACGACGACTACGGCAACGATTGGAAGACGCCGCTCCGCAAGGCCACGCTCGGCGACCGCAAGGCCAAGCCGCTGGTGGAACTCTACGACAAGCACGGAGTGGACATCGTGTGGTCGGGCCACGTCCACAGCTACGAGAGGACCTGGCCGATCCGCGACGGGCGGCCGGTGGAGAAGGGCGGGTCGATCTACATGGTCACCGGCGGCGCGGGCGGGCCGCTGGAGCTGGCAGGGCCCTACCGGCCGGGTTTCCAGCGCCATGTGAAGCACGGGCACCACTTCTGTTACGTGACGGTGAACGGGGGCGAGCTCTCGATCCAGGCCTACGACCTTGAGGGGCGGATGTTCGACCAGTTGACCTTGACCAAGAGCGCGGACGACGGCGGACATTGAGGACATCATGAAGCAAAGCGGCAGACGGATCGCGGTGGTGGGGGCGGGCATCTCGGGATTGGCCCACGCCTGGATGGCGGCGCGCGGCGGGGCGCGGGTGACGGTGTTCGAGCGCAGCGACAAGGCGCGTGGCGCGTCGGTGCGGAATTTCGGGATGGTCTGGCCGGTGGGCCAGCCGGCCGGTCTTCATCCGGTCGCGCTGCGCAGCCGGGAGCTGTGGCTGGAGCTGGCTGCGGCGACCGGCATCCATGCCCAGCCGGTCGGGTCGGTGCATGTGGTCGACCGGGACGACGAGGTGGCGGTGCTTGAGGAGTTCGCGCGGATCGGTCCGGAGCTCGGCTACGGGTGCGAGATGTGGTTGCCGGCCCAGGTCGAGGCCCGCTGCCGGGGCGTGCGCCGGGGGGCGGCCAAGGCAGGGCTCTACAGTCCGCGGGAAGTCAACGTCGACCCGCGCGAGGCGATCGCGGTCCTGCCCGCGTTCCTGCGCGAGCGGCACGCGGTGGTGTTCCGCTGGCGAACGCCCGTGGTGGAGGCCGGGGAAGGCTACCTGCGCACCTCGGCGGGCGAACGGCTGGCATTCGATGAGATCCTCATCTGTTCCGGACACGACCTCGAATCGCTGTTCCCGGAAGAGTTCGCCGCGGCGCCGCTGAAGCCCTGCAAGCTGCAGATGCTGCGGACCGTGCCCCAGCCGAAGGGCTGGGAGCTGGGGCCGATGCTCGCCAGCGGGCTCACGCTCCGCCATTACGCGAACTTCGAGGTCTGCCCGAGCCTCGCCGCGGTGAAGGAACGCATCGCCCGCGAGTCGCCGGAACTCGACCGCCACGGGATCCACGTGATGGCTTCGCAGGATCGCGGCGGCGGGATCGTCCTCGGCGACTCGCACGAGTACGGCGACGACATCGAGATCTTCGACAAGGCGGAGATCGACGACCTGATGCTGCGCGAGCTGCGGCGTTTGTTCGACTTCCCCGACTGGACGATCGCCGAACGCTGGCACGGGATCTATGCGAAGAACCCGGAGGGCGCCGAGTTCCGCCAGCAGCCGCTGCCGGGCGTGCATCTCCTCACCGGCCTCGGCGGCTCGGGGATGACGATGTCCTTCGGCCTGGCCGAGCGCTGGTTCTCGGGGAGTGATGCGGCCCTTTGAGCGGTCCGGATCACAGCCCGAGTTCCTGGCGCAGGGCTTCGAAGAGCAGGTCGCAGGGCGCGGGCGTCACCAGCTTCTTGGGGCGCGGCTTGACCGCGGAGCGGGCGGACGATGGACGCGGCTTGGCTTTGACAGGTTTGGCTTTCACCGGGTGGCCGGGGTCTCGGGTTGGGCGGAGGACGTGGGCAGTTCATCACTGGCCGACTCGATCCAATGCTGGACGAAGAACCTCTTTTCATCGGTCAGGAATCGATCGGAGCGGCCGAGGATGGGACGCAGCGAGGTACTCATTTGCAGGGTCACGACCAGGAAGATGCAGCTCCACACGGTGAAGGGTCCTTTCGAGGTGGCGCCGGTGGCGACCACGGCGTCGCGCAGGAAGCGGAAGGCAAAGGCCAGGGCGACGAACCACGGGATCAGGGTGAGGAAGCCCATGAAGCCGAACGAGTTGGTCGCCTGGGTGAAGATCCACACCGCGGGGGCGAAGCCGAGCAGCAGCAGTCCGGCGAGCGCGAGCATGCCGGTCATGGCGGCGGCCAGCTGGCTCGCGCCCGCTTGCGAACCGGCGAGGCAGGAGAAGATGTAGAGGCTGGGGAAACAAATCACCGACGCGACCAGCAGGCCGGTGGTGATCTTGAGCGGGGCCGCCCACAGTTGCTCGTGCATGGCAAAGCTGCCGAGCACCGTGCCGAAGATCAGCAGGGAGGCCACGGCGATGCCGAGGAGCGGCAGGAGGGCGCCGTGACCCGGTGATGCCAGCCGGCCGACGAGGGCCTTGGGGCTGCGCAGGAGGGCCTCGAACAAGGCGCGGAAGTCGAGGATTTCCGGAATCTCCGGTTCGACCCGCGGCGCGGGGGGCTCCGGAAGGAAGGGCGGGGTTGGCGGGGTATCGGTGGTCATGGTCGTATCGTTTGTGGTCGGGGAAACAGGGTGCGGAACATCGGCCGGGCGAGAACGGCGGCGATCCCCAGCATGGCGATCGCGGCGAGCCGGGGGTCGTCACCGGTGAAGTGGCGGACGGCCCGCCAGACCGATTCGTGGAAGCCGCCTTCCATCGGGTGGTCGCGGAGAAAGGCGACCTCGAGGTGGGGCGAACCGAAGAAGGGCCGGAAGATCCACGAGAATTGCGCGCCGAGGATGCCGTTCCCGGCCAGCCAGGACAGCATGGTGACCGACGCCACGGCCGGGGTGGCGCAGCGGTTCCGCAGGATCCGAAAAAGCAGCAGGGTGCCGGTGATGCCGGCGATCGCGATCAGCACGACGTGGAACAGCAGGTAGCCGGAGTGGGCCGAGGTGGCGTTGTCGGAATGGGGCGGCGGGGCGTCCAGCGCCAGCATGAATGTGACCGGGGCCAGGGAGCCCAGCAGCAAGGCGGAAGCCGCGAAGGCGCTGAGCAGGGCGAGCAGGGACTCACGGAAACCGAGGCCGCCGAGCAGGAGCCCGAACAGGCCGTTGAGGATCCCGTTGCAACCGAGGGTGCAGGCGATCAGCAGCGGCATCTTGATGGCGACGTAGACGCCGAGCTGGGGGGAACGCCAGAAGCCGGTCGTGAAGCCATAGGCCGCCAGGCACAGCACGGTGACGCCGGCGACCCGCGCGATCCTTCGCGGCGAGGGATCGTCGAGCAGAGCGGCGTCGGGTTGCAGCAGGCGGCGGATCACGGCCGCCATCCCGCACCGCCCGGGTGAAGGCGTGATGAACCGCGCATGAAAAGCCCGCGCTCCCGGTCGGCGGGCGGCGATTCAGCCGAGCAGCGGCAGCGTGAGGCTGGCCACCGTGCCGCCGCCTTCGCGCGGGCCGAGGGCGACGGTGCCGCCGTGAAGTTCCGCGGCTTCCTTCACGAGCGTCAGGCCGAGGCCGGTGCCCTTGCGCCCCGAGGCGTGGTGCTTGAGCGAGTAGAAGCGCTCGAAGATCTTTTCCCGCGCGTAGTCGGGAATGCCGGGCCCGCGGTCGGAGATCCGGATCTCGGCCTTGCCGGCGGCGGTGAGGAGTTCGAGGTCCACCGTCGAGCCGGCGGGCGAATAATCGATCGCGTTTTCCAGCAGGTTGGTGATCGCGGCGCGCAGGATGAAGGCGTCGCCGCGTACCGGCACCGCCCCTTCCGGGACGCGGCTCGCCAGGGTGACCGAGGCGAGGTCGGCCGGCGGGTGGGCCTGATCGACGGCGCGGGCGACGACCTCGGCGAGATTGATCGAGGCGGTCGCGTCGAGGCTGCTGCGGCCTTCGAGGGCCGAGAGTTCCAGCAAGCGGTTGAGCAGGCGTTCGGCGCGGCCGGACTCGGCGCGGATGTTCTCGAGGAAGCGGCGGCGGTCGGACTCCGGCATGTCCTCGTCGAGCAGCTCGGCCGCCCCGCGGATGGCGGCCAGCGGGCTTTTCATCTCATGGGTCAGGGTCTGGACGTAGCGTTCGGCATAGCGTCGGCCCTCGAGCGCCTCGCGCATCGAGACCAGGGCATTGGCCAGCGTGTTGACCTCCTTGCCGGCCCCGAGCTTCGGCAGCGGCGGGCGTTTGCCCGATTCGATCTCGCGGGCGTATTCGGTGAGCCGGCCGACCGGCAGGTACTGCCAGATGAACACGGCGGTCACCAGGAACAGGATACCGGAACCGATCAGCCCGGTGCCCCAGTAAATGCGCCGGCGCCGGGCGTCGACGATCGGCAGCACGTCGATCTGAGGCTTGTAGACGGTGAGCACCCCGAACGGATCCTCCGGCGGGCCGACGAGGGCGGCGACGTGGAGCACGGACGACATCGGGTTCTTCTCGTCGCTGCGGCTACTACGGGCACCGTATTGGCCGTGGAGGGTGAGGAAAACGTCGCGGGCACCCGCCAGGTTCTTGCCTTCGAGGCGGCCGCCGGAGTCGAACAGGACCACGCCGCGGGCGTTGGTGAGATAGGCACCGAGGCCGACGTGGTCCTTGAGGTGGCCATGGATCAGGGCCTCGAACTGGCGCCGGGACGCGCCGTGGAATGCCGACTCGAAGCGCTGCTTGTCGAAGCCGCCGGCCTCGAGGTCGGTCTCGACGAAGGAGGCGAGCAGCTGGGCGGCATCGACCATCGACTCCTCGGTGGCCTGGTAGGTCTGCGGCTCGACGACGGAAAGTTGCTGGCGGATCAGGAAGTACAGGCCGGTGGCGATGATCAGCGCGATGAAGAACAGCGTGATGCGGGTGAGGCGCATGGGGGAAGTGAAAGTGCCAGGTCAGAAGTGCCAAGTTCCAAAGAACCGGCGAGGGGACGAAGCTGCCCTCCTTGGCACTTCGAACTTCCCACTTGCCACTTCCACCCCCTACGGGACGAAGAGATAGCCGAGGCCGCGGCGGGTCTGGATGAGTTCCTCGGCGCCGGACCGGGCGGCGCGGAGCTTGGCCCGGATCGACTTGATGTGGGCGTCGATGGTCCGGTCGGTGACCGCGCCAGGGTCGGCCCAGGCGTGGTCGAGGAGCTGGTCGCGGGACAGGACGCGGCGCGGGTTCTTCAGGAAGACGAGCAACAGTTTGTACTCATGCGCGGTCAGGTCGAGTTCCTCGCCGTGGCAGTGGATCCGCATCGCGGCGGGATCGTGGTGGAGCGTGGAGGCGGGGGCTTCCGGCGGGGCGCTGGCCGGGGCCTCCGGCCCGACCCGGCGCAGGATGGCGCGGATGCGGGCGACGATCTCGCGCGGGCTGAAGGGCTTGGTCACGTAGTCGTCACCGCCGAGTTCGAGGCCGAGGATGCGGTCGACCTCGCCGTCGCGGGCGGTCAGGAAGAGCACCGGGATCGTCGAGTTCTCGCGCAGGCGCTTGCAGACCTCGAGGCCGGTCATGTCGGGCAGGCCGATGTCCAGGATCACGAAGTCGAAGGCCTGCGCCGCAAGCGCATCCAGGGCTTCGCGGCCGGTGAGGGCGTGCTGGACCTCGAAGCGCTCGGTCTTCAGTGCGTAGACGAGGGTGTCGGCGATCGCGGGTTCGTCTTCGACGAGCAGGACGTTCATGGGTGGAGTTGCGGACAGCGGCGGGCAGGGACCATGCGCGGTCCGTGAAGAAACGGTGAAATCGGCCGGCGGCTCAAGCTCCGATCCGCGGGGCGTCGCTGCGGTCCTTCAGGTCGACCCCGCTGAAGCCGAGGCGGCGGGATTGCTCCAGCAGCCAGGCGATGCGCCGGGCCGCGGCGGCCGGGGGGAGTCCGGCGGGACGGATGTTGGAGACGCAATTGCGCATCGCATCGGTGTTGCCGGGGACAGGGCCGTGGACGAGGTAGGCTCCCAGGCTGTCGGGGGCGCCGAGGCCGGGCCGCTCGCCGAGGAGGATCAGGGAGGCGCGCGCACCGAGGGCGTGGCCGATGGGATCCTGGAGGGCGACGCGGGCAAAGGGGGCGATGATGAGCGGGGCGAGCGACCAGGTTTCGAGAAGGGGTAGCAGCGCCGCGAGCAGCGGCGGACCCTGGCGGTGGGCGGCGGTGGCGGAGAGGCCGTCGGCGAGGATGATCGCCAGGTCGTGGTCGGCTCGGGCCGCGCTCAGCCGCGCCAGCGAGTCCGGATCGAGCTGGCGACCGAGGTCCGGGCGCTGGAGGTAGGTCGCGCGGTCGGGGGCCTGCGAGCGGGCGAGCAGGACCGGCCGGCCGGCGGCTTCCAGCTCGACGGCCAGGCCCGCGGGGTCGAAGGCTTGGTGGACGGCGTCGCGGGCGCGGGCGTGGGACAGCCGGAAGTCGAGCAGTTCGCGGTGCGGCAGCGAACCGCCGCAGCGGCCGATGCCGACCCGGGCGCTGGTCCATTTCCGCAGGGTGGGGACGATGTCGCTCATGGCGGGGTGAGGCCGAGGGCGCGGGGGGCTTCGGCGAGGGCCAGGGGATTGCTCCGCAGCCGGCCGAGCCGGTCGGTGATGCCGGCATTCTCGAGCCAGGCTTCGAACTCCGGGGCGGGTCGTTTGCCGAGAACCTGGCGCAGGTAGTGGGCGTCGTGGAAGGAGGTCGACTGGTAGCCGAGCATGATGTCGTCGGCGCCGGGCACGCCCATGATGTAGTTGCAGCCGGCGACACCGAGCAGGGTCAGCAGGGTGTCCATGTCGTCCTGGTCGGCCTCGGCGTGGTTGGTGTAGCAGACGTCGCAGCCCATCGGCAGGCCGAGCAGCTTGCCGCAGAAGTGGTCCTCGAGGCCGGCGCGGGTGATCTGCTTGCCGTCGTAGAGATACTCCGGGCCGATGAAGCCGACCACGGTGTTGACCAGCAGCGGGTCGAACTCGCGGGCCACGGCGTAGGCGCGGGCCTCCATCGTCTGCTGGTCGATCCCGTGATGGGCGTCGGCCGACAGCGCGCTGCCCTGGCCGGTCTCGAAATACATCACGTTGTCGCCGAGGGTGCCGCGGCGGAGGGCAAGCGCCGCCTCGCGGGCTTCGCGGAGCAGCGCGAGGTCGATCCCGAAGCTGGCGTTGGCCTTTTGCGATCCGGCGACCGATTGGAAGACGATGTCGAGCGGGGCACCCTCTTCCATCGCGCGCAGCTGGGTGGTGACGTGGGCGAGGACACAGGATTGGGTCGGGATCGCGTGGCGTTGAATGAGATCATCCATCAGGCGGAGCAGGGCACCCGTCGTCTCGACCCGGTCGGTCGCCGGATTGATCCCGATGACCGCGTCGCCGCAGCCTAACAGCAGGCCGTCGAGCATCGACGCCGCGATGCCTTTCAGGTCGTCGGACGGGTGGTTCGGCTGGAGCCGCACCGACAGCCGGCCGGGGAGGCCGAGGGTATTGCGGAACCGCGTCACGACCCGGCACTTCGAGGCGACGAGGATCAGGTCCTGGTTCGCCATCACCTTGCTGACGGCGGCGGCCATCTCCGGCGTCAGGCCGGGGGCGAGGGCGGTGAGCTCGTCCGGTCCGGTTTCGTAGCGCAACAGCCAGTCACGGAACTCCCCGACCGACAGGCCGGAGACCGGGGCGAAGGCCTCGCGGTCGTGGCGGTCGACGATCAGCCGGGTGACCTCGTCGTCCTCATAAGGGATCAGCAGGTCGGTGAGGAAGTGCTCGAGCGGCAGGTCGGCGAGCACGTACTGGGCGGCCACCCGTTCCTCGGCGGATGCCGCCGCAAGCCCGGCGAGCGAGTCGCCGGAGCGGAACGGCGTTGCCTTTGCCATCAGTGACCGCAAATCGGGGAAGGCGTGGGTCCGGCCGGCGAGGGTGAGGGTCCATGGCACGGGTCCACGCGTAGCAGCTCGCGCACCGCATGGGGAGCCGGAATGGAAAATCGGCCGCGCCGGTTGACGAACCGGCGGTGGCGCCTAGAACCGACCTTCAGGACGATGAAAACGACGGCGATGATTTTCCTGATGGGGCTGGTTGCCGCCGCATGCGCGGAGCCGGTCGCCCACCACCTGGTGTCGACCCGGAGCATCGATCCGCCTCCGCTGGAGGAAGTCCGCTACGCCACGCGCTACAACTTCACCGGCGAGGTGCTCTATCCGCTGCCCTCGGTCTGGGTCCACCGGGATGTGAAAGCGGCGCTGGCCAAGGTCCAGGCCGCGTTGGCGAAGGAGGGGCTGGGCCTGAAGATCTTCGACGGTTACCGTCCGCTCTCCGTGCAGCAGAAGATGTGGGACCTGGTGCAGGACGAGCGCTACGTTTCCAATCCGGCCAAGAACCGCGGCCGCCACACCCGTGGCACCGCGGTCGACGTGACGCTGGTCGACAAGCTGGGCAACCCGCTGCCGATGCCGGGGCCATACGACGATTTCACCGAGGCCGCTCACCGCGACTCCAAGGCGATGACAGCGGAGCAGCGGGCGAACATGAAGAAGCTCGAGGCGGTGATGGCGAAGCACGGTTTCGAGCCCTATCCCTTCGAGTGGTGGCACTTCGATTTCCGCGACTGGAAGTCCTATCCGGTGCTCGACATCTCCTTCACCGATCTGGCGGCGGGCAAGGAGCTGGCCGAGCCGGTGCCAGGCCCCTGAGGGCGCCGCGAGGCTCCGCCTGAGGAGAAAGGACTTCCCAATCGGTGTTCGGTCATTACTTCACGGCGCGTGTCCTGGCTCCTGCTCACGGTCATCTCCGCGGTGCTCCTCGGATTGTATGACTTTTTCAAAAAGGTCGCGCTGAAGGAAAATGAGGTGACGCCGGTGCTTTTCGGCAGCGTGCTGGTGTCGTCGATCATCTGGCTGCCGGCGGTGATCTGGTCGGCCACCTCGGCCTCGGCGGGGGAGCAGCATTTCCTCGATGTCGCCCGCATCGGGCCCGCCGATCACGGCCTCCTGCTGTGCAAGGCGCTGCTGGTCGGCGCTTCGTGGGTCTGCGGCTACTGCGGGATCCGCGCGCTGCCGCTGTCGATCGCCACACCGATTCGTGCTACCGGTCCGCTGTGGACCATCGCCATGGCGGTGATGTTTTTCGGCGAGTCACCGAGCGCCCGCCAGTGGACCGGGTTGGCGGTGATCCTCGGCTCCTTCTTCGTCTTCACCCTGGTCGGGCGGCGCGAAGGGATCCACTTCCATCGCGACAAGGGGGTCTTCCTGATGATCGGCGCCACCGTGCTGGGCGCCTTGTCGGCGCTCTACGACAAGTTCCTGCTGCAGTCCGCCGGCCTGACGCCCTCGGCGGTGCAAGCCTGGTTCACCCTCTACCTCGGGGTGCTGCTGGTCCCGGCGGCGATCGCCTGGCGGCGCAATCCTCAGCGCAAGCCTTTCCGCTGGCACTGGTCGGTGCCGATGATCGGAATCACGCTGCTGGCGGCCGACATTCTCTACTTCATCGCCATCAGCCAGCCCGACGCCCTGATCTCGCTGATCTCCCCGGTCCGCCGCTCCTCGGTGATCGTGTCCTTCCTGCTGGGGATCTTCCTCTTCCGCGAACGCCAGCCCGGGGCCAAGGCGCTGTGTGTCGCGGGCATCATCGGCGGGGTGATGTTGCTGTCGTGAGGGGGGACGGGAAGGAAAGCGTGAGCTGCGCTTCAGGGGCGGTGGCTTCTGCGCGCTTCAAGGCGGGCGCGGGTCATGCGCTCGCGAAGGCCTCCCTCTTGGAGGAAATCCAGCTCGATACGGCCGATGAGACGGTCGAGGAGGTAGTTGGTCTGGTGGGTGAGGCAAATGAGAATGTTGGCGACGACAGGAGGGGGCCGGGTTTCGAAATAAGTCCTACAGATCTCGTAGAAGTCATGGCCTTGGCGGCCGAGCTTCCTCACGAAGAGGGCGTCGCGTGAGTTCTTGTCCCAAGCATGGGTCCTATAGGACTTATTGGAGGAGGCTCCGCTGCTTGGAGGCGCCGGGCAATCTGTCAAATGCACATAGCGCCATCAGCCGCCCGGCTTGAGGTGCTTGTTGAAGAAGGCGACCGTCCGCTGCCAGGCCAGTGTGGCGTTCTCCTCGTCGTAGCGGGCGGTGGAGTCGTTGTGGAAGCCGTGGTTTGCCTTCGGGTAGCGGTGCAGGGTGTAGTCGACGTTGTTGGCCTTCAGGTCCTGCTCGTATTCCGGCCAGCTGGCGTTGACCCGTTCGTCGAGCTCTGCGAGCTGGATCATCAGCGGGGCGGTGATGTTCTTGCGTAGCTCCTTGGCCGCAGGGGTGCCGTAGAAGGGGACCCCGGCGTCGAGGACGTCGGGCGCGGCGGCGGCGAGCAGGTTGACGATGTAGCCGCCGAAGCAGAAGCCGACCGCGCCGAGCTTGCCGTTGCAGCGGGGATGCGTCTTGAGGAAACGCGCCGCGGCGATGAAATCCTGCTCGATCTTGCCGCGGTCGAGCGCGCCCTGCATCGAACGGCCCTGGTCGTCGTTTCCCGGATAGCCGCCGGCGGGATGCAGGGCATCGGGGGCGAAGGCGACGAAGCCTTCCTTGGCGAGGCGCCGGGCCACGTCCTTGATGTAGGGGTTGAGGCCGCGGTTTTCGTGGATGACCAACACCGCGGGGCCCTTGCCCTGCAGGGCGGTCGGGACCACCAGGTAGCCGCGGCCTTCACCATGGCCCTGCGGCGAGGGGAAGGTCTCGTAGGTGGCCTTGATGGCGGGATCGTTGAAGGACACCTGCTCGGCGGCAGCATAGTCCGGCATCAGGGCGGACAGCAGGGCGGCAGTGGTGAAGCCGGCCGCGGTCAGGGAGGAGATCCGGCGGATGAAGGTGCGGCGGTCGATGATGCCGTGGGCGTATTCGTCGTACCAGTCGAAGGCTTCCTGGGGAATCGGCAGCGGGGCATCGGTTTTTGGGGATGAGGACATGGCGGGAAGCGGCCGGGGACGGACGGCCGGATCGAGGGAAACCCCGGAACAGGAGCTTCGTTTCGGAGATTGTCGGAACATCAGCCATCACCGGGCATGCCGAGCTGGAGCTCGCCAAGCGCCCCGTGATGTGGAGGAGCCTGCCGAGAGAAGCGTGGAGGCCCTTCAGCTTTCCGGGAGAGCCTGCCCTGCGCCGGACGCTCAGGCGCCCTCGCGCTGAAGCAGGGCTTGTTCCTCATCGTCGGTGAGGATCTGGAGGAGGACGTGGATCCCTTCGGCCAGTCCGGATGCCTTGACCAGATTGCGGATGGCGGCGGCGGTGACGCCGTTGCGGCCGACCAGGTTGATCTGGTCGTTCCGGGTGACGACGATCTTGAACCGCACCACCTCCCGGTTGATGCGCTGGATCTTGATCCGGGCGCGGTCGGCTTCGTCGATGAGGCTGACGGCGACGAAGGTGAGGAAGTTCTTCAATCGCTCGACGACGGCTTCGATTTCCTCGTCGCTGAGGACCTTGGGAGCGGCTTCGGGTTCCGCGGGTTCAACGACCGCCGCATCGTCATCCGAGAGGCTTCTGAAGTCCCACTCCATGACCTTGTAGTGGGCCGCGCGCTTGACCAGGCTGACGAGGTCGACCTCCTGATAGGCGAGCTTGTGCACCGCCGGCATGGCGGTCTTGAAGTCCCAGTCCATGACCTTCCGGTTTCCCAGTCGTCTCAGCGAGTCGCCGATCTCGAGGTCCTTGATGTCCCGGTTCAGCAGCCCCATCAGGTCCCAGTCATTCACTTGGACTTCTCCCAGCTGGCGGAGGGAATGGGCGAATTCGGAGAGGCGGTTGGGCATCGGATCCTGGGTTGTGCTGCTTCCGGATCTCCCGGATTGTTCGGGAAGGTCGAATTTCAACGAACCATCTCTGAATCCGCGCGGCTTTGCAAGCCGGGGGGACGGTTCCGTGTGGCCATGTCTGGAGTGGGTTCGAAGGCATTCTTCGAGTCCTTACGGCGGGTCGCATTTCATCAATGGTAGCTTTTGGCGTCAAAAGGTGACGATTGAAGACTTGATGTTGCTTGTCCCGGCTTGGTAAGGCTGCCGTTGTGAAACCCATCTCCCCGTCGTTGCTGACCCTTTTTACCGTGAGCCTGTCGCCGGTCGACGGGGCGGGATTTGAATCGCTGGCCCATCATTGGAATTTCGATGAAGGACCGGATTGGCACGACAGTCCGTTTCACGGGGGCAGCGATGCGACCGTGGCCGCGGACAGCGTGGGAGGGGCCGACGCGGCTTTTCAGAACATGGATGGCGGAGCCTGGGTGTCGGGGCGGCAGTATACCGGGGTCCGCCTGGACGGGATCGATGATTCGCTGCTTTGTGCGGCGGACCTTTCTCCGGTACTCGGTGGAAGTGCCACCGTGTCGTTCTGGATCCGCACGTCCGGCAACGGTGCCGCGGGTGCCGGCGAGGCGCCGGGTTTGTTCGGGTCGGGCGGGGTGCAGTGGGGGTGGATCGACGAAAGCGGAAGGATCGCGATGGGTGTCGATGGCGTGGCCGTGGTGCGATCGGTGAAGGCGGTGAACGATGGCCGCTGGCACCACGTGGTGCTCAGCCGGGACGCCGCCAGCGGCGAGGTGGCGGTTCATCTTGATCGCGATCCGGCGGTCACGGCCAGCGGACCGACCGGTCCACGCGGCGGTGCCATCACGGGGATGGGACGAATGGACAACGGTTCTCCGGCGGGCCTCGAAGGTCGGATCGACCAGATCCATGTGTTCAGCGCGGTGGTCGATGCCGCCACGCGCGACGCCCTGCGCGACAACCATGCACCCAAGACCTGGCCGGTGGCCGGGGACGGCGAAAGCAGCGGGCCCTTCGGCACGGCGAGTGTGCTCGTCAGCCGCTACGCTTACGATGCCGAGCAGGACAGCCTCGCAGTGGCCTCGTTCAGCCAGCCGGCCCACGGCAGCGTGACTCCCAACGGCGACGGATCTTTCACCTATGAAGCCGCCCCGGGATATGTCGGCCCGGACGAGTTCAAGGTGCGCATCACCGATGGTCGCGGCGGCTTCACCGCGAACCGGGTCCAGCTCACCATCAAGGGCGCGGCCCTGCCGGACGCGGACAAGCGGACCACGAGCTTCGGCGACTTCCAGGCACTGGAAGCGGGCGGCGCGGCGATCGCGCTCTCCGGTTGGCGCATGCCGCGGGCGATCGACTGGGACGGCGACGGCGACCGGGATCTCCTGATCGGCCATCAGAGCGGGATCTGGCGCTACGCGAACACCGGAAGCCCGGGTGCCCCGGTATTCGCGGCGGGGGTGAAAGTGCAAGCCGACGGGGCCGACATCGGATTGAGCGGCAACAAGCTGATCGCGCTGGCGGATCTCAGCGGCGACGGGATCGATGACCTGGTGGTGGTCGATAGTTCGCGCAAAGTAAGGGTGTTCCGGAACACCGCGCCCGCCGGTCAGGTGCCGGTCTACGCCGCGGCCACCGTCGTGCCGTCGGCGGCGGGCGGCGACTTCGTGCTTCCGGACCAGCGCTTCGATGCCGCCGACTGGGATGGCGACGGCCTGGTCGATCTGCTGATGGGCCGCTTCTCGGGAGAGTCCCGGGTTTACCGGAACCTCGGCACCGCCACGGCCCCGCTGTTCGATCCCGATGTCTATCAGGTGCTGGAAAGCAATTCCTACAACCTGTTCCCGCGGGTCTTCGACCTCAACCGCGACGGCGTCCGCGATTACGTCCGCGGCATCAACTGGGGATCGATCGACTACTGGTTCGATCCGCCGGCGGGGGCCGGCCTCCCCGGCAGCGACGGGGCGCTGACGGTCGTCGATGGCAGCGGGACGGTGATCGGGATGAAGGCCGTCACCGACGGGGCGATGATCGACTTCGCCGACTTCAATGGCGACGGGGTGCTGGATGCGCTGGTTGGCGGCCATGCCGGCAGCCAGACCAGCATCGCCTACGGGGAAGCCGCGACGGTGGCCGACAGCATCGCCGCGATCGAGGCGATTTACGACACCCATCCGACCGGGCTCGGCGCCGCGCTCGAGGCCGACGGCCAGCGGCTGCTCAACGAGATCAAGGCTGCCGAAAGCAACATCCTCACCCACATGGCCGCGGCGACCCTGAGCGAGCGGCAGGATGCCTTCAGCCGTCTGGTCTCGCACACGAACAAGTACGGCTTCCTCCAGCTGGGCGCGCCGCTCGACACGGTGGAGTACCATCACCTGCCGAGCATCGCCGGGCAGAACCTGATGACGCTCCACGAGATGCTGCCGGACACCCCCGGCCACCGGGTGGCGGTCGCCGATGCCGTCGGGCTCACCGGACTGCGGCGGGAGATCTATCTGCAGATGGCGCTGCATGTCGGCGACAACCAGCGGGGCAGCACCGGGCAGCTGGAGGCGATCCGCGATTTCATGAAGCTGCAGCCGCGCGAGTCCTTCCCCGACGCGGCGATCACGCTCGATCACTACTATGGCGACGGGCGGGGCGGCTGGGTCAGTTCGTTCCGCGGCGCGAAGAATACCTTCAACTTCGGCGAAGGCAGCAACGTCACCGAGTGGGCCGCCGATCTCAACGCGGCGGCGGTCGCCTACTTTGGTTCGGAAGTCCAGCGTGGCGACTATTTCACCTTCGTCATGGGCCATGAGGTGACCCACTCGCTCGACGGCTACGTGTCGAGCCGCGCCAACTCCGACTTGTGGCGGCGCAAGGGCCAGATGCTGACGCTCGCCGCCGGCCCGGATGTGCTAAGCGCGGCCGGTGACGACCGGGATTTCTGGGACTGGAACGTGACCAAGGCGCGCTTCCTGGCGGAAGGTCACTGGGATGGCGTGGCGGCCAACTGGGACGCGGCGTGGGAAGCTTACTGGACCAGCGGTCCCGGCAGCGCCTTCGAGAGTCTCTCCTTCATGCGCGGCAACATCGACTGGTTCCTCGGCGCGTCCCAGGAAGCGATGGCCACCCAGGCCAACCACCACTGGGCGCACGGCGAGGCAAGGCTGACCGGGGCGATCGACCGCTGGAACCGCGGCGTCGAGCAGGGGATCGAACCGATGAAGGCGAACCTGACCGAGGTGCTGACCTTCCTCGACTGGATCTCCTGCGGCATGAACAAGGTCGTGATGCAGGACACCGAAGGGGTGTCGACGCCGTACAAACACGCCGCGTTCCACACCCGGCACGCCTGGCTGGAGCGCGATGACAACGGCTACATCGAGCGGGTCACGGTGGACGACCGCGACTACCGGTTCGAGGTTGATGCCACCGGAGTGGTCACCGGCATCGTCGCGGTGCCGGCCGTTCCCCGCGCCGACAAGGTCGATGCCATCCGCGACAGCTCGCAATTGATTCGTCCTCTCTTGAACGACGAGGATCACGGCACCGGGCTGGCCATCGCGGCATTCACGGCTCCGGCCCACGGCAGTCTGGTCGATGAGGGCGGTGGCGTCCTGCGATACACGCCGGCGCCGGGTTACAGCGGGGCCGATGCCTTCACCTACACCGCGGCGGGGGCCTACTCGCCGACGGCGGTGACGATCCATGTCCGCTCGCCGGTCGATTCGCAGCCGGGGGCGTTGATGGAGACCTGGACCGGCATCAACGGGAGCTCCGTCGACCTGCTGGTTTCGAATGCCTCGTTTCCCCAGTCTCCGTCGGCTTCAGAGGTGCGAAGCTCGCTGTCGGCGCCGTCAAACCGCGCGAACTCCTTCGGCACCCGGATGACGACGCTCATCGTGCCTCCGGCGGGTGGCGACTACACCTTCTGGATTGCCAGCAATGAGAACAGCGAGCTTTGGATCGGCAGCGACCGCAGCGGTGTCGGCCGCCAGCGGATAGCTTTGGTCAACGGCTGGACCGATCCGGAGCAGTGGGACAAGTTTGCCAGCCAGAAGTCGTCCGCGGTGACGCTCGAGGCCGGCCGGCCCTACTATCTTGAAGTCCTCCACAAGGATAGTGGCGGCGGGGACAACCTGGCGGTTGCCTGGCAAGGACCGGGGCTGGCGCAGCAGGTGATCAGCGGCAGCGTGTTGCGGATGATCGACTATCATGCGCCGTCGCTCGCCCTGGCAGTCGGGGAAGTCGCGCTGGTGGAAAACGGCCCCGGCCAGTGGATCGATCTCGACCTCGTCTTCGACGACCCGGACTACCAGGACGAGCTCACCTTGTCGGTCGCGGGCATCAGCGACGCCTCGCTGGTGTCGGCGGTGCTGGTTGGCAACGGGCTGACGCTTTCGCCGCTGCCCGGACAGGTGGGAGTGACGACCGTGACCGTGAGGGCGGAGGACCTCGGCGGCGCATTGGTGGAGGAAACCATCACGGTCCGCGTGTTGGCCGACCACGACGGCGACGGGATTCCCGATCCGGATGATCCGGACGATGACAACGACGGCATTCCCGACGCCTGGGAACTCGTCCGGGGACTCGATCCGTTCACGGACGACGCGGCCGGCGATGCCGACGGCGACGGCTGGAGCAATCGCGACGAGTATGTCACCGACACCGATCCGCTGGACCCGCGGGCGTGGCAGGCATTCTCCATTCGTCTGGTACCCGGCAGCAAGACGCCCCGGACTTTCTTCCCGACCAGCTTGGAGCGTCACTACGTGGTCGATTTCGAGGACGCACCGGCGACCGGCGACTGGCAACCGCTGGCTGCGCCCATGGCGGGCACCGGCGCCGAGATGATGGTCGAAGATCTTTCCGATCCTCTTCCTGGGATCCGCTTCTACCGGTTGCGGGTGAATGTCCCTTGATCCGTTCTTGCGATCCGACGGCCGGTCCACCTAGCTTGCTAGGGTGATGGACCGACTTCTCCTCAACATCCGGAAGGGCAGGGGAGTGGCCCTGCGGGGGATGGCAATCGGGATCGCGGTTGCCATGACCGCGGCCTGCGCACCGGGCTTCCGGGATGTGCCCCGCACGCCCAGCCGGGCACTGGCCACACCGTCTTCCGGCGGGGTCGCGGGACGGATCGGAGCCGCGGCCCGGCAGCACCCGGGCCGGTCGGGCTTCGCGGTGCTGGATGGAAACCGCGAGGCCTTCGTCGACCGCATCGCCCTCGCCGACTTCGCGCGGGAGACCCTCGACGTCCAGTACTACATCTGGAGCGCGGACACGGCGGGGCTGCTGCTTGCCGACCATCTGGTGAAAGCCGCCGACCGCGGGGTCCGGGTCCGCTGCCTCATCGACGACGTCAACTTCAAGAAGCGCGACAGCTCCACGGCCTCGCTCGCCGCTCACCCGAACATCGAGGTGAGGATCTTCAACCCTCACCGCCACCGCTCGCAGCGGACGCTGGAGTTCCTGACCCGCTTCGGGACCCTCAACCGGCGCATGCACAACAAGGTGATGGTGATGGACAATGCCTGCGCCATCATCGGCGGCCGCAACATCGCCGATCAGTACTTCGGCATGAACGAGGACTACAACAACCGCGACCTCGACATCGCCGCGGCGGGTCCGATCGTGCGCCAGGTCTCGGCAACCTTCGACGAGTTTTGGAACAGCGAGTCCTCGATTCCGATCGAGGCCTTTGTCCGCAAGACGCCCGACATGGACGACTTCCGCCGGCAGCTGGCGACGACGCGCTCGCGGATCCAGCCCGAGCATTGTCCGTTCCCGGTCCAGCAGGATGTCGCCGACCTACGGCGTCGGATCGACGAGATCATGGGGCGCATGGTCTGGGCGCGCGGCGAGGTGCTGCACGACACCTATGCCTCGATGCGGGGAGAAGATCCCGACGGCACCATGAACCGCCGCCTTCACGCCGAGATCGCCGCCGCCAAGCGGGACGTGCGCGTCGAGGCCGCCTATTTCGTGCCCCGCGAGCCCGCCATTGAAACACTCGGCGAACTCGGCCGGCGCGGCGTGAAGGTACGGGTGCTGACCAATGCGCTCGTCGGCAACGATGTGGTCGCCGCGCAGGCCGGCTACAGCAAGCGCCGTTCCGAAGTGATCCGTGCCGGGGTCGAGCTGCGCGAGTTGCGCCCGGACGCCCCGGCGATGCTATCCCAGGTTTCCCCGCAAGCCCGGAACTCGCGAGCCGCGCTCCATACCAAGGCCTTCGTGGTCGACGGGGAAACCTCGTTTGTCGGCAGCTTCAACCTCGATCCCCGGTCGGCCGACATCAATTCCGAGTTCGGGATCCTCGTCCGCAGCCCGGCCTTCGCCAAGCAGGTCGAGGCCTTCCTCGATCAGGGTGCCCGGCCGGAAAACTCCTACCACGTGACGCTCGATGAGCGCGGGCGGACGGTCTGGCAAACCGAGGTGGACGGCGCAACCCGGATTTGGAGCCGGGATCCGGAAACCACCTGGAGCCGGCGCCTCACCAATCGCGTGCTCATGCTGCTGCCGCTCGAAGACCAGCTGTAAGGCCCGCCGCTTCGATCCTGCTTCCCCCGACTCACGAAAGCTGGGGCAGCCGTTCGCGGGGAGGACTCCAGTGCTGATAGAGGGTTTCCGACGGCAGCTCGCCGAACAGGCGGCGGTATTCGCCGGAAAAGCGGCCGAACTCCATGAAGCCGCACTCGATGGCCACCGCCTGCACCGACGTGTCCCCCGGCCGCAGCCGGGCAAGCAGGTGACGGGCGTGATTGAGTCGCAACATTTTCAGGTAGCGGCCGGGCGTCGTCCCGCAGGCCGCGTGGAATGCCAATTGCAAGGTCCGCAGGCTGACACCCAGCAGGATGGAGAGTTCGCCCGGCGAGGAGAGTTGCCAGCCGGAGTCCTCGCAGCAGTCCACCGCCCGCCGGAACAGCCGGAAGGCATGCCGTTTCTCCAGTTGGCTCGCCCGGAGACCGCCCCCCATGGCTTCGACCAGCGGCTCGACCACCGACATCGCCAGTTGGCCGGTCGGCGGGGGCGACACGATCAGGCGCCGCCATGCGCTCTCGAGCCAACCGCGGAGCATCGGGTTGACCTGTAGGAAAGGCTGCTGATCGCGGAACATGTGGTCCGAAGTCCCGCCGGAGAGCTGCTCGAAGGTGTGGTGGAAGGATTCGGCGGAAAGAACAGAAACCAGGTTCCCGGTGGAGGAGGGGAAGAGTAGATTCAACTCCAGCCGGTCGTCGGCCCATACCAGCGCGTTCGGCGGGTGCTCCATTCCCTGCCATCGGCCGCTGCGACCTCGGGCATCGGACAGGCAGAAGGCGACCAATCCAGTCCCGACGGAGCCACGCATGGCGACGGTGGCTGGATATCGCTCGCTGTAAACCAGGGCGTGGCCGTCGGTCACGAAATGGCAGCTGCCCTCGTCCGCCGCCCGGTCCATCTGGAGGAACTCCTGATTCCATACCGCCGAGCACGAGTCGACGTACTCATCGACCTCATCGAAGGGCAAGCGCCCCTTGATCACAGGGGGTGGTTGTGAAATCGCGGGCATTTCGCATTTTGCATAGCGAAGTAGGTCGCCAGCAGCAAGTTCCGTGTTATGACGGTTAGGTCGCTTTCTTGGTTTTTAGTTAGGGAGTCCTGAAGATTGAACGGATCGAGGGATCCTATCAACTCCAGGAGGGCGACTCATCATCTGGACATTCCAAGCTGACCAAAATGAAAGCGACCCTGACCGCCGCGCTCTGCGGCCTACTTGCATTCGCCGCCCATGCGGCAGACAAACCCAACATCCTCTTCATCATGGGAGACGATGTTGGCTACTGGAACATCAGCGCCTTCAACGGTGGGCTGATGGGATACAGCACTCCGAACATCGACCGGCTCGCCAAGGAGGGCGGCCAGTTGACCTGTTACTACGCCCAGCAAAGCTGCACCGCCGGCCGCTCGGCCTTCATCACCGGCCAGATGCCCTTCCGCACCGGCATGTCGAAAGTGGGCCTCCCCGGCGCCGACCTTGGTCTCCAGCCCGAGGACCCGACCATCGCCGAACTGCTCAAGCCGCTCGGCTACGCCACCGGCCAGTTCGGCAAGAACCACCTCGGCGACAAGGACGAGTTCCTGCCCAGCAACCACGGCTTCGACGAGTTCTTCGGCAACCTCTACCACCTCAACGCCGAAGAGGAACCCGAGAACGAGGACTATCCGAAGGACCCCGAGTTCAAGAAGAAGTTCGGTCCCCGCGGCGTCATCCACAGCTTCGCCGACGGCAAGATCGAGGACACCGGCCCGCTGACCAAGAAGCGCATGGAGACCATCGACGAGGAGGTGCTGGCCAAGGCCAAGGACTTCCTCGACCGCTCGGTCAAGGCCGACAAGCCCTTCTTCTGCTGGTTCAACACCACCCACATGCACAACTTCACGCACGTGAAGCCAGAGGATAGCGGCAAGACCGGCCTCGGACTCTACGCCGACGGCATGGTCTACCACGACCGGACCATCGGCATGCTCCTCGACTACGTCGACCAGCTCGGCATCACCGAGAACACCATCGTCGTCTACACCACCGACAACGGCCCGATGGTCTGCCTCTTCCCGGACGCCGGCTCGACCCCGTTCCGCGGCGAGAAGAACACCAACTGGGACGGCGGCTGGCGCGTGCCGGCCCTGATCCGCTGGCCCGGCACCGTCAAGCCCGGCAGCAAGTTCACCGACCTCGTCGCCGGTGAGGACTGGATGCCGACCCTGCTGGCCGCCGCCGGCGCCCCGGACGTCAAGGAGAAGCTGCTCACCGGCTACAAGGCGGGCGACAAGACCTTCAAGGTCCATCTCGACGGCTTCGACCAAGGCGACTACTTCGCCGGCAAGACCGAGGAAAGCGCCCGCCCCGGCTTCATGTACTTCAGCGACGACGGCGATCTGCTCGCGGTCCGCAGCAAGCGCATCAAGGCCCACTTCATGATCCAGGAAGCGACCGGCATCGACGTCTGGCGCCACCCCTTCACCACCCTGCGCGCGCCGATCTTCTTCGATCTCAAGATCGATCCGGGTGAACGCGGTGACGAGGGCATGAACTACAACGACTGGTGGTACCGCCGCGCCTACGTGCTGGTCCCGATCCAGACCGAGGTGGCCCGGGTGCTCGCGACCTTCCAGGAATACCCGCCGCGCCAGAAGCCCGCCAGCTTCACCGTCGGCGAGGCGCTGGAGTCCCTCAGCTCCCCGGCCGCGCCGGGTCGATAAGCCCCGAGGGAACCTCTCGCAGGTTCCCCGTCAATCCACGCCGCGCCCGCCACAAGCGGGCGCGGCCTGCTTCACCACCAAGGAAGTCGTCCCGGCTTCCGCTCCCCTTCCAAGTCCTCCGGCGGGATCATGGAAAGGCCTCGTCGAGATGAGCTGACGCTCTCTCCACTCCGCCGGATGTTCCGAAAACCAGCCATCGCATGAAGACCCTCGTTTTCCGAATGGCAGCGACGTTCCGCCTGCTGCTCCCGGCCGTATCGGTGGCCATGGCCCTGCTTCCGGTGCTCGCGCTGATCCAGCCCGCCGCGGGCGAGGAAGCACCGCCCGTCACCGCCATCGACATCCTGTTGGAGCCGGACGCCACCATGCTCAAGCACGCGGCGGCCAACAACGAACGCCTGCGCAAGGTTTACCCCGCGGGTTTCGCCCTCGACGAAGCGCACAGCCCGCACATCACCCTGCTGCAGTGCTTCGTCCGCACCGCGGATCTCGACAAGGTCTACGACGCGGCCGGCAAGGTCCTCGCGGATGCCGGAGTCGCCTCGATGAAGCTGGAGGCCTTCAAATACTACTACGCCCCGGCCGATGAGAAAACGGGCGTGGCCGGGATCTGCGCCAAGCCGACGGATGCCATCGTGAAACTCCAGGCGGACATCATCACCGCCGTCAAACCGTTCACGGTGGAAACCGCCACTGTCAGCGCCTTCTCGGCCCCCCACCCGAGCCCCGATCTGGACCAGGCGCTGATCGACTACGTTTCCACCTTCGACCCGAAGATGTCCGGCAAGAACTTCAACCCGCACGTCAGCACCGGCGTCGCGCCCAAGGACTACATCGAGAAGATGATGGCCGAGCCCTTCGACAACTTCACCTTCTCGCCCGCTGGCGCGGCCGTCTATCAACTCGGGCCCTTCGGCGCTGCGGCGAGGAAGCTCAAGCAATGGGAGTTCAAGTGAACCTGCACACTCCCGCCACGAAGTCCACCGCCATGAAAACGACCTCCATCCTGGCAGCCACGGCCCTCTCGATTCCGCTGCTCCAGGCCCAAACCTCCTCCCTCCAGGACGTTGGTGGAGCCTCTTGGAAGGAACTCCCGGCCATCACGATCTATCCGGCCAGGGAGGTCGTCACGCTCGACCCGGACCGCCCGATCGCCAAGGCGGTCGCGGTGGTGGGCGACCGCATTCTCGCCACGGGCGATGTGGAATCGCTCAAGCAACGGGCAGGGGAGCAGGAGTTCCGGATCGACGAGACCTTTGCCGACAAGGTGATCGTCCCGGGGTTCCTCGCCCAGCACGACCACCCGGTCCTGACCGCCCTGACGATGGCGTCCGAGATTCTCGCCATCGAGGACTGGGTGCTGCCGGAGAAAACCATCCCGGCGGTGAAGGACAAGGATGACTTCATGAAGCGCCTCGCTGAAGCGGAAAAGGCGTTGGAAGACCCCAAGGAACCCCTGGTCACCTGGGGCTACCACCCGGCCTTTTACGGTCCCATCAACCGCGAGCAACTCAACGGGATCAGCAAGACCCGACCGGTGGTGGTATGGGCGCGTTCCTGCCACGAGTTCATTCTCAACGACGCTGCGCTGCAGGCCGCCGGCATCACCCGGGAAGTGATGAATGGCTGGTCGAAGTCGCAGCAGGAGCAGTCGAGCTTCGAGGAGGGCCACTTCTGGGAACAGGGCATGTTCGCCGCCTTGGCCACCAACCTCGCGACCATTGTCGTTACCCCGGAGAAGCTCCAGGCCGGGCTCGAGATCGCCCGCGACTTCATGCACTCGAAGGGCATCACCTTCGGCAATGAGCCCGGCGGCATCCTCGTGAAGCCGGTGCAGGATGGCGTCAACGCCGTCTTCTCGCAGCCCACCATGCCCTTCCGCTGGACCTTCATGGTGGATGGCAAGACCCTGTGCGACAAGTACGACGACGATGCGCAGGTACTTGAGGAATCCGCCAAGGTCGCGTCCTGGTACCACGGCATGACGAGCCAAGCCCCCAAGATGGTGAAGCTCTTTGCCGACGGTGCCATTTACTCCCAGTTGATGGTCGTCCGTGAGCCCTATCTCGACGGCCACAAGGGCGAATGGATGACCGATCTGGAGGTCTTCCAGCGCGCCTTCCGCATCTACTGGGATGCCGGCTATCAGATCCACATCCACGTCAATGGCGATGCCGGACTCGACCGGGTGCTGGACACCCTGGAGACGAACCTTCGTCGGAATCCACGTTTCGACCACCGGATGACCGTCGTCCACTTCGCTGTCAGCGCGAAGGACCAGGTCGAGCGCATCAAGCGACTCGGCGCCATCGTCAGCGGCAACCCATACTACGTGCGGGCCCTCGCGGACAACTACAGCGAGGTCGGGCTCGGCCCCGAGCGGGCCGACCAGATGGTCCGCATGGGCGACGTGGAGCGTCTCGGCATCTCCTTCTCCTACCACTCCGACATGCCCATGGCACCGGCGGATCCGCTCTTCCTGATGTGGTGCGGCGTGACCCGCCAGACCACCTCGGGACGTGTGGCCGCGCCCGACCAGCGCGTCAGCCGCGAGGCCGCCCTGCGCGCCGTCACCCTCGATGCCGCCTATTCACTGAAGATGGAGAACGAACTCGGCAGCATCGTCACGGGCAAGTTGGCCAATTTCACCATCCTCGACGACAACCCCGTCACCTGCGACGCGGACGCGATCAAGGATATCGCCGTCTGGGGAACGGTCCATGAGGGCCGCGTCCTTCCGGTTGCCGAGAGAAAGGACGGTGGCGAAACCGCCGCCGCATCGCGAACGACCGGGTTCGCATCCGCTGCACCCTCGCCTCACCTCGTTTTGCAAGCCGCCGAGACGGACGGACACGACCATGACCACGCCTCCGGCTGCTGCAGTTGCCGGGTCAACCGGGCCCTCGTGGCCGCGATGTTCAGGGATCCGTCCACGCCACCCGCCCGCTGACGCTCGGGCCCTCCCCCACCGCCATGAAAACCAGACATCCGATGAAAACCAATCCATGGATCGCGGCCCGTGCCGCCATCGCAGGCCTCGCGTTCTGCGCGGCCATCAACAGCCATCTCCTCGCGCAGGAGGTGCTCCCCGCTCCGCCGCCGCCCTTCAAGGGCAGCATCGGGCTGAGCGTGAAAGATTCGAAGTCGGACTTTCCCGAAATGGTGAAAGCTCCGGAAGGAGCCCCCAACGTCGTGGTCATCCTGCTGGATGACGTCGGCTACGGCGCCGCCTCGACGTTCGGCGGCCCCTGCAACACTCCCGTGCTCGATCGCCTGGCGAAAGGCGGCCTGCGCTACACGCGGTTCCATACCACCGCGTTGTGCTCGCCGACCCGGGCCGCGCTGCTCACCGGGCGCAATCACCACTCGGTTCATACCGCGTGCATCATGGAAGGCGGCACCGGTTTCCCGGGCTATGACACCGTCATGGGCAAGGACACCGCGACCGTCGCGGAAGTGCTCAAACAAAAAGGCTGGAACACGTCGTGGTTCGGCAAGGACCACAACGTGCCGGACTGGCAGAGCAGCCAGGCGGGCCCCTTCGATCTCTGGCCGACCGGGCTCGGCTTCGAGCACTTCTACGGCTTCATCGGCGGCGATTGCAATCAGTGGCGCCCGAACGTCACCGAAGGCACCAAGCCGATCGACCCCTACATCGGCAACCCGGATTACAACTTCGACTACGACATGGCCGACCAGGCCATCAAGTGGGTCCGCAACCAGAAGGTCGTCGCCAAGGACAAGCCGTTCTTCCTCTACTACGCGCCGGGAGCGACTCACGCGCCGCACCACCCGAAGAAGGAGTGGATCGCCAAATACAAGGGCAAGTTCGACCAAGGCTGGAACAAGGTCCGCGAAGAGACCTTCGCGCGGCAGAAGGAACTCGGCGTGATCCCGGCGGACGCCAAGCTGACCCCCGCGCCCGACTCGATCCCGGTCTGGGACACGCTCGACGCCGACCAGAAGAAGCTCTATGCCCGCTTCATGGAGGTCTACGCCGGCTACCTCGAGCAGACCGACTACAACGTCGGCCGCGTGCTCGACGCGATCGACCAGCTGGGCGAGACCGAGAACACGCTGGTGTTCTACATCGTCGGCGACAACGGCGCGAGCGCCGAGGGCAGCTTGCAAGGCCTCGCCAACGAGATGACCTTCTTCAACGGCCTCAAGGAGGACATCAAGGACCTCCTCGCCAAGGAGGACGACATCGGCACCTGGAAGACCTTCAACCACTATCCGGTCGGCTGGGCCCACGCGATGTGCACGCCATTCCAGTGGACCAAGCAGATCGCCTCGCACCTCGGTGGTGTCCGCAATCCGATGGTCGTTTCCTGGCCGGCGAAGATCAAGGATGGCGGCGGCGTCCGCAGCCAGTTCCATCACATCATCGACATTTCGCCGACCATCCTCCAGGTCTCGGGCCTGGAACAACCGTCGTCGGTCAACGGCGTGGCCCAGAAGCCGATCGAAGGGGTCAGCATGGCCTATTCATTCGGCGACGCGAAGGCGCCATCGACCCATCAAACGCAGTACTTCGAAATGCTCGGCAACCGCGGCATCTACCACAACGGCTGGTGGGCCTGCACCACCCCGGTGCTGCCGCCGTGGGACCCCTCCGCCTCGGATGCGGATCCGATCACCGGCTACAATTGGGAACTCTACAACATCAACGACGACTTCTCCCAGGCCAACGACCTTGCGGAGGCGGAACCTGAGAAGCTGAAGCTGCTGCAAACCGCGTTCTACGCCGAGGCGGCGAAATACGACGTCCTGCCCATCGACAACAGCAAGACGACCCGCATGGACCCGTCCAACCGTCCGAGCCTCACCCGCGGACGCAACAGCTTCACCTACTACGAAGGCCAGATCCGCATGCCGGAAGGCGCGGTTCCCGACGTGAAGAACAAGTCGTTCACCATCACCACCGAGGTCGAACTCCCGAAGGGTGATGAAAGCGGAGTCATTCTCACCCAGGGTGGCCTGTTCGGCGGCTACGCGCTGATGTTCGACAAGGGCAAGCCCGTCTTCCACTACAACCTCGCCAACATCGAGCACACCAACATCGCGGCGAAGGAAGCGCTCGCCCCCGGCAAACACAAGATCGTCGTCGACTTCGAATACGACGGCGGCGGGGTCGGCAAGGGCGGCACCGCCACCGTCACGGCGGGCGGCAAGGAAGTGGCCAAGGGCAAGATCGAGCGCACCACGCCGATCCGCTTCTCGCTCGATGAAGGCATGGACGTCGGCGAGGACACCGGCACCCCGGTCTCCCTCGACTACGATGTGCCTCACAAATTCACCGGCCACTTCGAGACGGTGACCATCGACCTCAAACCCGGCGCCACCGCGGACGCCAAGGCCGCCGACGAGGCCAACCAGATCGCCGCCGAGCGGAAAGCGATCCGCGACTGACACCGGAGAGACTCCACTCCATTCGCCCTGGCGAGGACCTTCGCGGTCGTCTCCAGGGTCAAATCCATCAAGCAATCATGAAACGAAACCTCATCCCACTCCTTGCGGCACTCATCGCCACCGCATCTGCCGACCCGCTCCCCTCGTGGAACCCGGGACCGGCCAAGCAGTCCGTCATCGACTTCGTCGAAAAGGTCTCCGACAGCTCGAGCAAGGACTTCGTGCCGGTCGCCGAGCGCATCGCGGTGTTCGACAACGACGGCACCCTGTGGTGCGAAACCCCGCTCCCGCCCCAGGCCTTCTACGCCTTCGCCGAGGTCGAGCGGCTGCTGCCCGAGAATCCAGAGTGGAAGGACAACCCCGCGATCCAGGCGCTGCAGAAGAAGGACTTCGGCCCCTTGCTGGCGGACCACTACAAGGGCCTGCTCGACATCATCGCGAAATCCCACGCCGATCGAACACCCGAGCAGTTTTCCGAAGGGGTGACGAACTGGCTGGAAACCGCGAAGCATCCGAAGTTCGGCATGGCCTACAACCAGACGATCTATCAGCCAATGCTCGAGGTGCTCAGCTACCTGCGCGACCACGGCTTCAAGACCTACATCGTCTCCGGCGGCGGCCAGGACTTCATGCGGGTCTTCTCTGACAAGACCTACGGCATCATCCCCGAGCAGGTCATCGGCACCTACAGCTCGGCGACCTTTGAAATGAAGGATGGCAAGCCGGTCCTTACCAAGGGCATGGACAACCTCTTCATCGACGACAAGGCCGGCAAACCCGAGGCCATCCACCGCTTCATCGGCCGCAAGCCGATCGCCTGCTTCGGCAACAGCGACGGCGACCAGGCGATGCTCGAATACACCACCATCGGCAACCCGCGGCCGAGCTTGGGCCTGATCGTCCACCACACCGATGCCGAACGGGAGTATGCCTACGACGCCAAACCGATCGCCAGCGGCAAACTCGTCACCGGCCTCGAGGCGGCGAAGGAGCACGGCTGGACGGTGGTCGACATGAAGAGCGACTGGAAGACCGTCTTTCCCGAATAACTCGTCCTCGTCCCTCGTACTCGTTCTCGTCCTCGATCGCCATATCGACGACGAGGGACGACAACGAGAACGAGGACGATCCACCATTCCACCTCTCCCCGAACCACCGCCATGAAAGCACTCCCTTATCTCGTCCTGCTGTCCATTCTTCCAGCAGTCTCCCAGGACGCCGGGGCTCCTTCGAAGGAGTCGCTTGAAAGGACCCAGTCGAAGCGTCCCTACTCGCCCTACGCCGACAGGAGTTTCCCCTCGCGTCCCTTCTTTGGCGACACCCATCTGCACACCGGCTTCTCGATGGATGCCGGCGCCTTCGGTTGCACCCTGACGCCACGCGACGCGCTTCGCTTCGCACGGGGCGAGCAGGTCACGGCTTCCAGCGGCCAGCCCGCGAAGCTTTCGCGTCCCCTGGACTTCCTGGTCGTCGCCGACCACTCGGACAACATGGGCTTCTTCCCCGATCTCTTCGCGGGCAAACCCGAGATCCTTGCCCAGCCGATGGGCCGCAAGTGGTACGACATGATCCGCGACGGCAAAGGCGCGGAAGCCGCCCTCGATATCATCGGCCAGTTCTCCCAGGGCACCTTTCCCGAGGAGCTCATGTACGCGCCCGGCAGTCTCCCGTACAAGAACGCCTGGCAGGAAACCATCGACGCCGCCGAACACTACAACGAACCCGGACGCTTCACCGCCTTCATCGGCTATGAATGGACCTCGCTCGACAAGGGCAACAACCTGCACCGCAACGTCATCTTCCGCGACGACGGCGACAAGGCGAGTCAGGTCGTCCCCTTCACCTGCACCCCGCCCATGGGCAGCAACAATCCGCGCGACCTGTGGAAATGGATGGCCTCCTACGAGGAAAAAACCGGCGGCAGCGTGCTCGCCATCGCCCACAACGGCAACCTTTCCAACGGCACCATGTTCCCCCTGGTCGAATCCTTCGGCAAGAAGCTCGATGCCAACTACGCCGAGGAACGCGCGAGATGGGAGCGCCTCTACGAGGTCACCCAGACCAAGGGCGACGGCGAAGCCCATCCCTTCCTCTCGCCCAACGACGAGTTCGCCGACTTCGAAACCTGGGACAAGGGAAACCTCGACGGCAGCGAAGCCAAGACCAACGGCATGCTGGCCGGCGAATACGCCCGCTCGGCCCTCAAGAGTGGCCTCAAGCTCCAGACCGAGCTCGGCACCAATCCTTACAAGTTCGGCCTGGTCGGCAGCAGCGATGCCCACACCGGCCTCGCCGCGATGGAGGAGGAGAACTTCTTCGGCAAGACCACTCCCCAGGAACCGAGCCCCGAGCGCATGCTCGCCAAGTTCATGAGCAACCCGAAGACCGGGGTCACCATCTACGACTGGGAAGTCGGTGCTTCCGGCTATGCCGCCGTCTGGGCCGATGAGAACACCCGGGCCTCGATCTGGGATGCCATGCAACGCAAGGAAACCTACGCGACCACCGGCTCGCGCATGATCGTGCGCTTCTTCGGCGGTTGGGACTTCGAGGAGGCCGACGCCCATACCCGCAACCCCGCCTTCGCAGGCTATGCCAAGGGAGTGCCGATGGGGGGAGATCTATCGGCCGCGCCCGCTGGCAAGTCCGCCACCTTCATCGTCGCGGCACTCAAGGATCCCATCGGGGCCAACCTCGACCGCATCCAGGTGGTCAAGGGATGGTTGGATGCCAGCGGCGAGCTGCAGGAGAAGGTGTTCGACGCGGTCTGGAGCGGAGACCGCCAGCCCGGTGCCGATGGAAAAGTCCCGGCGGTCGGGAGCACGGTCGACGTGGAGAATGCCACCTGGACCAACACCATCGGCTCACCCGAGCTGATCACCGTCTGGAAGGACCCCGACTTCGATCCGAAACTGAAGGCGTTCTACTACCTTCGGGTCCTTGAAATCCCGACGCCCCGGTGGACGGCCTACGACGCCAAGCGGCTCGGCTCCAAGCCTCTCGAGGGAACCCGCATGACCCTGCAGGAACGCGCCTACACCAGCCCGATTTGGTATAACCCATAAACAACAACTAACAGGAAGAAGTCGCCCGAGGCAACGTCCCCAAGAACCCAGAGGCAAACGACCATGAACACCGAACATCCACAGCCGATCCGTCTGGCAGCCTCCCGCGCCGTGGGGGCGGTGTGGTGGTGTTTCCTGATCCGGGGACTGCTCATTCTGGCAGCGGGGGTCTTCATGCTGTTCCAGCCGGACCTGACCCTCGTCGCCCTCGCCCAAGTGATCGCGGTGCTCGTGAGCATCGACGGCATTCTTGCCTTCGCTGCGGCGTTCAGCGGACAAGCGGAGTCGCGCTTCTGGTCCGTCATCCGCGGTGGCCTTCTGTTAGCGGCCGGGTTGTTTGTCTTTCTTCAGCCGGCTCTGGTCTCCACGGCCGCCATCAAGACGGTGTTCTTCATCGTGGCGCCCTTCGTCATCCTCAGCGGAGTGCTCGAGATCAAAAGCGCCTTCAGCGGAAACGAGAGTTCATCCGAAGATCAAGGCAGTTGGATCAGTGGTCTTCTGACGACAATCTTCGGGATCCTCCTGATTCTGGGTCCCATATTCTTCGGTGAGTTGATCGTGCGCGTCCTCGGCGTCGTCGCCATCCTGATAGGTATCGTGCTCCTGTTTCTCGCCATGAAATTCCGCAAGCTCAGGAACCGGATTGCGGAGGGATCATGAACCCGTTCTAACACCCCTTATGTCAATGCCATCATCCCAACTCAATAAAGACCATGAAGACCATGAAGACCATGAAGACCATGAAGACCATGAAGACCCGTGCTTCGGGCCTCGTGGTCACCGCGCTCGCCCTCTGCGCGGCGCCGATCACCAGTCACGCTGAGGATGGCGTGCCCGAAAACCCGCTCAAGGAAGCCTATTTCGGCGAGACCCACCTCCACACCGGCGTTTCGATGGACGCCTTCATCGGCGGCAACCGGCTCACGCCGGACGACGCCTACCGCTTCGCCAAGGGCGAGGAGATCAAGGTCAACGGCAGCATGCACAAGATCAAGGTGCCACTGGATTTCTGCGCGGTCACCGACCATTCCGAGTTCATGGGCGAGGCCTTCAGCCTGATGAACGAAGGTGCGCCCGGCTACGACGATCCGATCGCCAAGTCGTTCCGCGACGCGACGGACCTTGAGACCGCGCTGATGCTCTACGGCAAGTATGTCCTCACCCCGCTGGCCAGCGGCAAGGATCCCCACCCGCCCTTCTTCCAAGGGGCCGAGGCGATCAAGAGCACATGGAAGAAGAACTTCGAAGCCACCGAGAAGCACTACCAGCCCGGCAAGTTCACCACCATCCACGCCTACGAATACACCTCCGCTCCCGGCGGCGGGAACCTTCACCGCAACGTGCTGTTCCGCGACACCAACGTGCCGGACATGCCCTTCTCCTCGAACGAAAGCCCCGATCCCGAAAAACTCTGGGAGTGGATGAAGGTCCAGCGTGCGGATGGCAAAAAGCTTTTCGCCATGCCGCACAACTCGAACGAGTCCAAGGGCCTCCTCTTCTGCGAGGAAACCCTCTCCGGCAAGCCGATCACCAAGGAATACCTCGAGCTCCGCTCCAGCAACGAGCCGCTCATCGAGATGATGCAGATCAAGGGCAACTCCGAGGTGGTTCCCCAGTTCTGGCCGAACGACGAGTTCGCCGACTTCGAGAACGCCACCTCGCTCCAGGACTTCAACGACCGCAAGTTCATGAAGAAGAACTTCGTCCGCTACGGCCTCACCCGCGGCCTGAAGTACCGCCAGGACATGGGTATCAACCCCTTCAAGTACGGCTTCGTCGGCGGCACCGACAGCCACAACGGCGCGCCCAGCAACGTCGCCGAGGACAACTGGAACGTCGGCAGCCACGGCCTCGCCGACCAGACCGCCGCGATCCGCTCGAAGGCCACCCTGGACGGGGAGATGAAGGTCTCCGACCTGAACCCCGGCGCGATCACCGGCGTGTGGGCGACCTCCAACACCCGCGGCGCGATCTGGGACTCGATGGCCGCCCGCGAGACCTTCGCCACCAGCGGCCCGCGGATCAAGGTCCGCGCCTTCGCCGGCCAGGGCTTCGCGGAGAAATACGATTCCTACGAGGCGCTGGTGAAGGACGGCTATGAAAAGGGCGTGCCGATGGGCTCCGACTACAAGGGTGACAAGGCCCCGCAAGTCCTCGTCTGGGCCGTCAAGGATCCGATCGGCCCCAACCTCGACCGCATCCAGATCATCAAGGGCTGGGTCGAAAACGGTGAACTCAAGGACAAGGTCTACAATGTGGTCGCCTCGGGCGATCGCCTCAAGGAGGACGGATCGGTCGAACCGGTCAACGCCCCGATCGACCTCAAGACGGGCAAGTTCAACAGCGAGAAGGGCGATCCCGAACTGAAGGGGGTGTGGACCGACCCCGACTTCGATCCGAAGGAGGAGGCCTATTACTATGTCCGCGTCCTCCAGCTGCCGACCGCCCGCTGGAATCTCTGGGACGAACTCCGCAACGAAGGCGTGAAGTTCCCCGAGGAGGTGAAGAAGCAGATCGTCGAGCGTGCCTGGGGATCCCCCATCTGGCATGAAGGAGCGTGAGCCTATGATCCCCCGGCTTCTCAAGGAACCCTTCGTCCACTTCGTCGCCATCGGCGCCGTTCTCTTCGCGCTCTATCAGACGAAGGAACGGCTCGCCCCTGAGGAGGAGGTGGAGGACAAGGATCGGATCGTCATCGACCAGCAGGAGTATGACCACCTGAAGGAACTCTGGAAGATCCAGTGGAAGCGCGACCCCTCGCCGGGCGACATCAAGGCGCTGCTCGACCGGCACCTGCGCCAGGAGGTCTTCTACCGCGAGGCCCTGAAGATGAACCTCGACCACAACGACGAGATCATCAAGAAGCGCCTGTCGCAGAAGATGGAGGCGGTCGCCAACGACCTCAGCGCGCTGACCCAGCCCCCCACCGACGAGCGCTTGATGGCGTTCTTCCATGACAACGATGACTTCTTCAAGCTGCCGCGTTCCTATCAGTTCCAACAGGTGCTGTTCCTCGCCAACGAAACGGACGTCGACGCGCGCCTGCAGTCCACGCTCGGGACCTTGCGCCAGGGCGGCGGGATCCCGGCCGACCGGGTGAGCAAGGCGGGGTTGAAGTGCGATTGGCCCCTGACCTCGGTCCACGACCTCGACAACGCCTTCGGCGGCGATTTCACCCGCTCGCTCGAAGAGGCTCCCCTCAACGAATGGAGCGGGCCGATCCGCTCCGGGTTCGGCTGGCACCTCGTCCGCATCACGACCCGGCAGGACTCGGTGCTACCGGACTTCGAGACCGTCCGGGATTACGTCGCCCGGGAGTATGACTATCGCTCCGAGATGGAATCGCAGGACCGGGTCTTCGAGGAACTGCTCGGGAAGTACCGGGTGAATATCACCGCCGCTGACGTGCCCGCGGAAATCAAATCCAACTTCGTCGCTCCATGAGATGCCGGATCCTGCCCGGCCTCATCCTGGTGTGGGTCACCGCGCTCACGACCCTATGGTCGCATGAGATCCGTCCCGCCTACCTGCAGGTCGACGAGACTTCACCGGGCAGCTACGACGTCCTTTGGAAGATCCCGCGGATCGGGGAACGGGTCCCCGACATCAAACCGGACTTCGCGGACGACTTCGTCCTGGAGGAGGGCGACGGAGGGGCGCTGCTCGACGGCTTCGTGGTCTATCACTACCGCTTGACCGCGGAGCGTCCCCTCGCAGGAACGACTCTCTCCATCGACGGCCTTCCGCGCACCACCATCGATGTCCTCGCCAATCTCAACGCGCTCGACGGCCGGAAGCAAACCCTGCTTCTGCATCCCACCTCGCCGTCGGCCACCTTTGCGCAGAATCCGTCCAAATGGGGCGTGGCGGCGACCTACACCAAGCTCGGGATCGAGCACATCCTGCTCGGCATCGATCACCTGCTTTTCGTTCTCGCCCTCATCCTGATCATCGACGGACGCCGGAAACTCGTCGGCACGATCACCGCGTTCACGCTCGCCCACAGCATCACGCTCGGTCTCGCCACACTGGGTTACATCTCCCTGCCCGGCCCACCTGTCGAGGCGGTCATCGCCCTCAGCATCGCGTTGGTGGCCGTGGATATCCTGCGCAAACGCCGCGGCGCGAATCCCGCCACCTCCCGCTGGCCGTGGATGGTCGCGTTCGTTTTCGGCCTGCTCCACGGCTTCGGCTTCGCGGGCGCCCTGGGAGACATCGGGCTGCCGCAGCAGGCGGTCCCGCTCGCCCTGCTGTTCTTCAATGTCGGGGTCGAAGCCGGGCAGCTGCTTTTCATCGCCGCCGTGCTCCTGCTCGCCGCCGGCTTCAAGCGCCTGCCACTCCGCTTGCCCGAATGGACGAAGTCGATCCCGCCCTACGCGATCGGCTCGCTCGCCATGTTCTGGGTGATCGAACGCAGTTGGAGCTACACCTTCGGGTGGTTCAACCCGTAGCCTGGAGATTGCCGGCAACCGCACATGGAATCGTGAACCTTCCCCGCCACCATCCGTCTTCCCCGCCGCGACGCCCCGCGCGTCCGCCGGGGCTGCTGATGGGCCTGACCCTGACCTTGCTGCTCGGCGCGGAATCCCACGCCTGCCAGATTTGCCTGCCGTTCCCCACCGAGTCCCTCGCCGACAAGGTCCTCGCCGCCCGACACCTCGTGCTTGCCCGCGAGAACCCGGAGAAACCCTACACCCTCCGGGCCACGAAAACGTTGGTCGGCGATCCGGCACCTGCGCTCGACCTGTTTCTCGATTCCACCACGAAGCGCTGGCTCGAACTCGGCGCGGACCGCGGCGTTCTCTGCGCTTGGTTTTCCGACCCGGGCGAGTGGCGTCAGCTCGCGCGCCATGATGAGATTCTCGGCCCGGTACTGCGAGACATGCTCGCCCGTCGCGAGGATTGGACGAAGGACCCTGATTCCCGGATCCGCTATTTCGCGGATTACCTCGGTCACGACGATCCGCTCCTCGCCGACCTCGCCCATCTCGAGGTCGGACGGGCCCCCTATCGCCAGATCGCGACTTATGCCGACCGGGTTCCCCGCGAAAAGGTGCTCGAACAATTGGCCATCACCCAGCGACTCGAATGGCAGGCCCTCTACATCCTGCTGCTTGCCCAGAGCGACCACCCGGATGATCGGCAATTGATTCGGGAAAAATTCGAGCGCAACGCGCGCTGGGCTCTCAGCCTCCAAACCGCTGCCTGGGCGACCGCGCTGATCGAAATCGATGGACTGAAGGGCATCGATCGCATTTGCCAGCTTTACCTCCACGACGTGGAGCGCCAACCGGAGGAACTGGCCGCGATCCACGCGGCCTTGATGACCCAAGGCAACGAGGGCTCGCCCGAACTACTCGATCCGATCGTCGCTGCCTATGCCCGCCTTCTGGAGCGGAATCCCGCTCTCGCGCCCGATCTGGCCGACGACCTCACCCGCTGGCAGCGCTTCGACCACGCCGCGGCCTTCTCCAGGTATCTCACCGACACCACGCCCGACCTCGCCGCCACCGCCCGGATACGCGGCCACCTGCGCGCCGCGGCGGAAGCCACGGCTCCGGGCCCGTCCGCGCAACCCGCCCGCCTGGCCCCCATCTTCGTCATCGCGGGCGGAATGCTGCTCGTTCCCCTGCTGCTTGCCGTCAACGGACGTTCCAAAGCCGCGCAAGCCGCCTGACCCATCTCCATGCCCAAGTCATGAAAATCCTCAAGGAACCCCTGCTTCACTTCGTCCTGATCGGAGCGCTGATCTTCGCCCTCTACCAACGCTTCGATCCCGAAGCCGAGGCCCCGGGCGAGACCGAGGTGGTCGTCACTTCCGGGCGCATCCAGCAGCTCTCCGCCATCTTTCAGAAAACCTGGCAACGCCCGCCGACCCGCGACGAGCTACAGGGCCTGGTCGACGATTTTATCCTCGAGGAAATCTACTACCGCGAGGCGACCGCCGCCGGGCTCGACCACAACGACACCCTGATCCGCCGCCGCCTGCGGCAGAAGATGGAGTTCCTGACTGACGACCTCGCGGCCGGCACGCCCGGCGACGAGGAACTGGCGGAGTTTGTGGAGGCGAACCCGGAGCGCTTCCGCAAACCACCGGCCACGACCTTCCGGCAGATCTTTTTCAATCCCGACAAGCTCGGCGACCAAAGGGACCAGATCATCGCCGATGCGGCGGCTGAGCTCGCGAAGGGCGAGGTGCCCGAGGGACACCCGACCTTGCTGCCCCCTGACATGAGCGGGGCCACGCCCAAGCGGGTCACCGCCACCTTCGGCGAGGAGTTCGCGGGCGCGCTCGCCGGGCTCGAGGTCGGGAAATGGAGCGAGCCGATCCGTTCGGGCTTCGGCATCCATTTCGTCCGCGTCGACGACCGCACCGACGCCGAGCTCCCGCCGCTCGGCGAGATCCGGCCCGTGGTCCTGCGCGAGTGGGAACACGAACAGCGCGAGGCCTTCCGCGACCGCTTTCAGAGCGAGCTGCTGAAAAAATACGAGGTCACCGTCGAATGGCCCGCCACCAACACCCCGAAAGGATGAACCCGTTGAACTTTGGAGTGCGGTGGCAGAGCGAGTCTTCGAGCGGCGACACCGCTTTCGGGTGGGGCGTCGCCGCCTTGAGACGGGGAGGAAAGACGACCTCACGTGATCGCGGATCCTCAACTGAATTTCATGCTGTCCAAGTGACTCGAAAGCGGTGGCTCGCCACCGCACTCCAAAGCCTCGCGGCCCTCTTCCTCCTCGGGGTCTCCTCCGCCCACGAACTACGCCCGTCGTACTTGCAGGTCATCGAGCTCGAGGCCGGCACCTACGACGTCCTCTGGAAAGTTCCCGCCCGCGGCGACAACCAGCGGCTCGCCCTCGATCCGCGCTTCGAAGGCAACACGACGGTGACCGGCGATCCGGTCGACGCCTTCGTCGACAACGCCCACGTCCGTCGTTGGAAAATGGAGTGTCCCGACGGCATCGCCGGAACCCGGGTCCACATCGACGGCCTCGCCCAGACCTTCACCGACGCCCTGGTCCGCGTCGCCTACGCCGACGGCACCGAGTTCGTGACCCGCCTCCAGGCCGACAACCCCGCCACCGTGATCACGGCCGCCCCGGGACCCGGCGCGGTCGCGTGGACCTACTTCGTGCTCGGCGTCGAGCACATCCTGCTCGGCATCGATCACCTGCTCTTCGTGCTCGCGCTGCTGCTGATCATCGACAGCCGCCGGAAACTCGTCGGCACCATCACCGCCTTCACCCTCGCCCACAGCATCACGCTCGCCCTCGCCTCGCTCGGCTACGTCTCGCTGCCGGGGCCGCCGGTCGAGGCGGTCATCGCGCTGAGCATCGTGCTGGTGGCCTTGGAAATCCTCCGCAAGCGCCGCGGCGACCATCCCGCCACCGCCCGCTGGCCGTGGGTCGTTGCCTTCGGCTTCGGCCTGCTGCACGGCTTCGGTTTCGCCGGGGCGCTGAGCGACATCGGGTTGCCGCAGAAATCGGTGCCGCTCGCGCTGCTTCTGTTCAACGTCGGCGTCGAGGCGGGTCAACTCCTGTTTGTCGCCGCGGTCCTGCTGCTCGCCGCCGGCACCAAGCGCCTGCCGGTCCGCCTGCCCGGTTGGACGAAGCTCATTCCGCCCTACGCGATCGGCTCGCTGGCCATGTTTTGGGTCATCGAGCGAAGCTGGGACTTCACCCTTGGACACCTCTTCTCCCTCTAGCAATTGCCACAAGCCTTTCTTGTTCCTGAAACCTCGATCCTGCCATGAAATCACTCGCCGCATCGTTCGCTGTCATCCTTGCAGCAGCCTCGCCATCATCTGCCGACCCGCTCCCCTCGTGGAACGCGGGACCGGCCAAGCAGTCCGTCATCGACTTCGTCGAAAAGGTCTCCGACAGCTCCAACAAGGACTTCGTTCCAGTCGCCGAGCGCATCGCGGTCTTCGACAACGACGGCACGCTGTGGTGTGAGACGCCGCTCCCGCCGCAGGCCTACTACGCCTTCGCCGAGATCGAACGGCTGATGCCGGAGCACCCGGAGTGGAAGGACGAGCCCGCCATCCAGGCGCTGGCGAAAAAGGACCTCGGCGCGCTGATGGACAATCATCACAAGGGACTGATCGACCTCCTCGCCAAGGCCCACGCCGACCGCACGCCCGAGCAGTTCTCCGAAGGGGTCACAAACTGGCTGGCGAGCGCCAAGCATCCGAAGTTCGGCATGGCCTACAACGAGACCATCTATCAGCCGATGCTCGAGGTGCTCAGCTACCTGCGCGACCACGGTTTCAAGACCTACATCGTCTCCGGCGGCGGCCAGGACTTCATGCGGGTGTTTTCCGAGAAGACCTACGGCATCGTGCCCGAGCAGGTCATCGGCACCTACAGCTCGGCGAAGTTCGAGATGGTCGACGGCAAACCGGTGATCATGAAGGGTATGGACAACCTCTTCATCGACGACAAGGCCGGCAAGCCGGAGGCCATCCACCGCTTCATCGGCCGCCGCCCGATCGCCTGCTTCGGCAACAGCGACGGCGACCAGGCGATGCTCGAATACACCACCATCGGCAACCCGCGGCCGAGCTTGGGCCTGATCGTCCACCACACCGACGCCGAGCGCGAATACGCTTACGACGCCAAACCGATCGCCAGCGGTCAGCTGGTCACCGGCCTGGTCGCCGCCAAGGAACACGGCTGGACGCTCGTCGACATGGCCAAGGACTGGAAGACCGTGTTTCCCGGGAAGCCCTGAAGCCTCCTGTCATTCCCTGCTCTCCATGAACCCTCGACCCTCAACCTGCGTCCTGCTGCTGGCGATCGCCGCCTGCCAGCCGGAGGACAAACGGGCTGCCGCCCCGGCCGGGCAGAAGGCGCCGGCGGTGGTGGTCGCGAAGGCGGAGATGCGGACCCTGCGCCCGGGCTTCAGCTTCCCGGCCAAGGTGGTGGCTTTCTCCGAAGCCGACCTGCGCCCCGAGGTCTCCGCCACGGTCGTCTCCTGCGCGGTCGCACCCGGGGTGGCGGTGCGCGAGGGTGAGGTGCTTTTTGAACTTGAGCGCGGCCGCTATCAGGCCGCGCTCAAGTCCGCCGAGGCCGCACTCGAGCAGGCCCGCTCAACCAGCGAGCGCGCGGAATCCGACCTCGGCCGGATGGAGAAGGCCCGCCAGACCGGTGCGGTGGCCGCCGCCCAGTTCGATCAGGTTCAGGCGATCTCCCGCAGTGCCAAGGCCGCGGTGCTCGCCGCCGAGGCGGCCGTCGAAAAGGCGGCGATCGATCTCAAGGATACCACCATCACCGCTCCCTTCGACGGCCGTGTCAGTGCCGCCAATGTTTCGCCCGGTGACCTTGCCAGTCCTTCCGCCGCCGAGCCGCTGATCACCATCGTCCAGACCGACCCGGTCTACGTGGTGGCCGAAGTCGACCAGAAGGAGGCCGAGGCATTTTACTCGGTGCGCTCCGAACTGGAACATCGCGGCCTCGCGACTCCCGACCTCGAGCTGGTGGTCATCCTGCCGACCGGTGCCGAGTTTCCCCACAAGGGCCAGTTCGTGAACTGGGACCCCACCGGGGCCTCGTCGAGCGGAACCATCCAGGGTTGGTCGAAGTTCGAGAATCCCGACGGGGTTCTGGTTCCCGGCTACAACGTCACCATCCTGGGCCGGGTGCAGAAGCCGATCGATCGCATCATGATCCCGCAAAAGGCGGTGCTCCGCGACCAGGTCGGCGACTTCGTCTTTGTCGTCGGGGACGACGGAACGGTGGCGCGCAAGGATCTCGAACTCGGAGTCAAGGAGGGCAAGGACCAGGCGGTGCGCAGCGGTCTCGCGGGAGGTGAGCGCGTGGTGGTGGAGGGGGTTCTCAAGGTCAAGGCCGGCTCCAAGGTCACCGTCGTCGAGGCGCCTGTCGGCGATCCTGCCCGGGATCAGGGCGGCGGACTTTCCGAAGCGGTCAAGAAGGCGACAGGGGAGCCGGCGACGGAAGGCGCCGGGGCGTCCGGAGAGGCGGAAGAAACCAAGTAACCGCGGCGGATCCCGGCATGAGCCCGAACTTCTTCATCGACCGGCCGCGCTTCGCCTTTGTCATCTCGATCGTCATCACGCTGATCGGGCTGCTGGCATTGGTCGTGATGCCGGTCGACCAGTTCCCGCAGTTGGCTCCCACCAAGATCGTGGTGCGCGCGGCCTACCCCGGCGCCGATGCCCAGACGATCAAGGACACCGTCGCCTCGCCCATCGAGCAGCAGGTCAACGGTGCCGAGGGCATGACCTACATGACCTCGAAGGCCGGCAGCGACGGCAGCTATGCCCTGGTGGTGACCTTCGAGATCGGGATCGATCCCGACATGGCCCAGGTCGATGTCCAGAACCGGGTCAACCTTGCCCAGACCTCGCTGCCGGCGGACGTTCGCAGCCGCGGCGTGTCGGTGAAGAAGCGCTCGCCCGACATGCTGATGGTCGTTGGTCTCTCCTCGCCCGACCAGCGCTACGACTCGATTTTCCTTTCGAACTACGGTGCCATCTCGGTGGTCAGCGAACTGGCCCGGGTGCCCGGTGCGGGCGATGTGTCGGTGCTCGGCGCCCTCGATTACAGCATGCGGATCTGGCTCGACCCGGTGGCGATGAGCAACCGCAACATCAGCACCGCCCAGGTCATCGCCGCGCTCAACGAGCAGAACGTGCAGGCGGCCGTCGGCCAGCTCGGTGCCCCGCCGACCGGCGAGAACACGGTGACCCAGTACGTGTTGACCGCAAAGGGCCGGCTCGGGACCGAGGCGGAATTCGGCAATGTCATCCTGCATGCCGACGAGGATGGATCGGTGACCCGCATCCGCGACGTCGGCCGCATCGAACTGGGTGCCGCGACCTACAAGGGCTACGGCGAACTCGACAACGCCCCGGCCTGCCTGATTGGCGTCAACAAGCTGCCCGAAGCCAACGCCCTGGCCGTCGCCGAGGGAATCCGGGAAAAGATGGAGGAACTGTCCGCCTACTTTCCGGAAGGACTCGAATACTCGGTCTGCCACGACACCACCCGTTTCATCGAGGCATCCCTGCACGAGACCGTCCTGACGTTGATCTTCACCGTCGTCCTGGTGATCTTCGTGACTTACCTCTTCCTCGGCAACCTGCGCGCGACCCTGGTTCCCACCATCGCCGTTCCGGTTTCCATCATCGGCACCCTGGCGGTGCTCTACTTTGCCGGAATGACCGTCAACACGGTCACCCTTTTCGCCTTGATCCTGGCCATCGGCATCGTGGTCGACGACGCCATCATCGTGGTCGAGAACGTCGAGCGAATCCTTCACGAGAATCCGGGGATGACCGCGAAGGAGGCCACGCGGGTGGCGATGAAAGAGGTGACCGGTCCCATTGTCGGTGCGACCCTGGTGCTTGCCGCGGTCTTCATCCCGACCACGCTGCTGCCAGGGATGACCGGGCGCTTGTTCGGTCAATTCGGCATCACCCTGGTGGTCGCCGTGTTGATCTCGATGATCAACGCGATGACGCTCAGCCCGGCGCTGTCCTCGCTGATCCTCAAGCCACCCACGGAGGGCCACAAACCGAACCCCTTGATCCGCGCCTTCAATGCCGTGTTCGGGCGGATTACCGGTGCTTACACCGCGCTGGTCGGCCTGCTTTCCCGGCGCCTGGCCGTCGGCCTGCTGTGCATCGTTGGCTTCGTTGCGCTGCTGGTTTGGTTGATCCCGAGGCTGCCACAGAGTTTCATCCCCGCGGAAGACAAGGGCTTCTTCATCGTCAGTGTTTCGCTGCCGCCCGGTTCGTCCATGAACCGCACCGAGAAGGTGCTCGATCAGGTCGGCGATCTCATGAAGGACGATCCTGTCTTCACCGACGTGCTGACGATCAATGGCGTCAGCGCGCTGCAGGGCGGCTTGTTCCCGAACAGCGGCACGATCATCGCGGTGCTCAAACCGTGGGACGAACGCAAGGATCCCGCAGAGCATCAGGACGCGGTGATCGCGCGCTACACGGCGCGCTTCGCGGAGATGCCGGAATTCAACGCGCTGATCTTCGGCGCCCCTGCCATGCCCGGGATGGGGGCGGTCGCCGGCGCTTCCTTCGTCCTCCAGGACACCCAGGCACGAGGACCGGACGACCTCTTCGCGGCGCTGCAGACAATGCTCCAGCAGACGAATGCCTCGCCCACGGTGGCGCGCGCCTTCAGCACCTTCAACCCGGGCACACCGCAGATCGAACTGGAGATCGACCGGGTCAAGGCCAAGACCCTCGGGGTCTCGCTGTCGGACGTCTTCCTCAACCTCCAGACCCAGCTCGGCGGGCTTTACGTCAATGACTTCAACCTCTTCGGCCAGACCTTCCGGGTCATGCTCCAGGCCGACGCACCTTTCCGCCAGGACGAGCAGGCCCTCGGCAGGTTGCACGCCACCAATGCCATGGGTGAGGAAGTGCCGCTGAGCGCCTTTATCACCCTCAAGCACGGCCGCGGTCCCGAGCAGTTGCAACGCTACAATACCTACGACTCCGCTAGTATCAGCGCCGTGCCGAAGCCCGGATCGAGCACCGGCGAGGTGATGGCGGTCATGGAAGAGGCCATCCACGAGTTGCCGCCCGGCTACAAGTTCGAATGGACCGATTCCAGCTATGAGGAAAAGAAGTCCGGCAACCTGGCGCCAATCGCGCTCGGCCTCGCCCTGGTCTTCACCTATCTTTTCCTCGCGGCACTCTACGAATCCTTCCTGACCCCGGTGGCGGTGCTGATGTCGGTGCCCTTTATCGTCCTCGGCGCCACGCTCGGCTTGTTCCTGACGGGCGAACCGCTCAGCCTTTACGGCCAGATTGCATTGGTGCTGTTGCTTGGACTGGCGGCGAAGACCGCCATCCTCGTCGTCGAGTTCGCCAAGAAGCTGCGCGAGGAAGACGGGCTGTCTCTTACGGATGCAACTCTGAAGGCCGCCCAGCTGCGCTTCCGCCCGGTCATGATGACCGTCGTCGCCTTCATCGTCGGTGTTTTTCCCCTGGTCATCGCCACCGGTGCCGGCGCCGCGGGCCGGCGCTCGCTGGGGATCGCGATCTTCTCCGGCACCCTCGTTTTCGCGTTTCTCGGCACGCTCTTCGTGCCCGTCCTCTTCCGTCTCGTCCAGGGCCTGCGGGAAAGGCTCCACGGGGCCGGCGAGAAGGGCGGATGACCTTCCTGAATATTCTTTTTCCATTCTCCCGATCCCGTGCGACGCTGCCGGGTTACCTCTCCCTCCTGACCGGAGCACGCCCGGCTTTCGCGGCGTTTGCTTTCCATCGAACCCGGTCTCTCCGCCGATCCGTTTCCGCGCCTCCTTCTTCACCCGCGAAACCACCCAACCGGAATCCAAACCATGAAATTGAACATCATTGCTCTCGCCATGGCAGTTGCCACGGCGCTTGTTCCCGGCTGCGCAAGCGGGCCGGTCGCCACGACCAATGCGGCTCAAGCCAGTGCCGCCGATATCAGCAGCCGGTCGCGGACCGCACTCAAATCGCTCTATGCTTCCGATTCGAGAGCCAAGTCCCTCGGCCGGAATGCCAAGGCCGTCCTCGTTTTTCCCGAGATACTCCGCGGTGGTTTTGTCATCAGCGGGCAGGGGGGCAATGGAACCCTGTTCACGGGCGACGGTAAGGTCGACAGCTACTATCAGAGCTTTGCGGCTTCCTACGGGTTCGAGGCAGGCGTGCAGAAGTTCGGCTACGCCTTGTTCTTGATGGACGATGACGCCATCCAGAACCTGAAGAGCTCAAAAGGCTGGGAGCTGGGGTCGGCCCCCAACCTGACCGTGCTCGACAAGGGAACGGCCGGCAATATCAGCACGGCCACCATGGACAAGGGAACCGTGGCGATGTTCTTCGACCAGCGCGGTTTGATGGGCGGGGTCAGCCTCCAGACCTCAAAGATCACCCGCATCTATCCCGGTCCCTGATCCCGCGAACAGCGCGTTGTCCGGATCCCCTTTGCTCCGCGTCGGGGCAGCCGGGCGCACCGTCGGGAACCGATCTGGATGCGCTCCCGAATCGATCCCGTGCCGCGACGTTTCGTGGCACGGGATGGTTTCACTCGATCACCTCGGGATCTCCCGGCATCCAGCTTTTGTCGTAGAAGGACTCGAGCGGACCATAGAGGCGGAGAATCGTATTCCGGCCCTTCCCTGGAACAATCTGGATCCAATTGCTTTCCATGCCGGCCGGCGGCCTGGGCGCGAAATCGATGTCAAACGACCCGTCGGCGTTGGCCCTCACCTCGTCCAGATTGTCGACACCCGGGAAGAGCTTGTCGGTTTGCCGCATCGAACGCGTCGGGTTGTCGTAGAGCGTGAAGGAACAGGGATCTGTCGCCGGAACATTTGGCGGCAGTGTCGCTTGTTTTGGGAAGCTGGGAATGTTCCAACCTGGCGCTGGGTGTCCCGAGCTTCTGCCGAGATATGCTGCAGATTGGCCCGGTGGCCGACCTGAAATCTGATTGCCTCCCGACACTGAAATGGTAGAAGGCGAGTGATTGCCCGGCTGAAGTTGCCGGGCTTGGATCATTTCCCGGAATGCCACTGGAACCGCCCATGTCCGGAGCCCGCGCCGACCGAACGGAGTTGGATCATTGGCTGACAGATCCTTCCTTCCGGAATCGCTCGGCCATCGACCGGGGCATTCGAAGCGGTACAGGCAATGATTCGGTTGAAAACGCTCTCTCCAACAATCCGCAACCATGAAATCCACACCACTTGTTATCTCCAGCGTGCTTCTGGCATCGATGTCTCCTCATCTCAAAGCCGAGGAAGGGGGCGCCGGCCACTACGTGCCGGGTTCGATTGCCACCTTGATCGATCTCCCTCCGACCAAGGCGGGTTGGGTGATCGAATCGGTGTTCCTCCACTACGAGGGTGACGCAGGTGCCGCGCGCCAGCTGCCCTTCGGCGGGTTGATCGCAGCCAACCTGAGCGCGACGAGCGATGCGTTCCTGCTCGGGGGATTCCACACGTTCGAGTCGACCGGCAATGCCTGGTTCAGCGTCGGGGCCTTTGTTCCCTATGTGTGGATGGACGTCGATGCCACCGTCACCACCCCGCTGGGGCCGGCTTTGCGCAGCGACAGCGAGGACGGGATCGGCGACATCACCTTGCTGCCCTTCATGCTCGGCTACAAATGCGGTGACTGGCAGTACAACGCGCTGTTGCCGATCTATGCGCCCACCGGCGACTATGAGCGCGGGCGCCTCGCGAACCCGGGTCGCAACCAGTGGACCTTCGACCCCACGGTCGGGGTTTCCTACAACAACGCCAAGACCGGCTTCAACGCCGCCCTCCATACCGGCTTCTCGATCAATACCGAGAACCACGACACCAACTACAAGAGCGGCACGGTCTGGCATACCGAGCTCAGCGCCCAACAGTTGCTTCCGGTGGGGCCCGGCTTTCTCGGCTTGGGCTTCAACGCCTTCTACTACGACCAGATCACCGGGGACAGCGGCAGCGGGGCGACCCTGGGCGACTTCGAAGGCCAGACGGTCGGCGTCGGTCCGGTTCTGACCTACATCTTGCCGGTTGGCGAGAACTCGTTCGTCACGGAGCTCCGTTGGCTTCCCGAGCTTTCCACCCGCAAGCGGCTGGAAGGCGACTACGTCTGGCTGAAAGCCGTTTACCAGTTTTAAGGCGGACCGCTGCGGGCTGCGGCACTGAATCGCGGCCCGCGGATTGGTTGAAGCCGGGAGGTCTCTTCGTTTGTCCCGTTGGGGACGAACGGTTGACCCTCCGCGGATCGCATCGCAGAACCCGGGATGCGCTTTGCCCCTCTCCGGTTTGCCAAAGGCGTCGCCGCGTTTTTCCCGATGTTGATGCTGCCCCTGGCGGCGGTTCCCGCAAATGATGATTTCGCCGACGCCGGGGAGATCGTGGTGGACCAGCCGTTGCCGATCACCGTCTCGGGAAACACGCTGGGAGCCACGGTCGAGGCGGGGGAAATCGCGCTGGACCCGACGCTTGCGGCCACCGTCTGGTACCGGGTGACATCCCCGGCCGATGGGGTGGTCCGATTCGACACCGACGGCAGCGACTTCCAGAACCGGCTCGCCGTGGCGGTCGGCACTGGCTACGGGGACCTCGTGATCGTCGCTGCCGACGACGATCCCGACGACGGAACGGCGGTGACCTTCGAGGTGGAGGAGGGTGTCGAGTATCTCATCCTCGTTGCCGGGTGGAACGGGGCGACGGGAAACCTGACGCTCAACCTCCGCGAAACCGAGGGCGCCTCCATTTCAGGTCACGTGACCGCCTCGCCGGGTGGCGCTGCCTTGGGACAAGTCTCGGTGCAGGCTTGGGTTTTTCGCGAAGCCTTCGGGCGCTGGCAAGTGGTCGGCCGGACCACCACCAATGCCTTCGGTGGCTACACGCTGACCGGCTTGAACCCCGGTGCCAGCTACCGGGTGCGGGCCCTTGATGAAGCCGGCCTCAGGGCGCCGCGGTTCTTCACGGCGGAGACTTTCGTGGAAGATGCCACGCCGGTTGTGCCCGACCCGGATTTATTCGGGATCGATCTCGCGCTGGTGCCCGCCGGGACCATTTCCGGTCAGGTGGGGCTCGCCGGTGGTCCAGGTGCGGAAGGGATCACGGTTCAGGCCTATCTTTGGAACAGCACGTCGGGAGCATGGGAGATCGTCGCATCGACGAGCAGCGGACCGGGCGGCGACTACACGCTTTCCGGCTTGGCCGCCGGGACCTACCGGGTTGGTTTCCTCGACGAGGCGGGTGGCGTCTACCTGCCGGCATTTGTCAGCGGGGCCGACCTCGAATCGGCAGCCGACATCGCGGTAGGTGTAGGATCACTTGTGGAGGCCGATGCGTCGGTCGTCATGCACGCCGGTTCGATCCATGGGGTGGTGAGAAGCGCCGCGACCGGCCAACCGGTGGCCGGCGTCCAGGTGCAAGCCATCGCCTACGACTCTACGACCGAGGACTGGGAGGAAGTGGGCCAACGGGCGCTCAGCGGCGAAGACGGGAGCTACGTGTTGTCGGGGCTTCCTTATGACAGCTATCGCGTCGTCTTCGCCGATTTCAGCGACGGACTGCTTCTTCCGAGCCTTTTCGGGGGAACCATCGATCCGCTGGAAGCATCGCCGGTGGTGCTCTCCGCGGGAGCACCCGAAGCCTTGGCGGTGGATCAGGTGCTATCCACGCTCCAGATCGAGGTCGTCGCCTTTGCAAGCGAGGGAGTGGCCGCGCTCGGCTTCCCGGGCAATCCCTTTGCCCAATTCGTGATCGAGGGGACGGACGATACGGAGAACTGGTCGACGGAAGGCATGCCCTTTCATCCGGTAATCGGCCCGAATTCGATGGAGGTTCCGGCCGCAGGAGCCCGGAGGTTCTGGCGGCTGCGGGGACCGGAGAATCTGCAGCTTGCGCCGGATCCAGGCATCCATCTGCGAACATCCTATACCCAGGCGCAGGCGAACTACCGTTGGATCGACCGCTACCAGTTCGGTAACGGGTTTTTCGATTTCATCTCGGCCTTCGGCTACGGCGACTTTGATGGCGATGGGAAGGGGGACGTGCTCGTCTTCCCGGGGGCCGCCTATACCTTCGATCCATTCCCGGCGACCCTGACCCGCGACCTGGACGGGACTCGGTCGGACGGGTCCGTGGTATTTGCCGGTGGCGTTCCGGGATGCATCCATGCGCGGAAACTCCTGGTCGGCGACCTCAACGGGGACTCGGTGGACGACGCCGTGCTGATCGACCATGGCTACGACGCGGATCCATTCCCCGGCGCGCCCCTCAAGGTTCTCCTGTCATCTCCGGGCGGGACGGTCCAGACGGTGAGCTATCCGGAACATACTGGATTTCATCATGCGGGCGCTCTGGGGGACTTCGACCACGATGGCGACCTCGACCTGTTCCTTGCGGCTCCGGCGGATCTCGGGGGCGTGAACCTGATACTCGCGAACGATGGTCTCGGTGGCTTCAGTCCCGTCAACCAGCTGGTCGGGGACGTCTGGGAGGGGAATATCTGGGCGAGTGAGTTCTTCGATCTCGACGGCGACGGCTTCCTCGACCTGGCGATCGGGGCCGAGGTCGGGACCGATCCGGCGACCGTGTTGTGGGGCTCGAACCGCGGGACCTACGGGGCGGATGCGTTGAAGCTGGAACTCCCCGACGGATGGGACGTCTACGACTACGATGCCGAGGATCTGGACGGGGACGGCGACCGCGATCTCCTGGTCACGCTGGCTTCGCCCGATTCCGACGCACACCGCTTCGTGCTGCTGATCAACCACGGCAGCCGCCACTTCATCGACGAGACCTTCGAGCGATTCGATGACCCGACCTATACGGGAAACTGGATCGACTTCGCTTTCGTGCAGGACGTCGATGCAGATGGCGATCCCGACATCGTCGCCGACGTGAGGGGGACTCTTGTCGAATGGAAGAACCACGGAAGTGGTGTCTTTGCTGCCCAGCAATAGGCCGCCGAATTATGTGCCTCTGTTCGACCTCGGCTCTTTTGGCCGTCGAGAAGTGGTCCAAGTTCCCGACACGGGTAATTCAAAGGTATGGAGGCAGTTCGGATCCCCGAGCGTCCTCCGCCAATTCTCGCGAGGACTCTTATGCTGATGGTGGTGTCGAACGGGGTGCGTTTGCCCGGCACGGGTCGAACCGGAACGGCACCGAATGATAGAACAACGCCGACCGAGAGGATTCGATCTCCGAGAAGCGGGGGGCACCTGGCGCGAGAGAACCCGCTGGCCTGAGCGCCAGCAGCCGGCAGGAAATCTCGACATGAGCCTGCCCGGAGTTCGCGGCCCGCAACTGGTCGAGACGATCCGCGAGCTGGTGCCTCGAAGCTTCTTCCAGAGACCGCTTGAGATCACCGAGGGTTTTCCCGGTGGCGAGCGGCAGCGGTATTTCTTCGGCGAGCCTGTGTTCAACCAAAGCCGTTGAATTTGTCCGGAAGCGGCAGGTGATCATTCTTCGCAGCTCAGCCCATGCTGCCACGAGCGGCTTGATCCACTCCGCCAGCAGTCCACCGGGACCTGAGGAGGCCGATTGCCCCCGCTGATCGGGTTGCTTCCCGTCCATCCCGGGGTGTTCTGATTGACCTGTCGACATGTCTTGGATCTAGCCGAGTGCTTCGTCCCAGAAGTGCATCGCCCTGAGTAGCCGGGTAAGGTAGTTCCGGAATTCGCGGGAAAGGCTCTCCCTGCCCGACCTCGGAAAAATCCGGTCGTCGCCATTGAATCCCGCCTCGAGCCGGATGTCGCGGATGGTCGGATTGAATGCACCAAGATTTCCGGCATCCAGGCTGAAGATGAACCATGCGGCAGCCGGGTGGACGATGGTTCCCCGGATCAGCACCACCAGCCCCTCGTCGAATGCGGTGGTCCGCTTGGCGCGGATCACCGCGCAGCCTGCCGCAAATTCCCCGGACCGGAAGAAAGTGTCCAGCTCCGGTCGATGCCGGACGTGGAAGAGCCCGGCCTTTGTCAGGATATCAGCGAAGTCATCATCCCGCAATTCGGCGGAAAGGGTCATGGGGCCGGAGCCGGGTTTGCCAACGCGTCGCCTCGGCCTGCGCCGGGGGGGGCGGCCATCCGACATTTTGGCGCGGACGCCTCGCATGATTTGATCGAAAAACGGCCCATCGACGTGGAAGTCGGGAGCAAAGGGGCGCAACCGGAGTTCCGCGTGGCTCGCCCGTCGATGCAGGGAATAATCGTAGGCAAGCTTGAGCGGTTTGCCATCATCCTCGTCCACCGCGATCCTGCCGTCGGGGGTCACCCACATCGCGATCCTCCCGCGGAACCCGGAAACGTGGAACCACGGTGGAAGCTGCGGATGGATCAGATCAAGGCGACGCCTTCTTTCGGTAAGGTCGGGAGCACGTTTCTCCCAGCCGCTGCCCATCCCTGCCTCGGACAATCCTGCGAAAGTGTTCGGAACCTGTTGCAGCACAACCGAGGTGTCCACGGCACCATGAGGTGCCCGGACTTCACCGACAGGAGGCGGAATGACGCGATCTCCTTGGGTCGATCCCACCCAGGATGCCATGGCCGAAAGGAGTCGCTCCAAAAGCAGTGAAGGGGTGTCGTCGAGGTGGATGAAGTCGTCTGCAGGTGGGGGGACATCGGGTCCGCCGAAGGCCACCACCGCTTCATCCCCGGAGCCGGGGAAATGGGCCCAGAGGTAGATGTCGCCGGGCAGACGCAGGGTTACCATGGCGACGTTGGGGACTGCCGGTTGGTGAAGGGGAGCCGGAGGAACCACCGAGAGACGCAGGTCCTGTCGATCGCTCTTATCGAGGGTCGGCTCCAGCTCGACTTCCGCCGCGAACTGGAGAGCCGCCCATCTCTGCCTTTTGAAGACAAAGAACAGGAAGCCGCTCTCCTTGTCCACGTTCAGCGAGAGGTCCAGCTTTCCCCGCATCCGGCGCGGAACGAGCAGTCCCGGACGGATGCCCGGGCCGGCTGACTGGATCGCCCCGAGCTCGCGCAGGGTGAGATCGCCCCGGATCATCTGGATCGCCAGGTCACAGATCATTTCGCGGATCCCCTCGGCGCCCAACTCTTTCATCTCGGGAGGAATTCAAGACGCCCTTGGATCGAGAAGATCGAGCCGGCTCTGCTGCACGGTGAGAAACGGAGCAAGATGCTTCGCCATGCCACCTGCGACCGCGACCAGGGGCTGGGCCAACCAGAAAGTCGCGTCCGCCGGCGCAGTCGGATCGATGCTGAGCCCGTCGATCTTCCACTTCTCATCGTTGCCGTCTTCGAAAAGGAGCAACAGGCCGAAACTGCCACCCCCTTGCAAGACGATGGTCCGGTTGAACAATGTCACCAGTCGATCGGCCCGTTCCTTCTTGGAGTCGGGTGTCGCATCGCTGGCGAAGCGCACCAAGCCGTCACGAACCAAGCGGCGGATGGCGAGGTTCGTGACCACGAATCCCGCGAGCCAGGTGTTGAGTTCCTGCAGGAGCTCCGGGGGGGGCGGCACCGCGACCACCTCGAACTGGACGCTGTGACGCGTCATCTGTTCCTGCTCCTCGGTTCGGGAGAACACTCGGGCCAGCAAGCTTCCGGATGTCCGCTGCTTCGCCGAGAAATGAATCTCCGCCGTGGTTTTCGGGATGCGGAAGGTGGTGGGAACCACCGGATTGTCGGCCAGGTAGTCGAGGGTCTGCTCGTCAAGTCCACGCTGGGCATCGACCACACCCTGGCCCACCGCCTGGAAAAAGCTGTCGATCCCCGAACCGTTCTCGTAGAGCGCCTCGATCATCTCGTCGACGAGCAACCGGAGCTTCTCGAACTTTTCCAGGCCCTTGTTTTCCCATTCCCCGCCGCTCACTTCCTGCCGGCGAAGATCGTTCCAGATTTGCTTGGGTGTCCTTTCCATGTCACGGGGAGTCGCTGCTCGGGATGGTTCGTGGCGGAGAGGTGAAACTAGTTGCCGCTGCCAGCAGCTTTCTCGGCGGCGGTGGCGGCTTCATCCGCTGCCTTGGCATCCGCGTCGGCCGCCTCGACGAGGGCCTTGGCCGCTTCGGACTGCGAGTCCTCGACCTCATCCAGGTCGGCCTTGGCGGAGTCCGCGGCCGCCCGTGCGGCGCGAGCCGCGTTGCGAGCTTCGGTGGCAGCGGCCGTCTTGCCTTCGGCGGAGGTCGCCTCATCTTCCGCAACATCCTTGAACTTCCCTGCGGAGACCCTGAAGTCCTTGGCATCCTTGGCCGCTCGCTGGATCCGAGCCAAGGGAGAGAGAGGCGTTTCAGGCGCCAATTTCGGTAGATCGGCACCGCCGGTCATTCTCACGATGTCGCGCAGATTGTTGTTCACCGCGGTTGATGCCTCGGTTCGGGGCGGCAGGGTGACTCCGTCGCTCGTGAGTTTGTCGGCTTGCGACAACAACATGGCGGTCGACTGTTCGTCGGCGGGAATGGCGTGGAGGATCGTCTTGATGCGCGCCGCGGCACGGTAATCGCGGCCGAATCCGACCGAGAGTCCGGCGTTGACCACGACCGCCCCGAAGCCGGCCCCGAGCCCGATCGAGCCCGCCACGTCGAGCGACTCCGAGAGGTCCGCGCTGAAATCGAGGGTGGTCTCGGTGAACTGGTAGCGGCTCGGCGCGAGCTGCCTGATGAAGGACTCGACGGTTGCCCTCGTGTCGGGGTCGCTTGCCGGGATCAGGTCCTTGATGACCGCGATCAGTTCCTTGATGTTTTGCGTGTAGTCAGCGTTCAACGCCTTCTGGGCATTGGCGACACTCAAGCCGAGCCGGCCGATGATCGCCGGCAGGTGGTAGAGCTGGCTCGTCAGCCGGTCCGCGGACATGGGGGGGATGGCGGGGAGGTTGTTGGTTGGCATCGATCAGGTCAGTTTGGTTCTCGGGAGGGAAGAGGTTGGGAAACAACGGAGACAACGAGACGATTTCCGGTGGAGGTGCCTGAGGCAAATGAGGCTTCGATGAACGAGGTCGAGACCCTGCCCAGGAAGTGCAGGTCAAGCCCCGTCCGCGAATACTGCTTCGTGGCTACCGACGTCCTGAGGTCGATCTCCTGGCCCGCGAGTTGGAGCGGGCTCGGCCGAATTGTGCCGATAAATCCGGAAGCCGCGGGTATCCCGGCAATCGATCGATCCCGCTCGGCGCGTGCAAGATCCCCGAGATAAGCGCGATCTAACAATCGCTGGGTGGGGATGATGTGAGAGACAAGCCTTCTCAGGAGGGGTATGGTTGACGAATCCATCGGGGGTATCGGGGGCTATACCATGGATGGTGGATACCCGATTGGATTCGGTCTCGTCAAGATTGCTCGGGTGATAATTTGGCCGGAGCGTGGTTTGTCCTGTAATGGAGTGGTAAGATAGTAAGGAAATATATGGAAAATATCCATTGTCAGCCGGATGCCGTATTGGATGAATGGTCCGGCGGGATCAATTTCAAGCGCCTTGCGGGCCTTTCGTGGCAGCCGCGGTCGAACCTGACAAAATCCGGAAACTCATTCCCCGGCAGCATCGCCAGGCAGGAAATGAGCGGCTCTCCCGATTATCGAGGCCGGAACTTCGTTCATTCGGGTGCAAGTGGGCCGACAAGGCGGTACATCCGCGAGGGTGTCGACGATGGATGGGACGATGTCTTCGGCGGGCCGTTGTCAATCCATCTCATCCGTTGGGTGGGTGACGAGACTTCCCCGGGGACCGGGACCCACGGTCCTCGCTCCGGCGTATACTCGATGCGATAGGACTCCCCCGGCACGACATCGTATTCGAGCATGACGCTGCCATCGGGCAGACGGGTGATCCGCGCGGGCGCTGTTCCTGCATTCGCAGGTTTCCAGGTAGCTTCCGCCTCCGGCAGAAGCTCGACTTCAAACTCCGGGGAAAACGAGGCATTGCGGTCGGAAACCAGAAACTCGAGCGTGAGGTCAAGTGTGCTCCCCATGGCACTCGGCTGATTGTAGAGGATGTAGGGGGCGGAATCCGGACCACCCGTTCCCGCGGCATTCGCCAGGGTTACACCTGGCGGGAGGCCCCGGACGTAAATACGGAACGGGGGGGATTGCAGGGTGCTGGTTTCCTCGAGTTTGCCGACCAGCAAACCGCTCTGGCGATCGGTTGTGAGCGTGCCGGAGAAGGAAAGTTCCAACGCTTCGCGAGGGAAGGCGATCACCCGTCCGTTGTAGTTGCTTCTCCCCCACGGCAATCCCGCGACCACATGGCTTTCGGTTAGGGTGACGCTTTGCTTGAACCCGGAGCTGACCAGGCTGCGTGGCACCTCGAAATGCGTGAGAAGGTGGCCGGAAGGGATTTCCACCAGGTCGATCCCGGCGACTTCCCCGGACACCGCGAGCAGATTCCCGATCAGCGACAGGGAGCGGCCGAGTCTGGAATTGGCGCTCGAATACCGGGTCCGGATCGTATTGATGTGAACTCCGGTGCGGGCGTCAAAAATAAGAACCGAACCGGAGTTCGCCTGGAACGTGTCGTCCCACGGATTTCCCGCGACGATGTAGTCTTCGTTGGCTTGGACAATCTCCCCGAAGTCGGAAGTGATGTGGGAGGTGTCCCGTGTGCCCGTCTCCACCTCGAAAAGCAGACGGTTGTTGTCATGGAGGTCGAAGCTGTAGATGCGTCCCTCGGCCCCGATCACGGCCCGGTCTCCCCCGAAGGTGACCGACGCTCCGAATTGGCTGCCGAGGTCCGGGGTCGGTGACTCGATCCGGCTGAGATAAGCTCCGGTCGCACGGTCGTAGACCAGCACTGCACCCACCTGGTAGCCGCGTTGGTCCTCGTAGGGCATGCCGACCAGGATGTGCTCCGGTCCGATGGCGATCTGGTAGCCGAAGCCAATGTAGTTGGCGTCGGGCGGGAGCAGGATCAATCGGCGCGAGAGGGACTCGCGATCATAAAGATAGACGGCGGGCAGGTTCGGGGATTCCAGGGAGTTCTGGACCCCTACCGCGAGCAGATCCCTGTCGACGGCGAGACCCAATCCGAGCCGGGCTCCGTCGATGAAGCCGTCCGGGCGAATCTCCGCGACCTGGTCCTTGCTGTGAAGATCGACCACACGGACCCCTCCGCGAAACAAGCCGCTCCCATCGAGATCGTCGACGGCCACATAAGCCACGTTGCCCCAGGCTGTGACAACCTCGCCGAGTTCGTCGCCGGCTAAATCGGGAAGATTCAGCGAGATTCCGGACCCGGTCGGGATGGCAATCGCCGCGTCGTTGTCGGTGATCTTGATCGCGACTTCGAGCGGGGGGATGCTGGCTCCGGAGCCTCCGAGGATATCGAGGAAGAAGCGCTCTTCCGCCTCACAGTCATTGTCGTCGATGATGTCGATCGCCAGCGTGGCCGTGGCTTCGCCCGCGGGAATGGTCAGGCTTCCCGATCGGGGGATAAAGTCCATCCCCGCGCGTGCCGATTCCTGCCTTGTCTGGTAGTTGACGGTGACGTCCCCGCTGGCGGGCGGGTCGAGCTGCAGGGTGATCGTGACGCCGGCCTGTTCTTCGGAGCCGGTTGCATCCGGCACGGTGAGCACCGCTCCGGTGGGGGCAGTGGTCATGACGAGGATCGCACCGCCGCTGGTTTCAGGGGCGGTGCCGCCACGGGCTCCTGACAGCAGGACATCGCCGCGCGCCTTCATCTCGCCCGGTCCAGCGCTAACGGTATCGCCCCCGAAGGGGTCGGGAAAGGCGGCAAGTTGCTGGCGCGTGGCAGTATCGAACTGATAGAGCGCGGCATCCGACCAGACGGCCAGCAGTCCGTCACCCACGATTTCGACGCCCGACCCGAACCAGTCGTAGTAGCCCGCGGCGGGCACGGGGGAAAACTTGCCGACATAGGCGCCGGTCGCGGCCTCGTACTCCCAAACGGCGCTGCGGCTGGTGACGTAGAGTTTCCCGTCCTTGAGCCTGACGTCGGTGCCGAACCACTCGTTGGCCGCAGGAACCGGCATCTGGATCTTTGCGATCAACTCCCTCGATTCGGTGTCGAACAGATACGCTGCTCCCTTGAAGTTGTCTTTCCGGTTGGCTCCCACGGCAAGGATGCCGTTTTCCACGTCCATCGCGTCCCCGAAACCGTCGAACCACTCGCCGTCGCCCGGACGGAAGACCCGGGCGTCCTGTTCCCAGGTCTGGAGGTCATACTCATAGATCGCCCCGGTTGCCGAGGATCCCCCTGGCGGCGTGTTGTGCAGGACTGAGACAAACAAGCGGTTCTCCTGGCGGGCGAGCGCCGAGCCGAATCCGGGCTGATAGTTGGAGCCCGATGGCGCGGAGATCGTGCGCTCCAGGCTTCCGTCGCTCCTCCGGAAGACCTGGAGAAACTCCTGCCGGTTGACGCGGGAGGCGACAGCAAGGAAGTGACCGGGGGTCGTGAGAACCGACGGATTGTATGAATACCCGGTCGGCAAATCCTCCCTGCGACTGAGCCGGTATTTGTGGTTCCGGCTTTCCGAGTCGTAAACGTGCAGGGCGGCGGGGGCCCCCACCAGGATCTCGGACTCATCCCAATCGAGCGTGTGGGCGAAGGAGGTCTCTCCGTCGGCGATACCCGGGTTTCCGATGACATCGAGCAGCCTGAGGGACTGGGCGCTCGCCTGCATTGCAAAGCCCGCAAGCAGCAGAAGCAGGGGACGCATGGTTTTGCGGGCCGTGATCATCCGGAGGTTTCTGGCAGCGGGAATGTTGATCACGGGAAATCGTAGCGAACCATGAATCCGGTCGCCATGCCGGTCGGGTCGAACTTGTAGACGGTGGGGCCGGCTTGGGCCCGGAACTCCGAGGCCACGTCGAACCGGAGGTAGGCGGCGAGGGAAAGGTCCCCGGCGATGCGGTAGGCGGCATCGGCTTGGGCAAACAGCCCGGGACGGAATTTTGTCCCGGAGTTGCTTTCACTCCAGCTGCCGAGGACCGCCTTCCCCGCGGAAGTGGCGGCGGTGAGGCGTTCGTTCTGCCGCGCGTCCCACTGGTAAACGTTGAGGATCAATCCCGCCTGCATGCTGTAATCGAGGGGCCCGAAAGTGCGGCTGAGTGAAGGGGCGAGGGTGACCGTGACGACATTGATGTCGATCGAGGCGTTGGCCAGGTTCGAAACGATTGCCGATTCCGAACCGATCAGGGTTTCAGTAACGACCCGGTCGGAAGGAAGGTTGCCAATCAGTGGCCCCGGACCTCCGACGGTTCCGCCATAAGGGGCAAGCGGTGGGATGACACCGTCGAGGTCGAAGTAGTCCGTGTAGTCCAGGCGGTAGTCGTCGCGGCTCTGGGTCTGCGCGAGGCTGGAGAAGGCCAGTGTTTGATCGACCTTCGTGAAGTCGAAGCCGAGGCTGAACCCGAGCTGGAAGCCGCCAACCTCGTGCGGGCTGACACCGTCGAGCTGGATGTGCGGCGCGATGCCTTGGAGGTGGTCGCGGCTCGCGGCACCCAGGCCCCGGGAAGATCCCATATCGCTCCGGACGCTCCGGAAACCCGTCGCGGAAAAGGCAAGTCGGTCACCCTGGACCTGGCCTCCATTGTCATATCCCCAATACCAGGTGGATCCGTCGATGGCGGTGCCGCCGTCCTGGCGAACGTAGCCGTCATTGTACTCGCGTTCGGCATAGTCGCCGATGGTACCGATGGCCGGGATGTCCGTGGTGTCGATCCCCACCAGCGAGGGGATGTCGTAAAGGGAGCTGCGGTAGCCGGCGTTGATCTTGAGTGATCCGACGCTGCGGAAGGAAGGACCTGCGGAGAGCGACCATCTCCATCCTCCTTCCATGGCGTCTGGAACCATGAGATCACCGGCTGCGGCGGGCAGGGTCAGCAAGCAGGAAAGAATCAATGTCGGCTTCATGAAGTCGTAGGTTCGGCGGTCCTTTCTCCATGTGGCATGGAGAAACCTCACCGGAGGGAGGGGCAGGGGAGTTAACGATTGTCACCCGGCGGGCGGGCGGTCCACGGCAGTGCCGGCGACCGGTCGAAAATGGGAGTTAAGGTTGTCTTGCGGCAAGGCTGAATTTGGCTGAGATCACTTGTCGAAGCGGTTTCCCGTTGCTGCCGATGATGGGTGGAGTGTGGAAAAAGGGGTCAATTTGCAAACGGCCCGGCGGAATCGCGAAAGAAGGTCAGGCTCATCGATATCCGAGACCTCATCTGCCATGAAATCGAACCCCGCTCCCTTGTTGTTCAGTGCCCTGGCACTGCTTTTTTCCCCTCTCGCCTCGCCCGCCGGTGATCTGCCCGTGACCGGGCACCCCGTGCCGGAGCTGGCAGCTGTCGACAACGTCGTCTTGCAGCTGATGGACAACTACAGCCTCAACGGCTGCACGGTCGGCATCGCCAAGGAAGGTCGGGTGATCTATCAGCGAGGCTTCGGCTGGATGGATGCGAACGCCACGGTGCCCATGCCGGAGAACGCGACCATGCGCATGGCCAGCGTGTCCAAGGTCTTCGTCATCGAGGCGATCAAGAAGCTCAAGGCCGAGGGACTCGATGACAACACCCCGGTCTTCGATCTCGGGCAGGAAGGCGGAGGGATCCTCGATTTCGATCCCTGGCCGTCGCTCCAGGACGAGCGCATGAAGCAGATCACCGTGAAGCACCTCATGGAGATGAAAGCGGGATGGGCCACCGATCATGTCTGGGAGACCCAGCAGATCTACCAGGCCATGGGGCTGGATGGCGACGAGGGCCACCCGCCGCCGGTCACCGTCGAGGAAATGGTCCAATACGCGCTCGGACGGAACCTCGCGACGGATCCGGGGGCAGGGGATGCCCAGGGGAATGCCGTTTACTCGAACTTCAGCTTCAACGTCCTGGTCCTGGTGATCGAGGAGCTGACCGGCCAGAACTTTTATACCTACCTGAGGCAGAACCTGCTGGGGCAAAGCCGCTGGATACCGGTCACGGATTTCTATCTGGGCCAGCCGTTCAGCACGGTCGGGCTCCGCGAACCGCACTACTTTTCGGCGGTGGATTCGCCGAACTTGTATGATCCGGACTTTGAAGATGTCTCGATGCCCTACGGCGGCATGAACGTCGAGGCGATGTATGGGTCGAGCTTCGTGGTTGCGAGCGCGGCAACGATGCTGGCTTACATGGCGGACTACAACCAGCGCTGGATCGGCGACATGGAAGGAAGCAGCTCGACGATCATCGATTCGTCGACCGTGCCGGGGGTCGACATCGTGGTGATCTGCAACGAGAGGCTGCTGAATTCCCCGGGCAACTGGATCGGGGACATGATCGGTCAGGCGGTCGACGCCCAGCTCGGGGGGGTGGGAATCTGGCCGACGCTGGCGATCGACGGCCAGTGGGTGGGTTGGGACGCGGTCGATCCGACGTCGGGAATCGGCAGCTACGACACCGCCTACGGCAGCCTGGACAAGGCGATGAACCATGTCACCGGCGGAACCCGCTTGAAGTTCCATCCGGGCGAGCAGCCCTATGTCGGAACGCTCAACAAGAAGCTGCGGCTCGACGCACCCTTCGGTCCCGCCAAGATCGGCGTGGCCGGACCGTGAGTTTCATCCGTGCGCGGCTTGTAACAGGATCCTTCCGGCTACCGCGCCACCACCCTCACCCGGATGTACTGTCCCGCGAGTGATCCAAGGGGCAATGCGCTGCGCACCACGTTCACCGTTCCGCGTCCTGAAATGGTGAAGCGGTCCTCGTGAACCACATCGGCGGGATCCGACGACCACTCGTCGAGGTCCGGCGAGACCTCGACGGCGTAGATATACTGGCTGGTGGTGTAGGGATTCTCGCCGGTTCCACCCGAGTCCCCCAGATACGCCACGGTGAGATAGGTTTGGCCGCCGAATTCGTCGGTGCCGATGATCGGATGGTTCTGGGGATCGTAGACGAGGGGGTTGGAGTGGAAGGCCTCCTCGAGGAACCCGATCAGGCCGTCGCCATCGACGTCGGTGTTCAGTTCGGGCGTGCCGAATTGCAGCGTCGGCGACGCCACCAGGGAGGTCTGAACCCCGCCGATCCACGGGAAGCCGTGGACATCGGTTTCGAGGGCGAAAGCCTGGATGGTGAGTTCTTCCACGACTTCGGTGGCCGAGAACGATCCATCCTGCCAGATCCGGTAGGCGGGGCCGCCCGACGTGTCATAGGTGACGAAAATCCGGCCCTGGTCGCCGCAGGCCAGGTTGGTCCCGGCGGCGGTGGTGCCCGCGGCGCCGAAATAGTACTTCTGCCGCTCGAGATAGCCCGAGTCGAGCAGGGCGAGGACCGCGGTGCCATCGAGCCACCGCGAGTAGGTTGCCGCGAGGATACCGTCCGGGGTCCACCGGGTCCGGAGATTGGTGGCAATCGAACGATTCTGCGGGTAGGTCTCGTTTTCCCAAAGCTGACCTCCCCAGGTGAGCGACAGCGTCGACCAGTCGGATGGTTCCACCGCGCGGTAGTGATCGAGGATGGACCGGTAGCCGCTGCCCGTTCCACTGGCCGTCAGGTTTTCGACGCTGCAGGCGATGGCTTCGAGGGTCGTACCTCCATGTCCTGTGAGGGCGAGATCGGAAATGTAGGTGTTCGGAGGCGTCGCGAGAACCGGGGCCGTCTCCCAGTTGCCGTCGGAGCGACGTCGCGAGATCGAGGCGGAGCTGGCATTGAGAACGGTGTGGAAAACCCGCGGGAAGCCATCCTCCGCCACGTAGGCGTCGAAATCGTAACCCGTGTCGCTACCTGCCACGGTTTCGATCGCGAAGCTGCTGCCTCCGGGTGCCACACGCGCGGCACGAAGGCTGTTCGATCCGTCCGACGCTTCGGTGCGCCACACCGCCCAGCAATCCGGGCCATGGCCGACCAAGCGGAACTGATGCGCATCCGAGGACCGGTCCGTGGGACCGACGACGTCCACCGGGACGCTGATGATCGATCCCCGGTCATAGGTAGCCAGCATCAGGGTGCGCGACGGCGCGGACGGCCCGTGTTCGAGGTAGAGCAAGAGCAGGCGGCCGTCCTCGACGAAATGCATCTCCGATCCGGTGGCTCCCTCGAAGGGGGATTCCCACGTGGTCCAGTCGAATGCCCGTGCCTTGGCCGCCAGGATTACCAGAAGCGCAAGTACCGGTAGCCATCCTGTAATCTTCAATGGAAGGGAGTGCTGAAGGCCGAACCGGCCGAAATGCCTCGTCCACATGTTTTCCAAACAAACACGGGCCCTTCGCGGAAGCCAGAGAGTTCTGGCCGCAGGTGCCTAACAATGCATTCGGTCTATCTGGAAAGTCGCGAATCGGGGGAGAAAACCCGCACGGAATGGCATCTTGCACGATGGGTCCCGGGATGACCTTGGAATCGTTATGCCTTCGCCAAGACCCTTCTAGGAAGCTTTGCGCTGCAGCGGCGTGAACCTTGTTCCCGTAGATTCCCATGCCGGGGATTCTCATCCTGTCCTCTTCCGAATCACGTTGGATCGCGTGGAGCGATCCGGCGAAGATCACTCCGGGGGATGGGAAGATAGTGCGATGATGCCACGAAAGGATTGGAGATCATGCCGTCATTTTGTGGCTGGGCGAGGGTGTCCAGATTGCAAATGCGGTCGCCGTCGCCACGGGAGATGCCACCGCGTGGAACCTCAACAATGAACGGTCGCCTGCTGCGAAGGGTGGTCAGTGGCCGGCGCTGGTGACGGAGAGTTCCTTGAGGGAAACGGCGTCGAACACCCGGACCCGCTCGCGGTCCGATCCGCCGGTGTGGGTCATCAGTCGTGTTCCATCGGGCGAGAGGATCGTGCGGTGCAGGTAGTCGGTGAGGCGGAGGGACGCCGCCGGCCTCATCGTTTTCAGGTCGAGGCGGATGACGTAGCCGTCATGGTGGCCCTCGAGCAGAAAGGCGGTGTTGTCGTAAACGAGCCACGCGGTCGAGGCATCGGGGCCCGTGAGGATGGATTCGATCCGGGCGCGAGATGAGAAAATGCCGGCATGCTTCCCGGTTCCGAGATCCGTCAGCCGAACATTCGGGTCGTAGCCAAAGCTGAAGACCTTGCTGCCATCGGCCGTGACCAGCGCGCGGCTGGCCTCGACATTGTCATGGCGGGGGAGCTTGAACTCGAGTTCCAGCGAGGGAATTTTGACCACCCGGGTCTCGCCTCGTCCGGGAGCGATCAACAGGCGGTCATTGCCGGCGAGGAATTGTCCCGAGATTCCGTTCTGGTCGCTGACGGGGTCGCCGAGCGGACGGCAGGTTGCCAGGTCCCAGAGCTGGAGCTCGCCATCCGGCCCGTTCTCGCCGGGTGAGTCGAAGGTGACGGCATGACGCCCGTCATCCGACACCGACGCGGCAATGTGGTAAGCGGATTTGTTCGGGTGAACCATCGGGCTTCCCGATCGCTTCCATTCGGCATCGAGCTTGTGGAGCGTTCCGGTGGGGTCGAGGAGCAGCGTGGTTTTTCCATCAGGGGTGAAGAGGATCCGGGGCTCGATCTCGCGCTCCTCGGATCCAGCCGGCAATGGAATGTCCGCCACCCTTTTCCCGGTCGCCACTTCGAAGATCCGGCAGGATCCGCCTTTGTCCATGATGGCGACCCGCGATCCGTCGGGAGTGAAAACGGCAGCGGGCGCCCGGTGTTCCATGAAGCTCGCGTCCAAGGGCGGAGACAGCGGTTGGCCGTTCTTGAAATCGAAGACGCGCGACTTGCCGTCCTCGAAGCCGATCAGGACCCGCCGGGCGCCGGAGTCGACGACGTATTGCCCTTTCGCGGTCAGGCTCCCCAGTTCCCCGGAGATGGCCTCACCGCTGTCGCTATCCCAGAGGCCGAGGTTTCCATCGCGCATCTGGACGATGATGCGGGAGGTGTCGTTGTTGAAACTCGCCTTCCAAACGCCTTGGAGTTCCCCCAGCTCCGGTGCCGCAGCGGCGTCGGACGTCGCGACGAGTGGAGCCGTCGCGAGGTGGAGCATGGTCGCCAAGGTACGGAAACGGGCTGTGTTCATGGGACGGAGTGATAGCCGATGTCGGGCGCGTTTGGGAGCAGGTTCCGGCGGGTTGGTGCGAATCGAGGCTGCGGATCATGGAAGGGAGGATGCGATCCCGGCGAGAGGCGGACCGACCAAGGGTTGATCATCATCGGGACGATGTGAGCCGCCGGCCTGTTTGCGCTCAAGGTGCCGATGAACGCCTGCGACAGCCCCGGGCGGCAGGATACAAAGTACCTGGCCAAGGCATCCATCGTCCCGCCCGGCTGCCAGATTCCGCTTGGCGACTACCCTTCGGAGCTTCCCGGCGCTCACGGCAGCGACGTGATGAAGTCGACGCGGTAGAACTGGCGGGAAGGCGTTGGCGGGGCGATCAGCAGGTCGATCTCGACAAGGGTGCGGCCGCCGGAGGTGATGATGGCGCCGGGGGTGTAGTCCGTCCCGGAAAGCATCTGGAACCAGTCCTCGAGGTTCGGGGACTTTAGAGGGAGGGGGATCACATCGGCTGCGCCCGCGCGGTAGCCGTAGTTGAAGCGGCTGCCATCCAGCGCTGGGTAGAGGGATGGGTCATGCGGGGCGGTGGGGTTCGCGCCCACGGAGTAATCCACCCGGTTGGAGATGCCGTTGCCGTTGTCGTCTTCGTCCGGATCCAACGCGGGATACATGAGGTCGAAGGTGGTGGGCACGTTGCCCTCGTGGGCGCCAAGATCAATGGTGCCGCCCTCGATGCGGGTGCCACCTTCGAAATCGGTAGCGTAGGGATTGTCCGCATTGCTGCCAAGGTTGAGCGCGGCGGAACCGGCGAAGAGGCGGAAGTCACCCAGCGAACTCGGCGCCTCGCCCGGGTCCAGTGGCGTGACGAAGAGCGGGTCGGCAGGATTGTAGTTGGTGTCCGGGCTGGCACCGGAGCTGTCCAGATCCGCCTTGGACAGGTTCTCCACGATGCAATGGGAGAAGTTCGGCGTGGCGTCGAATGCGTGGTGGATGGACGAGAGCGGCACGCCGGTTCCCTGGGAAGAGCGGTTGTTCCAGATCAGGCAGTTCAAGAAGGTGGGTGTGGCGTCCGAGTAGCAGCTGAATCCGCCGCCCGGGCCTGTCGTGCGGTTGCCCGAGAAAGTGACGTTCACGAAGGTCGGGCTCGCGTTTGAGCCCTGGATGTAGGCACCGCCGCCGTTGCTGGTGCTCTGGTTGCCGGTGACCAGGCAGTCGAAGAACCCGGGTGAGGAGTCGACGACGTAGATGCCCGCGCTGTTGTAGTTGGCCAGGATGTTGCAGGCGTGGAAAACGGGCGTGGCGCCGTTGTCGCAGCGGAGGCCGCCGCCAGCACCGCTGAAGTTCCTCTCCAGCCTGCAGCGGGTGAAGGTCGGCGAGGAAGCGTTCACATACACGCCCCCGCCGGTGCTGCCGAAGTTGTCGATGAAGATGCAGTCGATGAACTGCGCTTCGCTGCCGTTGCGGGCTGTGAGGCCGCCGCCGGTCGTGCCGAAGGGCGGGTTGTCGTTGGCTGCGCCGCCCTTGATCGTCACCCCGGAAAGGAGGGTGTCAGGCCCGTCGCCGTCGGAGTTGATCACGTGGCGCACGTTGTCGCCGCGGTTGCCGAGGTTGGACGTATCGTTCTGATCCACGTCACCCGACAGGATGGTGACGTAGGCGTCGAAATCCCGCGCTCCGAAGGTTCCATCGCCGCCGCCGGCGGGGAAACCTCCGTAGATGGCGCATCCGTCCGGCAGGAAGTAGCTGTAGTCGCGCGAGAACAAGGGGTCCGGCGTCACCCTCTCATCCGGGTAGTGGGTCCCTTCCGCAATCCACACCTCGTAGCCCGGGCCGGTGGCGTTGAGGGCGTCCCTGAGATACTTGAAGGCGTTCGCCCAGGTGGATCCATCACCGGAGACCGGCACGGACTTGTCGACATGCACGACGATCTGCCGCTCATAGGCGCCGATGTCGATGGTGCCGATCTTGCGCCGGTTTCCTTCCAGCGCGAGAGCCTCGGGGTTGGCCGCGTCGTTGCCCTGGTTCACCACCGGCGAGCCGGTGTCGGTCTGGTAGTCCCCGTTTGCATTCGGTGCGAGGGCGGGCGACACGGCGGAAAGGAAGAGCGGGTTGTTTCCGCCCAGGGTTCCGTTCAGGTTGCCTGTGCCGGTGGAGGTCAGGTCGTAGTTCTGGAACAGGCAGTAGTCGAAGCTCCGGGTCGAGAGCGTCGAGTTGTAGATGGATGCCGGGATGGTGTTCGTCACGCCGCTGGCGCTGTTGTTCCAGACCAGGCAGCTGTCGAAATCCACGGTCGAGGAGTTGTGGATCGCTCCGCCCGTGTTCGCGGCGATGTTTCCGGCGAAGGTGCAGCTCACGAAGGTGGCGGTGGACGTGCCGACGTTGTAGAAGCCGCCCGCGAAGCGTCCCGCCCGGTTGCCGGACAGTTCGCAGTTCGTCAGCGTGGGGCTGGAACTATCGCAGCCGACCGCCCCGCCGTTCTCGTCCACCTGGTTGTCCACGATGCGGCAGTTGGTGATCTGCGGGGACGCGCCATTGAGGATGCGGATGCCTCCCGCGGAGTCGTGCGGCGTTGTGCCGTCGGCATGGCCGGCGCGAACCGTGAAGCCATCAAGGATGGTCGAGGCATTCACGCCGTCGGCCGTGACAACGTGATAGGAGTTGTCGGTGCGCGATCCGGAGCTGCCGATGTTTCCCGAAAGCGTGGTCGTGTTCGCGGCGAAGTCCCGCTCTTCCCGCAGGGTCTCGGTTCCGGCGAAGCCACCATAGAGCGCCACCCCGCTGGCCAGCGAGAAGGTGGCGGTGCGGCCGCTGCCGGTGGTGGGCTTGTATGAGCCGGCGGCGACCCAGATTTCATCTCCGGGGGAGGCATTGGCCAGCGCGGTCTGCAGGCTGGAGTAGGCGTTCGCCCAGGAGCTTCCGTTGTTGGAGCCCGCGGCCCCGGGATCGACCCGGAGGATGGCCGCCTGTGTGGCGGCGGGGATGAGGAGTGAGAGTAGGGCGACGGTGTAGCAGGCTCCGGGGCAAGACATGACGGATGGGTGGATCTGGGAGAGGAAAGCAAGATGTTCTGCTCCACCCTTTGGGTGGCGGAAACAGAGAGAGCGCCGCTTTGTCGCAGATCCGGGGACGCAAGGGAAGTTCTTGAGGCCGGGAATCCCTTCCCTGGGACGGGGCCAATGAGGGCGAGGCAAGCGGGGACGTTGGAGTCGGCTCGAAAGCTACGCCTTCATGCCCCATCCGTTGCGTCTTCCGCAGTGAGTTTGCCCGCGAGGAAGATTGAGGGGAATGCGTGCATCCCTTAGTCTCTGGCCCGGCCGGGAGGGACATCAGGTCCGTTCCTGTCCTTCGGTTCCAACTCGCGATGATTCCTCCTTCCAGCTTCCATGGAAATCCTTCGACCGGACAAAAGATGGTGGAGGCCGGCTGGCTCGACATCCATTTCCAGGCCTCCCGGAAAGAGTATGAGAGGATCCTGCATGCCAGTGGCATCCGGGAGGGATGGAGGGTCTTGGATGCGGGTGCCGGGAGCGGCAGCTATTTGCCGCTGCTGAGTGAAATCGTGGGGCCCGGGGGGGAGATCGTGGCCATCGACCTCGCGGAGGAGAATGTCGCCGCCATGAAGGAACTGGTCGCCGCAGGCCGCTGCGCGTGCCCGGTCGAGGTGGTCCAGGGATCGGTCCTCGAGCTGCCGTTTGCGGATGGCGGCTTCGATGCGATCTGGTGTGCCAACACGGTGCAGTATTTTCAGCAGCCGCTTCTCGCAACGCTGCTGGGTGGCCTGAGGCGTGTCCTCAAACCGGGCGGATTGCTGGCGGTGAAGGAATTCGACAACGTGGGACTTCACTTCGGTCCCTTCGACCCGGCGCTGAGGTGGCATCTCCTTGAAGCCTTGCGCGACAGTCCGCTGCTTCTCGGGGCGGGGGCGCTTTTCACCGTGGATCTTCCCGCCCATCTACGGGCGGCGGGTTTTCAAGAGATCCGCTTCGAGAGCCACGTCGGCGATTTCCGTCATCCGCTGTCGCCGGTGGAGACGGAATTCCTCGCTTCGGCCTTGCAGTTGTATGCCTCTCTCGCCGAGCAAGTCGGGCTGCCGGCCAGGGAGCGGGACGAATGGAGGTCGAAGATCGGGGATCCAGATAGCGGGCGATACATCCTCCGCTCCCCTGACTTCTACTTTCGTGAGGTCCACGGACTGGCCACCGGAATCGCGCCGGGCTGACTGGTCCGGGATTCGTCCGTGTCGATTGGGCGGGGGACAGGATTGCAAATTGACCCGGCGAGCGGGAATGCCGTAGGGTTTCCGCTGCCTTTTTTGGAGGCATTCGCATCCGCCCACGCAATTCCCAACGATCTAACATCATGACCCAATCCCGCAGCACATCAGGCCGCGGCCGCCGCTACAACGGGGTCGTCGAGACGATCGGCGACACGCCCTGCATCCGCATCAACAAGCTCGCACCGGATCACGTCGAACTATACGTCAAGGCCGAGGCGTTCAATCCCGGCGGTTCGGTCAAGGACCGGCTGGCGATCAGCATCATCGAGGAGGCCGAACGTCGCGGGGACCTGAAGCCGGGGCAGACGGTGGTCGAGGCGACCAGCGGCAACACCGGCATCGGGCTGGCCATGGTCTGCGCGGCGAAGGGCTACCCGCTGGTGGTCACCATGGCGGACAGCTTCTCGATCGAGCGCCGCAAGCTGATGCGCTTCCTGGGTGCCAAGGTGGTGCTGACACCGCGCGCGGAGAAGGGCTTCGGCATGTATCGCAAGGCGAAGGAACTGGCGGAAGCGAACGGCTGGTTCCTGGCACGGCAGTTCGAGACCGCCGACAATGCGATGGTCCACGAGAACACAACCGCCCGCGAGATCCTCGCGGACTTCGACGGCGAACGGCTGGACTACTGGGTCACCGGCTACGGCACCGGCGGCACGCTCACCGGCGTTGCCCGTGCGCTCCGCCGGGAGCGCCCGGACACCCGCATCGTGCTGAGCGAACCCGCCAATGCCGGACTGATCGGAAGCGGCGTCGCCCAGCAACGCAACGACGGCGATCACTCGCCGGCCGCGAGCCACAGCGCCTGGGAGCCGCATCCGATCCAAGGCTGGACGCCCGACTTCATTCCCTACGTGCTGCAGGAAGCGATCGATGGCGAACTCTACGATGAGCTGGTTCCCGTGGCGGGTCCCGCCGGCATCGAGTGGTCGCGCAAGCTTGCGGCCAAGGAAGGGATCTTCACTGGCATTTCCGGCGGTGCGACCTTTGCCGTCGCCTTGCAGGTCGCCGAGAAGGCGGAGCCGGGATCGGTGATCCTCTGCATGCTCCCGGACACCGGCGAGCGCTATCTCTCGTCACCCTTGTTCGAAGGCATCGCCGAAGAAATGACCGACGAGGAAATTGCGCTCTCCCGCTCGACCCCGGGTGCGCAGATGCCGGCCGGGTGAAATACGGCAAGTCCCGCTCACTCCGGCAGCACCACGGGGGACGGGTCTTGGTCGCATGCCCGAATGGGCGTATTTCATTCCCGGATCGAGTTCTTCCCGGGTGGCTCCATTGAGTTGCCCGGGAGCAGGGCGCACGTCAACCTGCACCAGCCGGGGAAAAACACCTTCGAGTCCAACTTCGAGAGGATCACAGATCCACTTCGAAGTGGGCACGCCCCTTTCGTGGCCGGAGCCAGACCAGGGCAGCGCGAATGCCTTCGAGTGACGTGCGAACGACTCCTTTCGACGGTATCTTCAGCTGGGTTTCCTTGAGGGCATGGGCCAGTGATTCGATCGTTGGGAGCAGCTCATCGACGGTCGAACTGTCAGAGAACGATTGCCCGGCGATGCCGATAAATGCCGAGAGCTGCTTTACACCCAATTCCCGCGAGAGGGAGTCGAGCTTGTTCCATGCGCGGCCCAAGGCCTTTGCGTCTATGTCCTCGGTGAGCGGGCACGCCGGTTCGGTGACGAGAAACATGCCTGATGAGGCGGTGCGGAACATGGCGATGGTGTCTCGCTGCGATTGCCGGACCTCTCGGCTGAACTCGGGATCTCCGATGGCATCAAGCCATTCCGTAGCGAAAGCTTCCTCCGCCTTCAGCATCTCATGTGCGCGGGCCAGAATGTCATCAGGGGTGTGGGAAAGGAGGTTGCGCTGGGAGACCAGTGCGTAGCCGAAGCTTGTCATGGCGTAGCTCTTCAGGATGCCAAATGCGTCCGGCTGGCCTTCGAAGCAGAGCTTCACGTTATGATCCAACTCATCCTTGCTCGGCCCCATCGAGTTGATGGCTGCGACCCTGGCATCGCTGTAGATCTCTCCACGGGCGTGGCGTTTGGCGGTGACCTCAGCGAGGTGGTCTGCCCGCTTGGTCATGAGAGCTTCCCTCAGACGGCGCAGCCTCTCGATGGCCGCCCTTTCATGATCCGATCCAGCTTTGGCGGCTGCGCATGCCAATGCCTGTTCCTCCATGTAGTGGTCGAGGGCGTGATCGATCGGGGGCTCACGGGTCGGGTCTGGATGCATGGGTGCGTGCGGATGTCAGATCGGACGTCATGAAACGTCATGCTGGTAAGCGTCGAGATTGTTCCCTTGTGGGTCAAGTGGTCTTCCTTGCGGTAGGTTGGTGTCAAGGATGGCTCATGCGATGATCTTAGGCGGATATCTGCGGTGTAGCCCGGAAAGATGAGCGAATCAACCTCGCTGACTCGGATGAAGCAATGTCCTTGGTCCTTACGTGAAGCTTAAGGCGTCCATGTCGAAGACCACTGTGACATCCTCAGGGAGGGTGGTCTTCTGGAGGACCTGCTGAACGTGCTTCGTGAGGCTCCGCGCTTTCGGTCCGCGGAGCATGAGCTGAAAGCGGAACTGGCCGTGCGAGCGGACCAAGGGGCTAGGCATGGGTTCGCCGAGTTCGAGGCCGGGGGGGAGGTCTTCCTTGAGGCGGCGGTGCAGGGTTTGCAGGGTGAACTCGGCGCGGCGTTCGTGGGTGGAGCGGCTGGTGAGGACGGCGCAGCGGGTGAAGGGCGGGAAGCGGAACTGGCGGCGCATGTCGAGTTCCTGCTCGGCGAAGCCGTCGAAGTCGTGGTGGCGCGCGAACTGGATGCTCGGGCTATGCGGGGTGAAGGTCTGGACGATGACCTCGCCCTCGAGTGTGCCGCGGCCGGCGCGGCCGGCGACCTGGGTGAGCAACTGGAAGACGCGCTCGCCGGCGCGGAAGTCGGGAACGTGGAGGCCGATGTCGGCATTGAGGATGCCGACCAGGGTGACATTGGGGAAATGCAGGCCCTTGGCGATCATCTGGGTGCCGATGAGGATGTCGATCTTGCGCGCCTGGAAGGCGTTGAGCAGGTCGCGCAGCGCATTCTTGCGGCGCATCGCGTCGGCGTCGATACGGGCGATCTTCGCCTTCGGTAGTACTTTGGCGAGGACCTCCTCGACCTTCTGGGTGCCGTAGCCCTGCAGGGCGATCGCCGGGTCGCGGCATTCGGGGCACTTGCGCGGGACCACGGCCTGATGGCCACAGATGTGGCACATCAGGCGTTCGTCCTCGCGGTGGTAGGTCAGGGCGAGGGCGCAGTGCGGGCAGGTGCAGACGTGGCCGCAGGATGGGCACTGCAGCGAGCGGGCGAAGCCGCGGCGGTTGAGGAAGAGAATCGACTGCTCGTTCTTCTCCAGCCGCTGCTCGAGAGCGACCCGTAGGCGGTCGGAGAGGATCGCCATGCCGCCCTTTTGCTTCTGCTTCTCCAGCTTCATGTCGAGCACGCGGATCAGCGGCAGCGACTGGCCGTCGGCGCGCTTGGCGAGGCGGACGAGCTGGTACTTGCCCTCGAGGGTGTTCTGGAAGGACTCCAGCGAGGGCGTGGCGGAGCCGAGGACGATGGTGCAGTTTTCCAAGGAAGCGCGCAGCACGGCGACGTCGCGGCCGTGGTAGCGCGGGACCTGGTCCTGCTTGTAGGAGTTCTCGTGCTCCTCATCGACGATGATCAGGCCGAGGTCGGGAAGCGGCGCAAAGACCGCGGAGCGGGCGCCGATGACGATGCGGGCGATGCCCTTGCGGATGCGGTGCCATTCGTCGAAGCGCTCGCCCTGGGAGAGGTTCGAATGCAGCACGGCGACCTGGTTCTGGACGTCGGCGAAGCGGGCGCGGAAGCGGCGGACGGTCTGCGGGGTGAGGCTGATCTCCGGAACGAGGACGAGGACGGTCTTGCCCTGGTCGATGGTGTGGCGGGCGGCCTGGAGGTAGACTTCGGTTTTGCCGGAGCCGGTGACGCCGTGGAGAAGTACCGGCTTTGCCGGAGTGATCAGTGATCGGTGATCAGTGATCAGTGGTGGAGTGCGGCCTTCGGCCGAGGGGGGATTGTCACTTGGAACTTCGGACTTGGCACTTGCGGCGAGAATCGCCTCCAGCGCTGCCTGTTGTTCGTCGTTGAGAGGGATGGGGGTGTCGGGGAGGATTTCCTCGGAGCCATCGGCTTCGGGGTCGCGGCGGACTTCTTCCTCGGTGAGGCGGACGAGGCCTTGTTTGACGAGGGATTTGACGGAAGCGGAGGCGCCGTCGCCGAGGTCGGCAAGGGCCATCTTGCGGTCGGGGGCGACGGCGAGCAGGGCGAGGATGGTGGATTGCTTGGGGGCGCGTTTGGCGATCTTTTCGAGGACCTCGGGCGGCGGGTCGGTGTCGAGGGTGACGAACTTGCGGACCTTGGCGGAATTGTCCTCGGTACGGACGGCTTCCGGCAGCAGGGCGCGGATAACGCTTTCGATACTGCATCCGTAGTAACCGGCGATCCAGCGGCCGGCTTCGAGCAGCTTCGGGGTGATCAGCGGCTCGGGGTCGCTGAGCGACTCGAGCGGGCGCAGGGCGAAGCCGAGGTCGCGGCTTTCGACGACGTCGAGCACGGTGCCGTTGGACGACTTGTTGCGCAGCGGCACGCGGACCCGGCAGCCGGGTACGACCGGCAGGCCATCGGGGATGGCGTAGTCGAAGACGAGCTCGGAAGGGCCGTCGATGAGGACGCGGGCGGCGGGCACGAGCTATTCTGGGAACATCGGGGCTCCGAGGTCCAACATGGAACGTTGAATTGAACGAACCGCGGAGACGCAGAGGTCGCAGTGAGGGACGCGGAGGCCGATTCGGGGAGGATGGCCTGGAATCCGGTCCGGAGGGATCAGGGGTCCACGATGGCGCGGACGGCGGGGCGGAGGCGGTGGGGGAAGTTGAGCTTGAAGTGGACGCACTTGTCGCGGGTGGTCCAGAACGAGGTGACGGCCGGCATTTTCTCGCCCTCGAAAAGCTCGCGGAGGGCGTTGGTCTTGAGGTGCGACGGGTGGCCTTTCAGGACCCGGACCCGGCCGGCTTGCACTTCGTACCACTCCCTGGCAATGCGTTCGATGAAACTGGCCATGGCGGGTTCTCAGGTTGAGGCGAGGACATTCCGCAGGCGCTGGTGCAAGTCCCGCGGGACCTGACGGGAGAAATGGATGCGGCCGCTACCATCGGTGTGGAGGGTGGCGTCCCGCACCGAGGCACCGGCTAGCAGTTCCTCGACGGCCCTGCGGCTGTGGGCGGGGAGGTTTCCCTTCGCGACCTCAAGCCGGCCCTCGCGGATCACGAGGACGAGCGCGGAGGTCAGCTTGAGGAACCAGAGCATGTCAGAAGTGCCGCATCACCTTCTCGACCGCGGCCTCGGCAGTCAGTCCGTGGAGCTTCATCAGGATGTCGGGCTTGCCGTGTTCGACGAACTCGTCGGGCCAGCCGATGCGCTCGACCGGAACCACGACTCCGGCGTCGTGAAGCAGCTCGATGACCCCGCAGCCGAAGCCGTTGTGGAGAACGTGGTCCTCGAAGGTGCAGACGACCTTGGCGTTGCGGGCGACGCGTTCGAGCAGTTCGCCGTCGAGCGGCTTGATGAAGCGCGGGTTGACGAGGGTGACGGAAAGGCCGCGCTGCTCGAGCAGTGTCTTGGTCTGCTCGGCGAGGCCGAACAGGGTGCCGAGACCGATCAGCGCGACGTCGGTGCCTTCGCTGACGACCTGCGCCTTGCCGAGCTCGATCGGGGCGACCGGGGCCTCGACCGGGGTGCCGTTGATCGGCCCGCGCGGGTAGCGGATGGCGGTCGGGCCATCTTCGTAGCCGGCCATCCATTTCAGCATGGCGACGAACTCGGCCTCGTTGGCCGGGGCCATGTGGACGATGCCGGGGACGGGGCGGAGGTAGCCGATATCGAAGAGACCGTGGTGGGTCGGACCATCGTCGCCGGAGAGGCCGCCGCGGTCCATGCACAGCCGGACCGGCAGTCCCTGCAGCGCCATGTCATGGATGATCATGTCGTAGGCGCGCTGCATGAAGGTCGAGTAGATCGCGAGGAAGGGCTTGAAGCCCCGGGTGGCCATGCCGCAGGCGAAGAGGGCGGCGTGTTCCTCGGCGATGCCGACGTCGTAGTAACGCTGGGGCAGCTCCTTCTTGAAGATCTCGAGCTTGGTGCCGCCAGGCATGGCGGCGGTGATGGCGACCAGCTTGTCGTCGGCCTTGGCCAGGTCGGTGACCGTGCGGCCGAAGATGTCGGAGCAGGTCGGGGTGGCGGAGACGTCGGTCGAGCCGTCTTCGATCTTGTAGGCACCGAGGCCGTGGAACTTGCCCGGGTTGTCAAGCGCCGGCTGATAGCCGCGGCCCTTCTCGGTGATGATGTGAAGGACGACCGGTTCGTTGAGCGTTTTCAGGTGCTCGAAGGTCTTCACCAGCAGCGGCAGGTCGTGGCCGTCGATGGGGCCGAAGTAGCGCAGGCCGAACTTCTCGAAGAGGACGTTGGGGAAGAGCAGGTTCTTGGCGCCTTCCTCGACCTTGTGGGCGAGCTTGCGGGCGGCCTTGCCGGCGAGGCGCTCGACGAATTCCGCGGCGGAGTTCCGCACGCTGGCGTAGGTCGAGTGGGTCTGCAGGGCGTTGAAGTAGCGGGCGATGGCGCCGACGTTCTTGTCGATCGACCATTCGTTGTCGTTGAGGACGACGATGAAGCGCTTGGTCGTTTCCGCGATGTTGTTGAGCGCCTCGAGGGTCGGGCCGCAGGTGAAGGCGGCATCGCCGGCGACAGCGACCACGTGGCTGTCGTCCTTGGCCAGGTCGCGGGCGGCGGCCATGCCGAGGGCAGCGGAGAGGGCGGTGCCGGCGTGGCCCGCACCGTAGCAGTCGTGCTCGGATTCGCTGCGCAGCAGGAAGCCGTTGAGGCCCTTGTAGGTGCGGATGGTGTGGATGTCCGCGGCCCGGCCGGTCAGCATCTTGTGAACGTAGCCCTGGTGGGCGACGTCGAAGACGAAGTTGTCCCTGGGGGTCGAGAACACGCGGTGCAACGCGATGCTGAGCTCGACGACGCCGAGGTTGGGGCCGAGGTGGCCGCCGGTCCGGGAAAGCGAGGTGATCAGCGAGTGGCGGACCTCCGCGGCGAGCTTCGCCAGATCGGACTCGGGCAGGGCCTTGACGTCGTCGGGAGTGCGGATCGCGGAAAGCAGCGGGCCGAGTGCAGGAGGCTCAGAAGAGGCGGATGTCGTCATCGTCGTCGTGTGCGTCCGGCTCGCCGGACAATTCGTCTTCCGTGTCGGGCGAGGCTGCCGGACCAGCGGTGGCGGCGCGCGCGCTGATCGTCTGCAACCGCTTTTTCGCGGAGGCGAGGACCGTCTCGCAGCGGGCCAGCAATTTCGAGCCCTTTTCGTAGCGCGCGACCAATTCCTCGAGCGGGAGCTGCTCTTCTTCCATCGCCGCGACGATTTCCTCGAGTTCCGCGAGGGCGGATTCGAAGGTCGGGGCGTCGGCGGACTCGTCGCCGGGGGTGGTTTTCCTGCGGGCCATCAGTTCGATTGGTTTCCCGGGCCGCTGTCCCTGCGACGTTCGCCGTAGTAGATCAGATCGGTGGAGTAGAGCGCGGTGGGGTAGGGGTAACGGCGCTGGATCTCGGCCATCTTCGGGTCCTTGTCGAAAATACCCATTCCGCCCTGCCGGCCAGGGGCGGTAGTGGCGTCGACTGCCAAACCGTTGAAGACGAGCGAGGCGAATTCGCCGAACTGGTTGCGAACGACCGGGGCCGGCAAGTCGTAGGTCGAGCTGGGGCTGATCAGGATGCCCGCGAAGGGGGTGCCGAGCGAGGCGGCATTGTCCTCCAGTTTCTCGAATCCACGTTTGGTCTTGGGCAACCAGAGGCTCAACTTGTCGGAGTACCATGCCACCGCCCACGGCTGGTCGGAGACGACGATCCGCTCGGTCGTGTCGCCCCGGTCGGCCATCAACTTCGGCACGTCGGTGTGAAGGACGCTTGGCAGGTAGGGCGGCCATTGGGGCAAACCGCGCTCGCGGAAGGCCATGCCGATCTTCACCTTCAAGGGCAGGGAAAGCACCATCGGGGCCGACGACAGGATGATCACGGCGAAGTAGTGGGCATTGCGCAGGAACGGCGTGCTCGAGACCACGTCGAGACGGCTCCACAGGATGGAAATGAAGGCCAGGCCGTAGGCTGCCATCACCGGCGCGAACAGCATGTGGATCTGGTTCGGATGCAGCGCGACGTCGCGGTCGATGCCAAACACCGACATCCCGAGCGCAGCGAAGAACCACATCAACACGATGGCCCAGCGGAACTTGGCGATCGACGGCCGCTTGAACGGATGCAGCAGGGCGATGAAGAACACCGGCGCGGCGAGGATTCCTCCGAGGAAGGGCAACAGGTCGCTGGCTTGCAACAGGGTCGTGGAGAAGATCTTCAGCAGCATGCCGTCGAGCGTGAGCGGCTCACTCTCGAGGTCGTGGTTGCGCATGATCGACGACTCCGAACCGCTGGCGAGGCCGTTGTAGAGGACATAGAAGCCGGTGCCGAAGGGCTGGCCGGAGACATTGGCGGCGCGGATCAGCGGGAACGCGATGACAATGGCAAGCAGGGCCAGCGCCGAGAGGGCAACCACGCCGCGGGGCTTGAAGGCGATGGCCGCGTAGATGAGGTAGCCGAGGAAAATCCACACCGTGATCCAGTGGGCCAGCACCATCAGCACGAAGAAGGCGGCTCCGAGCAGCGCCGGACCAAATGCCATCCGCCCATCCTCCGTCGCTTCGACCGCCCGGTAGGTGAAATACAGCCCGCAGGTGAACAGCAGCAGCAACAGCATCTGCGGCATGCCGCTGGCCGAAAACTGCCAGAACAAGTCGCACAGCAGCATCAACACCGCCGTCACGCCGGCAATTTTCGCGTCGAAGATCCGGCTCACCAGCAGGTAGGTCACGCCGATTGCCATCAGGAAAAACAGCGTCGAAACCAAGGCGATCACCCGGTCGAGCGGATAGACCAACTCGTTCTTCCCCATCGGCCAGGCGCCTTCCTTTTCGCCGCCGACCATCTTGATCACTGCGCTGAGGATCAGCGGGTTGAGGGGGGACTGGTAGGTGTCCTTGAAGCCTGAAAATGGCACCGTGCCTTGGTTCGCCTTCTCCGCCTCGTAGTAGGCGAGCGGCCGGATGAACTTGGTGGTGAAGCCCTCGCCGCGGGCGATCTGGCGGGCGATCTGGGCCTGTTCCATTGCCTGCGGGCTGGACAGTCCGCGGAACAGGGGCAGCAGGTGGAGCAGGGTGAAACTGATCAGGACCAGGAAGAACAAGATCCGGCGGATCATGACCGCGGTCTCGAACTGGGAAGATTGAATGCTGCTCATGGGGTAGGATCGGGGCGCCTGCCGGACTTCACTCGCCATCCTCCTTCAACTTCCGTTGAAGGGTGCGGCGGCTGATGCCGAGAAGCTCGGCTGCCCGCGTCCGGTTGCCCGCGGCTTCCGCCAAGGCTGCGCGGATGGCGCTGGTTTCGAGCGCATGCAAGTTGAATTCCCCGGGAGCGGCAAGGGCGATTTTCCCGGGCTCCGGCGGGGTCGCGGGGCGCGGGGCCGGAGCGGAAATGGCCGGCGCTTCGCCGAGGATCGTCGCTGGCAGGTGGTGGAGGTCGATCACCGGATCATTGCTCATCACCACCCCGTGCTCGATCGCCGTCCGCAGTTCCCGGACGTTGCCCGGCCACGGGTAGGCGCGGAGGTGGCGCAGGGCCTGGTCGCTCAGTGGCTTCACCGGTCGGCCGTTCTCCTCGGCGAACTCCTTGAGGAAGGCCCCGGTCAGCAGCACGATGTCCTCGGCCCGGTCGCGGAGGGGCGGCATCTCGATCCGCACCACGTTGAGCCGGAAGTACAAGTCCTCGCGGAAATCGCCGCTGGCGACCATCGCGGCGAGGTTCTTGTTGGTGGCGGCGACGAGGCGGACATCGACTTTCACCGGGGTGTTGGAGCCGACCCGCTCGATCGTCCGCTCGGACAGGGCGCGCAGCAGCTTCACCTGGATCGACGCGTCGATCTCGCCGATTTCGTCGAGGAACAGGGTGCCGCCGTCGGCTTGTTCGAAGCGTCCGATCCGGCGCTGGGACGCTCCGGTGAACGATCCCTTTTCGTGGCCGAACAGCTCGCTTTCGAGGATTTGGGGGGAAAGGGCGGCGCAGTGGACGATCACCAGCTTTTCCTCCGGCCGGCCGCTCAGGCGGTGGATGGCGTGGGCAACGACCTCCTTGCCGGTGCCGCTTTCGCCCTCGATCAGGACGGTGGCGCGGGTCGGGGCGACCTGCTTGACGACGTTGATGACCTGTTGGATCGCCGGCGACTTGCCGGCGAGGCGCTCGAGGCCGGGCGAGTCGGTGATTTGCTCGCGCAGCTGGCGGTTTTCCGACTCCAGCTTGCGGCTGCGCAGGGCGCGCTTGAGCAGCATTTCCACCTCGTCGAGGTTGAGCGGCTTGGTGACGAAGTGCCAGGCGCCGCGGCGCATCGCTTCCACCGCCGTGTCGACCGAGCCGTAGGCGGTCATCATGATCGCGACCGGCGGGGACGGCAGTGACAGTGCCTGATCGAGCAGGTCCATTCCCGAGTCGCCGCCCATTCGCAGGTCGGTCAGCAGGAGGTCGATCGGATCGGATTTCAAAACCGACATGGCCTCCGCGACGTTCGCCGCCGTGTAGACGTCGAATTCTTCCTCAAGCGCCGACCGCAGTCCTTCGCGGGTGGCCTTCTCGTCGTCGGCGATGAGCAGGGTGGGGGTCATGGGGATTGGAGATTGAAGATGGCGAATCGAGTATTGTTAGAATGGGTGATGTGTCGCAACTGACTAATAATCAATTTACAAACATCAATGCTCAATCAATGTCGATCACGTCCGGTTTGGCTTCGAGGAGACGGACGGGTTTGGGGCCGCGGGGCAGGTGAATCAGGATGCGGGTGCCGGCGCCGGGTTCGCTCTGGATTTCGATCTCCCCGCCGTGCTCGCGCACCACGCGGCGGACGATCAGGAGGCCGAGGCCCGTACCGCTTTGCTTGGTCGTGCGATACGGCTCGAACAACGAGCCCATCTGTTCCGGCGGGATGCCGGTGCCGTTGTCCTCGATCGAAAGGGTGGCCTCGAAATCGTTCGCGTGGGCGGCGATGCGAATCACTCCGTCCTTGCCGCCGATCGCCTGGAAGGCGTTGCGGATCAGGTTGTAAAAGACCTGGTGAAATTGGCCGGAATCCAGCTCCAGCACCGGAAAGTCCTCGTCGAGGTCGAGTTCCACGGCGATCCCCCGCGACTCGAGCTCCGGTTCCAAAAGGCGCAGGGCGTCCTGCAGGACCCGGGTCAGGACACAGTGCTCGCGGTGCGGGGTGGTCGGCCGGACGGCCTGCAGGAACTGCTTGAGGATGGTATCGAGCCGCTGGATTTCGTTGCGCGCGGTCGTCAGGTGTTCCTGCAGCGGCGCGCGGTCGCCGGGCGGCAGCTTGCGCAGCTTGCGGGACATCAGCTGGAGGTGGATGTCGAGCGAGTTGAGCGGGTTGCCGATTTCATGCGCCACGCCGGCGGCGAGCAGGGTCAGGGCGTTGAGGCGCTCCGACTCGAGGGTCTGTTCGGCCTCCTGGCGGGTGATGGTCAGGTCGCGCACCAGCATCACCCAGCCGAGGGGTTCCTCGCCGGCGGGTTCCGAGGTGATCGGCGACAGGTAGAAATTCAGGAAGCGGTTCTCGGGGTAGAAGATCTCGAGGTCCCGCGACACCGACTTGCCGGGCTTGGCCAGCGACTTCCATTCCAGGCCGGGAACCCGCGAGGTCAGCGGCGTCCCGGGGGCTTCATCGGCATCGATGCCGAAAAAGCGGCACGCGGCGTCGTTGATGAAGGTGATCTTGCCCTCCTCGTCGAGCACGATGACGCCTTCGTGGAGGGCCTCGAAGACCTGCTCGAGGAAGCCCTTTTCCCGCACCAGGCGGTCGAGGAGTTGGCGCGCTTCGGCCGGGTCGATGCGGTCGATCCGGGCCAGCAATTTGTCGAGGAAGCCGGGTTTCAATGTGTTCGCGCCCGCCTTTCGGGGCGCGACAGAATGGCGCGGCTACTGCCGAAAGGCAAGTGGCAGGCGGAAAGGAATCAGCGCGACTCAAGCTGGGCCTTCATTTGCAGCGCGGGCACGTAGCCGGGGTCGCGGGCGAGGGCGGATTGCAGGGCCTTGAGCGCCGCGTCCCGTTGGCCGAGCCGGGCGTGGATCGTCGCGCGGGCATACGGGGCGCCGGGGTCGAGCGGGTTGAGTTCCTCGGCGCGTTGCAGGGCCGCGATCGCGTCGGCGGCCTTGCCTTGGCCCGACAGCAGCAGGCCGAGGTTGTAGTGGGCGCGGGCGAAATCCGGATTGAGGGCGACCGTTTGCCGCAGGCGCTCCTCGGCCTTGGCGGTGTCGCCGAGTTCGGCATAGCCGAGGGCGGCGAGGTAGGGGATTTCCGAGTTTTCGGGGTCGAGCCCGGCGGCATCGTCGAGCCAACGCACCGACTCCGGGGTGCGGCCGACCCCGCCGAGGAAGACCGCGAAGTCGCGGCGTGGCGCGGCCGACGACTGGTCCCACTCGATGGCGCGCTTGAACCACTTTTCCGCGCCGGCGATGTCCCGCCGGATCACGGCGAGGCGTGCCATCCGCATCGCTCCGCCCGGCTGGTCCGACTGATGGCGGGCGATTTCCTCGGCTTCCTTCACCGCCGGATGGTCGGCGGGCAGGCGGTCGAGCGCGCCCCAAGCGGCTTCGAAGCGGACCGACTTCATCGGGTCGGCGAGCAATTTGTCGACCACCGGCTGGCGGTCGCCGCGGCGACTGAGGATGAAGGCGGCGGCCGAGCGCGCGACGGGATCGGCGTCGCTGGCGGCCCGTTCGGCCCGCAAGGCGACGCGTTCGTCGGCGATCCAGCCTTCCATCAGCCGCAGCAAGGTCGCCTTCCACGCACCGATTTGCTCGTTGTCGAAGGCCGCGAGCAGGGCGTCCAGCGAGCCGTGTCCATTCTGGGCCGCGGCGATGGCGCGGGTGCGGGCGCGGGCCGGCGTGTTCATCTTGTCGCCATACCACTCATCGACCTTGGCGATCTGCCAGTCGAGGCCCTTGTCGGAGTGGCAGTCGTTGCAGGCGTTGGGGGTGCCGAGCTCCTTGGTCAAAAGCGGGTCGGGACTCGGGAAGCGGTGGTCGCTGCGCGGGTCGCGGCCCATGTAGGTTTTCTTCGGCATGTGGCAGTCAACACAGCGGCTGCCGGGGGTGCCGGCGTCGTGGAAAGTGTGCTTGGCGGGCTCGATCACGATCGCCTCGTTGGCGCCGGTGGCGTGGCACTGCATGCACAGCGCGTTGCTTTCCACCGCCTCCCGGCCACCCAGCGGCTCGGCCTTGTGGGGATCGTGGCAATGGGTGCAGCTGATTCCCTTGTGGCCCATCCGCGACAGCTGGAGGGAGGTGAAATTGTAGTCCTCGTCGATCTGCTGGCCGTCCGGGTGCCACAGCCCCGGTTGGCTGGGCAGGGCGAGCTGATAGTGGTCGAAGAAGGAGTCGCCCGGCAGAAAGTTCTCGTCCAGCTCCTCGCGGCGGGCGTGGCAGGTGGCGCAGGTGTGCGACCACTCGACCGGGGTGAATTTCCTCGCTGGGTCGATGACGCACTCGCCGGTGCCGTGGTTCTCGCGTGACGGCCCGTGGCATTGGGCGCAGCCGACGCCCTGCTCGACCCACTTCGTGTGGTAGGCGTCCTGCTCGCTGTCGTAGCCCTTCTTCAGGTCGGTGAAGTGGCAATAGGCGCACTGGCTGTTCCAGTTCATCCCGCGCCGCGTCCAGTGGCCCCATTCGTGCGGCCGGCGGTTCTGGTCGCCGTAAATGCTGTACCAATCCTCCTTGGCCGGGTCCCAGGCCATGTCGGGCACCTGGTAGCGGCCCTTGCCGACATCGACGAGGTACTGGACCAGCGGTTCGTAGCCGATCGCCATCGGCGGCTTGCCCTCGATCGGTTTCGCTTTCTTGTCCGCCAGGTCCTCCCAGCGGATCTCAGGAGCCGCCGCGCCGCCGCTGAACTTCCAGGACGCGTCGCCGACCTGAAGTTCGAGCTCCGCGAAAGCCGCGGCATCGGCCGGGGCGCCGATGTCGCGATGGGCGAGGGCGTGGTGCGAGCCCTTCCATTCCTCGGCGGCCTTTTGATGGCAATCGAGGCACTCCGAAGAGGGCGCTTTGACCACCTGACGCTCGGCGGCCGGCGGAGCGGCTGGAGTCGCGGCCGTCTTCGGGGTCTCCTTCTTCCCGCAAGCCGCGAGGGCGGCGTAAGCACCCGCTGCCAGCAACCAACCCCGCGATTTCCAAGTCATGGCCAAGGGATCTAGCAGAGAATCCGGGGCTACGTCCAAGGTTCTCGTCGAGGCGTCTTCATCTGCCGCGTGGTTCGCCTCTTCCATCGACACTTCCCGCGGCGGGGTGCAGCCTGCGGCATGGATTCGCCCGTGGTCGTGCTCTGCACCTTTCCCGACGTCGAGGTAGCCCGCCGGGTCGCCGGGGAGCTGGTGACACGCCGGCTGGCGGCTTGCGTCAACCTCGTCCCCGGCGTCGAATCCATCTACCGATGGGAGGGCGAGGTTGAACGGTCGGGCGAGGTGCTCGGCCTGATCAAGACGACCTGCTACCCCGAGCTTGAGGCCGGGCTGAAAGAGCTCCATCCCTACGAAGTGCCCGAAATCGTCGCCTTGCCGGTGGGCGCGGGATTGCCCGCCTACCTGGCGTGGCTCGGGGAAAGCTGCGGCAACGCTTAGCCCCGGCGCGCTAGCGCTCGATCGTGAAGCCCTTCACGCCCTCGAGCGGCGGGATGTTCTTCACGTGCATGCCCTTGATGTGGTGGGCCAGCGTCGATTCCTCGGCGATCTCCTGGATGAATGCTTCCACTTCCCCGGTCTCGCCCATGACTTCCATTTCGACGGTGCCGTCGGGGAGGTTCTTGACCGTTCCGCAGACCTCGAAGCCCTTGGCAATGTCCTTGGTCTGGTAGCGGAAACCCACGCCTTGCACGCGGCCTTCGAAAATCACACGTCGGGCGGTCATCTCGGCGAACGATGCCGCTGCCCCGGGCCGGGCTCAAGGCGCAATTGGCAGGGCTCCGGCCGGCCGGTTTCAGGGAAACTCAAGCGCGCCGTAGCTGGACACGCCGTCGAGGAACATCTGCACCGCCACCAGGATCAGCAGCAGGCCCATCAGGCGCTCGAGGGCGCGGGTGCCCTTGGTGCCGACCAGCTTCAGCAGCCAGGGTGAAGCGAGCAGGATCAGCGACGAGGCGAGCCAGGCTCCGATCACTGCCGCCGCGACCATGCCAAGCTCCGCGGGATGTTTCGACGCAGTCAGCAGGATCAGGGCGATGCTCGAGGGACCGGCGATCATCGGCACGGCCAGCGGAACGATGAACGGTTCGGCATCGTCGGGTTCGCCCAACACGGAGCGGGTGGGGAAGACCATGCCGAGGGCGATCAGAAACAGCAGGATGCCGCCGGAGATGCTGAGTGTGGCGGGGCGCACGCCGAGGAAACCGAGCAGGAACTTCCCGAGGAACAGGAAGAACAGCAGGATGGCCAGGGCGATGAGGAGCTCCCGGACCAGCACCGCCCGGCGCCGCGGCTCCGGGACTTTTAAAAGCACGGAGTGGAAGATCGCGGCGTTGCCGAAGGGGTCGAGCACCAGGAAGAGGGTGATGGCGAGCGGGAGGAGGTTCATTCGTCGCGTGGGTCGGGGTCGCCGCGCTGGGGGATCGAAGGACCTCCGGTCGACGCCTGGCGGAGTTTGAGCAAGGTGTTGCGTTCGATGACGATCACGCCCTTGCGGACGGGGTAGGTGGCGCGGATGTAGGAGAGATCGGTGATCTCGAGCTTGTCCCAGCGGCCTCGGAGCAGGTTGATGCGACCATTTTCGATGGTCGACTTCTGCTCGGACCCACCGCGGCGGAGGGTGATTTCGAACGTCTCCGGAACGTGCCCGGCGTCGTCGACAAAACGGATTTCGGTGCGCAAGGGGCCGATGTAGAATGCGACACCGGCAGCGATCGCGACCAGCACCAGCGGCACGGGCCAGCGACCTGTGCGGCGCCGGGGCGGCGAGGCTGGCAGTGGTGGCGGCGCTTGGTCCGGCAGCGGTGGCGGCAGATCCATCAGGGCACTTGGTTGAGGAGCCGGACCCGATCCGGGGCGGGCCGCAGCACGGTGAGCTTGCGGCCTTCCGGCGTTTCGATGGCGGCACCGACGGCCGGGACCTCATCCCCGCCGGACACCGCGGACAGGAGGTCGCAGGCGGCCGCGGCAAAGGCGTCCGCATTCTCCGCAGAATCGAAGCGGACGTCCCAGATCAAGTGCTGGTCGGTGTCGCTGGTGGCGGAGAGACGATACTTGTCGCCGCGCCAGCCGTCGGCGAGGGCGGTGAACTCGTCGCCGAGCGGCTCGAGCCAAAGCCGGATGCCGAGCATGCCGGCGGACTCTTCGAGCAGCGTGCTGCCGGGGCTTTCCGGGAGTTCGGGCGGTGCGGCCGCCAGTGTTTCGTGACCGGGGAAGAAACCGGCGGTGATGGCGGGGGGGAGATGCAGGGATTCGGCGAGCTTGCCCTGATCCATCAGGCGGCCGGCCAGCGGCAGGCCCCGCAGCGAGGGGAAGGTCGCGAGCCCGCGCACGAAGGGCGAAAGGTTGGCCAGCAGCTCCTTGGCATCGGTGTTTTCCTGCAGGGCGGTGAAGCCGTTGCCGAGCGCCTGGCGGGCGAGGTAGCGGTTTTCGACGGTCATCGCCGCGCCGTGGTGGAGGGCCTCGCGGGCGGCGGCCGCTTCGTCGCCTGGCCAGCCCGGAGGCGGCGGGTAGTGCTGATGGAGGAGGATCCGGGCGAGCGCGCGGATCAGCGCGGCCTGGTCCGGGATGGAGCCGGGATCGAAGCGATCGGTCACCCAGGCTTCCCCGGTCTGGTCATCGAACCACGAGCGGGCCCCCACCGCCTTGGTGGCGGCGAGCTGGGCGGCGAAGCGGTCATCGGCATTCAACAGCCCCATGAGAACCCACGCCTGCTGGCGGGAGTCGAGGCCGTGGGGGCCGTAGCGGGCTTCGATCGAGGCAACGATGCGGTCGCGGAGCTCCTCGCCGGCGATCCGGTGAACCTGCGGGGTGCTACGGAAATCGAGGCCGAGCGACGATTCGACGAAGTCGATCAAGGCCGGCTCCACCTTGACCTCGCCGCCGCCCTGGGCGAGCGAACGCAGGCTCTCGTTCTCGCGGCGGAGCAGTTCGAGCTCGTTCTCAAGGGCGATGATCTTGCCTTCGCGGTCCTCCGCGCCGGCCGCCAGCGAAGCTGAGCGCCACTGCAATCCCTGGAGCCAGCCGGCGGCAGCGAGGGCGCCGCCGAGCAACCACGGCAGGAGTTTTTCCGGGCGCATGATAGCAGGGGATCAGCGTTCTTCCGGAGCTTTTCCTTGGTCGAGCAGGTCGAGGACCGCCAAGGACGGGCCATAAAGGTCGGCCAGCGGGAAGCCGGGGAGCGTTTCGATCGTGGCGGGAGCCTTGAGGGCTCCGTCGGGACCGTACTGGTAAATGAAGCGGCGAACCGGGATCTCACGGCCGGTTTTGGGGTCGGTCTGCCTCACGCGGGCGTCGAAGATCTGCTCCTCGACGAGCTTGCCATGGGTTGAACCGGGACGCGGGTTGTAGCCGAAGCGGCTTTTGAAAAGGAGTTCGCCATCGGAGTCGAAGATCCGGTTCGCTAGCGGCTTGCCCGTGGGGCTGAGGCGGAAAACGACCTTGTGATGAAGCTTGCCGTCCGGGCCGTTGATTTCCTTCACGACCTCCTGCGGCTGGTCGTTGGAAGACGTGGCTTCGGGCGGATCAGCGGAGACGACCGTGCCCGGGCCATCCGTCCCCGCGGATGGAGAGGGCCGGAGGAGAATCCCCGCGACCACCAAAAGCGCCAGGAGCGCTGCCGCGATGTATCCGAGTGGCTTCCGAGGTGCTCGCATGGGTGGAACCAATCAGCGTTCTCCGACCGGCTTGGAGCGCGGGTTCACCGGGGCACTTTCGGGCGTCTGGCCGTCGAAGGGATCGAACTCGAGCGCGGACGGTCCGAAAACGTCGTCGGCGGTCTTGCCGGGGATCGTGGTGATCGCGATCGGCGCCTGACGGTTGCCCTGGGCGTCATAGGTGTAGAGGAAGCGGCGGACCGGCATCTCCTTGCCGGTCTTCGGGTCGGTGCGCTTGACCCGGGCATCGAACATCTGCTCCTCGACCAGCTTGCCGTAGGTGAGGCCGGGCTTGGGATCGTAGCCATAGCGGGACTTGAAGAGGCGGGTGCCCTTGCCGTCGAAGATGTCGCAGGTCAGCGGGTTTCCCTGCACGCTGAGGCGGTAGACGGTGGTGAGGCGCAGCGAGTGGTCGGGGCCTTTGGTCTTCTTGGTGATGACCCGCATGTCTTGGGTCCGGGAGAATTCCTCGTAGGAGCCGTCCTTGTTCCGCTTGATGCTGGCGTAGGGGCCTTTGACTTCCAGGCCGGGGACATCGGCGCCGGCGACGCCGATCAGCAGGGCCGCGGCGGTGACGAGGGTTCGGATCTTCATGAAGCGGACATTAGGACTTGGCCGACGGGCCGGCAAGTGGCCATTTCCGGCCCGTCATGTGGTGGAAAACGGCGCGTGCCCGGTTGGATCTCAGCCGCCGGGGGATGATCATGGGGATTCTCAATGTGACGCCGGATTCCTTTTCCGACGGGGGACGGCACGCCGGCGTGGAGGCGGCGCTGGCCCACGCCCGGCGGATGATCGGCGAGGGGGCGGGAATCATCGACATCGGCGGGGAATCGACCCGTCCCGGGGCGGAGGACGTGCCGGCGGGCGAGGAGATCGCCCGCACCCGGCCGGTGGTCGAGGCCCTGCGGGCGGAATGGGACGGCTGCCTGTCGATCGACACGATGAAGGCGGAAGTCGCCGCGGCGGCGCTGGCGGCGGGGGCGGACATCGTCAATGACGTCAGCGGCCTGACCGCCGACCCGGCGATGGCCGGGCTCTGTGCGGAGAGCGGTTGCGGGGTGGTGGTGATGCACATGCAGGGCGATCCGCGGACGATGCAGCTGGCGCCGCACTACGAGGACGTGGTCGGGGAGGTGAGGGGTTTCTTTGCCGAACGGCTGGACGCGTTGACCGCAGCCGGGATCGATCCGGAGACCCTCTGCTTCGACCCCGGCATCGGTTTCGGCAAGACGGTGGATCACAACCTCGCCCTGCTCCGGGCCTTGCCGGACCTCGCGCCGCACGACCGGCCGCTGCTGCTTGGCGTGTCGCGGAAATCGTTCATCGGCAGGGTCCTCGGCAGCACCGATCTCGCCGACCGGACCTGGCCGACCGTGGCCATCACCGCTTGGGCGCGCGAAGCCGGCGTCCGCATCCACCGGGTCCACGACGTCCGGCCGAATGCGGAAGCGCTGCGGATGACCGAGGCGATTCTCGGGGCGGGGTGATGGTGATTTTTCGATGAATAGACGGCAGCGGGGCTACGTCGGAGGACCAGAACGAGATGAAAGCCATTTCCCTCAAAGCCTTTGCCGTCCTGGTCGCCCTCGCCGGCTGCTCCTGCATGACCACCTACGATGCCTACGGGCGTCCGGTGCAAACGGTCGACCCCGGTGCGGCGGCGGTCGGAATCGCCGCCGCGGGGCTGGTCGGATACGCGATCGGCCAGAACAACGATCACCACCACTACCACGGCGGCTACTACCGGCGCCCCTATTACGGGCCCTATTGCTACTGAACCGACCGGTGATTTTTCCCGGACCGGCGAATGCGGATGACAGTTCGGTTTGGCGGGGCGTAGTATCGACGGCGGGATGGTTTGGGAATTTATCAGTGACCACTGGCGCGATGCGATCGAGATCCTCATTCTCTCGGTTGCGATCTATCAGATCTTCCGGGCCTTCAGGGCGACCCGCGGGGCGCGGATCCTGGTGGGCCTGGTGGTCATTCTGGTGGCGATCACGCTGCTGCTGCGGCTGTTCGAGTTCGAGGTCATCACCTGGCTGATCACACGCGCGGCCCTTTTGATGGTCTTCGCGGTGCCGATCATCTTCCAGCCGGAGCTGCGCAACGCTCTGGCGAAATTGGGCAGCAGCCGGCTGTTCTCCTTCACCAACAAGAGCCAGCTCGACTTCCTGGAAACCTTCGACGACGCGGTCGTGGCGCTGTCGAAGAAACGGATCGGCGCCCTGTTCGCGATCGAGCGCGACATCGCGCTGAAGCCGTATGAGGAAACCGGTGTCGCGCTGAACGCCGACTTTTCCCCGGAGCTGGCGATGACCGTGTTTTTCCCGAAGACGCCGCTGCACGACGGCGGGATGGTGATTTCCAACAAGAAGGTGACCACCGCGGCCTGCGTGTTCCCGGTCAGCCAGCGCGAGCTCAGCGACCGCTCGATCGGCCTGCGGCACCGCGCGGCGATCGGCCTGACCGAAGAGGCGGACTGTGTGGCGGTGATCGTCAGCGAGGAAACCGGCTCGATTTCGATTTGCATGGAGGGCAAGCTCGAGCGGAACCTCGGCGAGGAGAAATTCCGCGCGCGGATGGCCGAAATCTTCCTTTCCGGCGAAGACAACCATGAGAAAAGCGTTTCGAAAGAACCTGATCCCGAAGATCGTGTCGCTGCTTCTGGCGACAGCGATCTGGTTTCTGATTAGGGAGCACCTGCGCGAGCAAGGCGAGTGGGGGAGTGCCGGCAAGCCGCCGAAGGCGATTGTCGTGCCCGAGGACGAAGGGCCTTGACCCGCAACCGGCGGCGCGCCACGGCTGCGCCGTGAGCTATTTCGTCACTGGAACCGACACCGGGGTGGGCAAGACCCGCTTCAGTTGCCTCCTGCTGGAAGCCCTGCAAGCCGAGGGTATCGATGCCGCCGGGTTCAAGCCGGTGTGCTGCGGCGACCGCGACGACGCCACTTTGCTGGCGGCGGCCTCGGGCGGGTTGGATCCGGAGGAGGTGAATCCGGTGTGGTTGAAAGCCGCCGTGGCTCCGCTGGTCGCGGGCATGCTGGAGAACCGCCCGGTCGATCCGGCCGCGCTGCGCTCGGCTTTCGAGGCTTTCGCCGCGAAGCACCGGACGGTCATCGTGGAAGGAGCCGGGGGCTGGCGGGTGCCGTTGGCGGAGAACTACGACATGGCGGATCTGGCGGCCGACCTCGCGCTGCCGGTGATTTTGGTCGTCGGCAACCGCCTCGGGGCCTTGAACCATACGATCCTCACCGTCGATGCCATCCGTTCGCGGGGCCTTGAGGTGGCGGGCCTGGTCATCAATCACCTCGAGGACGAACTCGACACCGCGGCGATCACCAACAAGGGCATCATCGAGCAGCTCACCGGGGTGCCGATCCTCGCCGAAATCATCCACGGCCAGGACTTCCTCGACGTGGAGCCGTTCATGCCGGCGTCCTGAGGCTCGCACCTGCCGGCGATTTTTTCCGCTGTTATCGGCCGCCGGCTATGGTTTCTTCCCGCCGTCATGGCACTTCCCTCGCCCACGCTTCCCGACGCCACCGGCCATTTCGGCAAATTCGGCGGCATGTTCGTGCCCGAAACCCTGATGGCGCCGCTGCAGGAGCTGTCGGTCGCCTACGATGCCGCGCGCAAGGACCCGGCGTTCCAGGCCGAACTCGATGACCTGCTGAAGAACTACGTCGGCCGTCCGACCCCGCTCTACTTCGCCGAGCGCTGGACGGAGAAGCTCGGCGGCGCGAAGATCTACCTGAAGCGCGAGGACTTGCTCCACACCGGGGCGCACAAGATCAACAACGCGATCGGGCAAATCCTGCTGGCCAAGCGCCTCGGCAAGAAGCGGATCATCGCCGAGACCGGCGCCGGCCAGCACGGCGTTGCCACCGCCACCGTCTGCGCGCGCTTCGGCATGGAGTGCGTGGTCTACATGGGCAAGGTCGACATGGAGCGGCAGGCCCTGAACGTCGCCCGGATGCAGTTGATGGGGGCCGAGGTCCGCGCCGTCACCGCCGGCCAGGCGACCCTCAAGGAGGCGGTCAACGAGGCGATGCGCGACTGGGTGGCAACCGTCGACCACACCCACTACATCCTCGGCTCCGCGCTCGGGTCGCATCCGTTCCCGATGATGGTGCGCGATTTCCACCGCGTGATCGGGCTCGAAGCCCGCGAGCAGATCCTGGAGAAAGAAGGCCGCCTGCCCGACCTGCTGGTGGCTTGCGTCGGCGGCGGATCGAACGCGATCGGCCTGTTCCATCCTTTCCTCCAGGATGAAAACGTCCGGATGGTCGGCGTCGAAGCCGGCGGACTCGGCATTCTCCCCGAGAAACACGCGGCCCGCTTCCAGGGCGGCAAGCTGGGCGTGCTGCAAGGCACCAAGACCTGGCTGCTGGCCAACGAGGACGGTCAGATCGAACTCACCCATTCAGTGTCCGCCGGCCTCGACTACGCGGCGATCGGCCCGGAGCACGCCCACCTCCAGGACATCGGCCGGGTGGAATACACCTACGCCACCGACGACGAGGCGCTCGCCGCCTTCAAGGAGCTGGCCCACACCGAGGGCATCCTCCCGGCCTTGGAGAGCTCCCACGCCATGGCTTACGTGTCGAAGATCGCCGGCAGCTTGCCGAAGGATTCCATCCTGATCGCCAACCTCTCGGGTCGCGGCGACAAGGACGTCGAGCAGGCAGCGAAGTACCTGCTCGGCGGCGTCTGACGGCGCTGGCTCCGGCCGGCACCGCTACTTCTTCCACCAGTCGGCCTGCCTCTCCCACGGTTCCGTGGCGACCGGGGCGGCCGGCGGCTTGGCGGTGTCCTCGTCCTCACGAAGCTCTTCGAGAAGCCTGTCGACTTCCGTCGGCCGGGCCTTGCCGCTGCGGAAAATGGTGGCCAGCAGCAGCGCGACGGTGCCGAGGCTGAGAATCAGGATGAGGATGAGCACCATTGTCATCGCGAAGCCGTCCGCCGCATTGACCGCTCCGATGACCATGGTTCCTCAGGGTTCCACGATCCGCCGCATCGGGATCATGTTGGAATACTCGAAGCCGTTCTTGCGGAAGAAATTCTGCGACTCCGCGCTGATCTTGTCGGTGAGCAGGGTGATGCGCTTGAAATCCTTCTGGCGGGCGAACTCGATCACGTGGTCGACCAACATCGAGCCGTAGCCCTGGCCCCGGTGGTCGGGGTGCACGATCACGTCCTCCATCAGGATCACGAAGCCGCCCATGGCGGTGGAAATCGTGAACAGCAGGTTCACCATGCCGATGATCTTCGTCTCATTGCGGACCACGAAGATGCGGCCGCGGCTCGGTTGTTCGAGGATCAGCGCCAGGCCGCGGTGCTGGAGCTCGCGGTCGGGGGAGAAATCGTCGGAACCGGCCATCAGGTCGACCACCAGTTCAGTCAGGGCAGGGAGGTCTTCGATGGTGGCCGTTTCCACTTTCGGCCGGTTTCCCGCCCTGATCTGAGTCTCCGTGACACCGTTCATATCCGCGGCAGCGTGGCACGGGCGGCGGGGGGCGGCACGATATTTCCAGTGCATCGTTTAAAAAATTCGTCGAATTGGCGAATCTGGTGCATTGACAAGCCGGGGCTTGCTCCTAGAGTGCGCGCCCGCCCGGGCCGGAACGAATAGGTTTCGCTGCGGGCGCCAGAAACGACCTTTTCCCGAAACCGCCATGAAACGCACCTTCCAGCCATCCAAGCGCACCCGCAAGAATCAACACGGATTCCGCGCCCGCATGGCCACCAAGTCCGGCCGCGACATCATCCGTCGCCGCCGCCAGAAGGGTCGCAAGCGTCTCATCCCCAAGGGCGCCGAACTCAAGTTCGACCGCCACACCACCCAGCACGGGGTCTGATCTTCACTGCGCGCCGCGCCCGGCCCATGCGCCTCCCGCGGAAGCACAGCATGTCGAAGCGCGCGGATTTCTCCCGCGCCCGGAAAGACGGCCAGGCGAAAGCCGGCCGTTTTGTCGTACTCAGCACCCTCGCGGATCCCGCCTTGCCCCACCTCAAGGTGGCGTTCATCACCACCCGCAAGGTGGGAAAGGCCCACGACCGCAACTTGATCCGCCGCCGTTTGCGGTCGATCGTGCAGCGTCACGGCCACCGCTTGCTCGATCCCAAGCGCCTGCTGGTCACCATCCCGCGTCCCGGCTCGGCGGCCGCCAGCTTCGGCGACCTGGAGGCCGACTGGCTGAAGCAGGCCAGGCGGCTCGGGCTGTTGGAAAATCCGCGTTGATTCATAGCACGCAACTTTCACGACAAAGCGGAAACTCCCGCACCGAATCCGCGTGAAACTCCTCATCCGCCTGGTCATCCGCTTCTACCAGAAGTTCCTCAATCCCGTGCTCAAGGCGCTCGGCGGGCCGAACTCGGGGTGCCGCTTCCAACCCACCTGCTCCAACTACTTCCTGCAGGCGGTCGAGACCCACGGGTCGCTCCGCGGCTCATGGCTGGGGGTCTGCCGGATTTTCCGCTGTCATCCTTGGGGCGGCTACGGTTATGACCCCGTCCCGCCGAAACGGGGGGACACGCCCGGGGTCTCCCGCGGTTCCGCCGGGCCGGACACCTGACGCGGTACCTTTTCTCTCTCAATCAATCACATGTACGACCGCAAGACTTGGATTGTCGTGATCGCCTGCAGCATCTTGCTGGCGGTCAACGTCTACTTCACCCCGAAAAAGCCGCCGGCTCCGGTGGGGAAGGACGAGGTTGCCGAATCCTCCGGCACGCCGCCGGAGACCGGTGACAAGCCCGGTTCGCTGAAGGTCGAGGAGCCCGACACCCAGGTGGTCGAGGTCACCTCGAAACTCGAAACCTCCGAAGCGATCTTCACCTTCACCAACATCGGCGGCGGCTTGAAGACCGCCGAGATGAAGGGCGCCAAGCCCGGTGCCGAGGGGCCGGTGCAGCTCAACCGCCACGGTGCCAGCGCCATCGGCGCGATCGCCAACGGCCCCGACCGGATCGAGGGCATCGCCTATGAGTTCGTCCCGGAGGAGTCGGTCGACGGGAAGTCGGTCGTTTTCCGCGGTCGCCTGCCGGCCGGACTGGTTGCCAAGAAGACCTGGTCGCTGGTCGACGGTGCCGAACCCGGGGCACCCTACCGGCTTGATCTCAAGGTGCAGCTGGAGAACGCCACCGAGAACACGCTGAATCTCGATAGCTTCAGCCTCTTCCTCGGTTCGGCAACGCCGCTGGAACTCAACGAGCGGGGCGAGCAGACCGGTGCCGTCCTGCGCAACGACGGCGAGTTCTCGCTGACGTCTCCCAACGCCTTCGACAAGGGCTGGTTCGGTTTAAAGAAGGCTCAGGACACGATCACTCAACCCGCCGGCAAGGCGGAGTATGCGGGCGTCGCCAACCAGTTCTTCGCCACCGTGATCAAGCCGTCCGAGCCGGGCGAGTCCCTGCTCTGGAGCAAGACCGGCTCGGTCACGCTGAAGCCGGGGAGCCAGCCTTTGAGGTCGATCCGTGCCGGCCTCCGCCTGCCGGCGGTGGTGCTGTCCCCGGGTGAGCAGCGCGGGATTTCCTATCAGGTCTTCACCGGACCCAAGCAGAACGGCGTGCTGCGCAAGATGGGCGAGGATTGGGGCGATCTGATGAACTACGGGATGTTCAGTCCCTTCAGCCGCTTCATGAACTGGTCGCTGTGGTGGATCCACGCCGGCCTGGCGAAGATCTCCGGCACGTGGGCCTGGGGTCTGTCGATCATCGTCCTGACCATCCTCCTGCGCACCGCGATCTGGCCGCTCTACAACCGCTCCAACCGGACGATGAAGCGGATGGCCAAGCTCAAGCCGGAGATGGACAAGCTGAAGGAGAAGTATCCGGACGATCCGCAGAAGATGAACCAGGAGATGATGAAGCTCTACCGGACGTACGGGATCAACCCGCTCGGTGGCTGTCTCCCGATGTTCGCCCAGCTGCCGATCTTCTTCGGCTTCTACTCGATGCTTATGCACGCGGTGGAGATGCGCGGCCAGGAATTCCTCTGGGTCCATGACCTCGCACTGCCCGACACGATCTTCAGCCTGGGGGGCATCCCGATCAACCCGCTGCCGATCGTCATGGCGATCACCAGCTTCCTGCAAATGGCGATGATGCCGAACACTGGCGGCGACAAGACCCAGATGATGGTGATGAAGCTGATGCCGTTCTTCTTCCTCTTTATCTGCTACAACTTCGCTGCCGCGCTGGCGCTCTACTGGACCACCTCGAACATCTTCTCGATCTTCCAGACCTGGCTGAGCAATCGCCTGCCCGAGCCGGAGCTCAAGAGCAAGCCGGGCAAGAACGGCAAGAGCTGGGTCGAGCGGATGGCCGAGAAGGCCGACCAGGCCCAGCGCATGCGCCAGGCCCAGGGCCGGGTGATCGACCCGAAGGAAGGTGGCGCCGGCAAGAAGCGCCCGCCGCGGACCGGCGGCTGAGCCGGTGGCTGGCACGCATCGTCACGAAGCCCGGATTGGACGAATGGCCGGGAGCGCGTAAGATGCGCTCATGGCGGTGGAACGACGAAATGTGTTAGGCGGGGTGCTCGAACCGTGTTCGACGCAGCCGATGACCGGGTTTTTCCGCGACGGTTGTTGCCGGACCGGCCGCGGCGACGTCGGGGTGCACGTCGTGTGCGCCCGCATGACCGAAGGTTTTCTCGAATGGTCGAAGTCCCGTGGCAACGACCTCACCACCCCGCGGCCGGAGTTCGAGTTCCCCGGCCTGCAGCCGGGTGACCGCTGGTGCCTGTGCGCCGCCCGCTGGAAGGAGGCGCTCGACGCCGGACAGGCGCCGCCGGTGGTGTTGGAGTCCACCCACGAGTCGGCGGTCGAGTTCCTCGATCTCGACGACTTGCGCGCCCACGCCCATTGAATCGTCTGGCCCCGCAAGCGCATCGGATTCAGGGTGCGGGCATGATCGTCCGGCCGCTTCCTGTTTGCCTGGCGCTGGCCGTGGCCTCCGCCCGCGCCGAGCCGATGACGGTGGAACGGCTTCCCGTGCCGGTGGAGCTCTCGCTGCCCGAGAACCACGATCCGGCGAAGAAGTGGCCGGCGGTGTTCTTTTATCACGGCCTGGGCGGGCACCCGACGACCACCATGATCCGCCGCCACACGGGCGCGAAGGATTGGATCGTGGTCGGCATGACCTTCTCGTTCGAGGGGGCGTTCCGCTACTCGCCGGACAATCTCAAGAAGGAGCTGGCGATCTTGCAGGGGGTCCGCGACCGCCTCGCCGCGGAGCAGGGACTCGATCCCGGGCGCTTGTTTGTCTCCGGGTTCAGCCAGGGTGGCTGGGTCAGCGGGATGTTCTTCCAGGCCGATCGTTCGCTCGCCGGTGCGGCGATCCTGGGCGCGGGGCACATGAACCAGCTTTCGCCGCAGCCGGCCAGCTATCCGGGCACTCCTTTGTTCCTCGGGGCAGGCCGCATGGACGGGGTCTATCCGTTCGCTCTGAAGGCCCGGCTCTTTTACGGGAAGCTGGGTGCCGCGGTGACGATGGAGACCTGGCACGGCTTGAAGCACGAATTCCCCGGCGACGGATCGCCGGGTTTGACGGAATGGTTCACGCTGCGGAATGGCGGTGTCCCCGACACCAACGCGATCGAAGCAGACTATGCGAAGCTGTTGGAGCTGCCGCCTTTGGCGCAATGGCGGGGCTTGCTGGATCTCCGTGAGCGGCCCTTCGTGAATGCCCCCGGGCAGCCGTGGCCGGAGACGATCCGCAAACGGATCGCGGTGCTGGAGGCGGATCCCGCGGTGGCCGGGGAGGCGAGGCTGTTCGGCCGGCACCGCCACCTCTTGGCCGGGGAGGTCAACATGAAGACCCTCGAGGATCTGGCCAAGGTGAAGGACGGCTACGACGTGCTGGTCCTGGAGGCCGGTGACAGCCCGCAAACGGAACTCATCGAGGCGGACCGCCAGCGGGTGACCGGTTTGTTGGAGAGCTTCGAAGCCCAGCGCGCGCAGCAGCCGCCGGAAGAAAAGCCGGTGCGCCCGGATTTCCCGAAGTCGGACCGGGGCATCCCGCGCAATCCGCTGGTGCGGTGACGATCACTCCAATAGCTCCGGATAATACTTCCGGGCGAGGCCGACCGTCGCGTCCATGATGTCGTTGCTGAGCGGCGTCTTGATCGCCTCGTCGGCCATGGCGGCGCACTCGGCGTGGCTGAGCGCACGGATGGCGCGGCGGACGCGGGGCACCTGGTGAGGGCCGACGGAAAGCTCCTCGACGCCGAGTCCCAGCAGCAAGGGGGTGAGGCGGATGTCGCCGGCCATTTCGCCGCAGACCCCGGTCCAGATGCCGGCATTGGCGGCGGCATCGACGGTGCGCTTGATCAGGCGCACCACCGCGGGGTGGGTCGGCCGGTAGAGGTTGGCGACGTGGTGGTTCACCCGGTCCACCGCGACGGTGTACTGGATGAGGTCGTTGGTGCCGATCGAGAAGAAGTCCACCTCCGGCGCGATCAGATCGGCGACGATGGCGGCGCTGGGCAGCTCGATCATGACGCCGGTTTCGAGGCGCTCGTCGAAGGGGACACCCTCTTTCGAGAGCTCTTCCATGCACTCCTTCAGGTAGTCCTTGGCGCGGCGGACCTCGCTGAGGCCGGAGACCAGCGGGAACATCACCGCGAGCTTGCCGTGGACGCTGGCCCTCAGGATCCCGCGGAGCTGCTCCTTGAACATCCCGGGGCGGTCGAGCGAAACGCGGATCCCGCGCCAGCCGAGGAAGGGGTTGGGCTCCGGTTCGGTGAGCGGCTCCACCGGCAGCTTGTCGCCGCCGGCATCGAGGGTGCGGATGATCACCGGATGGGGCGACAGCGCCTTGGCGAGCTTGGTGTAGGCCTCGGTTTGTTCGAGTTCCCCCGGCATCTCCTCGCCGTCGAGCAACAGGAACTCGGTCCGGTAGAGGCCGACGCCCTTCGCGCCGCTGTTGGTGACCAGGGCGAGCTCGTCGAGGAACTCGATGTTGGCGGAAAGCGTGATCTTGCGCCCGTCGGTGGTGGCGGTGAGGGCGTCCCGCTGGGCCTCGAGGTCCTGGCGGACCTTCTCCTTGCGATCCCTCAACTCGCGGTAGCGGGCCAAGGTCTCTTCGGACGGGTGGAGGATCAGCTTGCCGGAATAACCGTCGAGGATGGACGGGGTGAGGGTGCGGATGTCGAGTACCGCGTCCTCGATGCCGACGATCGCCGGCAGCCCGAGCGAGCGGGCGAGGATCGCGGTGTGCGAGTTGACGCTGCCCAGTTCGGTGGCGAAGCCGACCACATGGCGGCGGTTGATCGCGACCGTGTCGGACGGGGTGAGATCGTAGGCGACGAGGACGTGCTGCTCGTCCGGGGCAACGTGGCGGACGACGTCTTCCGGGCGGAAATTCCTCAGCACCCGTTGGCAGACGTCCTCGAGGTCGGAGGTGCGCTCGCGCAGATAGGGATCCGGCACCCGGCGCATCGCTTCCAGGAAATGCTGCATCACCGCGTAGAAGGCGAACTCCGCGTTCTGTTTGCGGGAGGCGATGGCATCCGCCACCCGGTCGAGCATCGCCCGGTCCTCGAGCACCATCAGGTGCGCTTCGAAAATCTGGCTCTCCGCCTCGCCGGAGATCGCCTTGATGCGCTCCTGCAGTTCGTCGAGCTGGACCTTGGTCTCCTCCAGCGCGGCGCGGAAGCGCTGCTGCTCCGACTCCACGTCCTTCTCGCTGATCTCGTAGACCTCGGGGGCGGAAAATCCCCGCGCGACAACGTGAACCGGCCCGATGCCGATCCCGGGAGACACCGGGATGCCTTGGAGGACGGATTCCTGCGTGGAGTGGATGGACATTTCCGCACTCATGCTGCGAAGCCGCGCCCGGCGTTCAAAGAACAAAAATCATCCGTTCCGGGCCAAAGCGCCGCTCTCCGGTCAAAAAAATCACTTGGACGGAACCCGCGCATCCTCCTAGGCTCCGGCCCGTCCCGAACGAACTATCCCGATGCCGCAGCGCGAATTCACCATTCAGAACAAACTCGGCATTCATGCCCGTCCCGCGGCCCAATTCGTGAAGACGGCCAGCCGCTTCACTTCCGAGGTCCGCGTCGAAAAGGACGGCGAAGAAGTGGATGGCAAGAGCATCATGGGCCTGATGATGCTGGCGGCCGGCCACGGCTCGGTGATCATCGTCGGTGCCGACGGTTCCGATGCCGAAGCCGCGCTCGACGCCTTGGCCGATCTCATCAGCCGCAAGTTCGAGGAGGATTGAGCGCGGCCGCGGTCCGCTAGACCTCGCCCGCCATGTGGCGGAGTAGGCGCTGGTTGAACTCGTCCGCCATGTTGTAGCCCAGGCGGCGCAGCTGTTGGTCGAGCGCCGCGATCGCCACCATGCGCGCGGTGTCGCGGCCCGGGGCAACCGGGACTTCGACGTGCGGCACTTGCTGGCCGAGGATCTCGAAGGACTTCGGTTGCAGGCCCAGGCGGTCGATTTCGTTCTGGTCGGCGTAGGCGATCAGGGTGACCACAAGGTCGAGCCGCTTTTCCGGCCGGATCGACGCGAGGCCGTAGAGGTTGGCGACGTTGACGATGCCGATGCCGCGGATTTCCAGGTAGCCCCGGGAAAGGGCGGGGGCGGAAGCGGTAAGTTCACCGCCAGCGTACTTGATCCGCACCATGTCGTCGGCGACCAGGGCACCGCCTTTTTCGATCAGGCCGATGGCGGTCTCGCTCTTGCCGGCGCCACTCTTGCCCATGATCAGGACGCCGATGCCGCGCAAGTCGACCATGCATCCGTGGAGGGTGACATTGGGCGCGAACTCGTTCTCCAGGCGCAGGGTCGCGGCGTTGAGGAACTTCATCGTCACCAGCGTGGTGCTGAAGACCGGGATGCGGTGCTCCGCGGCGATCGCCATGTGCGCCTCGGTGAGCTTCGACCCGCGCGAGACGACGATCCCCGGGATGTCGCGCTCGCACATCCGCCGCAGCCGCTCCGCGCTCATCTGCGGCGTGAGCTTCTTCAAATAGGACATCTCGGAGTTGCCGAGCACCTGCAACCGCTTCTTGGCAAAGTAGCTGAAAAAGCCGGCCAGGGCGAGGCCGGGGCGGTTGGGCGCCGGCTCGCTGATCGGTCGCTCGAAGCCGTGTTTTTCGCTCAGCAGGGTCAGGGAAAGCCCGGCGGCGTGGCGTTCGAAGAATTCGCCAATGGTGATCGAGGCCGTTTGCTTGACGCGCGGTGTCATTCGTTGCCGAGGCTAACGACGGCCCCGCCGGGATGGCGATGGGAAAAGCTGGAACCCGCGTCAGAAGGTGGTCGAGATCCCGATCGACACGATGTCCGCGCTGCCGGTCGCCCGGCCGGTGAAAACGCCGGTCGCGGCACTGCCGTCGCGGATGTTCACGTCGTCCGCGAAGACGTGGCAGTAGGCGGCGTTCAGCATCCAGCAGGGGTGGAATTCCCACGAGAAGCCTGCCGTCAGCCAGAAACGGTCCGCGTCGGGGATGCGCAAGGTGACGGTGCCGGCGGGCACCGGGCTGCGGTCGTACGAGGCACCGGCGCGGAAGGTCCAGGTCTCGCTGGCGCGCCAGGTCGTGCCGAGGGCGAAGCGCCACGAGTCCTTCCAGTTCTCCTGCGTCACCGGCGGTTGGACCGCGGCCCCGGCGACCTGCGGAGCGAGCTGTTGGAAGGTGCTCCAGTGGGTCCACATCACGTCGCCGTGGATCGACCAGTCGCCGAGATCCCGGACCGCGCTGAACTCCACGCTGTCGGGGAGTTCGACGTCCAGGCTGACGGGGCCGTTGAAGGGGGCGAGCACCGACACCGCCCGGCCCTTGAGGCCGAGGTCGATCGCCGAGCGGTAGTGCAGGCCGAAGCGGGTGCCGTCCGCCGGTTCGAACAGGATGCCGGCATTGAAGCCGTAGCCCCAGTCGTCGCCGGCGATGTCCAGGGTCGGCAAGGTGGAGGGGAGGGTGGACGTGATTTTGCCCTTGGCGTAGAGGGCGTCGAAGCCGCCGCCCACCGACCATTGTTCGTTGATTCGCCAGGCGAGCGAGGGGTTCAAGTTGAAGGAAACCAGCTCGCCGAAATCGGCCACGGAGCGGGCGGCGAAGAAGGTGGGGTAATTGGTCTTGAGCCCGAAGGTGGTGTAGGCGCCGAAGCCAATGCTGAGGCGATCAGTGATGCGCCAGGCGAGGTAGGTGTGGGGAATGTAAGCATCGGAGGCGATGTTGCCGGCAGGCGAGGGAACGACCGTGCCCGGAGGTGCCGGTGCAGGTGGCGCGTAGGTGCCGTTGACTTCCACCTCCGCGAAAATCGCGCTGGCACCGATGGCGAAGGACCACTCGTCCTCCAGCAGCAACATCGCGGCGGGGTTCGACGCGAGGACGGAGGCGTCGTCGGCGATCGCCGCCTCCCCGGAAAATGCCCGTCCGAGACCGCTGGCGGAGCGCTCGTGGAGCTGGAATCCCGCGCCGGAAGTGGAGCCCATCAGGGCGAGGGAACAGGCGGCGAGGAGATTCTTCATGAGCGAAAGTTCGGGGGGGATTCGGCAGCGTGACCCTAGTTTTAAGCATGACGGCAATGATGACGCAAGAAGCAGGCAGAGCGGGATTCATTCCACCCGGTTGGCTTCTCGTGCGGGAGGATTCGCTCGTTCCATTTCGGTCGGCATCGCCGCCTTTCGTTGACATCGTCCTGTCCGCTGTTCCTCTCGGCCCATGTCCGTTTCGTCGCCTTACCAACCGCCACGCTCGGAGCCGACCACTGCCCCCGCTTTCGGGCCGAAGTTCCCCGGTCTCCGCGATCCCGTCGGCCGTGTCCGCCTCGTCGGCATGGTCGAAGGCCTTTCCTTCCTCGTCCTGCTGGGCATCGCCATGCCGCTCAAATACCTGGCCGGCATGCCCATGGCCGTGCGCGTCACCGGCATGATCCACGGCGTGCTGTTCCTGCTCTTCCTCCTCGTCATCTTCCAGGCGTGGGGAAACAAGGCGCTCACCACCAGGCAGTCCGCGATCGCTTTCCTGGCTTCACTGATTCCCTTCGGTCCCTTCTTGATCGACCGTCGCCTCGCGGCAAGCGCGACACGATCGGAAGATCCAGCGGGTTGACAGTCAGGCATCCCCGGGCCAAGGCTGCCGCCGCCATGCCAGCTGCTCCTTCCGACGTCAACGCCGCGCCCGCCGATGCCATCGTCAGCCCGACGGGCCTCGCCTCGAAAGTCATCAAAGCCGGCGACGGCGCCGAAAAGCCGGGTCCCGCGGACACCGTGACGGTGCACTATTCCGGCTGGACGACCGACGGTAAACAGTTCGACAGCTCGGTCGACCGGGGCAAGACGATCTCCTTCGCGCTCAACCAGGTCATCGCCGGCTGGACCGAGGGCCTGCAGCTGATGGTCGTCGGCGAAACCCGCCGCTTCTGGATCCCGGGCAACCTTGCCTACGGCGAAAACCCGCGGTCCGGTGCACCGAAGGGCATGCTGGTCTTCGACGTCGAGCTGTTCGGCATTGAGAAGGCCCCCGAGCCGCCGCCGGTTCCCGAGGACGTCGCCGCCCCGCCGGCCGACGCGCACACCACCGCCAGCGGCCTCGCCTCGAAGGTGCTTGCCGCCGGCAACGGCAGCCGCCACCCGAAGGCGACCGACACGGTGGAAGTCCACTACTCCGGCTGGACCACCGACGGGAAGCTCTTCGACAGCTCCGTCGTCCGCGGCGAAACCATCGAATTCCCGCTCAACCGAGTGATCCCCGGCTGGACCGAAGGCGTGCAGCTGATGGTCGGCGGCGAGAAGCGCCGCTTCTGGATTCCGGCCAAGCTTGCCTACGGTGAGAACCCGCCGCCGGGTGCCCCGGCCGGCATGCTGGTGTTCGACGTCGAATTGATCGACATCCTCTGAGCTTCGCTGCAAATCCGCCGCCTCCATGTCCACTTCATTCGAAAACGTCACCGTCCTGGCCAAGGCCAACGTCTACTTCGACGGCAAGGTCATCTCCCACTCCCTGCAGCTGGCAGACGGCCGCAAGAAGTCGCTCGGGATCATCTTCCCCGGTGAATACCACTTCGGCACCGCCGACCCGGAAGTGATGGAAATCACCGCCGGTGCCTGCGAGGTCGTGCTCGACGGCACCACCGCGAAGATCGTCGTGGCGGCCGGGGCTTCCTTCGATGTTCCCGGCGACAGCGGCTTCACCATCACGGTGACGGATTCGCCCTGCGAATACATCTGCTCGTTCGGAACGCCTTGATTCAGGCTCCGGGCGAGGTATGGAAGGCCCCGCCATGTCACTGCTCCGACTCGTCCTGCTGTTGCCTGCGGTCCTGTTGGCCTCCTGTGCCATGCACCTGCCGGCACCGGAGCCGGGCGTGGCGCGCATCGAGACGCAGTCGATCCATGTCGCGACCAGCGAGACCGTGCCGGTCCACCTGCTGGCCGACAAACTCCACACCGCGCTGGTTTTCGAGCTCGAGTGGCTGGAGCAGTGTGGCTTCGAGAAACCCCCGGAGATCGGCAATCACAAGTACGTGGTGATGAGCTGGGGCGACGAGGTCGCCTATCTGCAGGAGCGCTGGCTTTCCGTCGGCGAGGTGGCCGGCGCCTTGTTCGCGCCTTCGCCTTCCGTCATGGAATGCATCCCGATCGACTGGAAGGTCGAGCAGGTCTGCCATCACCAGCGGGTCTTCGTCGCCGATGTCCCGCGATCCGCCGGCTATTCCCTCGCGGCCTTCCTCAATGCCTGCGCCGCAAAGAATCCGGCCGGGGGCCCGCTGACGATCGGCAAGTCGAGCTGGGGCAACGGCCGCCTGATCCGCTGTCCGGAGAACTATTCCTATTACTTCCCCCGGATCTGCAATGTCTGGACCGCCCAGGCGCTCGACAGCTGCGGGTTTTCCATCGCCGTCCCGGCCGCGCTTTCCGCCAACGGCCTGGTGCGCCAGGCGACCTCCCGGAAGAACGGCTTCCGCAAGATCTGGGATGGCGAAAAGGACCCGCGCCACGCCGAACTGGAGGCGGAGCTCAAGCGACGGGGAATGTGAAGCCCCGGTGAATTCGCCGTGACCCGGCGGATCAAGGTGGCGGCCCGCCAGCCGCGCTGGTGGAATCGCCCGGATGAAGCGGAAGACCATCGCCCGGCTGCTGATCTATGGAGGAGTCGTCGCGGGCTTCCTGATCTGGCGGCCTTACCACGATGGTTGCATGCGCTGGGGCTTGCCGCTCGTCCTTGCCGCCTGCTGGGTCGGGCTGGTGATTGCGTTGTGGAAAAAACCTCTGCCGAGAGCGGCGGCGATCGTGGGTCCATGCCTGCTGTTGCTGCCGCTGGCTCTGCCCGGACGCGACCTGGATCGCGCGCGACTGCGGGAGGACTACCTCGCGGCGATGCAGGCCTTTGACGGCTGCCGCTACGTCTGGGGTGGCGAGAATGCCCGGGGCATCGATTGCTCGGGGTTGCCGCGCCGGGCCCTGCGCGATGCCTTGCGGCATCAGGCGATCCGGGGCAACGGCCGTGCCGCGAGGATGTGGCTGGCACAGTGGTGGTTCGATACCAGCGCGCGGGCCATGGGCGAGGGCTATCGTGGCTTTACCCGCCCGATCGGAGTGGAGGGACCGCTCTGGAAGCTCGACCCCGCGGAGCTCGTCGCCGGCGACCTGGCCGTGACCCGCGGCGGCAGCCACGTGATGGTCTATCTGGGTGGCGGATCGTGGATCCAGGCGGACCCGGGGCCGGGAAAGGTCTTCATCGCCCGCGCCGACGAGGATGACAATCCGTGGTTCCGTTGCGAGGTCAGCCTGCACCGGTGGACCGTCTTGGAATAGGAATCACCTACTCCGCGGGGAAAATCCGGGTCAATTGGGGAGCCTTGGCGAGGTCTCGCGGGGTGATCATTTCCCGGTCGAGGGGCAGGTTGCCGCGGCCCTCGATGGCTTCAATCACCGGCTGGTAGGGTTTCCACCCGAGGCTGCCGAGGGTGACGGTGTTGCCGAGGCCTTTGCCGGTGGCGGATTTCCAGCCACGCCAGATCAGCTCGGAGCAATAGATCGCCTGGTCGTCGAAGCGGTAGCGGGGGTCGTAGGGCTTGCCGAGGTCCTTGCGCATCGTGGCGAGGGCGGCGGGGACATACTTCCGCCCGGCTTGGTCGAACCGGTAGGCCCAGATCTTGCCGCCCCGACCGCGGGCGGTGTACTCCTTCAGGCTCGTGACCTTCACCGGGCCGATGGCCTCGATGACCTGCCACTGCCCGTTCTCCTCGAACACCATCGCGCAATGCGAATAGGGCGAGCCGGTCGCGCCTTCGATGGCATCGACCAGATCGAGGCCCGGCGGGTTCGGCAGCGACTGGAAAACAATGTCGCCGGTTTCCGGTTGATAGGTGGTTCCGCCGCCGTAGCACGACACCAATCCGAGCAACATTCCGCAGGTCATCCATCTCCACATGCCTGAATCTGGCAGGCAAATCGGGACGCAGGCAAGTCGGCAGAATGCGCTTCGCGGGATGCGAATTGCATGATTTGTTCGGGATTGAAGGGCGTGTTGGGTGCTTGTGGTCAGTGAGTTGCAGGTATGGATCGGGGTCTGCAAAAGAGATGGCGAATCCAAACTTCCCACTTATGAAATATCTCTGGTTCCCCCTCGCCGCCGCGATGCCGTTGTTGCTTTCCTACTGTGACCAGGCGGAGAGCCGCGGTGACGTCAGCTTTGCCAAGAGCACCTTCGAGTCTTTGGCCCGCGGCGAGGAGGGGGTGCGGGACCGGATCGATTGGACGACCTTGAACTCGCTGGGCCAGAACGTCGGGCTGGCCTATGTGCAGGTCCCCTCCGAGACGGAGAAAGTGAATTTCGAGAAGGCCTTTGTCAGCCAGTTTTCGGCCTCGTTCCGCGAGGCGGGGGGCTCGCCGGACCAGTTCGGGAACTGGCGGGTGTCCCATCATGACGACCTCAAGACCGAGGTCGCCGCCGATTCGGCCGGGGGAACGGTGACCATCACCGTGACCGAGCGCGACGGCAAGGAGCGGGTGTCCGGACTCGGCTTCATCCGCTAGTGCGGTTGGAGTGCCATATGACAGGGGCCGGTTCCTCTCACGGGGGAGCTGGCCCCATCCCGTTTCACGCTCCTTCCAAGGTCGGGGCGATCTGAGCCGCGGCGTCGAGGAAGGACGGAAATCGCGGTTCCCAGCCGGTGGCGCGGAGGCGGGCATTCGAGACGCGCTTGTGGGTCCAGCCGCGCTTGCGGTTGGGGTCGCGCGGGCCGGCGGGCGGTAGTGGCCGGGAGAACATTACTCCGAGCTGGCGATAGCACTCGAGTTGGGCGAGCGGCCGGGAGTCGGAGACGTTGAACAGGCGGACCTGCGCGGCGGGAAGGCCGGCGAGATGAAGGATCGCCGCGGCGGCGTCGTCGCGGTGGATCTGGTTGAGGAAGCGGCGGCCGTCCTCCTCGATCACGGCTTCACCGGCGAGGAACTTTTTCAGGATCACGCTGCGGCCGGGACCGTAGATACCTGAAAGGCGGGTGATCAGGCCGCCATTGGCGAGGACCAGGTCCTCGGTCTGGCGGAGAATCTGGCCGGTTTCGCGATCGGGCTCGGCGGGGCTTTCCTCGGTGACCTCCGAGCCGTCGGTCTGGGCGTAGACGGAAGTGCTGGAGGTGAACAGCAGCGGCATGCCGGGAAAGCGGTCGAGCAGGTGGCGGCAGCCATTGAAATAGACGGCCCGGTAGGCGTCCGGACCGCCGCGGCCGGAGGAGGCGCAGTGGACGATGAAGTCCGGTTTCACCCGCAACGCCGCGACGTCGGCATTCGAGCTCAAGTCACAGGCGAGGCTGCCATCGTCGCCCGAGCGGGAGAGGGCGACGACCTCCCAGCCGGCTGCCAGGAAGTCGCGGGCGACCGCATGTCCCAGGTACCCGTGGCCGCAGAGGAGTAGCGTCGGCATGCCGGGAGAGGTGCGGCCGTCACGCCGTCACGGCGCCGCGGTCGTCGTTGAGTCCGCTTTTCTCGAGGAAGTAGTCGTAGCCGCCGGTGTAGCGGGTCAGCACGCTGGCGGTGTCCGCCTCGTTGCGGGCGATGTGCAGCGTGGTCTCGGCGAGGTTGCGGATGAAGTGCACGTCGTGGGAGATGAACACCAGGGTGCCCTCGTAGCTCTTCAAGGCGTTGACCAGCGAGTCGATCGAGAGGATGTCGAGGTGGGTCGTCGGCTCGTCCATCAGCAGCAGGTTCGGCGGATCGACGAGGAACTTGACCAGGTTGAGGCGGGACTTCTCTCCACCGGAAAGCACGCCGCAGCGCTTTTCCACGTCGGTCCGGCGGAACAGGAAAGTGCCGAGGATGGCGCGGGCGTCCTCCTCGCGGAGGGTCGGGCAGCTCGCCAGCACTTCCTCGAGCACGGTGTTGTCCTCGTTGAGGGTCTCGGAGCGGTGCTGCGAGTAGTAACCCATCTTCGTCAGGTAGCCGACCTCGCGCTCGCCGCCGTTGATCTCAAGCTGGCCGGCGAGGATCTTGAGCAGGGTCGACTTGCCGGCGCCGTTCGGGCCGACCAGGACGATCTTGTCGCCGCGCTCGATGGTCAGGTCGAGGTCCTTGTAGATGACCTTCTCGCCATAGGCCTGGCCGATCTTTTTCAGGTCGACGACCTTCTGGTTCGAGCGGGCCGGCTGCGGGAAGGCGAACTTGAAGGGCTTGCGCGGGGCACGCGGCTTCTCGATCCGGTCCAGCTTCTCGAGGAACTTGATCCGCGACTGTACCTGCGCCGCCTTCGAACCGACCTGGCGGAAACGGTCGATGAATTCCTGGTGGCCTTCGATCTCCTTGTTCTGGTTCCGGTAGGCCTGGACCTTCTGCTCGTAGCGCGCTTCGCGCTGCTCAAGGTAGCTGGTGTAGTTGCCGGTGTAGGAGATGAGCTCCTGGGCGTCGGGGTCGATTTCCACCACGCTCTCGATGATCGCGTCCATGAAGTCGCGGTCGTGGGAAATCATCAGGATCGCGCCGGGATAGTTCATCAGGTAGCGCTGGAACCACAGCAGCGAGAGCAGGTCGAGGTGGTTGGTCGGCTCGTCCAGCATCAGCAGGTCGGGCTCCTGGACCAGCAGGCGGGCGAGGTAGGCACGCATGATCCAGCCGCCGGAGAACTCGCGGGCGGTGCGGTGGAAGTCGGCTTCCTTGTACCCGAGTCCGGCGAGGATTTTCTTCGCCTTGGGCTCCAGCTGGTAGCCGTTGAGCAGGTTGAACTGGTCCTGCGCGTGGGCGTAGTCGGGATGGTCGAGGGTGCCCGCCGCCTCATGCTCGCGCATGGTCCGCAGGTAGCCGACCATTTCCGGGGTGATGCCGATGGCGATCTCCAGCACCGTTTCGTCGCCCGGGTCGCCGGATTCCTGGGCGAGGTAGCCGGTGATCGCGTATTCGTCGCGCTCGATGGTGCCGCCATCCAGGTCTTCCTCCCCCAGGATCATCCGGAAAAGCGTCGACTTGCCGGCGCCGTTCGGGCCGACCAGGGCCATGCGTTCGCCCCAGTTGATCGTCAGTTCCGCGTCGCGGAAAAGCGTGCGGCCGCCGAGGGTCTTGGTGAGCTTGTGAATGGAGAGCACGCCGCGGGTGTAGGGGACCCGGGCGCGTCGGGCAAGCGGCAAGGCGCCGACTTACTCGAAGGCGTCGCTCATCATGTACTCCCGCCAGGCGCTGTTTAGCTCGTCGGGCGACTCGTAGCCGAGCGCCTCGGCGAAGTCCCCGGCGTCGGGCGATTCGTTGTGCTCCGAGATGTCTTCCAGCAGTTTCGCGAATCCGGCGAGCCGCTCGTCGTCGGCGTGGATGAAGTGCATCAGCCCGTAGCCGAAACCGAGGTCGCGCGGTTCGGCGCGGCTGGCCTGGGTTTGGAGCAGCGTCTCGATGTCGGCCTGGGCGCCGTCCTTGAGGAGCTTTTTGGTGATGCCCGACCAGTTCCGGCTGTTGCGGAAACCCTCCACCTCGCGGCCGCCGATCGTCACCTCGGTCTCGATCTTCCCGCAGATGAGGCCTTCGCGATGGAACGAGGCCACCAGCCGGATGATCGAGAACGAGGCCGTGCCATTCTGGACCGGGTCGCCGATCCAGTGGCGCAGGATGTCCTCGGAAAGGAAGTGGATCCGCTTGTGCCACAGGATCCGGTTGTGGTCGGCGCCCTTGGCGTCGAGCCGGAACGCCCGGCCGATGTTGGTGAAGCCGGACTCTTTGGCGAAGTCCTTGTCGAGGTCGAAGGCGACGATGGTGTAGGATTCCAGACTGTAGCTGTAGCGGACGGTCCTGCTTTCCTGGGCATGGTTCCGGTGCCAGTTCGCGAGGGTCTTGGACTCGCCCTTGTCCTCGAGCAGGACGATCGGCATCTTGCGGTCCTTGAAGGCTTCCACCAGGCCGGGATAGTCGCTGGCCATGTCGGTCCACAGCCGCTCTGCCGCTTCCGCATAGGCGGCCAGGATCGCCGGCCTGACCTTGGCCTGGCCGCCGACGATGAAGTGCGGGGACTCGAGCGTGACCGGGTAGACCAGCTTGCCGAGGCGGAGGCCGACGGGGCGCGGCTGCCAGGCGGTTGGGTCGATTTTCGAGGTGTCGAAGCGTTCGCCCTTCAGCGACTTCTTCGCCTTGGCGGCTGCCTTGAGGTAGTCGAGGTCGCCGCTGCTCAGGGTGTCGCGTGCAATCTTCACCCGGCTGCCGTTGTCGCGGCGTACCCAGATTTCGGCTTCGGTTTGTTTGACCAGGGTTCCCTCCAGGGTCCGTCCTTTCACGTCGGTCCAGGTACGGGCTTCCTCGCCGGTGGCGGTGAGGCAAGCGGCGGCGAAAACGGTGAGTGCGGGACGGGCGAGCCTCATGGGGGAGGGATCATGCATGGATGATCGTTAGACACAACAAACCAGTTGTCGCTTTCCGTCCGGCGGCCGCCGGTGCTATGGATGGGATGTGATGCTGTCCCGGCGCCGGTTCCTGTGCTCGATGGTTGCCGCCTGCGGCGGTTGTGCCGGACCGTCCGGCAGCGGCGCATGGAGCGGTTCGCAGCTGGAGCGGGCCGACGCGATCGCCCGCAGCCGCGGCGCGCAGGGGTGGGCGGCATGGTCGGGGGGGCACAAGCTTCACGGCTGGAACACGGGTGCGAGCGGGCCGGCCCTCAGCATCACCAAGTCGCTGGCGGCCCTGGCGGCGACGCGGGCGATGGGGGAGGGCTGGCTTTCCGACGGCGAACGGGTGGCCGCGACGATTCCCGAGTGGAGCGGCGACTCCCGCAAGGCGAGGATCACGGTGTCGATGCTGCTCCAGCAGACGGCCGGCCTGGAGTCCGGCGTGGCAGCCCTCTACCGGAATCCCACGGACAAGGGTCGCAACGCCGTCGCCTTGGCGGTGGTGAACGACCCGGGGAGCTTCTTTCGCTACGGCCCGGCCTGCTGGGAGGTGCTGGCGGAGTTGATGCAACGCAAGCTCGTGGCGAGGGGGGAGACCTTGGAGAAATTCCTGCACCGGGCGGTGATGCGCCCGGTCGGCCTCAGCAGCCCCGACTGGCGGTCGGACCGCAAGGGCCGCTTCTTCCTGTCGACCGGCGCGGAACTCGACGTCGAGGCGCTGGGCCGGCTCGGGCGGACGCTCGCCCGCCTGCTCGCCGGCGAAAGTGTTGCCGGCTTCGATCCGGCGCTGTTCGCCCGCATGACCCGGCCTTCCGCGGTGAACCCGATGTTCGGCGGCGGACTGTGGCGGAATTCAAATGCCCGCAAGGCCGGGTCTCACGCGATCGAAGTCGAGGACGCGCTCGACCCCGCGCCGGCCAGCAGCCTGTGGCAGCGCGCCTGCCTGTCGAAGAACCAGCCTTCCGACCTCGTCGCTCTGATCGGCTCGTCGGGCCGGCGGGTGTTCATCTGGCCGTCGGCGGGGAAAGTCGTCGCCCGCCTCGGCCGCTCGCCGTCGTGGAAGGACGGGCCTTTCCTCGACTCGCTCAGCGTCTGACCGCGATGAGCAGGTTCGACTGGTAGTCGCGGACCTGGTAGCCCGACCCGAACGGCAATGCCGGGCCGCCGCCGATGGTGTCGTAGGCGGCGCGCAGGTCGGCTTGGGTGAACTTCGTGAACAGCTCGATCGGGCGGTCGTAGTCGCCGAACAGCCGGACGTTCCACTTACTGGCGTCGTAGTAGCGGTAGGGGATGCCCGAGTCGTCCTGGACCACGGCGTGGCAGTTTCCGAGCACCCAGTCGCGGATTCCGGAGAACGACGAGTCGTGCATCAGGTAGGAAGCCGCCTTGAAATAGGCGACCCCGCCGCCGAAAGAGCCGACCCAATTGCGGAACGATCCGCTGAATCCGCCGTTCGAAAGGTCACCCGAGACATAGATCGCGCGCTTGGAACCGGAGCCCGGCAGCTTGAAGCGGATGTCGACCCCGGAGCGTCCGCCGGCGCTGATCGACTGGACGCTGTTCACCGTGGCGCCCATCAGTCCGAGCTGGGCCAGCAGCACCGGGGTGACGCCGGGCATCACGCCGCCGGAGAGGTTCGACCTCATTTTTTCGGTGATGAAGTAGCCGTGCTTCACCTCGCTCTCCATCACGTCGTCCAGGCGGCGCAGTGAGGAATAGACGGCGCCGGGGTCGGCCTGCTCCAGGGCCGGCACGCTGCCGGTCGGCTCGAGCCCGAACAGGACGTAGGTCGAGGTGTTGGGGAACAAGGACGCCGCGTGCAGCAGATCCGGCCCGCCGAAGGGATAGAGCAGGACCCGCGGGTTGCCGGTGAGCGGACGGATGTTGGCGTCGGACCAGTCGCGCTGGCGGGCGGTCCGCTTGGCGGCGAAGACCCGCCAGTTGAGCCCCATCTGGCCGGCGTATCCCTGGTAGTTGCCGCTTTGCTGCATTTGTGACAAGGCGGCGCCGTGGCGCACCGGCTGGCCCGCCAGGAACAGCGCGATGTCATCGGGCGCCGCGTTGCCGGAGACGACCTTGAAATCGGCGGGCCCGGGTCCGAGCGTTTGGGTGGTCCCGGCCGGGGGCTTCGATGGACCACAGGCGGCGAGCAGGAGCGAGCAGAGGAGCAATCGTTTCATCGTGAGAAGCGTTGGAGCGGGAACCACAGGCCGGCACAGACGGCGGCGGTCAGCAGACCGATGGTCGCCGGGCCCCAGCCGTGCATGAACATGCGCACGATCACAAATCCAGTGACCGCGACGAAAAGCAAGGCGGGAAGATAGGTGATCCGCGGAATCCGTCCGCCGCGGCCGATCTTGAACAGCCCCGCGACGGTGAGGAAGGTGCACAGGGTCAGGCCGGTCTGGGTGTAGGTCATCAGCGAATCGATCTTGCTCGAACCCACCAGCACCAGGGCGAGGATCGCCTGGAACGCCAGGGCTTTGAGCGGCACCTCCCCCGGCGAGTAAAAGAACCGCAGTGCCGGGAGGTCGCGGGCCATCGCCCCGAGCACCCGCGGCCCGGCCCACAGCAGGGCGCTGACCGACGCGAACAGGCCGGTCGCGAACAAGCCGGAGATCACCTGGCCGGCCTGGTCCCCGAACATGGCCTGCGCCGCGACATGCCCGACCTCTTCCTTGCCCTTCAGCGCCTCGACCGGGGCCGCCTTGAGGAAGGCCATGTTGAGGCCCACGTAGAGCGCCGTCACCAGCAGGGTTCCGCCGACCAGGGCCCGCTTCACCGTGCGCTCCGGCCGGTTCCATTCCTCCAGCCCGTAAACCGCGGCATTCCACCCGCTGTAGGCATAGAAGACATAGAACGCCGCGCCGGCGAACATCGGGCTCAGCACCTGGGGCAGGTCCTCCGCGGCGTCGAAGCTCCAGCGGATGTCCCCTTTGCCGGGTATCACACAGGTCGCGACCAGAAAGACGGTGATCAGCAGCAACTTCAGCGTCGTCGCCACGACCTGAACCCGGCCGCTGGTACTGGCGCTCAAGCCGTGCGCCGCGGCGCCGATCACGATCACCACCGCCGCGGCGGCCGTGGCGTCGATCCATGGCAGCGCCTTGTTGAGGTAAGCGCCCATCGCCAGCGCGGTGATCGCGGTGGGTGCGGCGAAGCCGGCGATCGCCGACAGCAGGCCCGCCATGAAACCGAGCGAGGGATGATAGATGGCGCCGAGGAAATGATACTCCCCGCCGGACTTCGGCAAGTGACGGGCGAGCTCGGCATAGCACAGCGCCCCGCACAGCGCGACCAGCCCGCCGAGCAGCCAGAGGAAAAGGATCGGCGGCGCGGAGTGGAAATCCAGCAGCTGGTAGCCGAGCGAAACGAAGACGCCGGTGCCGATCATGTTCGCCACCACCAGCGCGGAGGCCGCGGGAATCCCGGCTCGATTGCTTTTCGACACCTCTAACGTGTTCGCGCATCGTCCTGCCTCTGGCAATCCGCAAACGGTGACGGCCGATTTTCATGTCGCGGGAAAATGTTCGCATGAACATTTGATTCCGGGTTCCGGATCCCCGAGGGTCCCGGCATGAAGCCGTCCCGGGGCCGCGGCGCGGAGGCCAATCCCGCCAATCGTTTCGAATCCCTGCACGTCGAGACCGACGACGACGCGTGGATCGACGATGACCCGCGTCCGCTTCGCACGAGCTTCCTGCGCGACGACTCCCGCTCGGTCCTCAGCCGCAACGCCGCGGAGGACCTGTCCTTCGACTTTGGCGTGAATCCCTACCGCGGCTGCGAACACGGCTGCTCCTACTGCTACGCCCGGCCCTACCACGAGTTCCTCGGCTTTTCGGCCGGACTCGACTTTGAATCGAAGATCGTGGTGAAGCACGACGCGCCGGAGTTGCTCGAAAAGGAACTGGGCCGCCGCAGCCTCAGCCCGGGGAAGATCGCCATGAGCGGGGTGACCGATTGCTACCAACCGGTCGAGCGGCAGCTCGAAATCACCCGCCGTTGCCTCGAGGTCATGGCCCGCTTCCGGCAACCGGTGTCGGTGATCACGAAGAACGCGCTGGTCGCGCGCGACATCGATCACCTCGCCGAACTGGCGCGGTACCGGGCGGTCTGCGTCTATCTTTCGATCACCACCCTCGACCCGAAGCTGGCGCGGATCCTCGAGCCGCGGGCCTCGTCACCGCGGGCGCGCCTGCAGGCGATGCGGGCGCTGGTGGATGCCGGGGTGCCGGTCGGCCCGAGCGCGGCGCCGTTGATCCCGGCGCTGAACGACCACGAGCTGCCGGAGATCCTGGCCGCGGCGAAGGAGGCGGGTGCCAGCTTCGCGGCCTACTCGATGGTCCGCCTGCCCGGCGCGGTGGCGGGGATTTTCGAAACCTGGCTCGACCGCCACTTCCCGGACCGGAAGGAGAAGGTGCTCGGCCGCATCCGGGCGAGCCGCGGTGGCAAGTTGAACACCAGCACCCCCGGCACGCGGATGCGCGGCACCGGTGAGGCGGCGGCCGCGACGCGGGCCCTTTTCCACGCCACCTGCCGCCGGCTCGGGCTGGCGACGCGGCCGCCCGAACTGAATGGCGACGCTTTCCGCCGGGTAATGCCGGGGCAGGGCGAGTTGTTTTGAGCGTGACGGAGATTCTCCGTCCACCGCACGCAGGGTTGTGTTAGGTTGGACAAAACCCGACCCATGCCCGCGCTTCACGATTCGCTGCGCTCGCTGCTTCCGCCGGACCGCGTGTTCACGGACCCGGCGCGGATGGCGGTCTATGAATCGGACGGCTTGACCGCGATGAAGGCGCTGCCGGGCGCGGTGCTGGTGCCCGAGACGGCCGGGGAGGTGATCGCGATCGTCCGCTGGTGCGTGGAGCACGCAGTGCCGTTCGTGGCGCGCGGCAGCGGCACCTCGCTTTCCGGCGGGTCGCTGCCGGTGGCGGACGGGATCGTGATCGCGCTCAACCGCCTCAATCGCATCCTCGAGGTCGATCCGGTCGATCGCGTCGCGGTGGTCGAACCGGGCGTCATCAACCTCGACGTCAGCCGGGCCGCGGATCGCCACGGCTTGCACTACGCGCCGGATCCCTCGAGCCAGACGATCTGCACCATCGGCGGCAACATCGCCTTCAACTCCGGCGGCGCGCATTGCCTGAAATACGGCATGACCGCAAACCACGTGCTCGGCGTGAAAGCCGTGCTTGCGACCGGCGAAGTGGTGGAGTTCGGCGGCCGCAGCCGCGAGCAGGTCGGTGCGGATTTCACCGGCTTGTTCTGCGGCTCGGAAGGGCTGTTCGGCATCGCGCTCGAGATCACGCTGCGGCTGCTGCCGAAGGCCGAGATCTTCCACACCGTGCTGGCCGGTTACCATTCGCTCGAAGCTGCCGGGAATGCGGTCTCGGCGGTGATCGAGTCCGGCCTGCTTCCCGGAGCCCTCGAAATGATGGACGCGCTGGCGATCGAAGCGGCCGAAGCCGCCGTGGCTTGCGGCTACCCGGAAGGGGCGGAGGCGGTGCTGATCATCGAGCTCGAAGGCCCCGTCGAGAAGGTGGCGGCGGAGCGCGAGCAACTGGCCGCCATCCTCGCGGAAACGAATGCTTTCGAAACGCGCGTCGCCGCCAACGCGGCCGAGCGGATGACCATCTGGAAAGGGCGCAAGTGCGCGTTTTCGGCGGTCGGCCGGCTGAGTCCGGACTTCATCGTCCAGGACGGCGTGGTCCCGCGGGCCCGGCTGGGCGAGGCGCTGCGGCGGATCGGCGAGATGTCGGTGGAGACCTGTTACCGGGTGGCGAATGTTTTCCACGCCGGCGACGGCAATCTGCATCCGCTGATTCTCTATGACGGCCGCGTTCCGGGGGGCTTGGAGGGTGCCGAGGCGCTTGCGGGACGGATCCTGGAAATGTGCGTGGCGATGGGCGGCTCGATCACCGGCGAGCACGGCGTGGGGATGGAAAAACGGGATTATCTGCCGGCGATGTTTTCCGCAGCGGACATCGCGGTGATGAAGCGGCTGCGGCACGCCTTCGATCCGGGCGAACTGGCGAACCCCGGCAAGATGTTCCCCGGGGCCGAGGCGCCGGCACTCACCACCCACGGGCTGCATCCCTTGGAAAAAGCCGGCATCCTTTCCCGCGAATGATGGCACCGGACCAGGCGGCGGAAGTGGCGGATGCGGTGCGGGCATATCCGCGGGTCGCGGCGGTCGGCGGGGGCAGCAAGCGGCGGCTCGTCGGTGCGGGCGAGGAAATCTCCCTGCGGGGGCTCACCGGGATCCTCGAATACCACGCCTCCGAGTTCACCTTCACCGCCCGGGCGGGGACGCCGGTCGCCGAGGTCGCCGCGGCCTTGGCGGAAGAGGGCCAGTATTTGCCCTTCGACCCGCTGTTCGTTGCCGCCGGAGCGACCCTCGGTGGCACTGTGGCGGCGGGCATCTCGGGACCCGGCCGCTTCCGCTTCGGCGGGCTGCGGGATTTCCTGATCGGCGTGCAGTTTGTCGACGGCCGCGGCGAGTTGATCCGCGGTGGCGGCAAGGTGGTGAAGAACGCCGCGGGCTTCGACCTGCCGAAATTCCTGGTCGGCAGCATGGGCCGCTTCGGGATTGTCACCGAAGTTTGCTTCAAGGTCTTTCCCGCTCCCGTCGCATCGCTGACGTTGAAGGTTGCCTGCGCGGATGCCGGGGTTGCGGTCGAACGAATGGTGACGGTCGGTTCGTCGCGCTGGGAAGCGGACGCGATGGAATACCTGCCGCAGGACTCCGCGGTCTGGCTGAGGCTCGGCGGACCCGAGGTGGCCTTGGAAAAGATGGCGCGGGAGATCGCCGCCTGCTGGCCGGGGGAGGTGGAGATCGTCGCCGCCGGCGAGGCGGATCGGTTTTGGGCCGATGCTCGCGAAGTCATTTGGGCGGACGGCGCCCCGCTGGTGAAGGTGCCCCTGACCCTTTCGCGGATCGCTGATCTCGAGGCGCGGCTCCGCGAGCTCGGGCCGATGCCCCGCCGCTACTCGGCCGGTGCGGCGGGATGGTTCGCCTGTCCGGACGAGACCGCCTTGGATGCCATGCTCGCAGCGCAGGGCTCGCGGGGCCTTGCCATTCGTGGCGGCGGGGGATCGTCGCCTTGGCTGGGTTCGTGCCCTTCGCCGGAGGTCGCGCGGGCCGTGAAGTCGGCGCTCGATCCCGACGGACGCTTTCCTTCACCCTGACCTGTCATGCTGCACGACATCGATCCCGCAAAAGCCGCTCCCTTCGGCGAGCCGATCGCGGAAGCGGTGCGCAGTTGCGTGCACTGCGGGTTCTGCCTCGCCGCCTGCCCGACCTACGCCGAGCTCGGCCGCGAACCGGACAGCCCGCGCGGGCGCATCGTGCTGATGAAGGACGTGCTCGAGGGATCGCTCGAACCCGAACAGGCCGCGCCGCACCTCGACGCCTGTCTCGGCTGCCTCGCCTGCGAGCCGGCGTGCCCTTCGGGTGTTCGCTACCGCGACTTGATCAGCCCCTTCCGCGCGCTGATGGACGGGCGGCGGAAACGCTCCACCGGCGAGAAGCTGCGCCGCTGGATGATGTCGGAAACCTTGCCGATCCCGTGGCGCTTCCGGGCGGCGGCGACGATGGCCCGGGCGGCTCTTCCTTTCGCACGCTTGCTGCCGGGCCCGCTACGGCCGATGCTCGAACTTTTGCCTCGCTCGCTTCCCCCGCGCGAGCCGCTGGAGTCATGCTACCCTGCCATCGGCAAGCGCCGTGCGCGGGTCGCCCTGCTCGCCGGCTGCGCCCAGCAGGTGCTGGATCCCGACATCAATCTCGCGACCATCGAGGTGCTCACCCGCAACGGCGTCGAGGTGCTGGTGCCGGACGGCCAGTCGTGCTGTGGCGCGCTCGCCTGGCATGTCGGCGACCGCGGGTCGGCGATGGATTTCGCGACGCGGAATCTTGCGGCCTTTCCCGACGACGTGGATGCCATCATCACCAATGCCGCCGGTTGCGGGTCGGGCCTGCACGAGTATCCGCTGATCCTGAAGGGCAGCGCGGAGGAAGACCGGGCGTCCGGCTTCGCGGCGAAAGTCGTCGACGTCAGCGTCTTCCTCGACCGGCTTGGCGACCTCGCCGCGTTGCCGGAGCCGCAGGAGGAAATGGTGGTCGCCTATCAGGACGCCTGCCATCTCGCCAACGGTCAGGGCGTCCGCGCGGAGCCGCGGCGATTGCTGGCGCGGGTTCCGGGGCTGCGCTTGGTCGAGCTGCGCGACACCCACCTGTGCTGCGGCTCGGCCGGGACCTACAACCTCGACCAACCGACGGTCGCCGCCTCGCTGGGGGCAAAGAAGGCCAAGGCGGTCATCGAAAGCGGCGCCTCCGTGGTGGCCAGCGGCAACATCGGCTGCCTGACCCAGCTCGCGATGCATCTCGGGCGCGCCGGCTCCGGCGTCAAGGTCCGCCACACCGTGCAGGTGCTGCGCGATGCGTGGCGTGCCGGTTGATTCAGGACATCCCTGAACGGGCCTCGGCGATCCGCACGGGGTCGGCGATGTGGCGCTCGTATTCACCGGGAACCTTGGCTCCGCCCATCGGGATCTCCGGTCGGCGGAACGTCATCGGGCTCTCCTGCAAACTGCGTGCCGAAAGATGAATCTGGCCGACGCCGGTGCGGCGGAGGATTTCCCCGACCTGGTCCGGCTTGATCCCGCCGCCGGGGAGGATGTCGATCCGGGCGTCCGCCAGTTTCACCAGGGCGGCGATGGCATCGAGTCCCTCGGGCACCGTCGGCGCGCCGCCGCTGGTGAGGATCCGCTCGAAGCCGAAGCCGGCGATGATTTCCAGCGCCTCGTCCATCTCCTTGCAGACATCAAAGGCCCGGTGGAACACGGCCGGCAGGCCGTTGCAGGTGTCGAGCAAGGTTTCAACCGTGGCGACGTCGATGCTGCCGTCCGGCGTCAGGCAGCCGAAGACCACGGCGTCGGTGCCGAGGTCGCGGGCGAGTTCGATGTCGGCGCACATCGCCGCGACCTCTTCCGGCCGGTAGACGAAGTCGCCGCCGCGGGGGCGGATCATGAAGGCGATCTCGCCGCGGAAAATCGCGCGCGCCTGCGCCAGCATCCCGGCGCTCGGCGTCAAGCCGCCTTCGGTGAGCGAGGCGCAAAGCTCGATGCGATCCGCGCCGGCTTCGGCACAGGCGATGACGGAGTCCAGGGAGTCGACGCAGATTTCAAGGATCATGCGCAGACCCTTGGAGGGAAGCGGCACGCTTGGAAAGGCAAATGACCGGCGGGGCGGTCACTTGCGGAGGATCGCTTCCAGCGAGGCGCGGCGGGCTTCGGACAAGTTCGGTTTGGCGGCGAATTCTTCCAGCGCCTCGCGCTGCGCGGGGCCGGCGTAGCGGTTCAGCAATGCCCAAGCCTGTTGTTGGAGGTAGCCGGACGAGCGGGTGGTGACGATTTTCAACGCGGCGTCGGCCACGATCGGCGTGAGCTCATCCGGCACGCCCTGCAGGAGCCCCCAGGCAGCGCGGCCGCCGTTGTTGTGGCTGTCGCGGTCGGCCAGCACTTCGATCAGTCGCTCCACGGTGGCGGCTCTCTTGTTCTGCTGGGTGCTGAGGGAGAAATACACCGCATCATGCAAGAGTCCGGGCTCGCGGCTCATGGCAATGATTTCCGCTTCCAGTCCGGAAGAGAGCCGGGCACCCCAGAGGCCCGGGAGCAGGGCTTTTACATCTTTCTCCCCGGCTCCGGCGAGAAGATCGAGGATGACATCGCCGGACTCGCCGGTGAAGTCCCCCTTTCCAAAGCGGAAGAGCAGGATCGACGCGGCGTCGCCCACGCCGCCGTCCCGCGCGACCTCGCGGAGCTGCTCAATGTCACCCGGTTGCGCGCCGGTCTGGAAAAGTGCCCACCAAGCCGCCCTGCAAACCTCCGGATCTTCCGCCTCCAGATGGGGCGTGATCAGGGGCCGGAACGAGGACCTTTCGAAATCCAGCTCGGCGAGCGAATTGAAGGCGGACAAGGCGGCTGCCACCCGCGCCGGATCCTTGCTGGCCATGGCGTCGTGGATATTCTCGATCGACTTCTCACGGAGCCGGTCGTCGTCGAGTTGCATGGCACCCTCGACCAGTTCCTGCATCTCGTCGCGCGTCTCCTGGGCCACGGTGACCGCTTGGCGCGGCTTGGCCGGGCGCGGGGAGCGATCCGCGGGAGACGGATTGGCAGGCGTGGGGTGCGGCGGCCGGGCGGCGGCCTTGGTGGCGAGTGGCTCGGCTGCGGCCGGCTCTTGCGAAGGGGTGAGCATCCGGGTGCCGGTCACCCCGGCCGCAAGTCCGGCGGCGAAGCAGGCGATGCCAATGACGAGGCGGCGGTCTTTCATGGTCAGCTAGTCGATCCCACTGTGGTGGAAATAGACCATGCTCTTGCTCCGGTCGATTCCCAAGACGGCGACCGAATCACTCCAGGAGTCGCTCCAATTCTCGGCAATATAGAAGAATTCGATCCCGTCCTGTTCCGGGGTCCACCAATCCGGGACATTCGCGCCTGTCCCTGCCTCGGCGAAGTGGCTGCGGTCGGTGGCGCTGAATTTTCCCAGCAGGCTGTCAATGGTCGTGCCGGATGCCCGGAAGCGGAGCCAAGCGCCTCCCGAATCGCCGACCACGATCTGGCGGGCATTCAGGTCGGTCACATCGGGGGGAGGATCCGAGCCGAATTCCGTGCGGTAGGCCGCGGCCAGGTCTCCGGGGCTGTGGAAATCGGCGGGGCCGAACAGCCAGATGCAGAACCCGGTGAAGAGAACCAATGGCACCAGACACAAGCCGATCCGGAGCAGGGTTGCTCGGAGCTTGCGCTTGCGCACTCCCCACAAGACCCAGAGACAGGCGACCAGGGTCGCGAAAGCGATGCCGAGGAAACCGAAGGCGGCCAGTAGCGTGAAGAGGTTCATAAAAGGGGGCAGCGGGACGCGGACGGATCGAAGATAAGGGGTGCCTGCGATGAAAGTCAAAGTGCCGGAACCGTTGTTGGTGGATGGAGGCACCCGTGAAATCCCGGATCGCGCGGGAGGCGGGGATGCGCTTGGATGGAGCGAATGGACGTGCGGAGGCTGGAGCTGGAATTGCGCGACGGGACGGCGGTGGTGGCTCGGGCGCTCACCCCGGCAGACCGGGAGCTGGTGGCGGAGGGTTACCGGCAGCTGTCGCCGGAGGCCCGATACCAGCGGTTCTGGGTGCGCGACGGCGACGTCATCGGGGACGCGATGCTCGATCGCCTGCTCACGGGTGACCCGCCGGAGCACGCGGTGTGGACGGTGTTCGATCCGGCACGGGAGGGCTTCAAGGCCATGGGAGCGGCGAGCTTCTGGCGCTCGGCGAAAGATCCCGCCGAAGCGGAGTTTTCGGTGACGGTGCTGGATGGCGACCAGCGGCGCGGCGTGGCGACCTTGTTGCTGGCGATCCTTTGGCTGATTGCCTACCGCCACGGGATGGTCCGGCTGGTCGGTTACACCATGCCGGAAAACACCCGGGCCCTGCGCTGGATGCGCGACACCGGGGCGACCGGCGAGTGGGATGGCTACAATGCGGTCTACCGTTGGGACCTCGCGGATCTAGACTCGCTGCCGGCGACCCCGGCCGGGGCCGAGCTGGCGGGGCGGCTGGCGGAGTTGTCGGGCGTGATCTTGTAGCTGGACGCCTCAGCCGGCGTGCTTGGCCACGGCCTTCTCGCCAAAGAGGACGCTGGGCTTTGGCATCGGCTGGCGGCGCAGCCCGAACTGGCGGACGGCGTGGCGGTTGAGGTGAGCCATGGCTTCGTCGAGATCGTCGGTGAAGAAGATCAGGTCGGGATCGCCGGGGCTGATGGTGCCGGCTTCGGCCATGTGATAGACGAGGTCCATGAGCGGCTGCCAGTAGTCCTTGCCCATGAGGATGATGGGGAAGTTGCGGATTTTTCCGCACTGGATGAGGGTCATGGTCTCGAACATCTCGTCCAAGGTGCCGGCGCCGCCGGGGAGGACGATGAAGGCGTAGGAGTATTTGATCAGGACCGTCTTGCGCGTGAAGAAGTAGCGCATGGTGACGGAGCGGTCGACGTACGGGTTGAGGTGCTGCTCGAAAGGCAGCTCGATGTTGACGCCGATGGAGCGGCCGCCGGCCTCGTGGGCGCCGCGGTTGGCCGCTTCCATGATACCGGGACCGCCGCCGGTGACGACGGTGAAGCCAAGCTCGGCGACGGCGGCGCCGACCTTGCGCGCCATTTCGTAATAGGTGGTGCCAGGCTTGGTGCGGGCGGAGCCGAAGACGGTGACGGCGGGGCCGACGAAGTGCAGGGTGCGGAAGGCGTGGATGAGGTCGAGCCCGACGCGGAAGACGGTGCCGAGGTCGTGGACGCGGGAGCGGGGACCGGCAAGAAAGCCGCGGTCAGGGTTCTCCAGCTCGAAGCGCTCTTCCTCCTGGATGGCCTCGGCGCTGATGCCGTGTTCGGGGGTGGTGCGCGGGCAATCGGGGCAGTCGGGCGGCGTCATGAGGGGATTCTCTAACACGGCATTCGGGGGGTGGCCATGGGGAATCGGACCCGCGATCTCCGCCGGGTTGCCGGGCTTGCCGGGTCCGGGATGTGGTGGCAGGGTGCGCCCGCGCCGATGCTACCGCCGAAAAGAAATGACGAAATGGGTTCCGACAGTGGCCACGGGGGCTTCGAGGTGAATGTCATCGGCGGGGGCGGGCGCGTCTCCGGCGATGCGGGAGGAGGGATCGAGATCGGGCTGCGGATCGGCAGCGGCGATGGTGAACGCGAGCCGGAGGCTGCGATGGCTGAAGATCCGGTGCACCGCCTGGAAACCGGAGCACCTTTGCAGGCGAAGCCGATGAGCGAGGTGGGCCCGGCGGTGCCCCGCAAGTCACGCCGCAAGAACAAGGGCGTCGGGTTGAAGCAATGGACCCTGTGGATGTCGCTGGGCACCTGTGCGTTGGCAATTTCCGCGGTGATGGCCCTGATGGCGGCCAGCAAGAGCAAGTCCCCGGTGGAAATTGCCGGCGAACCGTATCTCGAAAAGCAGGCAGAGCCGCTGGACCCCAACCAGCAGTACTTTTTGGATCATGTGGGGGAAATGGTCCAACAAGCGGAGGCCTTGCTGAAGGACTATGCGGGGGCGGCCTCGGCCGAGGCGGTACTGCCTTTGGTCCGCGACGCGGAGCGGGTGAAAGAGCGCTTGGCCGGCTTTTGGAAGCCGTGGGGTTGCTCCCCCCTGTTTGCCCGTGGGGAGAAAATCGAGAACAAGGTCGTGGAGTCCGGAGGACGGTCGGCCGTGGTATTGACGGGACTGCGGGGGGACTTCGAGCCGTTCGAGATGTTTTTTGTGAGGGAAGATGGCGAGCTCAAGATCGACTGGCTCGCGAGCTACGGGATCGGCGAGGTCCAGATTGCCGATCTGGAGGCCGGGGGCGAGGTTTCCGGCGGATTGGTCAGGGGGGTGGTGCGTCCGGGGAATACCTACACGCCGGCATTCCCCGAGGCGGAGTATCGCGCCTATTCGCTTCTCGACGCCGGGCTGGGACACCTGGTCTGGGCCTTCGTGCGACGCGGATCGCCTCAAGCGGAGTGGCTTGAGGGCGAGTTCAATGAAAGCTCGATCCTTCTGGAGAAGAAGTCCGAAGTCCGCGCAACCCTGAGATTGTCGGGACCTGCGGAGGGAGGAGAGAAGTTGTTCGTGATCACGGAGATGCTTCACAAAGGTTGGGTCAGCCCCTAGCAAAAGGCCGTGAGCGATTCATCCGGCGCCTGGTATCACTGCACCCACTGCGGTTCGCTGTTCAAAGCGGGCGCATCGCCACAAGAGCGTGGTGTTTGTCCCGAATGTTCCGCAGATCCGGCCGGTGACGTGGCTCCCGAGGCGCCGGCGATGGTGCGGGTCCGTCGCAAGGTGAGGAAGCCGAAGTCGGGGGGATCGCGGTCCGGAAAATCGACCCGCAGCCGGCAGGGGAAGCGCAAGGCCCGCGCCTTGATGGTGTTCGTGATCGTTTGGGTGTTCCTGCTGGGGCTGGCCGCGATCGTCCTGAAACGGATGTGGCCCGACGACACGGCGCCGTCGGTGGTGGAAAACGAGCGCGATTTCAGCGACCAGGCGATGGCTGATCAGCGGCTGATCCAGGATCAGCTTGAAGCTTGCAGGATCCGTCTCCGAGAGTTCATGGCGGCGTCGGATCTGGGGGGGCAGTCCGACTACATCCTTCACCCTGAGCTGACCTTGTCGCGGATGGTGCGCTACCAGCAGTTCAATCCGGTCTTTGCGGAAACGGCGGAGATTGCTCCGGACTACTACAAGGTGATCCACACACCGGCGGGACGGGCGATCGAGACGCTGTGGAAGCGGGAGGACGGGCAGCTGATCGAGGCGGTGTTCTTCGAGGAGGATGGTGAATGGAAGATCGACTGGGATGAATTCGTGCGGGCCGGAACGGAACCCTGGGCCCTGTTCCTTGCAGGAACCGGCGAAGGAGAGGGGGAGTTCCGGGTCCTCGCGCGCGAACGGATCGGTGCCAACGGCCGGAGCCAGGAATACATCGGGTTGGTCCTCTACTCGCAGCGTCCGGGCCACCCGGATGTGGCGGTATCCGGTTCGCCGGAGATTCGGGTGAAGCGGAACACGGAGATGGGGCGGATCATCGAAGAGACTTTCGCGGCCAGGAAGAACGGGCAGGGGCCGTTCGAGAGCGAGCTGGTGACCCGCGACCCCGATGAAATGATCCGCCTGCGGGTCAAGGTGAGCCGCAAGGGCGACGACGAACGGGAATTCGAGATCGTCGAGCTTTTGGCGAACCACTGGATGGAGCTCGCCGAACCGACGGAATAGCTCCGCTACGGTGCGGCAAGTCCCCGGCGCATGGCACTCGCGGGATCACTCCCCGGAAACCACAGGCGGAACGCATGAACTCCTTGGTGGAGGAGCATGGTGGCGCCGTTCGCGATTTCCGCTCCGGCAGCTGCGGCGTCGGAAAGTAGCGCGGTCCGGGGCGGCTGGTAGATGGTGTCGAAGACCCGTTGCCCCGGGGCGAAGGACTCTCGCGGCAATGGCGAAGGGTCGGATGCTTTCAATCCGACGGAGCTGGCATTCACCACCAGCTGGCAGGTCCGCGCGACCCCGGGGAGCCGGGGGGCATCTAGGGCGAGGGATTCCACGGCGAGCTGCGGATGATGACCGCGGATGTTGCCGGCGAGCGACTCGATCTTGTCGAGGCTGCGGTTGGCGAGCACCAGCCGGCTGACCCCGGCCCGGGCGCAATGGGCGGCCAGGGCTCCTCCGGCACCGCCTCCCGCGCCGACGATCAGGACGTCGAGCCCGGCAAGGGGGATTGAGAACGCTTCGGATACGGCCGCCTCGAAGCCCGGTCCATCGGTGTTGAAGCCATGGATGCCGTCCCTGGCGAAGCAAACCGTGTTGACCGCACCCATTTCGACCGCACCGGGATCGACGGAGGTGCACGCCGCCATGGCCTCGAATTTGTGCGGGACCGTCACGTTGCAGCCGATGAATCCCAGCGCCTGCATCCGGGCGAAGGCTTCCGCCACCTGGCCGGGTTCGACCTCGACCTTGATGTAGCGGCCGTCAATGCCCGCTTCGTCGAGTGCCGGTTGATGCATCCGCGGCGAGGCGGAGTGGGTGACCGGGCAGCCGATCACCGCCAGGCGGGCCGGTTTTGCGTGACCGGCGTCGAGCAGGTCACGGGAAAGGAGGTCGTCGATGAAGTGGAGGTCGCCGCTCATGAGAGAAGGGCGACCACCTTGGCCGGCCTCACCGGGGCGTCAACCCGCGCGGTCCGAAATCAGAAGGATGTCCGGAACGCGAACTGGTACGTCAGCGTCTTCAAGTCGCTCCGTCGGGTCGTGAGATCGTTGTAGGCGACCCCGGCCATGACCTTGAGGCGGTTGCCACAGAGGTGATAGTTGAGCCCGCCGTAGAGATAGTGGAGTTCGTTGCCACGGCCGTTGTCGACATCGACCATCGGATTGTCGTGGTAGGCGCGGACATAGCGGCTGGGAATCTGGATCCCCTGCGACTCCGGGGAACTCCAGTAGTTGTACTGAACCACCGCCTGCAGCTTGTCCTTCACAATCCAGTACCAGGGCATGACGACAAAGGCATGGAAGTCACCCTGGCGCCGCGGGATGATGGCGCTCACACCGCCGCCATTGTCCCCGTAGACGGCTTCCGTGATCAGGCCCCACCGCTTCCTTTCGTAAATGGTGGAAAGCGAAGCCGCCCAGCTGTAGCCGAGCGCGTCGTCCATGCCGGCCTTGCGGTCGTTCTGGGCGTAGTCGGCGACGAACTTCAGGCGATCGGTGGCATCCCAGCTCAGGCTGGCGTAGTAGAAGGACCCGTCATTCCAGCCGCCGATGAAGTCCGCGTCGTCTTCCGCGCTGAACCAGCCGAGCACCAGTTCCCAGTCTCCCTTCTCGAGTTCCAAGGTGACGCCGGTCGGCCGGCTGGCGTCGCCGCCGAGTTTTTCCGAGATCGCCGAACGCTCGATGGTGTAGATCTCACGAGAGGACATGTGCGATTCCTCGGTGACCTTGAGCTTCATCCGCCCCACCTTGAGCTTAATGTTGTCGAAAGGACCTCCGCCGAAGGCTTTCTCGATGTCAAACTCGACCGAGGCCTCATCGAAGCGGTCGTAGCCCCACTCGAGCTGGCGAAGCGTCTGCTGGCGGAAACGGTCGTCCGAGACCAGGTTGACGTTGAACTCCGCGGTGAAGAAATTCAGGAACTCGGTTTTGGTTTCGAGTCTGAGCCGCCGGATCTCATCGTAGTTGTCGTTGAAATCCAGCCCGTTGACGTCGGTTCCCTCCAAATAGGCCGTTTGATACTGGAACCTGCCGCCGACCTGGAACTCCTGGATCCAAGCGTTGTCCTTGTTGTCGTACAGCAGCCCGGGATCGTCTTCGAGCCACTCGCACCAGTCGCCGTTGTTCTTTTCCTTCTCGGCCTTCGGTGGGGAAATCACCGCGTCCTTGTCACCGCCGGCATGGAGGGTGACGGGTGCGATGGCGGCTAACAGGCAAGCGACAGCGAAACGCGACTGGGTTTTCATGGAGGTCGAATCGACGGGACGGATCGGAAATCTCAAACGTCGAGCTCGTTGCCGGTCGGGGTCAGAATGACCCGGTTGTTTCCGCAGACGTGATGGAGGGCCTCGAGCAGTTTCGGGGTGCTGGCACCGATCTTGAGCTGCAGCCCGTAGCGCAGCTCGGTCATCATGCCCGCTTGGGCGGAGGAAATGCTGACCAGGTTGACGCGGTCGGTGAATTCCTCGAACAGCGGCTTGAGCAGCTCCTCGAAGTCCATGTCGCTGGTCATCCGCAGCGTCATCATGTGGGAGGCGCGGCGGGGTGCGAAGGCGTCCGTTTTGGAAAGCACATAGATCGCCGCGCCGACGATGAGGGTGATGATCACCGCCATCGGATAGGCTCTGGCACCCACCACCATGCCGATTGCCATGGCGAAGAAGACAAAGGCGAGGTCACGGGATTGGCCCAAGGTCCTGCGGAAACGGATGACCGAGAAAGCGGCGAACATGCCGAAGGCGATCGCCCCGTTGCCTGCCACCACCATGATCAGGATGGTGGTAACCACCCCGATGATGATCAAAGTTTGCACATAGTCCTGGGAGTAGCGCGTCCCGCGATAGGTCCGGCGATAAATGGTGGCGATGAGTAGGTTGAGGGCCAGGCTGACTCCCATGGCGACGGCAACTTCGAGCGGGGTGGGTGGGGTCGTCGGGAGAGCGCCGCCAATGTTGAACAAATCTTCGATTGTCATGTGGGTACGAGAATACGTGGAGTAGGGAGGGAACAGTAAACGCCCGGATTAGCGGGCTTTTTGCAGGTGGAGGCAAGCAAGACACCTCGTCACCAATTCCCGCAACAAGCTGCGGCTCCGCTCCGGCGCAGGATGGGCACGGCGGGCCAGGGTGGTCGTTGCCGCGGGCCTTCTGCGGCCCTTCGCATCATTCCCGTCGATGCGAGGCGCCTTGGCAACCGGTGGCTTGGGGGCCGGTGGCGTGCCAGCCAGCTTCCGGTTCTTGAACTCATAAAGCTCCAGGGCGGCGGCATATTTGCTGAAGCCGCGCGGCACCAAGCCGTATTCTCCGATGAGATTGCGGAACCAGTAGGGCACCGGGCCGATGGTCTTCACCTCCATGATCGAGGCTCCCGGCTCCAACAAGGGGAGATCGAAATCCGGGTCGTCCGGAGTGAGGGGAATCAGGCGGAACCGGCATCGCGGTTCGACGTCGAAGGTGATCCGGATCGTCCCTTCCGGGCCGCTGTCGTAAGCATAGCGGTGATATCGGATCTGAACCACGGGCCGGCTGCCCCGCTCGTTCACCAGATTGTCGATCTCGGCGAGGATGCGGCTGTCGACCGACGATTCCGGAAGATCCCGCACCGGGATCGTCCCGTGGGAAAGGTTGCCCAGCTCATCGAGGTCGGCCGAGATCCGCCGTTTGACCGTGACGCCGTCCAGCTTGTGCTTCACTTCGATAAAGGCGCTCGCCGGAATCAGACCGTCACGACGGCCGTACACGCGGCTACGCACGCGGCGGCGATTCGGGACGCCAAACTGTTTCTGCCAATAGCTGGCCCGTTCCGCCGTGTCGAAATATTCGGAAAGGACCGGATATCCGTCGGCGGCATCCCGGTCGGGGTTCATGACTTCGGCGATTCGGGAACGCACGATCTCACCCATGCCGGGCGGGAGTATGAACTTGAACTCTCTACGATTCTGGCTGGCATCCATGGCTAAGCGGGGGGAAACAAAGCAGGACTGACACCCGTCCCGGAGGGCGGGTGCGGTCTTTCTAACGAAATCGTCACCTTAAGCAAGAATTGAATTTTTCGCAAGCTGCTGATTATCAAGTTGGCTGTAATAATTGGGCGTTGCTTCGATTTCCCCGGGATGGGTCGTGGTTGTGCGGGACGAATGCTCTCCGCGAAACCGGATTTCCCGGCCCTAGGATTGCATTCATTTGTAAATGTCAGTGTCGTGACAATTTCGCCATGAACTGATTTCGTCGATCCAAAAACAATGGTTTGAGGAGATCGTTTCGATTTTTCTGATCTCCCGCGGAAAAAACCATCGCTCAAGGCAAGGAGCGGAGCTCACCAAGACTCGGCCAAGGTGAGCACGGAGCCGAAGGGCAGCCGTTGCAGGAGGCCGAAACTATCGTGCCGTGAAAGGCGGGCGCGCCCGACGGCCGGGCTGTTGATGCCGCAGAGGAATCTGGCGAGTTGGCGGGGGGTGTTCAGTGCGGGGAGTCGTTGGTCCCGCAGTTCCCGGATGGCCAGCAGTTCGTCATCCGAGGGGCCGGGTTGGCAGGATCGCGGAACCGGTTCCGGCGGGATGCCGCGACAGCGGTCGCAGTGGCCGCAGGGACCGGCGAGTTGCTCCCCGAAATGGGCGGTGACGAAGGAGGTCAGACAGCCGGGGTGTCCGGCAAGCGCCACCACCTCCGCGACCCGGTCGAGGTCCGCGGACTCGCGCCGATTGAATTGGGCTTCCAGCCTATTCGCCAGCTCCTGCAGGTCGCCGGGATCCTTTTTGAGGCGATAGCCTTGGCGGATGCCGGATTTTTTCAGGATCAGGTCGCCTGCCTCCTCGAGATGGGCCAGGGCCGTAACGATCCGGTGGCGGTCTTCGCCGGTGTCCATGGCGACCTGGGCGACATCGAAGGAGTGCCAGCTGCGGCCGTACCGGGCGGCGGAGAAGATTTTCCGGAGGAATCCCTTGCGGCGGGTGTCGTAGCCGGCCAGCACGCCTTCGAAGTCCCGCAGCAGCTTCACCTGATAGGTTGCCCAGAACATCCGGGTCGCCTCGATGATGCCCTCGAGCTCCAGATAGGTGAGTAGGGTTCCGACGACCAGCGGGCGGATGTCGTTGACGGTGGACAGCTCGTAAGTGGAAAGGTCGAAGTCCTTCCCCAGCCTCAGCACATGATCGACGAAATGCCGGATCGCGGCCGGTGAGGGAGTATCGCCGTGGATGAAATTCTCCAGAGTCACCAGATCGTCTCCGCAGGCCAGTAGCTCACAGTTCGACGGCAAGCCGTCGCGTCCGGCCCGGCCGGTTTCCTGGGTGTAGTTCTCGAGGCTCTTCGGCAGGTTGTAATGGTAGACCGCCCGGATGTCCGCCTTGTCGATGCCCATGCCGAAGGCGATGGTCGCGACGATCACGCGGGTCCGGCCGGACATGAAATCCTCCTGGGCCGAGGCGCGGAACTCGTCCGGCAGTCCGGCGTGGTAGGCGCGCACCGAGATGCCGTTCTTTTTCAGGTAGGTTGCGACCTCCTCGGCGGTTTGTTGCAGGGTGACGTAGACGACCGCCGCGCCTTCGCTGGCGCGCAGGCGCTCCAGCAACCACGGCTTGCGATTGTCCGCGGTGAGCGGGGTGACCTTCAGGTCGAGGTTCGGCCGGTGGAAGCTGAGCTGGACGTGATCGCCGGCGGTGATCCGGAATCCCTTGCGGATGTCCTTGGCGACGCCCGGGGTTGCGGTGGCGGTGAGACACAGGACGCGCGGGACCTTCAGCGTCCGGCACAGCCGCGCGAGCTTCAGGTAGTCGGGGCGGAAATTGTGGCCCCATTCGGAAATGCAATGGGCCTCGTCGATGGCAACCAGCGCGATCTTCAGCTTCTTCAAGCGTGCGCGGAAGCCCTCGTTGGAGAGCCGTTCGGGGGCGACATAGAGGAGCTTCAAGGTGCCGTCCCCGAGTGCCTGCATCACCCGGTCGTATTCATCCCGCTCCAGGGTTGAATCGAGCCGTGCCGCGGCCACCCCTCTTGCGCGCAGCGCGTCGACTTGATCCTTCATCAGGGCGATCAAGGGGGAAACCACCAACGTGATCCCATCGAGCAAGAGCGCCGGCAGCTGGTAGCAAAGCGACTTGCCCCCGCCGGTCGGGAACACCGCGAGCATCGAGCGGCCGTCCAGCAATCCTTCCACCACCTCGCGCTGGCCGTCGCGGAACCCGCCGTGGCCGAAGCGGTCGCGCAGCAGTTCGGTCAACGGGTCGGCGGGCACGACCAAGGACATGGCGGCGGGACGGCGGCGCGGCAAGCCTTGCGTTCGCCTTGCCGCGGGTGGGCGGCGTGGTGCAGCATCCGGCCATGTCACGCTTCATCTCCAATGCCGACTACGAGGAAAAGGACAGCGACCCGATCCGTCTGGAGCCCGGGGATGAGGTCACCGTCGGACCGGTCGACCGCGCCTGGCCGGGCTGGGTGTGGGCGGAGGACGACGACAACAACGACGGCTACGTGCCGGAGGAGATTCTCGAGCCGCTCGGCGAGGGTCGATTCGCGGCGATCGAGGCCTTCGATCCGACCACCCTGGTGATCCGTCGTGGCGACGAATTGGAATCCCTGAAGCAGATCCACGGCTGGCACTGGTGCCGCAATGTCCGTGGCGAGGAGGGCTGGGTCGCCGGCTACCTGTTGAAGCCGGTTTGACCCTCCGGGACTGGTTTGTCCCGGGAGTCGCCGGCTTTCCGTGACATGAGATAGGGTCGGCGACGAGGGGCTTGAATCGGCCGAGTTGTCTGACATATTTCAAGCTTCATGGAAGAAGAGGAAGGGTTCTCCCACTACTCGGAGGATGATGTCCGCAGGATTTATCCGATTCTGCGCGCGATGGCGGGGCAGCGGATGGCTTTCGAGCGCCCGGGAAATACGCTTCAGCCGACCGCGCTGGCCCATGAGGCCTGGCTGCGGATGCGGTCCGACGATGACCGGAGTTGGAAAAACACCGCCCACTTCTTCACTGCCGCCGCCGAGACGATGCGGCGCATCCTGATCGATCGGGCCCGCCGCCGGAACCGCCCGAAGCATGCCGGCGATCTGGATCGGGTGCCGATGATCGCCGCCGAGGATGAAGCTACCGAAAACAAGGAACCGATGCTGCAGGTCAACGCGGCGCTGGAAAAACTGAAAAAGGTCAATCCGCCGCGGGCGCAGGTGGTGCTGCTCAAGTTTTTCGGTGGATTGACGAATCAGGAGATCGCCGAAGAGATGGGCGTCACCGAACGCACGGTGGAGCGCTACTGGGCCTATTCGAAGTCCTGGCTATTCCGGGAAATCCAAGGACAACGCTGATTTTTTGTCGGTTTTCCGGCGAAAATCTCGCCAATCTTGGAAACGTTTGAAGTCGCGCAGGCGACGGTGCGGGGAACCATGAAAGACACGATCGATCCAGCGGAAGATGCGGCCGACCCGCTTGCCATCGAGAACGCGATTTTCGAGACCGCCTCGCAGCTTCCGGACCCGGCACAGCGCCGTGAGTTTCTCGAGCGGACCTACCACGGCGATCCGCAGGGACGGGAGGAGATGGAGGATCTCCTCAGGTTTTCCGGGACCTCGTCGGCGTTCTTTCTCGAAGGTCGCCTGAGCGCCGCGGACCTCGCGCGGGAAGTCATCGACGAATTCCCCGAGGGCGACTTCCCGCCCGTGGACGAGCCTGAATCAAGCGGCGAAAAGGAGGGTGCGACGATCGGCCGCTACACCCTGCTGCGGAAGATCGGCGAGGGTGGGGTCGGCGAGATCTTTGAAGCGCAACAGGACGGCATGGTGCGCACGGTTGCGCTCAAGGTCATCCGCAGCGGGATGGACACGGAGGCGGTTGTCGAGCGGTTCGAGGCCGAGCGCCAGGCGCTGGAAATCATGGAGCATCCGCACATCGCCCGGGTGCTGGATGCCGGGAAGACGTCGCGCGGCAGGCCCTATTTCGTGATGGAGCTGGTCCGCGGCTCGCGGATCACGACGTTTTGCGAGTCCGGGAAACTCGATCTCCGCGCGCGGCTCGAGTTGTTTCTGAAAGTCTGCCAGGCGATCCAGCACGCCCACCAGAAGGGCATCGTCCACCGCGACATCAAGCCGTCGAACATCCTGGTGGAAAGCGTGGACGGGATCCCCGTGCCGAAGGTCATCGATTTCGGGATCGCGAAGGCGATGCAGGGTACTTCGCGCGTGCGCGCCGGGATCACGCACGTGGGGCAATTCATCGGCACGCCGGCGTACATGAGCCCGGAGCAGATCGACATGGGAGTCACGGACATCGACACCCGGGCCGACATCTACAGCCTCGGGGCCTTGCTTTACGAAGTCCTCGCGGGGCGTCCGCCCTTTGACACGGAAAAACTGCTGGCGCGCGGGATATCGGAAATGCGCCGCACCTTGATCGAGGACCATCCGCCGCTCCCGTCCGAGGCTGTCCGCGACCAGGGGCCGGGGCGGGAGAAGTGGGCGAACGCGCTGCGCGGCGACCTCGACTGGATCGTCTTCAAGGCCATGGAGAAGGAGCGGAATCGCCGCTACCAGACGGCCAACAGCCTGTCGATGGAACTGCGACGCTACCTGCAGAACGAGCCGGTGATCGCGCGCAAACCGAGCCGCGGCTACTTCATGAGGAAGTTCTTCCAGCGGAACCGTGCGGCCTGCGTGCTCGGAGCGGCGATGCTGCTTTCGTTGTTCGCCGGGCTGGGTACCACCACCGTGCTGTATTTCCGGGAAAAGGACGCGCTGGCCGTGCAGGCGCACCTCAAGCGCCAGGCCCAGGCGCGGGCCAATGTCTCGATGGCCGCGATCCTGCTCAGCGAGGGAAGTGCCGCGGAGGCCGACCAACTGCTGCGGAAGGACGAGATCGACTCGGTCGATGCCTCGCCGGAGGCGGCGGAGGTATTCCGTGCGCTGGGGCGCTGGAACGCGGTTTTCGGCCGCTGGGAGCAAGCGGCGAATTTCTTCCGCCTGATGAACGAGGCAAACCGGATGGGCGACCGGACCAGGATCGTGGAGGGCCTCGACCTGCTGATGACCGCTCCGGTGTATCTGGAGGCTGGCGACGAGCAGGCCTACGAGGATTTTCGCGCCGACGTGCTCGATCGCTACCTGCCGGCGCGGAGCGGCTTGGAGGCCGAGCACCTGTTGAAAGTGTGCCTGCTGCGGCCGGCAGACCGGGACGCCCTGGCGAGGCTGGAGAGCACCGCGCAGGTGTGCCGGGACAATCCTCGTGGCAAGTCCGGCCTGCCGGGATTGCGCAGCTGGAACGCACTTTCGCTGGCCCTCTTCCACTATCGCAAGGGCGAGTTCCAAGTGGCGATCCGGGAAGCGGAGGCATGTCTCCGCGCCAAGGACAGCGTTGGCAGCCGGACCGCCGCCGCGCAATGCGTGCTGGCGATGGCGAGCTTCAAACAGGGAGACCGCAAACCGGCCCGCGACATGCTGGACAAGGCGAAAGCCGACCTGCATCGCGTGGAATCACAGATTGACGAGTCCGGCTTCCCGCCGATCGGCTATTGGTTCGCCTGGTCGGTGGTGCGGGTACTGATCCGCGAGGCGGATGTCGTGCTCGGCGGCGCGTAGGATCGTGCTTCCGGGCGGGCTCCATGGTTTGCCGCCGGATCGGCCGCGTTGCGGTTGTATGACAGAATTATCCCGGTCACGGGAAATTTCCTGTCGGGTTTGGAATGGTGGAATCGCCATCCGAACAGAGGGGCATCCCAGCGAGATCGGACGATCTCCGGGCGGCTCTTCCCGCAATCGAATTCCAACCCGTTGAAACCCATGAACCAACCGATTTCCCCGAAGCTGGGACTCATTCATCGTCTCGGCATCTGCAGCATGGTCGTCCCGATGACCTTGCCGCTGGCCGCCCAGTCCACCTGGAACGGCACGACCAACGCCAACTGGTCCAATGCCGCCAACTGGAGTCCCGGCATCCCCGCCGAGGCCAGCAATATCATCGTGGCGGACACCACGGCCAACGGGCTCACGCTCGACGACGGCTCGCATGCGCTGGGTTCCATTACGTTCGGGGCCACCGGCACCCGCACCAGCGGTTTCACCTTCCAGACGAACAACGCCAACACCCTCACCATCGCGGGCGGTTTCACCGCGCTCGGCAATTTCGGCGGCACCGGTCCACGGTTCCGCGGCAACTACGTGATCTCCGCCAACCAGGCTTGGCAGATCGGTGGTCCCGCGGGAGCGAGCAACCAGGACCGCGGGGCGGCTTTGAGCGAAGTCTCCGGTGGCAACCCGGGTTCGGTCATCCTGAATGCGAACCTCGACAAATCCGGAACCGGCCAGTTGACGCTGGCGGCCACCAGCGTCAGCGGTGCGGGAGATATCAACGTCAACGAAGGCTCGCTCAAGCTCAACGCCGGCGGATCCCTCCCGCTCGTCATTTCGGGCCCCGGCAAGATCGCGTTCAACCTGTCATCCACGCTGATCATTTCGCAGAACTCGGGCACCTTCAACGTCACCCGCCCGTTCCAGTTCAACAACACTTCCAGCGTTGACACCGGAACCGGATCGGGCGGCAAGACCGGCCCCTACGAGATCGCCTCGGATATGGAGTGGAACGGCATCCACACCCTCGCCAACAACAACGGGGCCTCAACTCCGGACTATGTTTTCTCCGGAGTGATGTCCGGTGCCGGGCTCGTCACGAAAGCCGGTGCCAGAAACTTGAACTTCAGCGGAACCGGTTCCAACACGCTCAGCGGCCTCTTCACCATCTCCTCGGGTGAGCTCAGACTCGACAAGACCGGCGCCACCGCCATCGCCGGGGATCTCCTCATCACCGGAGGAAGCGTCCGCAAACTGCAAGCCAACCAGATCGCCGACACCTCCAATGTCACCGTCACCGGTGGTGCGATCAATTACAACGCGGCCACCCCGGACACCATCGCCTCGCTGAACATCAGCTCCGGCGCGGTTTCCAGCGTGTCCGGCTTCACCGTCACCGGTGCCACCAACATCACCAATGGCACTCATGACGTGAACTCCGGCGAGACCTTCACCACCAACAGCCTCGCCATTTCGAACAACGGCGGGCTCCGCTTTGTTGGCAATACGGGATCCTCAACGGCCAACGTCGGTGCCGGCGGTCTCAGCCTGGACAGTGGCAACGTGCAGTTCGGCAACGCGGGGGGTGCCGTCGCCATCCAGCTCAACCTGTCGGGCGACCTCGTTTCCACCGGGGCCAGCCAGTTCACCGCGCCGAACTACGACGGCTCCCGGGTGGTCGACCTCCAAGCCGGCTCCCGCTCCTTCGCGGTCAACGACGGCACCCTCGATGTCCACACCACCATCGACAATGGCTCGGTCGTGAAATCCGGTGCCGGCACCCTGATCCTGTCCCAGCCCGGATCCACCGCCGATTTCTCCTTCACCGAAGGCCCGGTCCGGATTGCCACCCAGGCGGACGCGGGGAACATCACGCTCTCCGGCGGCTCGCTGCTGATGGACGTCGGCGGTGCCACACCCGCCAAACTCACGACCACCGGTGATTTCACCGCGACAGGCGGCAGCATCGAGATCTCCGCCGACAACGGGCCCATCACGCCGGGTGTGCTGGAACTGGTCCGCTACAGCGGCACTCTCACCGGTTCCCCGCCCGTCAATATCCCGGCGGAGCTCGCCGCCAGCCGCATGGCCCCGGTCGTGGGCTACGGCACCGGCACGGACAGCGCCATCACCTTGACCTCGACCGCCCTGCCGCTCGACCTGACCTGGCAGGGCGCCACCGGCGGCATCTGGGACAACAACACCACCGCGAACTTCAACGGCGGCAGCGAGACCTTCTTCCCGCTCGACTCCGTCACCTTCGGCGACAGCGGTGTGAATCCGGCGATCCAGCTCGACACTCTTGTCACCCCGACCGACGTGATCTTCGACCACGGCGACACCGTGGCGACCTACACCTTGTCCGGCACCGGCGGCATCAGCGGCCCCACCATGCTCACCAAGAGCGGCATCGGCACCACCATCCTCGCCACCGACAACAACTACACCGGCGCCACCGACCTCCTCGGCGGCACCCTGCAAGTCGGCAACGGCGGCCTTGCCGGTAGCCTCGGCAGCGGCGCGGTCTTTGTCGATTTCGACACCACCCTCGTCTTCGCCCGCGATGGCGTGGCAGTCGTTCCGAACGAGATCTCGGGATCCGGCGACATCCTCGCCAGCGGCCCCGGCACCGTGGCCCTGACCGCCAACAACGACGGCTTCTTCGGCAACGTCGGCATCACCGGCGGCACGCTCCAGTTCGGTGACGGCGGTGCGAACGGCGGGCTCGGCTCGTCGCCCGTCGATATCAGCGCCGGAGCCACCCTCGCGATCAAGCGCACCGGCACGCCAACCATCGCCAACAGCACTTCCGGAGACGGCACCCTCGCCGTGATCGGCGGCAGCCCCATTCTCACCGGTTTCAATACCCATACCGGTGGCCTGGACGTCTCGGACGGGGGCGTGGTGCGCGTGCCCGACGACTCGGCCCTGGGAGACTTCCCGGTCACGCCGATTCCCGATGCCATCCGCCTCGACCACGGCGGCATGAAAAACCAGGACTCCTTCACGGTGACCGACGCCTTCCGCGGCGTTGACATCACCGGCGAGGCCTACTTCACCGCCGGCTGGTCGAAGTCGCTCACCATCGGCGGTCCGATCACCGGCACCGGTGACATCTACATCAACTACGATTCCGGCACCGTGGTCTTCAGCGATGAAACCAGCGACTGGAACGGCATCCTGACCCTCGGCGCCGACAAGCCCGGCTTCACCGGCGGAACCGGCGGCATCCTGGAAATCAATACGATCACCAACGGCGGTGTGGCCGGCACCCTCGGCACCTCCTCCGCGGATCCGGCGAACCTGGTCTTCAATGGCGGCCGCTTGATCTACAGTGGCAGCAGCGGTTCGACCGACCGCGGCTTCACGCTGCAAGGAAACGGCAGCATCAATGTCACCTTCGACACCCTTGCCGTCAGCGGCCAGGCCACCGGCCCGGGCGCGTTGACCAAGATCGGTGACGGCACCCTGATCCTGAGCGGGAACAACGACTTCGCCGGCAACGTGGTCGTCGACGACGGCGTGCTTTCGGTGACGAACAACAATTCGCTCGGGGCCGCGGCCAAGACGCTCGTGATCGCCGGCGATGCGGGCAACAACCGCATCCCGGAAGTCCAGCTCAGTGGCGGCATCTCGATCACGCTTGCCGACCTCGATATCTCCGGTGCCGGCGTCGGCAACCTCACCGGCGCGCTGCACAACGTCGCCGGTGACAATACCCTGACGGTCACCAACGACATCACCCTACGGACGGGCAATGGCAACACGACGCTCTATTCCGATGCCGGCTTGCTCACGATCAACACCCCGCTGGTCACGACCAGTGCCACCAACCGCCAGTTGATTGTCGGCGGTCCCGGCAACGGCGTGCTCAACGGCGCGATCGCCAATGGCACCACCGCCAACCTGCCCGTCACGAAAAACGGCACCGGCACCTGGACCCTCAACGGCGCCCACACCTACACCGGCACCACCACGGTGAACGAGGGGGTGCTGGTCCTCGGCCAGGCCGCGCTCGATGACAACGCCGCGGTCGTCATTGGTGAAAACGGGGTGCTGAACCTCGACTTCACCGGCATCGATCAGGTGGGCTCGCTCACCATCGGCATCGATCCGCCGCTCGCCAACGGGGTGTATGACGCGACCACCCACCCGGGAATCATCACCGGCGACGGCATGATCCGCGTCGGCCCGGACACGTCGGCTGGCTACGCCAGCTGGGCCGCCGGCTTCCCCTTCAATGTCGGTGTGAACGACGGCGAGAATGATGACGCGGACGGCGACGGCATCGTCAACCTGCTGGAGTATGTCCTCGGCGGGATCCCGGTCGGAGCCGGAGCGAGTGACACCTCGATCCTGCCGACCCTGGAGCTGACCAACGACAACCTGGTGTTCACCTTCCGCCGCAGCGATGCCTCGGAAAGCGATGTCACCCTGAAAGTCCAGTGGTCCGGCACGCTGGGCGGATGGAACGACTTCGCCACCATCGGCGCGGGCGACGCCCTGCCGGCGGTTGACGTCACGGAGGACTCGCCGAACGCGGATCTGGACACCGTGGTGGTGACCGTGCCGAGAAGCACGGCATCGGACGGCAAGCTCTTTGTCCGCCTGCAGGCCGTCAAATAGTCCTTTCTTGGGGATCGAAGGCTGTCGGGGCTCGGCGCTCCGGCAGCCTTTTTCGTGCGCGGTGGCCGTCTTCCGCCGCCCCGTCCCCGGGATGCCGCGACGTTGGCGGAAGAATTTCCGGAGTCGCGGGGAATTTCCTGTCGGAATCGCCGGGCGAAAATCGCCAGTTGAGAGGAGGATGGCCCGCTTGAAGGCCCCACGCCGAGACCCAACGGCTTGTCCCAATCGTTCCTGTGATGAAAACCCGCAAAATCCCGGTTCCGACCGTGCTGCTTCGGCTGGCCGGATCGGTCATCCCATTGATGTCGAGCGCGGCAACGGCGGACGTGATCACCCGATACGCCTTGGACGAATCCGCGGGAACCTCGGCGCCCCAGTCGATTTCCGGCGGCGCGCCGGACGGCACGCTGGTCGGTCCCGCGGCATGGGTTTCCGGGATCGCGGCCGGCTCCGCGCAGGCGCTCTCGTTGACCACCGGAAGCCGCGTCGAAGTGGCGGGAAACGACGTCTGGCATGGGCGTGGCGGCTTCTCGGTGTCGACCTGGATCAAGCCGTCCCAGTTCGCCGGCGGCGGGCACGCGGCGCGGTCGATTTTCTGGCTGGGTACCGCCGGGGGTTCGGCGCGTTTCACGCTTCAGATCAACGACCTCGGTGATGTCCGCGTTGGCGGCCGGCGGACCGGCAGCGAGACCGATTTCAACAACACGTTGGTGGCCGGAACGAACGTGAGCGGCACCACCAACGGCTCCGCCGGCGATCCGATCCAGCTCGACCAAACCTATCACCTGGCCGCGACCGCCGACTACGCGACCGGCCTGCTTTCGCTCTACGTGAACGGCAGTCCCGTTGCCAGCAACACCATCGGCGCGTGGGGCAGCGGCGTGACCGCGAGCGACCAGCCGTTCGTCATCCGGATCGGCTCGAACGCGACGGGCGGCGAGCAATTCCACGGCGTCGTCGATGACCTGCGGCTCTTCAATACCGCGCTGACACCGTCCGAGGTGGCGGCCCTCGCGGGACCTGTCGCCACCACCCGCGGGCGGGACCCGTGGGCCTTCCGGCTGACCTTGGAAAACAAGACGCGCATGCTGGTCGCGGCGCTCCGGCCGGATCTGTGGGTGGCCTACAATCCGGCCAACGGCACGCTTCACAAGGTCTGGAGCGGCGGCATCCAGTTCCACGGCAAGGTCTACGACTTCGGCCAGCTGAACTCGGCGACCTCGGGGACGACCTACCATTTGCAGAAGAACGCCTTCCTCCTTTCCGCGACGGATGAAAGCGTCATCCCGGCGGGCTGGTCCGCACCGGGAATCTCGACCGGCAGCTCCTGGAACTTTTCCACCGGGACGGGGACGATGTTCGTCTCGCCGACGGTCGACCTGCGCCACCACGACCAGGTGACCTTGGCCTATCACACGCCGGGCACGAACAACCGCCTGCTAGTGGATGTCTCCAGCGATGGCGGCGCGACCTGGGACGCCCAGAACTGGATGTCGGTGGACGGCGCGGTCTCGGACGGCCATCAGAAACGGCTCGCGGTGAGCGGCAGTTCGGTGAAGGTCCGCTTCCGTCGCAACACGACCGGCAGCACCGCGACCCTCGCCGATGTCACGCTTTTCGGTGACTACCGCGCGTGGACGGTCGAGACCGGCGGTAACGCGGTGGCGACCACGGTGGACTGGCGGGGCTACCGGATCATCGACCGGACGGAGGGCATGGTCGTCCGCTACGATCTGGTCCTGCCGGACGGCAGCCGGATCGGCGTGGAAGAACAGCCCGAGGCGCTGGCTGGAATCAAATTGCAGCGGCGCTTTTCCCTCACCGGCGTGCCCGCGGGGGCGCGGGTCTCGCTGGAGATCGATGGCACCGGCGTCTCGGCCGGGCACCAGCTGAACGGCGCGGCGTCCTTGCGGATGGACGGCGGCGCCACCTATCTGGATTTCACCGCCAGCGGCGAAGCCACCCTCGAAACCACCTGGACCCCTTGATCCGCATGAAAACCGCTTTTCACCTGATGATCGCCGGCGCCCTCGCCTGCGGGTTGGCGCGGGCGCAAGGTCCGGCGCTGAAGCCGGGCGTGACGGTGTGGCTCTACGAGACCGGCGAGGACATGCGCGAGTTGCCGGTGCTGGTGGACGGCCAGACGCCGACGGTGTCCGCGGATTTCCAGACGATCGATTTCAGCGGTGCCTGGGACACGACCTACGGGGCTCCGCTCGCCGACCACTACGTCGGTCATGCCTGGGGCCGGATGACGATTTCCACCGGAGGCACTTACGAGTTCCGCCTGACCAGCGACGATGGCGCGAAGTGGTTCCTCGGCGACGAGGCAGCACTGGTGATCGACAACGATCAGCCGGGTGCCAGCGCCACGACGGCCACGCTGAACCTGCTGCCGGGGACCTTCCGCTACTACGTCGACTTCTATCAGAATACCGGCAGCTCGCGGCTGCTGTTGGAGTGGAAGCCGCCGGGCGCAGTATCGTTCGAAACCATCCCTGCCGGCGTGTTGCAGACCGAGGAGGGGCAGACCCACGTGACCTCGCCGGGATTGAAAAGCTACTACTATGATAGTGGCGAGGGCGGCACTCCCGGCGGCCCGGGCGACGGGCGGCCCCTGACGGGCGTCCACCCGAGCTTCGATCTCGTCAATTTCCGCCCGGCGGATTTCCGGCCGGCGGTTGGCGGTCTCGACTTCCTGCCCGACGGCCGGCTGGCGGTGTCCACCTGGGATTCGACCGGGGCCGTCTATCTGCTCGACCACCTCGACGATCCGGCCGCCGTCACCGTGCATCGTTTCGCGGCGGGCCTTGGCGAACCGCTCGGGCTGAAGGTCATCGACGGGGTGATCCACGTGACCCAGAAGCAGGAGGTCACGCGCCTGATCGATCACGACGGCGATGACATTGCCGACGAGTATGAAGCCGTGGCGCACGGCTGGCCGGCATCCTTCAACTACCACGAGTTCACCTTCAATCTGGTGAGCAAGGACGGCTTCCTGTGGGTGACGACATCGGTCCCGCTGCGCAGCGGCAGCACGGCCTACCTGCCGGGATCCGAACCGGCGTTTCCGGTTCCCGGCGGGCCGGGATCGCTGCTGAAGATCGATCCCGTGACCCGGACTTGGGAAGCGGTTGCCAACGGCTTGCGCACTCCGAACGGCATGGGCGTCGGTATCGACGGGGAGCTTTTCCAGTCCGACAACCAGGGCGACTGGCTGCCAGCCTCGCGGATCAACCATCTCAGGCCCGGGAACTACTATGGCCATCGTGAAAGTCCCGACGACGCCCGGCCCTACACCCGCCCGGCACTATGGCTGCCCCACGGGGAAATCTCGAATTCGCCGGCCGAACCGGTCCAGGTCCCGACCGGGCTATACGCCGGCCAGATGCTGGTCGCCGAGTTGACCCACGGCGGCATCAACCGGCTCTTCATGGAGAAAGTCCGCGGTGAGTACCAGGGCGCGGTCTTCCAGTTCACGCAGGGTCTCGAGTCCGGCATGAACCGGCTGGTCTGGGGGCCGGACGGATCGCTCTATGCCGGCGGCCTGGGTGCCGGCGGGAATTGGAACTGGAAAAACACGACCTCGGGACTCCAGCGCCTGCGGCCGAACGGCAAGGTCACCTTCGAGATGAAGAGCGTGCGGGCGAGAGGCGACGGCTTGCTGGTCGAATTCACCCAGCCGGTGCCGTTCTCCGTCGCTTCCAAGCCGGCGAACTACGTTCTCCAGCAGTATCGCTACGTGCCGGAGTCCACTTACGGCGGGCCGAAGCGCGACGTCGTGACGCTTGCCGCGACCCGTGTGGATGTGGCGCCGGACCGCCGCAGCGTCTTCGTGGAAATCCCCGGCATGCTGGAGGATCACGTGGTCGCCCTGCGCTTGAAGGACTTCATGAACGATGCCGGGCTCGCGCCGTGGGCCACGGAAGCCTGGTACACGATGAACCTCCTGCCGCTGGAAACAGGGCCGGATTTCACGCCGATGGACCCGCCCGAGGAGCCCGATGCGCCGGTGCCGCCGGCGGATGCGGCGATCCACGAGGCGGAGAATGCCGCCCGCTCCGGGCCGGCGATCGGCACGGGGAACGCGGGATTCAGCGGCACCGGCTTCGCCGACTATGGAACGGCCGTGGGAGAAACCATCACCTGGACCGTCAACGCGGCCCGGGCGGGATCGCGCTGGATCTCCTTCCGCTACGCCAACGGTAGTACTTCCGCGCGACCGCTTTCCCTGACGGTGAACGGCACGCAGGTCCATGCAGGCATCCCGTTCGATCCCTCCGGTTCGTGGACTACCTGGATTTTCACGGAGGGCCTCGGCGTGCCGCTGGTAGAGGGCTCGAACACGATCCGCCTGACCAGCACCATCAACAACGGACCGAACGTCGACCACCTCTACGTCTGCGGCCCGCCGTCCGCCGCGCCGCCTGGAGCGGTGATCCTTTTCGATGGCACCGCATCCTCGCTGGCAAACGCGTGGCAGCGCGATGACGATGGCGGAGCCCCGTCGTGGCCCGTCTCCGCCGATGCCATGGCGGTGGCCATCCAGCCCTCGCCGAACGACATTTCCACCCTCGCCGGATTCCGGGATTTCCAACTGCATGTCGAATGGCTCTCGCCCCCCGGCGGGTCCGGCCAGGAGGCGGGGAATTCCGGCGTGAAGCTCCAGCGCAGCTACGAGATCCAGGTCCTCAACACCGCGCCAGGGGAGGCCCTGGCCAACAACACCGCCGGCGCCATCTACCTGCACAAGCCGGTCGACGTGAATGCCAGCCTCGGTGCCGGGGTGTGGCAATCCTACGACGTCGATTTCACCGCGGCCCGCTGGGATGGCGATGTGAAGACCGCGAATGCCCGCGTGACCGTGCGTTGGAATGGCGTGCTGGTTCATGACGACGTGGCGATCCCGGGCCCGACCGGGATCTCGCCCGCCGAGGCTCCGGGACTGCACCCGCTCGTGCTGCAAGCTCACAGCAGCGGCGCCAGCGGACCGGTGCGCTACCGGAATGTCTGGGTGATCCCGAAAGTCGCGGCCGGCGAGCAGTGGGAATCCTGGCTGGATGAAAAGGAACTCGAGGGCCCCGACCGCGACACCGCGGCCGACACCGACCGCGACGGCATCGGCAACCTCTGGGAATATGTGACCGGCGGGAATCCCAAGCTGCCCGATCTCACGGCCCCGTCCGGCGAGTCCCGCATGCCGCGGATGTCGCTGAAGGAGGAGCCGGGCGGGCGCTACCTGGTGTTCACCTTCGTCCGGCTCGCGGATTCCCTGGCACGCGGGCTGGATTTCGTCATCGAGACCTCGCCGAGCCTGATCGCCGGGTCCTGGACGCCGCGGTCGTGGAGCCTGGCCGGGCCACCCGAGCCACAAGGCGACGGATCCTTGGAAAAGGTCACGCTGCGGATGGACGAGTCCGTCGCCGGCAGCCTGCAGCTCTTCGCCCGGGTGAGGGCGGAGCTGCGGGACTGAGGCTGGGGATCAAGCTCCGCACAGCCAGGCGTTCAGGATCTCGACGGCGGCGGCCTGGTCGATGACGGCTTTCTGGCGCTTCGCGTTGCGGCCGGCTTCGCGGAGCTTCTCGGCGGCGTCCATGGTGGTGTAGGCCTCGTCAACGAAGACCAGCGGGAGGTCCGGCAAGCGGGTGGCGAGCTGTTTCGCGAAGCGCCGGACCTTGATCGCCGAGCTGCCTTCGCTGCCGTCGAGGCGGAGCGGCAGGCCGATCACGAGGGTCTTGATGGCGCGCTGGGAAACCAGTGCCGCGATGCGTTCCAGCGGGTCGCCCTTCGAGACGTCGATCGTTTCCACCGGGTGGGCGAGGATGCCGAGCGGATCGGTGGCGGCGATGCCGATGCGGGCATCGCCATGGTCGATGCCGAGGGCAGGGTGGCAATCGCCGCTCATGGCTTCTTCTGATAGATGCGCACGTAGTCGACCTCGTAACGCTGCGGGAACTTCGTGTCGGACGGGTTGCCTCCCTGCCGGCCGCCGATGGCGAGATTCAGGCGCATGGCCTGCGGGGCGAGGAACGGGTTGACCGCTTCGCCGTCGAGGTTCTTCACATGCTGCATCGGCTGGGTGTTGAGGAGGATGCCATCCATCCAGATCGTCATCTTTTCCTCGTCCCATTCGAATACCCAGGTGTGGAACCGGTCCTTCCAGCCGCGTGGATCGAAACGGCCGATCGAATGGGATCCGGTGTTCCATACATCCCGGCCGCCGGGTCCAGCCCAGCAGAAGTTCGCGTAGATACGGCCGCCGTAGTATTCGAGGATGTCGATCTCGCCGCCATGAGGCCAGCGGCCGCGGCCGGTGGTCCAGATCGCGGGCCACAGGCCGGGCTGGATGTCAAACCGGGCACGGATCTCGAAGCGGCCGAAAGTCCAGTCGTGCTTGCCGGCAGTGGTCAGCGAGGCGGAGGTGTAGTGGGCTTCCTTGCGGTTGCGTTTCCAGTCGCGGGAGCCCTCCTCGAAACGGGGGTTCGGGACCGTCTCGCGGCGGGCCTCGATGACCAGCAGGCCGTTCTTTCTGCTAGCGTTGTCCTTCTGATGCCACTGCAGTTCCTCGTTGCGCACGAAGCCGCCTTCGAAGCGCCACTTGGACTCGTCCACCGGGCCGTCGCCGTCGAATTCGTCGGACCAGACGAGCTGGTAGGCGTCGTCGCGGGGAGGTGCAGTGACTTCCTCCGCGTGAAGCATGGCTGCGAAGGCGAACAGCAGCAGGGACGCCTTCACTCGCTTTCCTCGATCACGATCTTCGGGAAGACCGGCTTCGGTTTGCCGGTCTGGTGGCCGTCGGGGATGATGCCCCATTTCAAGTCATCGAGCTGCAGGTCCATCAGGTTGTCGACCCGCAGTTGGGCGGCGATGCGTTCGGCGGGTTCCGGCAGGACGGGGGAGAGCAGCAGCGCGCAATGGGCGAGGCTTTCCACCAGATGGGCCAGCACACTTTCGAGGCGCGGTTGGTTGGCGGGGTCCTTGGCAAGTTCCCATGGTTTGTTGCGCTCGGCGTAGGCGTTGCAGGCGGTGACGTGACGGTTGATCGCCTTGAGTCCCTCGGCGATGTCGTAGCTGTCCATTGCGGCCCGGTAGTCGGCCGTGACGGTCGTTAGCGATTTCCGCAGCTCGATGTCGTCGGCATTGGTCTCGCCACCGGTCTTGACCGCGCCGCCGCAGTAGCGGGCGTTCATGTTGAGCGCGCGGTTGCAGAGGTTGCCCAATTCGTTGGCCAGCTCCTGGTTGTAGAGCATCACCAGGCGATCGAGGTCGAAATCGGCATCCTTGCCGGTGGTGATGTCACGGACGAGGTAGTAGCGCAGGGCATCGACTCCGAACTTGTCGGCAAGCTCGTCGGGGTCGACGACATTGCCCAGCGACTTCGACATCTTCTCGCCTTTGATGTTCCACCAACCGTGAACCAGGATCTGCGGCAGCTGTTCGTCGGTGAAACCGATCGCGTGCAGCATGCTCGGCCAGTAGATGCCGTGGGCGGGAACGAGGATGTCCTTGCCGATGACGTGCACCGGGCGGCCGGTTTTCCAGGTGCCATCGAAGTCCGGCAGTCCGGCATCGTCCTTGGCGAGGTAGCCGGCGAAGGAGATGTAGTTGATGAGCGCGTCGAACCAGACGTAGGTGACGAAGTCGGGGTCGAAGGGGAACTCGATGCCCCAGCGGAGGCGCTCCTTCGGGCGGGAGATGCAAAGGTCGAGCTCGGCGGAGTTGGCGAGGGCGCCGACCAACTCGTTGCGGCGGAAGCCGGGGATGACGAAATCGGGATTACTGGCGACGTAATCCTTCAGCCAGGCAGCGTGGGCGCTGAGCTTGAAGTACCAGTTTTCCTCCTCGATTTCCACGACCTCGCCCCACTCCGGACCGAACTCGCCGGACTCATTGCGGTCGCGGTCGGTGAGGAACTGTTCCTGGCGCACCGAGTAGAAGCCCTTGTAGGCCTTCTTGTAGAGTTCGCCGCGCTCCTGGAGGTCGGTGAGGATGGCCTGGACGCAGGCCTTGTGGCGGTCGTCGGTGGTTTCGGCCCAGCCGTCGTAGCGCAGGCCGAGCTTCTTCCACAGGTTGAGGAAGAGCTTGGTCTTCTTCTTGGCGAAGGTGGCGGGGTGGACGCCTTCCTTTTCCGCGGTCTGCTGGACTTTCTGCCCGTGCTGGTCGACGCCGGTAAGGTAAAAAACCTCGTCGCCGCACAAGCGCCGGTAGCGGGCGATCACGTCGGTGAGGACCTTCTCATAGGCGTGGCCGATGTGAGGAGCGCCGTTGGTGTAGTCGATGGCGGTGGTGATGAAGAACATGGCAGTCAGTCGGGCGATTCTCGGACAATCTTGCCGCCGAGGGAAAGGATTCGGGCGTTGGCCTTGGCGGATTCCGCCTCGGCGATCTGGCCGTCGCGGACATACATCTGCGAGAGGGCGGTCCAGGCGAGCAGGTCGTTGGGGCGCAGGGTGGTGGCTTGCAAGCCGCAGCCGATGGCTTCCTTCACCTCGCCCAGCTTGAGCAGGCACATGCCGAGCGCATGCCAGCCGTCGAAGAACTCGGGGTCCACCGCGACGCAGCGGCGGTAGAGTCCGCAGGCATCCTCGAGGTCGCCGAGGGCCAGGCAGCCGTTGGCGTCGTCGAAGAGCAGGTCCCGTTCGGAGTCAGGCATTGGTGCAGCGCTCCGCGAGCGTGTCGGTCAGCGCAGGAGGTTCTCGATGACGGTGTTCTCGAGCTTTTCGTTGAGCCAGGCTGCGAAGGCCGTGGTCTTCTGGGAAGAGGTCAGGGCGGTGAGCGTCTGCTCGACCCTGCTGTCACGGGCCGGGTCCTTGACCAGCTCGCGCTTCTCGACAAACACCAGCAGGGCGCCGTCGGGGCGGAGCACCGGGTCGGCGAGCGATCCGGGGGCGACCATGGAGGCGGTGTCAAAAAGGATGGCGGTGTCCGCCTCGCCGTCGAGCTGGTCGGTTCTTTTGAAGGGACCATGGGACTTGACCTCGAGCCCGAGCTCCTTGGCCGCGTCGGCGAAGGTTTTGCCGCCTGTCACGGCCTCACGGATCTTTGCGGTTTTTTCGTCGGCGTCGGTCTTGAGCGCTTCGGCGGACTTCTCGCTGATGTAGTCGGCTTTCACCAGATCCTTGGCCTCGTCGAAGGTCTTCGTGCGGGCTTCCTCGATCTCGTCGAGCCGGGCGATGAGATAGCCGCCATCCGCCACCGGGACAGCGTCGGTGAACTTGGCCAGGGGCTGTTCGCTCTCAAGGACGAGCTGGAACAGCAGGTCCGCCACCGGGGTGGGGTCGGTCGCGGAGTTCTTGTTGATGGAGAGAGCTGCCGGGACGGCCGAGCGGGGGAAGAGTTCGGTGGTGGTGATCTCCCACTTGTTTTCGCCGGCGAGGCTCTCGAATGCCGCACCTTCGCTGCTGTCGAGTTCGCTGAGGAAGGCGTCGACCAGGTCGGCGAACTTCCCGTCGATCTCCTTCTTTTCTCCGGCGAGTTTGGCGTCGGCGATGTCCTTCTTATTCTTCGCCTCCTCGGCTTCCGCCTTCTTGTCTTCCTCGGTGACCGCCTGGGGGAGCGTGGCTTCCTCTTTTTCGGGCTCCGGGTAAACCGGTTTGGCAATGAAGTAGGTCACCTTGATCTTGCGATCGGTTTGGTACTTGTCCTTGGTGGTCTCCCAGGCCGCGAGGAGTTCCTCGTCGGTGGGTTGGATCTCCTCCTTGAATTTTTCGAGCGAGGTGCGGGCGAACTGGATGGTGACCTGTTGATCGTTGCTGGCGACCTGATCCGCGGCGGTCGTCCGGTCCGCGGCGAGGCCGCCGCCGATGATTTCTTCCAATTTGGCGGAGGCGATGTTGTCGCGGACGAGCTCGAGCACGTCGGATTCGGTCATGCCGAGGCGGCCGATACCTTGGGTCACCAAGAGATTGTACCTCGCTTGATCGTATTGCCTTGTGGTGTTGTCCTGAAAGGCCGGCATCGCCTTGAGTGCCGCGGTGACTTCCTCGTCGGACGGGTGGACGCCGAACTCTTCCCGAGCTTGCTTGAGGAACAGATGGTTGGCGAAGAAGCGCTGGTTGGTCTCGTCACCTTCCGGACCGAAGCCGCCGAGTTTTGAGACGAATTGGTAGAGCCCGAGCTCCATCGCGAGCCTGATGGTGGCGGAGCTACCTTTCTGGAATTCGGTATAAGTATAGGTCCGCCCGTCGATCTTGACGGCGGGGGGATCGCCCGGATTTCCCTGTCCCGCGCTGGAGCCGTTGCCGAAAAAGGCGAGACCAACAAAGAGAAGCGCGACCACAAAAATAATCAGGCCGGTGTATTTGCGAAGGTTTTCGATCATGAACGCTTGGTGCTGGGATGTCCCCGGCGGGGCGCGGAAGTAAAGGGAGCCACCGGTTGGGCTTCAACCCTTATTCGCGGTCGGACCAAGTCGGACCTGAGGGCAAAAAAGAGCCGCCGGGGAGCACCCACTCCCCGACGGCCAAGTTCGTCAACCACCACCGCCCTCGAAAACGAAAAACGGTAGGAGCTGACAACTGCTGTTCACCCTTACATGAAAACTGCACTTGCGCACGGTTTTCAGAGTGTTCTGACCGGGTCAGGGGGGAATCGTTCAAAATGTTCTGATCTTTTTTCGTCATCCCGCCGGAAAGTGATCTTGCCGGTCCCGTGGCAACGGGGCATCGCTGCCCGGGTGACAGGACACGAGATTCGCGAGGCACTGGAGTCCGCCGGGGTGATGCCGAGCCGCCAGTTGGGGCAAAATTTCCTCTGCGACCCGAACATGGCGCGTTGGATCACCGATCAGCTCGATCCGCAGCCGGGAGACACGATTGTCGAGGTTGGGCCGGGAACAGGGGCCTTGACCGGCCATTTGCTCGGCCGGGTGAAGCGAATCGTGCTGGTCGAGTTCGACTCCAGGCTGGCCGCCTGGTTGAAATCGCGGTTCGCCGGGGAGCCCGCGGTGGAAGTCCACCACGCGGATGGCGCGAAATTCGACGTTCGCCCGTTGTTCCGGCAAGCGCCGGTCAAGTTCCTGGGGAATCTTCCCTATTCGTCGGGTGGAGCGATCCTGAGGAATTTCCTGTCACGGCCCCACCCGTTCGAGCGGGCGGTGATCATGCTCCAGAAGGAGGTGATCGATCGCCTCGCGGCGGTGCCCCGCACCAAGGCCTACGGGGTGCTGACCCTGCGTGTTCAAAGCGAGTGGACGGTCAAACCGCTGCGGACCGTGCCGCCCGAGGCGTTCCATCCGCGTCCCCAGATCGATTCTTCGGTCGCCCTGCTGCTGCCTCGGGGCACTTCCTTGCCTGCCTTTGACGCGCGCCGCTTCGATGAATTGATCCGCCGGGGTTTCGCGCAGCGCCGCAAGCAGATGGGCAAACACATGCCGCCTGAGCCCGCCTGGGAGCAAGTCTGCGGGACGCTCGGGCTCTCCGTGTCGGCCCGGGCGGAAGAATTGAAGCTGGAGCAGTGGGTCGAATTGGCGCGAATTTACGATCTGCATCCGCTGAAGGACATTCCCCAAAAGGGCGACGAGGTCTTCGATGTGGTGGACGAGGCCGACGATGTGGTTGGCCAGGCGACCCGGCGGGAGGTCCACGAGAACAAGCTGCTGCACCGCGCGGTCCACGTTTTCGTCGTCAACCGGCACGGTGAACTGCTGCTTCAGAAACGCTCGCGATTCAAGGATCTGCACCCGGGCGTCTGGGATTCCAGTGCCGCCGGGCATCTCGATTGTGGTGAGGGCTACGAGCCTGCGGCCATCCGGGAACTTGAGGAGGAAATGGGGATTGTCGGCGCCGAGGTCGAGGAGGTGGGCCGGATCGGCGCGCGTCCGGAGACCGGCTGGGAGCATGTCCGCTTGTTCCTGGTCCGGTGGGACGGCGTGCCGCGATTCCCGCGCTCCGAAGTCGAATCGACCCTCTGGATGAAGCCGGACGAGCTGGAGGCGTGGATCGCCGAACGTCCGGAAGATTTCGCCAGCGGATTCTTGGAATGCTGGAAATTAGCAAGAGGAAAATAGTCCGGGATCCCTGAAAGTTTTTAGAATGTGCTTGTTTTGAAGGGTGAAAGTCTTATTTTCCACGGGCTGTCCCACAGTAGCACCTCCCACAATGCTAACTTGTCCCGAACATGAAACTTGCCACCCTCGACACGCGAGGCCGGACCAGCCACCGGCATCGCTTTCCTCGGAAACTTGATGCCCGCGGTCTGACACTCCTCGAGCTCACCGTGGTGATCCTGGTCATGCTGACCTTGGTTGCCGTATTGTTTATCGGCGCGAATGCATGGAAGAACGGCTCCGACCGGGTCCTGTGCATCATCAATCTCCAGAATGTCCAGAAGGGCGTGAGGAGCTTCGCCAATCTCAATGGTTATGAAGCGGGTGCGACGGTCGCCGGCTTGCAGAACCAGGTCATTGGACTCGGCCGCTTCGTGGAAGCCATGCCGATTTGCCCCGGTGATGGCGTCTACAGCTCGGGCGGCGACGTCATTCCCGATATCGGATCGCTTTATTTCAATTGCTCGCTTTCCGCCACCGGGGAGCATGAGCCGTTGAATGTGGACGACTGGTGATCCCGTGGGATTTCCCGGATTGCAGGCCGGGGATTTTCAGTCGAGGGTCGCGGCCGTGTTCTCATGAGAGCGGCCGGCACTCCCTTTGAAAGCCAAGCACGGATTTGGCTGCTGGCCTTTTGCGCATCGGCCGTGGTCAATGTGCTCGGTGTGGTGGTGCTTGGACTCTGGGTGCTGGCCAATGTGGAAGTGAAGTCGCCGGTTGAGAAAACCCCGGCGCAAGAGGTCGTCGCTTGGATCGTGCCGCTGCAGGAGGCGCGCGCGGCTACCGATCAGAGCGTTGTTGAGCCACCTGCGGAGAAGGCGCCGACATTTGCCCGGACGTCGCCGGATCAGGAAAAAAGTGCTGCGGAATCGCCCGACTTCATCGGCGAGCGGAATACCCGGGCCACCAGTGATTCGGTCGCCGAGGCCCAAAATCCCGATCAACCCAATCAAAGGGGGCGGGAGCCGAAGTGGGAGGACGAGGTTGAAACGACGGAAAGCAATTATCAGGATGGTGATTTGTCGAACGACCGGGTGGCGCTGGCTGAAGCGCCTCCGACGGAGCCGACACCGCAATCGGCCGACACGGCGGAAAGATCACCGGCTGACCCCGCGATGCGGCAGCAGGGGGAGGTCGATGCGGAGTCGGAGCTACCTGAGGCCGCTCCCCCGAAAGAAAAGCTGGCGGAGGGGCCCGTCGCTGTCGACCGGATGGTAAAAGACATGGTGCCTGAAGAAGCGCCGAAGGCGACGCCTCCCCGGAGGAGGGTGGAAGGTGAGCTGGAACCTTCCGAAAAGCAGAAGCCCGAGGAACAGCCCAAGCAGCAGGTCGCGAAGGAAGCTCCCGGCTTCCGCGGCTTCCAGCAGAAGACCCGCTTGGTCGGGTCGCTCAGCCGGGTCGGTCGATCGGCTCTGAATGTGGAGGATTCGGTGCTCGGGCGATATCACGCGGCGGTCAGCCGGGCCGTGGAACGGGAATGGCAGCGGAATTGTGTCCGCAACCGGGATTTCATCGTGCCGGGCCAGCTGACCTTGAGTTTTGTCCTCGATGCGTCGGGTAAAGTCCGCTCGAAGTACATCGTCGAGGTGTTCGGTGTCGGGGATATTCAAAAAGGTTTCACGCTCAACAGTATCCGCGATGCGGAGATTCCCGCGATGCCCGCCGATTTGAAGAAGCAGCTCGACGGCGAACCATTGGAACTCATTTACCGCTTCAACTTCTAGACCTCCTGCCAATGTCAATCCCACCCCTCCTCGCCGACGCCGGGTCCACGAGCCTTCAGCAAGTTTGGCAATTCTTCTCCGAAGGCGGCTATTTCATGGCGCTGCTCGGGCTTTGTTCGTTGGTCGCCGTGACGGTGATTCTTTTCAAGCTTCTCTCCCTGCGGAAGGAGATGGTCATTCCTCCGGCACTGGCCGTCCAGGTCGAGGAGTTCGAGGCGCGGATGAAGCATGCCAGCGGGGAATCGGTACTGCGGGAGTTCGAACAGGGCCGCAGCACCCTGGCCCGGCTCTGCTCGCTCGCGGTGAAAAACCGGGACAAGTCGCAGGCGGAATTCACCGAAGCGGTGCAAGCCGCGGCGCGGGAAGAAATCGTGCACCTTCACGCGGGGATGACCGCCCTCGACGTGGTCATCACCGTTGCGCCCCTGCTTGGATTGCTTGGGACGGCCAGCGGGCTGGTGGTGGTTTTCGGGGGGCTGGGAGACTCCGCGGACTACAGCCGCATCGCGCTTGGTATCGGCCGCGCCCTGAACACCACGATCGTGGGGCTTGCCATCGCCGTCCCGGCGGTGGTCGCCCAAGGCTGGTTCCAACGGCGCATCGAAACCATGGCCGCCCGGTTGGAAGTGCTGCTTACCCGCTTGGCCCACGCCTTCGAAAGCCTTCCCGGGTCGAACCGGTCTCCCCAAGCCTGAGGTCCCATGCGCTTCGACCGACCCGCCCGAGTGTCACGCGGGGTGCCGATCCTGCCGATGATCGACATCCTGTTCATCGTGCTGATTTTCTTGATTGTCTCAACCACCTTCAAAAAGCCCCGCAGCATCCTGCCGATCGAACTGCCGACGGTGCGCGAGATTGCCAGCAGCACGGCCGTTGACGAGCGTTCGGTGCTCACCGTCGACAAGGAGGGTCGCATTACCCTCGACGAGCTGGTGGTGCCCGATGCACAGCTGCTGGACGCCTACCTCAGCGCCTTCATCCGGGAGAATCCCGGCCGGAAGCTGGAACTGGAGGCGGACAAGGAGTTGTCGCTGGAGAAGTTGCTCACGGTATGGGACGCGTTGACCCGGGCCGGGATCCAGATTAAGGACGTGCCCGCCCGCATTCGCTTGCCCGAATGAGCGGCGGTTCTACCAATGATCCTCGAAATTGTTCAATACGGCCACCCGGTCCTGCGCGAGCGCTGCAAGACCGTCGACAAGGTGGATGACGATCTCCGCAAGCTGGTCGCCGACATGCTGGAGACCATGTACGATGCCAGCGGGGTCGGGCTTGCCGCTCCTCAGATCGGCGTGGCGCTGCGGCTTGCCGTGGTGGATGTCTCCCATGATCCGGAGTGCATCACCTTCCTGAAGGTGGGGGGCGAGGACGCCCCGCTCGAGTCGATCATGCCACTGGTTTTCATCAATCCGGAACTGGAGTTCACCGGTCCGAAGGAGCGGGACATGGAAGGTTGCCTGAGCATCCACGATGTCAGGGCCGAGGTCAGCCGGCCGTCTTCCCTCAAGGCGACGCTACCCCAGTTGGACGGAAGCGTGCTGGAGATCGAGACCGACGGGTTGCTGGCGCGGGCGATCCAGCACGAGACGGATCACCTGAACGGCGTGCTCTTCATCGACCGGGTTTCGCCGGCGACCAAGCTGAGCCTGAAGCGGAAATTGCGGCGTCTTGCAGCGGGTGGTTGACGGTTGGCGGGGATTGGGGACTCGACATTTCGGATTTGTGAAGCTATTCAGTCCTCCGTCTCTCCCCACCATCTAACAACGTCCGATCCCATGAACAGCAGCCGCGGTATTTTTGAACCCCAGGAAGGCTTCGCGCCCACTCCCGCTCCAAAGAGTCCATTTGCCGTCGATGACGACGCAGCGGCTACCAGCCCGTTTGCCATCGTCTCCGAGCCGGAATCGCCGTTCGCTTCGATGAAGGACGAACAACCGGCACGTCCGGCATCGGACCCGGGCATGCCTGCCAAGCTTCCCGAGCGTCGTCCTGCTGCGGGTGAAGAGCCGGTTGCTGAATCCCGCTCGCCTTTTGCCGTTACCGGTTCGGACTCGACGAGGCCCGAGGCTTCGGCCACGTCACCCTTTGGCTCAACCCCGCCACCCGTTCCAGCCTCGGACGCCCCGGCCTCGACGCCGTTTGGATTTGCCCAGGAGTCGGCACCTGCCAAGGCCGCGGAAGCTCCCGCGCCCGCGGCATCGCCGGCACCGGCTGCGGCACGCAGCGAGGAGTCGGGCGGCTTCACGTCGGATTCCAGCTCGATCCGCCAGCTCGCCCTGCGCGCCATTTTCGGTGTCGATCGTGAACTGAGCGCTGAAGAGATCCTCCAGCGTGCGCGGAGCTTGGCGGGCATCCGCCACGTTGCCCGCGTGCCTGCTGCCGACAGCGGAACCATTGATGCCCTCAAGCGGGTTGTTGGTGGCCTCGGCTTCGGTTCGGGGCAGGTGAAGCTCGTTTGCGGCAATGTTCCGATCGAGTTCATCCGCGAGGGCGATGTGTTGCTTGCGGTGCAGAATGACGGCAGTTTCGCCCCCGGTGTCCGCGAGACCCTGATCATCGTGGCCCGCGAGCTCGGGAACCTCTGATTCCGCTCACCGCATGACGGTGGAGCAAGACGGCCGGCAAGTTTCAGTCAAGGTCGCCCTTACGGGGGCGGCCGATGCTGGAAAGCTGGCCGTTTTGCGTGGGATTGCCGGGCGCTATGGTTCCGCCACCGTGCGCGAGCACGCCGTCGGCCCGTTGCGTGTCCACCGCGTCGAGTGGACCGAGCCCGGGGCTTTGCCAGACGGTCGTTTCCTCAACGTTGCGGTGCACTCCTTGACCGGTCGCGTTGATTACAATGCCGCCGAAGAGCTGCTGTTGCGCGCGGCCGCGGGGGTGGTTTTCGTCGTCGATGTGGATCCGATGAAGTTCCAGGCGACCTGGGACAGCCTGATGCGGCTTTCCGAGAACACCCGGCGGAACGGGTATGACCTGAGGTCCGTGGGGATCGCGATCCAGTACCACCGTGCGGATCTTTATCCGAACTTCGACCCGGCCCAACTCGATGCCCGGCTTGGCGTGCCGCCCGGGCTGATTCCCCGCTTCGTGTCCACCAGTCGAGTGCCGGATGCCGAGGGCATGGCCTTCGACTCGGTGATTGCCCAGATCAAGTCGCGCCTTGATCTGGCCGATGATTCGGGTGGCTAGCTCCCGGAGACCAGCAGGTTGCGGCTGCTCCAGACGTAGTTGGCGCCCGAAATGAGGGTGAGCGCCACCGCGGCCCACAACGAGACCGGCATCAGCCAACCGGCTGGTGAAGCCAAATCCCTGAGGATGCGGCCCGGGGCACCCGGATCGGGGAGGGAGGAGAAGGTCAACCAGACCAGGCCGGTAATGCAGTAGGTGAGCTGGAAGGTGGTCTTCCATTTTCCCAAACGATCGGCGGCCAGCACCTGGCCGGCCTCCACCGCGATCTGCCGGAGTCCGGTCACCAGGAACTCCCGGGCGATGATCAGCGCGGTCGCCCAGATCGGGCAGTGGTAGTCGCCCGGCGGCTGCGCGGAAAAGAAGACGAAGGCCGCGCAAACGAGGATCTTGTCGGCCAGAGGGTCGAGGAGTTTTCCCAGGGGGGTCACCTGCCCGAGCTTTCTCGCGAGATAGCCGTCCAGCCAATCCGTCGCCGCCGCCACCGAGAAGGTCGCCAGCGCCAGGGCGAAGCCTCCCGTTCCCCGGAAGCTCACCGCAGCGACGAAAACGCCTGTTAGGACGAGTCTGGAGAGAGTGATCGCATTGGGGAGGTTCACAGGAGGAATGTGGGGAATGCATGGCATCATGGCAACAAGGGGTTGCACCGATGCCCCGCCTTCCTTACATGGCCGTCGCTTTCCGAACCGATTCAAGATCATGAGTAACAGCGATTTCGGCCTCATCGGCCTGGCCGTCATGGGCCAGAACCTCGTCCTCAACGTGGAGTCCCGCGGATTCCAGGTGTCCGTCTACAACCGCACGACGTCCGTCACCGACGAGTTCGTCGCCGCCCATCCGGACAAGAAACTGGTCGGCGCCAAGTCCCTCGAGGAGTTCGTCCAGTCCCTCGCCGCCCCGCGCAAAATCATGATAATGGTCAAGGCCGGTGGTCCCGTCGACGCGGTCATCGAGTCGCTGCTGCCGCTGCTCGACAAGGGCGACATCATCATCGACGGCGGCAACTCGCTCTACACCGACACCGAGCGCCGCGACCAGTGGCTCGGCGACCTCGGCTTCCGCTTCATCGGCGCCGGCGTTTCCGGTGGTGAGGAAGGCGCGCGCAAGGGCCCCTCGATCATGCCCGGTGGCCCGCTGTCCACCTGGGACGTGATGAAGCCGATCTTCGAAAGCATCTCCGCCAAGGTCGACGGCGAGCCCTGCGTGACCCACATCGGTCCCGGCGGTGCCGGCCACTACGTGAAGATGATCCACAACGGCATCGAGTACGGCGACATGCAGCTCATCTGCGAGGCCTACAACATCTTCAAGGCCGCCGGCTTCACCCCGGCCGAACTTGCCACCGTCTTCACCGACTGGAACAACGGCGACCTCGAGAGCTACCTCATCCAGATCACCTCCAAGATCTTCGAACAGAACGACCCGGAAACCGGCAAGGCGCTGGTCGACGTGATTCTCGATACCGCCGGCCAGAAAGGCACCGGCAAGTGGACGATCATGAACGCGGTTGAGAACGCCGTCGTGATCTCCACCATCAACGCCGCCGTCGAGGCGCGCATCCTTTCCTCGATGAAGGAAAAGCGCGTTGCCGCCAGCGACAAGCTGACGGGTCCGAAGGCCGAGATCACCGGCGAGAAGGCCGAGCTGGTCAAGAAGGTCCACGACGCGCTGTTCGCCTCGAAGATCATCTCCTACGCCCAGGGCCTCGACCTGATCGCCACCATGGGTGCAGAAAAGGGCTGGAACCTCGACCTCGGCAAGATCGCCGCGATCTGGCGTGGCGGCTGCATCATCCGCGCCCGCTTCCTCAACGACATCACCGACGCCTACCGCTCGGATCCGTCGCTGAGCAACCTGATGCTGGCGCCCTTCTTCACCAAGCTGCTCAACGAGTTCCAGCAGAACTGGCGCGAGGTGGTCAGCCTGGCGACCCTGGCCGGGATTCCGGTTCCCGCCTTCTCGGCCTCCCTCGGCTACTACGACAGCTATCGTAGCGCCGTCCTTCCGGCCAACCTGTTGCAGGCCCAGCGCGACTTCTTCGGTGCCCACACCTACGAGCGCACCGACAAGCCGCGCGGCGAGTTCTTCCACACCGACTGGCCCGAGGTCATCGGCTGATCCGGCGCCTGAACTGCCGCGAGAATCTGCAAACGGCCGGGAGCGATCCCGGCCGTTTTTTGTTGGATTCGCGGTTCCCAAACCCGGTCCGGACAGTCCAGATATGCGGCATGAACGATCCGGTCCGTCAGTTGTACTCCGAGCGGCGCTATCCGGCCCTGAGCCATCCGGTGACGGACATCGCGAGGCTGGCGGTGAGCGCGAGGTTTGCCGGGTTGCAGCGGCTGCCGCTGCCGGAGCGCTGCTCCGTCTTGGAGTTCGGTTGCGCGTCCGGCCAGAACCTGTTGCCGCTGGCGGCCCGTTACCCCCGGAGCGAGTTCACCGGGCTCGACTATTCCGACACCGCGATCCGCAGCGCCCGGGAGGCGGCGCGGGAAGCGGGGCTGGACAACATTCGCTTCGAGGTCGCCGACCTGGAGCACTGGCGGCCGTCACATCCCTGCGATTACCTGATTGTCCACGGTGTCTTTTCGTGGGTGCCCGACGCCGTGAAGACCCGGGTGATGGAATTGTGCGGCCAGGTGCTGTCGGACGATGGGATCGCCTGCATCAGTTACAACACGCTTCCCGGCTGGGCGCTGCGACGGTCGGTCGTGCCGCTGGTCCGGGCGCTGGCCCAAAGCCCGGCTGCGGGCCATCTGGGTGGCACGGTGGAATCCGTCGCGGCAGCGCTGGGGGAGATGGCAGGCGGCGGCACCGGATACTCCGCGGACCTCCAGGCGATCTGCCGTGACATGGCGAAGAAGGGCGGGGAGATCCTCGCTTTCGACGAGTTCTCGCCGGTGTGCGATGCCGTGTATTTCGGCCAGTTCGTCCACTGGGCGGGTCAGCAGGGCCTGCGCTATCTGGCCGAGGCAGGCCTGGAAGACGGGCTGCCCGACGGGATCGATCCGGCGGCGATGGAAAAGCTCGCCCCGCTGGCCGCCGATCCGCTGATGTTTCACCAGACGCTCGACCTGTTGTCCGGCCGGACCCACCGGATCAGCCTGCTCTGCCGGCAGGAGGCCGCGGTCGAGGAGGCCACGACCTCCGCGGTGGTGATGCATTTCGCGGCCGGGAAAGGCCGCTTCGAGCTTCCGTCGGTGGAGGGCGAGAGTGCTCTGGTGCGGATGTTCCGCGAGGTGCTGGCTGAGGTGGGGGAGGATTGCGTGGCGGTGCGTGAGCTCATGGAGCGCACCGCGGATCGTCTCGGCGGCGGATGGGAGCCGACCCGGCATTCGGGGGAATTGGCGACCTGGATTTCGCAGGCGGCCAGGCTTGGGACCATCGAATTGCGTGCCGGAGGCTTGAGCGTTGCCCGCGAAAGCCTTGAACGGCCTCGAATCTCCCCGCTGAACCGCTGGTTTGCCTCAAACGGTCGGCCGGTGGTCGATGCGCGGCATGTCAGTTGCCACTATCCGGACGGGCATGAAACGCTGCTCGCGGCGATGGATGGCAATCAATCCACCGATGAACTGCTGGAGCGTTCGCGTCGCGAGTTTCCCGAACTCAATTTCATGCGCTGGCTCGACCATCTGGCGGCGCGGGGGGTGGTGGAGTAAGAATCGGTCGCGTTTAAAGCGTTAGGGATGTTTTGTTCATTTCATATTGAACACTTCGTCTTTCCTAGCTAGTTCATGCCCCGTGCCCCCGGTTCGAGAAGAGGACGAAATCCGCGAGTTTCCTGCATTGGGTCCCTTGGAAGCGCAGGTGATCCACGTCTTCGTCGACGGGATGAAAGTTCTGGGTCTGCCGCGTTCGATCGGTGAAATCTACGGGATGTTGTTCATTTCCCCGGAGCCACTCTCGCTGGATGACCTGGTGGAGCGTCTTGGCATCAGCAAAGGCTCAGCGAGCCAAGGCTTGCGCGCCCTCAAGGGTCTCGGTGCGGTGCGGGAGACCTCCTTGGAGAATTCGCGGCGCTGTCACTATGAGGCGGATACCGAGTTGAAGCGCCTGGTCGGGGGATTCATCCGCGAGCAGGTCCGCCCGCATCTTGAAAGCGGGCAGTCGAAGATCGGGAAGCTGACGGAAAGTGCTGAAGGTGAGGATGATCCGGAGCGCCGGGAATTCTACCTGAATCGTGTGAAACAACTGGAACACTGGATGCAGAAGGGACGTTTTGTCCTGCCGCTTCTGCAAAAGGTTCTCGGCGAATGACGGAATCCACCTCCAGCGAAGCGGCCTGGTACTGCGTGAAAACGCAGACCAAGCGCGAGTCGATTGCCGCCGCCCATCTCCGCGGCTTGGAAGGTGTGGAGGTATTCTGCCCGATGCTGCGTTATCGCAAAGCCACCCGCCGCGGCAAGGTGTGGTGGGTCGAGGCCCTGTTTCCCGCCTACGTGCTGGCCCGTTTCCGCCTCGAAACCGAGGAGCGGGCGGTCATGTACTGCCAGGGCGTCCGCGGTCTGGTGCGTTTCGGCGACCGGGTGCCGGCCGTGCCTGACGATTTTGTCGAAGTCTTGCGCCAAGAGGTCGCCAAGCAAGGAGGTGACGAAGTGCTGACGGTGGGCCCGAAGATCGTCGAAGGCGAGGAAGTCGAGCTCGCGCACGGGCCTCTCGGAGGGGTGCGGGCGACCGTGGTCGAGGTCCTGCCGGCCCGCGAACGGGTCAAGGTTTTGCTGGAATTCCTGGGTCGCGAACAGGTGATTGAAGTCGACCTTTTTTCCCTCCTTCTCCCCCGCAAGCCCCTCCCGTGACGCCGCTCTTCCAATTTGTTCATTTTGGATTGAACGGCGCCCGGATATTTTGATCCATCAGCCCGCCAAGGCACTCCTGATCAAGATGCCTGAATCCCAAATATCCCGAGTTTCACCGCTGGTTTTGTCCGGACACCGGACAATCGACCAAGGGCGGCAGCTTGGTTTCCCCCCCGACCGTTGACATGAATTTGAAACAGGACCTCAAAGGCAAAACCGCCGTCGTGACCGGTGGTGCCGGATTCGTTGGCTCCCATCTGGTTGACCGGCTGCTGGCCGACGGCCTCAAGGTGATCGCCATCGACAACTTCGTGACCGGGCACGCCCGCAACATCGAGCATCTCAAAGACAATCCGGACTTCCGTTTCGTCCAGCACGACGTTTCGGAGCCGTTCGATGTCGAGGGTCCAGTGGATTACTTGTTCCACTTCGCCTCCCCGGCGAGCCCGATCGACTACGTCCAGATTCCGATCGAGACGCTCAAGGCCGGCTCCTACGCCTCGCACAACGCCCTCGACCTGGCGCTGCGAAAGAAAGCGACCTACCTCGTGGCGTCGACTTCCGAGGTTTACGGTGATCCCGAGATCCATCCGCAGCCGGAATCGTACTGGGGCAACGTCAACTCCATCGGGGTGCGCTCCTGTTACGACGAGGCCAAACGCTACGCCGAGGCGGCCACCATGGCCTACCACCGGGCCCACGGGGTCGATACCCGCATTGTCCGGATTTTCAACACCTACGGCCCGCGGATGAGGCTCGACGACGGTCGCGTCGTGCCCGCCTTCATCGGCCAGGCACTCAGCGGCCAGCCGTTGACGATTTTCGGCGACGGTAGCCAGACGCGTTCGTTCTGCTACGTCTCCGACCTGGTGGAAGGCATCTGGCGGCTCGCCCGCAGCGAGTTCCACGAACCGGTCAATTGCGGGAATCCGCACGAAATGACCATGCGCCAGTTCGCTGAAGCAATCGCGTCGGTGGTGGGCATCGAGCTCACGGTGGATCCGAAGCCGCTTCCTCCGGATGACCCGAAGGTCCGCAAGCCCGACATCAGCCGGGCGAAGGAGGTGCTCGGCTGGGAGCCGGTGAAATCCTTCGACGACGGGATCCGCGAGACCATTGAGTACTTCCGCGATTTCGTTCCCGTTGCCTGAGCGCGGCGGCTTTCATTCATGATCCTTCAGGAAAAATTCGCGGACCGAAGCGCGGCCGTCGGAGTCGTCGGCCTCGGCTATGTCGGCTTGCCGCTCTTGCTGGCATACGCCAAAGCCGGCTACCGGGCGGTGGGGATTGATATCGATCCCGCCAAGCCCGAAGCGCTTCTGGCCGGGCGCAGCTACATCAAACACATTCCCGGCGATGAAGTGGCCGGCGCCCTGGCTTCCGGGAAGCTCGAGGCGACCACCGATTTCTCGGTCATCGCCGGCCTGGACGCGATCATCCTCTGCGTGCCGACGCCGCTCGACGAGCACTTCGAGCCGGACTTGAGCTATGTCGTCGATACCGTCGATGCGGTGGTGCCCTTCCTCAAGGCGGGACAGGTCCTGAGTCTGGAAAGCACGACCTATCCCGGAACCACCGACGAGGAGGTGGTCACGCGGGTCGAGATGGCCGGCTTGGTGGTGGGCAAGGACGTTCACGTCGTCTATTCGCCCGAACGTGAGGATCCGGGGAATCCGAAGTACTCCGCGACCAACATTCCCAAGGTTGTCGGCGGGGTGACCCCGGCATGCCTTGAAGCCGGGGTGGCCCTTTATGAGGCCGCGTTCGAGAAAATCGTGCCGGTCAGCTCCTGCAAGGTCGCGGAACTGACCAAGCTGCTCGAAAACATCTACCGGGCCGTCAACATCGGCCTCGTCAACGAGTTGAAGGTGGCCGCCGACCGGATGGACATCGACATCTGGGAGGTCATCCGCGCCGCTTCGACCAAGCCTTTCGGCTTCACGCCGTTCTTTCCAGGCCCGGGCCTGGGCGGCCATTGCATCCCGATCGATCCCTTCTACCTCACCTGGAAGGCCCGGGAGTATGGCGTCCACACGCGCTTCATCGAGCTCGCGGGCGAGATCAACCGCGGCATGCCCGACTACGTCATTCATCGGAGCATGGAAGCGCTCAACTCGCGGGCCAAGCCGGTCAAGGGCTCCCGCGTCCTGTTGCTCGGACTCGCCTACAAGTCCAATGTCGACGACATGCGGGAGTCCCCGACCTTCGCGCTGCTCGACGGCTTCAAGCGCCTTGGCGCCGAGGTCTCCTACTACGACCCGCATGTGCCCGTCGTCGGTCCGACGCGCGAGCACATGGAGTGGGCCGGCGTCCGCTCCGTCGAGTGGAACGAGGAAACCATCCGCGCCCAGGACTGCATCGTCATCTCCACCCACCACGCCGCGTTCGACCTCGGTCAGCTTGCCGACTGGGCAGACCTGATCATCGACACGCGCAACGCGATGGCCACCGTGCCGACCCGAGAGGGGCTCGTCGTCAAAGCCTGATCCCGATTTTCCCATGCCTGTCCCCCTTCTCGACGTCAACGCCCAGAATCTCCCGCTCGAAGCCGAGCTGAAGGAGGTCTTCGACAAGGTTCTCTCCTCCGGCCGTTTCATCCTCGGTGAGGAAGTGGACGCCTTCGAACAGGAGTGTGCCGCTGCCCTCGGCGCGAAACACGCGGTCTCGGTTTCGTCGGGAACCGATGCCCTGATCGTCTCGCTGATGGCGCTCGGCATCGGACCCGGTGACGAGGTGTTGTGCCCGTCCTTCACCTTCTTCGCCACCGCCGGGAGCATCTCCCGGACCGGGGCCACCCCGGTGTTCTGCGACGTCTGCCCGGTTTGCTTCGGCATCGACATCGATTCCGCCCGGGCGAAACTCAGCCCGAACACCAAGGCGATCGTGCCGGTCCATCTCTACGGCCAGTCGGCCGACATGGATTCTGTGCTCGCTTTCGCGAACGAGCATGGACTGAAGGTCGTCGAGGATGTCGCCCAATCCTTCGGGGCGACGTACAAGGGCCGCAACTGCGGCACCATCGGCGACCTCGGGTGCTTCAGTTTCTTCCCGTCGAAGAATCTCGGTGGATTCGGGGACGGCGGGCTGGTCACGACCGGAAGCGATGAGCTCGCGGAGACCTTGCTGCGCCTGCGCAACCACGGCATGCACCCGCGCTACTACCATTCGACGGTCGGTGGCAACTTCCGCATGGACGCCCTGCAGTGTGCCCTCCTGCGGGTGAAGCTGCGGCACATCAAGTCCTATGAGGACGGTCGCTCGCGCAATGCCGCCTATTACATCGAGCGTCTCGCCGCGCTGCCGGGAGTCGTCCAGGCGAGCGAAGCGGACTGCTGCTGCCCGCCCGGCCAAGCTTCCGGGACGGCCGCCGCGAAGCTCATCCTTCCCGTCGCCTACCGCGGCAACGGCCATGTCTGGAACCAGTTCACGCTGCGGGTTCCGGGCGAAGGCCGCCGCGACGCGTTGCGGGAGCATCTCGCCGGGAAAGGTATCGGATGCGAAGTTTACTATCCGGTCCCGATGCACCGCCAGCAGTGCTTCGCGGACCTGCCCGGGCATTCGCTGGGTGACTGCCAGGTTTCCGACCTGCTTTCGTCCGAGGTGCTCAGCATTCCAGTCTATCCCGAGCTGGTCGAAAGCCAGCTCGAAGAAGTCGTCGCGGCGATCTCCTCCTTCCTCTCCTGACCTCCATGCCGAAAACCTTCATTACCGGTCATCGCGGGATGGTCGGTTCCGCACTTGTCCGGGAGGCCGCCCGCCGTGGCGGCCACGACGTTCTCACCGCCGGCCGCGACCAGCTGGATCTCCTCGACCAGCAGGCGGTCTTCGCTTACCTCGCCGAGCAGAAGCCGGACATCGTCATCGTGGCGGCTGCCAAGGTCGGCGGGATCCACGCCAATGCCACCTACCCGGCGGATTTCATCTACGAGAACCTTGGCATCGCCTCGAACCTCATCGAGGGCAGCCGCCGCGCCGGGGTGCCCCGCGTCCTGTTTCTCGGATCGTCTTGCATCTACCCCAAGCTCGCGCCGCAGCCGATGCCGGAGGATTGCCTGCTGACGAGCTCGCTCGAGACCACCAACGAAGCCTACGCCATCGCCAAGATCGCCGGGCTCAAGATGTGCCAGCACTACCGCGCCCAGCACGGCGTGCTCTACCATTCGGCGATGCCGACCAACCTCTACGGTCCCGGCGACAACTACCACCCGGAGAATTCGCACGTCATCCCGGCGCTGATCCGGCGCTTCCACGAGGCGAAGGAGTCCGGCGCGGAAAGCGTCACCATCTGGGGCACCGGCACGCCGCGCCGCGAGTTCCTGCATGTCGACGACCTCGCCTCCGCCTGTTTCCACCTGCTCGGCCTGGCGGATCCGCCCGACTGGGTCAACGTCGGGGTGGGGGACGATGTCACGATCCTCGAACTCGCCCGGCTTGTCGCCGCGACCACCGGTTTCACCGGCGAGATCCTGACCGATCCCACCAAGCCCGACGGCACCCCGCGCAAGCTGCTGGACGTCTCGAAGATCAAGGGTACCGGCTGGGAGCCGGCGATCGGGTTCGAAGACGGTCTTGCCGGGGCTTACCGCGACTTCCTCGCCAGCCTCGAAACCGGGGCCGCGCGGCTCTGAATCGCCCACGAGACACCCGCGCGATCACGGAATGCCGGGACGCAGGGCCTTCCACCAATCTCGCCGCCGTTCTTTCCCCCGAATTTCCCCTATGAAAAAAGCGCTCATCACCGGTGTGACCGGCCAGGATGGTTCCTACCTCGCGGAGTTCCTCCTCGAGAAGGGCTACGAGGTTCATGGTATCAAACGCCGGGCCTCGCTCTTCAACACCCAGCGGATCGACCACATCTACGAGGATCCGCACGTCAAGGGCTCCCATTTCAAGCTCCACTACGGCGACCTCACCGACACCTCGAACCTGACCCGCATCCTCAGCGAGGTGCAGCCGGACGAGGTCTACAACCTGGGTGCCCAGTCGCACGTCGCGGTCTCCTTCGAAGCTCCTGAATACACCGCGGACGTCGATGCCATCGGCACGCTGCGGTTGCTCGAGTCCATCCGCTTCCTCGGCCTGGAGAAAAAGACCCGCTTTTACCAGGCGTCGACCTCTGAACTCTATGGTCTCGTCCAGGAGATCCCGCAGAAGGAAACGACCCCGTTCCATCCCCGCTCGCCCTACGCGGTGGCGAAGATGTACGCCTACTGGATCACGGTGAACTACCGCGAGGCCTACGGCATGTATGCCTGCAACGGCATCCTCTTCAACCACGAGTCGCCGCGCCGCGGCGAGACCTTCGTGACCCGCAAGATCACCCGCGGGATCGCCAACATCGCCCAGGGACTCGAAGATTGCCTGTTCCTCGGGAACATGGATGCCCTGCGCGACTGGGGTCACGCCAAGGACTATGTCCGGATGCAATGGATGATGCTCCAGCAGGAAACCGCCGACGACTTCGTCATCGCGACCGGGAAACAGATTTCGGTCCGCGAGTTCGTGCGGATGTCCGCCCGTGAGGCCGGGATCGAACTTGAATTCAGCGGCGAGGGGGTCGACGAAATCGCGACGGTGGTCTCCGCCGATGCCGACAAGTCGCCCGCGCTCAAAGCCGGCGACGTGATTGTCCGGGTCGATCCGCGTTATTTCCGTCCCGCCGAGGTGGAGACCCTGCTTGGCGATCCGTCCAAGGCCAAGGAGAAGCTCGGCTGGGTGCCCGAGATCACCGTCGAGCAGATGTGCGCCGAGATGGTCGCCGCCGACCTCGACACCGCGCGCCGTCACGCGCTTCTGGAAGCCCACGGTCACCACGTGTCGGTTTCGAAGGAGTGACGGCACCCCGCCGCCCGGCCCCGGCCGCCGCCCATCCCTGTTTCGCCCGACCTGACTAGTTCGCCATGCCCATTGCAATTATCACCGGATCCGCCGGCCTCATCGGTTCTGAGGCAACCAAAACGCTCCACGCCGAGGGCTTCGACGTTGTCGGCATCGACAACGACATGCGGGCCTACTTCTTCGGTGCGGATGCTTCGACCGAGGTCAACAACCGCTTGCTCGAGGAAGCGCTGCCCAATTACACCCGGCGGGCGGTCGATATCCGGGATCACGACGCGGTCGACCGGATTTTCGCGGAGTTCGGGAAGGCGGTCGAATTGGTCATTCACACCGCCGCCCAGCCTTCCCATGACTGGGCGGCCCGCGAGCCGTTCACGGACTTCGGCGTCAATGCCACGGGGACACTCCACGTGCTCGAGGGGACGCGCCGCCATTGCCCCGGGGCGACGTTCATTTTCACCAGCACCAACAAGGTCTATGGTGACACGCCGAACCGCCTGCCACTGGTCGAACTGGAACACCGGTGGGAAATCGACGGGAGTCATCCGTATGCCGTGGGAATCGACGAGTTGATGTCGATCGACCAGACGAAGCACTCAATCTTCGGTGCCAGCAAGGTTGCGGCCGACGTCATGGTGCAAGAATACGGGCGATACTTCGGCATGAAAACCGGCGTCTTCCGCGGTGGCTGTCTCACCGGACCCGCCCATGCCGGGGCGGAACTGCACGGATTCCTCGCCTACCTGATGAAGTGCATCGTGGACAAGAAGCCCTACCGGATATTCGGCTACAAAGGGAAGCAGGTCCGCGACAACATCCACTCCAACGATCTGGTTTCCGCGTTCCTTCACTTCCACCGGAACCCGCGCTGCGGTGAAGTCTACAATATCGGCGGCAGCCGCCACTCGAATTGCTCGATGCTCGAGGCGATCCGCATGGGGGAGGAACTCAGCGGCAACAAGCTCGACTACACTTACGTCGAGGACAACCGGGTGGGGGACCACATCTGGTACATCAGCGATGTCCGGAAGTTCAAGGAGCACTATCCCGAATGGAGCTACCGCTACTCGATCGAGGATATCATGCGTGAGATTTACGAGGCCTGCGTGGCTTCGGCCTGAAGACCCGGCATGGAAGCCCCCGAAAAAACCATCGTTCTCAACACTCCCTGCGTGTTGACCGACAAAAAGCGCCTCACCGCCAGCCTGGCGGAGGCTTGCCGCAGCCGTGCGGGCTCGGCCCTGTCGGTCGATTTCACCAACGTCCACATCGTGGCGATGCGCACGGTCGACGAGGGTTTCCATCGCAGTACCTCGAACGTCGACTGGTTCGTTTCCGACAGCCAGGTCCTGACCTGGGCGATTTCATCGCTGGGAGCGGAGGCGCATGAGCGGGTCTATGGTCCGGAGTTCCTGGATTACTTCGTGCGCAACGGCGACGCGGCCTTGACCCACTATTTCCTCGGGGCCTCGCAGGAGTGCCTGGATCTGCTGCTGCGGCGCTTGTCCGAGATCCGGCCTGAATTGAAGGTGGTAGGGTCCAGGAACGGCTATTTCAGCCCGGCCGACGAGGAGGCCATCCTGGCTTCGATCAATGCCGCCAAGCCGGACATCCTGTGGATCGGCCTCGGCACCCCGAAGCAACAGGAGTGGATCAGCCGGTTCAAGGACCGGCTTGATGCCGGGGCGGTGCTGGCCGTCGGATTCGCGTTCGACGTGAACGCCGGCACGAAGAAGGACGCCCCGAAGTGGATGGGCCCGCTGGGCCTGACCTGGTTGTATCGGCTTGCCTGCGAACCGCGGCGCTTGTGGCAGCGATACTTCTACTACAATTCGGTCTTTTTGGCGAAATTGCTCCGCCAGCTGGCGACCGGCCGGCCGACCGGATCGCCGGCTGCGGACTGATCGCTGCCGATCGATCTCCGAAAGCAATTCGCACTTACCCTCGCGCATTTCGCTGCTAGGCTTTTCCCCCATGTCGAACATCCACCCACACGCCACCTTGCCCCGTCACGACAAGGAGACGCTTCTCGGTCAGCGCGGGGTCGTCCTGTGGTTCTGCGGGCTGTCCGGGTCGGGCAAGTCGACGATCGCCGCGGGTCTTGAGCGGGTGCTCCACCAGCAGGGGCGCTTCACCGTCCGCCTGGATGGCGACAACCTCCGCACCGGCCTCAATTCCAACCTGGGATTCTCGGATGAAGACCGCCTGGAGAACATCCGCCGCACCGCGGAGATGGCAAAGGTGCTCGCCTCGAACGGGGTCATTGTCCTCTGTTCGCTGATCACGCCGAAGGGCATCCATCGGGATCTTGCCCGCGGAATCCTCGACGGCGACTTCGCCGAGATCTTCATCAAGGCCAGTTACCAGGCCTGCGAGGCCCGGGACGTGAAAGGCCTCTACGCCAAGGCCGCCAAGGGCGAGGTTGCCCACTTCACCGGCCGCGACAGCAGCTTCGAGGAGCCGCAGCAGGCGGACCTGGTGATTGATACCGAGAAGCTCAGCGTGGAAGACGGCATTTTCGAAGTGCTCGAGTTTTTGCGCGCGAAGCACGGTCTGGTATAAAGATTACCAAGTTACCCAACTAAGTAATTATTTCTTGCGCGATGCCCCGCGGAGGCCTTTTCCTCCCGGCGCCGTGGCTGGCATAGCCGCGCGAAATCCGATCTCCGACCCACTGATCCCGTGCCCAATTACCAGCTTTCCCACCTCGATCAGATCGAAGCCGAGGCGATCTTCATTCTCCGCGAGACCGCGGCCCAGTTCCAGAACCCGGGCCTGTTGTTCTCCGGCGGCAAGGATTCGATCGTCATGGCTTGGATTGCCCGCAAGGCCTTCCATCCGGCCCGCATGCCGTTCCCGCTGGTGCACGTCGATACCGGTCACAATTTCCCCGAGACCATCGAGTATCGCGACGACTTCGCGAAGAAAATGGAAGCCCGCCTGATCGTCGGCTCGGTGCAGAAGTCGATCGATGAAGGCCGCGTCGCCGAAGAGAAAGGCCCCAACGCCTCCCGCAATCGCGCCCAGACAACAACGCTGCTCGACACCATCGCCGAGCACCAGTTCGACGCCCTGCTCGGTGGCGGCCGCCGCGACGAGGAGAAGGCCCGCGCGAAGGAGCGCTTTTTCTCGCACCGCGACGATTTCGGCCAGTGGGATCCCAAGAACCAGCGTCCCGAGCTGTGGAATCTTTTCAACGGCCGCAAGCACTCCGGCGAGCACTTCCGCGTCTTCCCGCTGTCCAATTTCACCGAAATGGACATCTGGATGTACATGCAGCGCGAGGGCATCGTCCTGCCCAGCCTCTACTACGCCCACGAACGCGACACGGTGACCCGCAACGGCACCATCCTCGCCGTCAGCGAGTTCGTCCAGCCGCGCGACGGTGAGACGGTCGAGCGCAAGGTCATCCGCTTCCGCACCATGGGCGACGCCACCATCACCGGCGCCGTCGAGTCCACCGCCGACACCATGGAAAAGATCATCGAGGAGGTCGCCGCCGCCCGTCAGACCGAGCGCGGCAACCGGGCCGACGACAAGCGTTCGGAAACCGCCATGGAAGACCGCAAGAAGGAGGGCTATTTCTAAGCCCGCCCACGGCGGGAGTGCCGAGTGATCAGTGATCGGTGATCAGTGGTCCGGCGGCAACCCTGCCCGTCTTGCTACCCGCTCCAAGAACCCTCTTCCCACCCGATTCTCCCATCTAACCTCAAAGCCCCGAGAATACGTCACTGATCACCGATCACTGATCACTCGGCACTCCCCGCAAACGCGGGGCAACGACCATGGACCTTCTCCGCTTCACCACCGCCGGCTCCGTCGATGACGGCAAGTCGACCCTCATCGGCCGCCTCCTGTACGATTCCAAGTCGATCTTCGAGGACCAGCTCGAGGCCATCGAGGAAACCTCCAAGCGCCGCGGCGACGGCCACGTCGACCTCGCGCTGCTGACCGACGGCCTCAAGGCCGAGCGCGAACAGGGCATCACCATCGACGTCGCCTACCGCTACTTCGCCACGCCGAAGCGCAAGTTCATCATCGCCGACACCCCGGGCCACATCCAGTACACCCGCAACATGGTGACCGGCGCCTCGACCGCGAACCTGGCGATCATCCTGGTCGACGCCCGCAAGGGAGTGATCGAGCAAACCAAGCGCCACAGCTTCATCGCCAACCTGCTGCGCATCCAGCACGTCGTCGTCGCGGTCAACAAGATGGACCTGATGGACTACTCGCAGGAGGTCTACGAGAAGATCATCAAGGATTACCAGGAGTTCGCCTCCCGCCTCGACAACATCGTCGACATCACGCCGATCCCGATCTCCGCCCTCAACGGTGACAACGTCGTCGACAAGTCCGAGAACATGCCCTGGTTCCAGGGACCCTCGCTGCTCTACCATCTCGAGAACGTCTACGTCGGCGGCGAGGAGAACCACGTCGATGCCCGCTTCCCGGTGCAGTGGGTGATCCGCCCTCAGAGCGACGAGTGGCATGACTTCCGCGGCTACGCCGGCCGCGTCGCCGGCGGTGTCTTCAAGCCGGGTGACGAGATCTCGGTGCTGCCCTCCGGCTTCACCAGCCGGATCAAGTCGATCCACACCGCCGACGGCCACCTTGAGGAGGCCTTCGCGCCGCAGAGCGTGACCCTCACCTTGACCGACGAGATCGACATCTCGCGCGGCGACATGATCATCAAGCAGAACAACCCGCCGAAAGTCGCCCAAGATCTCGAGGCGATGATCTGCTGGTTCTCCAACAAGCCGATGACCTCCCGCTCCAAGGTGCTGCTGCGTCACACGACCCGCGAAATGCAGGCGATCGTCAGCGAGGTGAAGTACCTGGTCGACATCAACACCCTGCACAAGATCGAGGGTGCCGGCACTTTCGCGATGAACGACATCGGCCGCGTCACCCTGCGCACGGCGCAGCCGGTGATCCACGATTCGTACCGCCGCAACCGCCAGACCGGCTCCTTCATCCTGATCGACCCCGGCACCAACGAAACGGTGGCGGCGGGGATGATCATTTGACCCTCCCGGGGGGGCGGCCGCGGCTCGTCCCATTTCTTCCACTTGATTGCGGGTGGCCGGTTTGGATCCCGGCTTGCCCAATTCACGTCGATGGGACTAGCTGCGAGCATGAATCGAGCAATCTCCCGGGGCGGTTTGTGGTGCACGATCGCCTTGCTGCAGGCGGTTGGCGCCGAACCGCTGGAGCTCACCCGGCTGCGCCAGCAATACGAGCACCGGGTCGAACAGCAGATCGAGCCTCTCGAGCGAACCTACGTGGCCGAACTGGCGAAGCTCGAAAAGCGCCTGGCCAAGGGCGGCAGGCTCGAGGATGCGCTGGCGGTGAAGAAAGAGCGGGAAAATCGCGCGGCGGCCGGTTCATCCACCTTCGATGCAGCCAGTCGCGAGCGCATCACGACTGCGGAAGACCTTGCCGGGTATCTCACGAACACGACTTGGGAATTCAATCTGCAACGACCCAATAGTGATGTCGACGCGCGCTTTGTCATCTTGCTTCCCAATGGCAAAATCATTTTCGCTTGGGGCAATGGAATCGGGACTTGGAAGGCAATTTCCAAGAACACGATCGAATACGATTTTCCGGCTCAAAACGGAGGAGGAAGAATGAAGATCTCTTCAAATCTGATGAAATGGGAGGGCAACTGGAGCGGTGATCAGTTTCCTCGCTACGGCAGTCGGGTCGGTGCCGGAAAACCGTCCGGCAAATGATCTTATCGGGCCGCCCGCAAAACCGCGCCTGAATCCCAAAACCGATGAAAGCTGTAATCCTCGCCGGGGGCCTCGGAACCCGCCTGTCCGAAGAGACTTCCCTGAAACCGAAGCCAATGGTCGAGATCGGCGGCCGCCCGATCCTCTGGCACATCCTGAAGATCTACAGTGCCCACGGCATCAATGATTTCGTCATCTGTGCCGGTTACAAGGGTTACGTCATCAAGGAGTATTTCGCGAATTACTTCCTCCACATGTCCGATGTGACGTTCGATATGGCATCAAATTCCATGGAGGTCCACCGGAAGAATGCGGAACCCTGGCGGGTCACCATCGTCGACACCGGGGAAGCGACAATGACCGGGGGTCGCTTGAAGCGGGTTGCCGAGTTCCTGGGCGACGAACCGTTCTGCTTCACCTACGGTGACGGCGTGGGTGACATCGACATCTCCGCGCTGGTCGATTTCCACCGTTCACACGGGAAAGTCGCCACCCTCACCGCCGTCCAGCCGCCGGGACGCTACGGAGCGCTCGCGCTGTCCGACGAAGACGCCGTCGAGGCGTTCCAAGAGAAACCGGAAGGGGACGGAGCATGGATCAACGGTGGCTTTTTCGTCCTCAACCCGGAGGCCATCGGCTACATCACCGGGGGTGACCCGATGATCTGGGAGCGGGAGCCGCTGGAGAATCTCGCCAAGGACCGTCAGCTGCTGGCTTGGAAACACCGTGGATTCTGGCGGCCGATGGACACCTTGCGCGACCGCATCCAGCTCGAGGAGATGTGGGAATCCGGCAAGGCTCCGTGGAAGGTTTGGTGAAACAGCTGGCGCAGGATCCGCCGGGACGTTCATTCATCCATGTTCGGTGACTATTACAACGGCAAGCGGGTGCTCCTGACCGGGCACACCGGCTTCAAGGGCTCCTGGCTCGCCGAGTGGCTTTGCTCGCTCGGGGCGGAAGTCCATGGCTACGCCTTGGATCCCCAACCGCACGAGGTCCTCTACGACCAGCTCGGCTTGTCGGCGCGGCTCGCCAGCGACACCCGGGCCGATCTCGCCGACCGCGCCGCACTGGCCGCCACCGTCGATCGGTGCCGGCCGGATATCGTCCTCCATCTCGCCGCCCAACCGCTGGTCCGGCTTTCCTACGAAATCCCGCTGGAAACCTTCGCGACCAATGTCATGGGGACCGCGCATGTGCTTGACGCCCTGCGTTCGGCCGGCCGGCCTTGTGCCCTCGTCTGTGTGACGACCGACAAGTGTTACGAGAACCGCGAATGGCTGCACGCCTACCGCGAAGAGGACGCGATGGGAGGACACGACCCCTACAGTGCCAGCAAGGGCGCCGCGGAACTCGTCATCTCATCCTACCGCCGGTCGTTCTTTGGCAGCGACTCCGGGATCCGGCTTGCCAGCGCCCGGGCGGGAAATGTCATCGGCGGCGGCGATTGGGCGCTGGACCGGATTGTTCCGGACTGCATCCGCGCACTGCGGCAGGGCCGGAGCATTCCGGTGCGCAACAAGATCGCGACCCGGCCCTGGCAGCACGTGCTCGAGCCGGTCGGCGGCTACTTGCACCTCGCCGCGTCGCTGGCCACCTCGGCCGACCCCGGTGAATTCGCGTCGGCATTCAATTTCGGCCCCAACCTGACCAGCAACCGCACGGTGGCGGATCTTGTCCGCGAACTCATCAAGCACACCGGCGGCGAGTGGAACGATGCCTCCGACCCGCTGGCTCGGCACGAAGCCTCGAAGCTCAACCTCGCCATCGACAAGGCCTTCCACATGCTCGAGTGGCAGCCGGTCTGGAGCTTCGCCGACACGCTGGCAATGACCGCTGCCTGGTACCTCGGAGATGGCGCGGGCGAGTCCGCCACCGAGCTCACCCGCCGGCAGATCGCGGCCTATCAGTCCGCCGCGGCCTCCGCCGGGATCCCGTGGGCCTGCGCCTGACCATCACCCTTTCCCCGTTCAAGAATGTCACCTTCCGACCTCAAAGCCGAGATCCTCCGCCTCACCCGCGAGTACTCGAAGCTCACCCACTCCGCCAACCTTCCGGGCGATGATCCGGGTCACTCGGAGTTCGTGCCCGGCACGACCACCGTGCCCTACGCCGGCCGGGTCTTCACGCCGGACGAAGTGGAGGCGGCGGTTTCCGCGACGCTCGACTTCTGGCTGACGCTGGGGCCGGAAGGGGAGGCGATGGAGCGGGAGCTCGCCGATTTCATGGGGGTGAAGCATTGCCTGTTGGTCAACTCCGGTTCGTCCGCCAACCTGGTGGCCTTCTCCGCCCTCTCCACCCACAAGCTGCCCGATCACAAGCGGATCCGGCCCGGTGACGAGGTCATCACCGTCGCCGCGGGCTTCCCGACCACCGTCGCGCCCATCATCCAGGCCGGAGCGGTGCCGGTTTTCGTCGATGCCAAGCCGCTGACCGGAAATGCCGACTGCTCGCTACTGGAAGCGGCGTACTCGCCGGGCAGGACCAAGGCCGTGATGATGGCCCATGCGCTCGGGAATCCCTTCGAGCTCTCGGCCGTGATCGAGTTCTGCCAGAAACACGACCTCTGGTTGATCGAGGACAACTGCGATGCCCTCGGCTGCACCTACTCGCTGCCGGCGGACAAGGCCAAGTCCCTGGGGCTCGATCACCTGCTCAAGCTGGCCGAGAAGAACGCGTCCCTGCCCGGCAAGCTTCCCGCCGTCGCCGACGGGATCCTCACCGCCTACACCGGGAGCTTCGGCGACATCTCGACGCAATCCTTCTATCCTCCCCACCACCTGACGATGGGCGAAGGCGGTGCGGTCAACATCATCCGCCGTGCGCCGCTCAAGACCTACGCCGAAAGCTTCCGCGACTGGGGCCGCGATTGCTGGTGCCCGTCCGGCAAGGATAACACCTGCAACAAGCGCTTCCAGTGGCAGCTGGGCGAATTGCCGGAAGGTTACGACCACAAGTACATCTACAGCCACCTGGGCTTCAACTTGAAGCCGCTCGACCCGCAGGCGGCGATCGGTCGGGTCCAGATCCGGCGCTTGCCGGAGTTCATCGAAGCCCGCAAGCGCAACTGGCAACGCCTCCGAGCCGGGCTGCAAGGCTTGGAAGACTTCATCGACTTCGCCCTGCCAACCCATGCAACCCGGTGGAATCCCGACGGCAGCTTCGAGTGGGACGACAGCGGCTGCCGCACCGACTGTTCGTGGTTCGGGTTCAAGATGACCATCAAGGACGACGCGCCGTTCACCCGCACCGAACTGGCCGCTCATCTCGACGAAAAAAAGATCGGCAACCGGATGCTGTTCGGAGGCAATCTGGTCCGCCAGCCGGCATTTGTGCAGCTCCGGCGCGACAACCCGGCCGCCATGCGGGTCGCCGGCGAGTTGACCGGTGCGGACCGCATCATGAACCACACCTTGTTCCTCGGCACCTATCCCGGGCTGACCGGGGAGATGATCGACTTCATGGTCCGGACCATCCGCGGCTTCGTCGAGGCCAAGGCGGGCGAAGCGAAGGCCGGGGTTTGAAACCGGTATCGCGAGCACCTGTGATTTCAAAATGGAGCTGATTTCCGAACCATTGCCCGGCGTCCGGGTCTTGCGGCCCTTCGTCTTCGAAGATGCCCGCGGGAACTTCGTGAAGCCTTTTCACGAGGGACAGCTCGCCGCGCACGGGATTGAGATGACGGTGCGGGAAGAGTTCTTTTCGACCTCCGCCGCCGGGGTGCTGCGCGGCATGCACTTCCAGGTCCCTCCCCACGCGCATCAGAAGCTCGTCTATTGCATTTCAGGCCGGGTGCTTGACGTCGTTCTAGACCTGCGGCGCGACTCGCCTGGCTACGGCCGCTGCGCGGCTTTCGAACTTTCGGCAGCCAATCACCATGTGGTCCACATTCCCGTCGGCCTCGCCCACGGGTTCCTCAGCCTCGAGGACCAGTCCTGCCTGGTCTACAAGACCGACGCCGTCCACGCACCGGATTGCGATGCAGGGATCCTTTGGAACAGCTTCGGCTTCGACTGGCCGGTGGCCGGCTTTGAACCGGTGATCAGCCCGCGGGATCAAGCTCATCCCCGCCTGTCCGATTTCAGCAGCCCGTTTTGAAAAGCAGATGGTAGATGCTGGATCGTAGGTAATAGATCCGACCTTCGATCTCTCCCATGAGAATCTTCCTTACCGGCGGCACCGGCTTCATCGGTTCGCATTTCATCAATCAGGCTCACGCGGCCGGGCATGAGATCGTCGCGCTCCGCCGTTCCCTGGCGTCGCTGCCGCGGGTGTCCTTGGGCAAGGATCCGCACTGGATCGACAGCTCGCTGGAGCAGGTCGCGTGCGGCGACCTCGACGGCTGCGAGGTTCTGGTCCATCTCGCCGCCCATTCGGCGAACGTTCCCTACGATTTGCTCGAGGCCTGCATCCGGGAGAACGTGCTGGCGCCCCTGGCTTTGTTCCGCACCGCGATAGAGGCCGGCATCCGCCGCTTCATTGTCGCGGGAAGTTGTTTCGAATACGGCCGGTCCGGGGAGCGATACGAGTTCATTCCCGTCGATGCCCCGCTCGAGCCCACGGCAAGCTACCCGTCGTCCAAGGCAGCCGCCTCGGTTGCTTTCCACACGCTTGCCTGCGAGGAGAATCTCGAGCTGTTGATCCTGCGGATTTTCCAAGTGTACGGGGAAGGCGAGCTCGAGAGCCGCTTCTGGCCGTCCTTGCGCAGGGCCGCGCTGGCAGGGGAGGACATGGCGATGAGCGAAGGCACCCAGGTCAGGGATTTCATCCGTGTCGAGGATGTGGCAGCAGGGTTCGTGAAGGCGTTGGATCGCGGTGATTTGAATGGCGGCCAGCCGGTGATCGAGAATCTTGGCAGCGGGCATCCTCAGACGCTCGCGGATTTTGCCCGCGCCGAGTGGAACCGCTTTGGTGCGACCGGTCGCCTTTTGATGGGGGCCCAGCCGATGCGCCGGAACGAGGTCATGCGCTTCGTTCCTGAGATTCCCCGGGCCCGTTAATCCGGACTCACCGCGATGCGAGTTCCATCACTCGGCAAATGGTTCGGTCGATCGGTTTGGTCGCTTCTCGACCAAGGCTTGTTCGCACTTTCGAACTTCGCGCTCAACGTGCTGCTGGCGCGTTGGCTCGGCGAGTCCGACTACGGGGCGTTTTCGGTCGCCTTCACGGTCTTCTTGTTCCTCGGGGTGATTTACAGCTCGCTGATGGTCGAGCCGATGTTGGTCTTCGGCCCCGGCCGCTATGAAGGCGCCTTCCAGGCCTATTTGAAGGTGCTTGGTGCGATCCACTGGAGGATCGCGGCGCTCGCGACCACCGGGATCGGGGCGGTCTGTGCGGCGTTTTATCTCGGCGGTCCGGTTTTCTCCTCGTTGCTGGTCCTGTCGTTGGTTTCGGGATTGATCTTCCAGCAGTGGCTGTTGCGCAGGGCCTGCTATGTCCGGCTGGAACCGAGGGTCGCCGCGATCGGTGGGATCATCTATCTCACCGTCATGCTTGGCGGTGCGGCCGGGCTCCGGCAATCCGGACAGCTGAGTGCGGTGAACGGGATTCTCCTGATGGCCGTTGCCAGCCTCTTCGCCTCGTTGTGGATCCGCCGACGTTTGGGGGCGAACGGCGTCGACTCGTGCGAAGGTCCCGGGCGGGCGGCGGTGGTCCGCGATCACTGGGCATATGGCAAGTGGGCGGTCGCCACGGGGGTCCTGAGCTGGTTTCCCGGCAACATCTACATGCTGTTGCTCCCGGTCTGGAAAGGCGAGGAGGCATCCGGGGCCCTGCGGGCATCGTTCAACCTCGCGCTGCCGATGCTACAGGTCGTCGCATCGGCGGGCACCATGCTGCTGCCGGTCTTCGTCCGGGCAAGAAACGAGCCGGATTTTGCCAGGACGCTGCAGCGTGTTCTGCTTTTGCTCGGGGTCCCGGCACTGGCGTATGTCGGCATGGTCGTCCTGTTCGGGAAGTGGTTCTTCCAGATGCTTTACGACGGTGCCTACGAGGAACATGCGGGAATGGCCTGGGTGGTAGTGCTTTCGGTGGTTCCGGGAACCGTCGTCATGGTCCTGGGCGCGGCACTGAGGGCGATGGAGGCATCGTCGAAGGTGTTCATCGCCTATGTCGGTGCATCCCTTGCTTGTATCGTTGCCGGGCTGCCGCTCACCGCCAAGTACGGGGTGGCGGGGGCGGCGGCGGGGATGGTGCTGGCCTCCCTGACGACCGCCGTCGTGATGGGATTTCAACTCCGCCGGGCCCTTCGCACGCCGCTGCCTGATGCCGCCACGGTGGCGAACTCTTCGTGACCATGTCTCCTTCCGTCACCGTCTGCATTCCCGTCTTCAATGGCGCACGCTACGTCCGCGAAGCGGTCGACAGCGCGTTGGCACAAGATTACCCGGAACTTTCAGTCCTTGTCTGCGACAACAGCTCGACCGATGGCACCCTCGACGAACTCGCGGGCATCGTTGATCCGCGGCTGGGAATCCATTGTCATACCGAGCACGTCGGCATGGCGGCGAACTGGAACCGCGCCGCCTCGTTGGCCCGAGGCGACCTGATACTGATGCTTTCCGCCGACGACTGCCTGCTTCCCGGCGCGATCCGGGGGCTGGTGGCACCATTTCTCGGGCCGTCTCCGCCCGACCTGTGCTTCGGGAAAGCCGCCTGGCTCGCCGAGAGCGGCCAGCGGGCCGCCGGGGAGGCCGCGGGGGCTTCAACCGCCGGCAGGATCGAAGATCTCGAGGCCTTCGTGGTCGCCCGTGCGCTTTCGATCAATATCAATGCCACCATGTTCCGTAGGGAGTGTCTCGACTTCCGCGAAGATGTCGGGGTGGTCTGTGATCTCGATCTTTTCATCCGTCTCGGCAAGGAGGGGCGGGTTGCCGAGGGAATTGCCGAGCCGGTGGTCCGCTATCGGGAGCATCAGGGCGCCTTGTCCGCGAACCGCGAGCGGATGTGGTCTGAAACCCTCGCGGTCTACTCCTCGCATTCGCGGGATAATCCCCGGCTCGCGATGTACCTCCGTCGGATTCATCTAACCCTGCTGTGGCTGTGCGCCTACCTCGGGAAGTCGGGGAGTGGCGCTCAGGCTGCCGGCTACATCGAATGCTACGGGCGACACCTCGGCGTGCCGGGCCGTGCATTGCTCCGGCTGGTCGCACGGCTGCCGTTTTCCCTGGACCTCCTGCTCAAGGCACGAAAGTCCCTTGCAGCCCGGCCATGAGCGACGATCGCGATCAGAACAATCGCCTGGAGGATTGGCTGGCATGCCGGCCCGGTCGCCGCGGGGACCCCGGTGGCTGGTGGCTTTGGCCCCACGCGTCGCGGCCGAAGCTGATGATTCCCGTCGACCGCGATACATGGCCGGGGGCCCTGCAAATGGCCAGCCATTCGCGCAGGACGGCCGTGGACAAATGGAGATTGCCTTGGAGATCGCTCTCCGGAGCGTCTCCCGACCTTTCTCAGGATGCCGTGTCGCCGCTCGACCGGGTTCTGGAGCAGCAATGGCCCGGAGCGAAATTTCACTACGCGGTGTATTTCGGCACCGAGAGCGTGTTCGCCAAGGACACGATCCAGATTCAAGGCCCGGCGGGGGCGGTGCTTGGCTATCTGAGGGTCCCCCGCGGAAGGAAGGCGGCCGGATCGATTGCGCGGGAACGCGACGTGTTGCTGGAGCTCGCAGGGATTTATCCGGAGGGAGCTTTCTTCCCCCGCATGTTGCCGGTGCCGGGGCTCGCCGTCCAGGGGCCACCACCGGCTGAGGTCGGCGGGTTGCCCGGACCGACACGGGCAGTCGGTCGTTTGGCCCGCGAAATCCATGACAGTGCGGCCGTCTCGCTTGCATGGAGCGAGTCACCGGTACGTGAGTCTCTCAAGCAACGCCACGCCGGACTGGAGGACCAAGTCGACCCGGTCTGGTCCGCGTCCCTCGGCCGATCCATCGAAGTTCTCGATCGCGCTTTCTCCGGCCGGCAGGTGCCCCACGGCCGCGGTCACGGTGATTTCGTTCCCTGGAACCTGCGCGAAACCACCGCCGGCTTGTTTGCGTTCGATTGGGAGTGGTCCCGGCCCGCGCTACCCTTCTCGGACTTATTCCATTTCCTCTGGTTTCCGATGCTTGCGAAACGCCGGTTTTCCATCAAGGGGCTTGTGGCGGCCTGGAACGGCGGAGCTGGTCGGCTTCTTGTCGATGGCTTTGGCCAGATCCCCGCCGATCCCCACGACAACGTTTGGGCGCTCGCTTACGTCGCCGACCGATTCTCATTCTATTCCGCCAGTTGTCTCGAAAACGGCGACGATCCCATGTCCCACCGATTCATTCGGCGCTTGCATGCCTTGCTGAACAGCGCCGAACTCCAGCCCGTACCGAGAGATTTCCCATGAACCGAAGCATAGGCATCGTCATTTTCCTGATCATCGCGGCGATATTCGCGATCGTCCTTGCCGTTGATGTCGGCACCGAGAATTACGAGCAGCTTGGCATCTATGCCTCGGTCGCTGTCATCATCTACTTCTTCGTCCACGGCTGGAAGAACGTCTGGTGGTTCGCCTCCTCCCTCGTCTTTTCAGGCGTGGTCTTCTTCCAGGGCTTCGTTTTCGAGGGCGACCACCTGTTCGTGCTGATGCTGGTGCTGGCTTCGGTGATGGCGCTGATCACCCGCTCTCTGGCCCCGCCGGTCCGCGAACTCCAGCTCGCGGGCTCCCGCTCCACCGGCCTCATTGTCGGCTTGCTGCTTGCCTACGGCGGCCTCCACTTCCTGGTCAACTACGTCTTCCCTTACTCATCGAACGACTACTCACTGAAAACAAGCAGCAAGGCCTACTTCGAGTGCTACGCCTCCATGGTTTGCTTCTTCTGGCTGCTTGTGGGGCCCTACTCGTTCAGGATGAAGTCCACTTGGCCGCGCACGCTGCTCTGGATCATTTCCCTCTCCCTCTTCGGCAATGTCGCCATCCGCGGCTTGATGTACTATCAGGGATTCCAAGCGGCTGAGGGCGGCAGCAACGACCTCGAACAGTACTACCTCAATGTCCCCATCATCAACATGCAGGCGGGCGTCTTCACGCTGCGCAACCTGTGTCCGATGGCTACCGCCATCGTCCTGATGATCGCCACGGCCCCCGGTTGGTGGCGTGGCCAGAAGCTGTGGATGAAGATCCTCGTCCTCGACACCGTCGGCCTCATCTTCGTCGGCGCCTTGTTCTCGGGCGGCCGCGCCACCGTGCTCTTTTGTCTCGCCCTCGCCTTCCTCGTCGCCCTGGTTCGCCGCCGCGTCGCCATCATCTCCTTGATGAGCATGACCGCGGTGCTCGTGATCGCCCTCGCCAACGTCTTCTCCAACGAGATCAATACCAACGCTCCGGTTTACGTCGCGCGGTCGCTGCAGTTGGTGATGTTGGACAAGGGGAAAACGGCCGAGATGATCTCGGGCTCCCAGGACAGCCGGGATGCCGCGTTCGACGAGGCTTTGGTCCAATGGAGGTCGGATAACCGCGTGCTGTTTTTCGGCAGGTCCGTGTTTCATATCACTTGGGACGACGCCTTGTACATGGGGCAGCGATTCGGGATCGACGGGTTCGTGGAGAACGCGATGCGCTCGGGAAGAACCCACAACTTGCTCACTGACTTGCTCCTGCAGTATGGGCTGGTGGGAGCGACGCTTTACCTAACCGCGTACGTTGCGATCATCCGCTTTTTCTGGAAGCTCTATCGCGTGATCGGGAGGGAGAACCCCGTGCCCAAGGCCATTGTCGGCGCGATGGCCATCTATTTGCCGCTGATCTTTGTCTATCAGCTCTTGGGAGGTCAGTTCATGCCCAGCGTGGCAGCCCTTGTTCTGGGCATCACCCGCGCCGGCCTCGCCATGATTCCACAACCCACGACATCCACCGCGGTCGTCGTGGAACCAGCTCGCGGGCCCACTCGTCGTCGGTTTCCTTCGCCGGCGGTCGGACGATAAGAATCCCGGTGCCCTGGCGGAACCTCCCCTTTTCCGGTTTATCGCAATGTCCAGACCTCTCCTGTCAATCGTCACGCCTGTTTTCAATCAGGCCCGGTACATCCGCCAAACCATCGAAAGCGTTCTGGACCAGAAGGATGACCGGATCGAGTACATCGTGATGGACGGCGGTTCCACGGATGGCACCGCGGAGATCATCCGCGAGTATGAAGGACGGATCGATCACTGGCAGTCCGGTCCCGACGGCGGGCAGAGCAATGCGATCGCCGACGGGTTTTCACGAGCGAAAGGCCGCTATCTGGCCTGGATCAACGGCGATGACTTTTACCTGCCCGGCGTTCTCGGCAAGGTGCTCGAAATCACGGGGTCGAATCCGGGGGTCAAATTGATATACGGGGACTACGTGGTGATCGGCCAGGACGGGTTGATCGAGGCGAAGCCGAAGGTCTCGTTCGATTTCGACATTTGTCTCTACAGCTATCTGATGATCCCCCAGCCATCGTCCTTTTGGAGCCGCGAACTTTATTTTGATGCCGGAGGGATCAATACGAAGTTCCAGTTCGCATTCGACTGGGACCTGTTCCTGCGGATGGGACGGGATTGCGCTGCGGATGAGATTCTTCACGTCCACGACCTCTGGTCGGCGTTCCGGCTGCACGACGAAAGCAAGTCGGTATCGGCGAAGGCGCGTTTCCGCGAGGAACGCGGGGCAATCCAAGGGCAGTTCGCTGAGTTCAAGGGCGGACCGTGGGAGCCACTTCTCCGGAGGTGGCATTTGTTGAGGGTGCTCCGGCGCTTCAAGGAGGAGCGCGGGTTCATCCCGGTTCGCAAGGATAGCCGGAAAGCCTGAATTCAATAATCGCTCGCATGGGTATAGTCCGATGGTGCCGCAAGGCGGTTGGCCGCAGCCAAGGCTTCCTTTTCAAGGCGCTGAGGCCCCTCATGCCTCGCTCGAGGGGGATCGACATCGGCCGCGATGTGCGGCTGAGGGGATGGCCGTGCATTCGGGCGAAGGCGGGGAGCCGCATCGAGATCGGGGATCGTGTCACGCTCCTGTCGTCGCCGACGTCAAACGCAGTCGGACTCGCCCATCCCACGATCATCCAGACGCTGGCTCCGGGGGCTCTGATTCGCATCGGAGACGATTGTGGTTTGAGCGGTGCCGCGATCGTCGCCCGGAAAGAGATCGTTATCGGGAAAGACGTCCTTCTGGGGGCCGGCTGCAAGATTCTGGACAATGATTTTCACCCGATCGACGCGGAGGAGCGTTGCCGCAATGTCGAGGCGTCGATCCGGGCTGAGGCCATCGTGATCGAGGACAAGGTTTGGATCGGAGGTGGCGCCACCATACTCAAGGGAGTCCGATTGGGCGAAGGTTGCGTCGTGGGAGCATCCGCCGTCGTGACGAAGAGCTTGCCCGCATTCTCGGTGGCCGCCGGCAACCCGGCGAAGGTGATTCGGATGCTGAAGCAGCGGGATCCTCAGGTCGCGGCCGATGAATGAGCAGGATCAGTCGTGGAGACACGGGCTGGATGCCATCGCCGGGGCGGGGATTTGCTATGCCGCGGTTGGTCCGATCGAGAAACTCGAGGATCCGTGCTGCCGGGACATCGATGTTTTTGTCGATGGGGACGACCTCGGTGCCGTTTCGACGCTGGTGGCCCGGGCGTATGAGGACCGGGGATGGATCTTGATCGCGAAAGTGGAGAACGAATACAGCCGTCAGCTTTACTTCGCGAAAGCCGCTGGCGAGGCCGATCCACGATTCATCCAGTTCGATCTGATGCCCGGAGCCTCTTGGCGGGGCTTCGAGTATTTCCAAGGCAAGGACGCGGCGCTGATGATGAGCGTCGAACGGGGAATTCGGGTACTGAATCCGGGGGTGACGAGCCTCTACAAGTGGTTCAGGACGGCCGTCTGGAATCCGCCAGCTGCGGGTCCCCCGCCTTGCGAAGAGTGGAGCGCGGACCCTGAGGCGATGAGCGAACTCAGATCATGGGTGGGTGACAACCTTGCCGCTTCGATCCTGGAATCGGGGGCGGGCGGACCATCCACCATCCCGGCGAATTCGCTCCGATGGGGGGTGTTGCGCTCAACCTTGGGCCGACAGGGAATCCGGTGCGCAAGAAGGGTCGTGTGGCACTTCCGGTTGGTGACGCGGAGGACCTTGGTGCCGAGCGGTGTGCTGGTTTTGGGATCGGACCGGCTTGGCATCGACGGGGCTGAACTCAAAGCCCGAATCGAACGGGGCGAACCGTTTCCGTTCAGCGGGTTTTCGGATTTCAGCGAGCGGGTGAAAGGCCCGGGTCGATTGACCTTCGGCTTGGCTCTTGCGCTTTGGGGACGGCTGGTGCGAGGGGGACTGGTATATATGGAGGAAGCAGTTTACTCCCAGTGTGTCAGTCCGTGGATGAAACGCCGGGCCAGCAGTCATACCTTCGGACCGGGGCATGCAGATGGCCGGGAGGGTGGGGATAGTGGATGGGAGAGGCGATTCTACCGGGAATTGATCCTGTGGATGCACGCGCGGCTGCGTGGCACCGTTGACCCTGACTAAGGAAGCGGTCATCCAACAAACAATCCGATGCGTGTCCTGATTTCAGCATTCGTCTGCGAGCCTTTGGAGGGGTCGGAGCCGGAGGTGGGGTGGCGGTGGGCGATGGAGATGGCGCGTCATGCCGAGGTGGTGGTGGTGACGCAGCGCAAGAACCGGGCGCGGATCGAGCGTTACCTGGCGGATCATCCGGACGAGGCGGAGCGGGTGGAATTCCGCTATCACGCTCCGGGGATGGGGCTGGAGCGGCTGCGCAAGCGCCTGCGGCTGGGCTACTTCACCCTGTGGCAGTGGACGCTTCGGGGGGTGATGGAACGGTGGCTGGCGGAGGACCCGGGAATCGGCTTGATCCACCATGTGACCTTCGCCTCGTTCCGATACCCTTGTTTCCTCGGCGGACTGGGCGTGCCGGTGGTATGGGGTCCGGTGGGAGGGGCGGACGAGGCGCCGGAAGGATTGCTGGCCTATCGCGGGCGCCAGCGGGCGCGGCTCAAGGAACGCCTGCGCAATGGCCTGACCGGGGTGTCGCGCCTTTTGCTGCCGTGGCTGGATCCGACCGGAGGAGGGCGATCGGGCATCGTGCTGGCGGCGACGCCGAGCATGGCGCGCGTACTCGAGGGCGAAGGCCTGTGCTGCGAGACCTTCCCGACGATCGGCATGACGGACGAGGAATGGCACCAGGCGGAACCTTTGGCGGGAGTCCGGGAACCGGGTCCGATGCGTTTCCTTTATGTCGGCCGGCTGCACTTCCTCAAAGGCATCCACTTGCTGCTGGAAGCGGTGGCGGGACTGACCGGGAGGGAGTTCGAACTCACGCTGGTGGGCGGTGGGCCGGAGGATGGCTGGTTGCGCGGCTTGGCGAAAGAATTCGGCGTGGCGGAGCGGGTGCGTTTCATGGGTCCGGTTCCGCGTGGGGAGCTGCCGGAGTGGTACCGCCGTCACGATGTCATCGTTTCCCCGAGTCTTTATGAAAGCGGTGGCCTGGCGACGTTGGAGGCGATGAACCACGGGTTGCCGGCGATCGTACTGGACGTGGGGGGACACCAGCTATCGGTGACCCGGGACTGCGGAATCCGGGTCGATCCACACGGGCCGGGGCACGAGGTGGTGGCGCGGCTGCGGGACGCGCTGCGCACCTACCTTGATCGTCCGGAACTGGCGGTCCTGCACGGCGCGGCGGCACGCCGGCGGGTGGCGGAACGCTACCTTTGGTCGCGCAAGGCGGAGTCGATGCTCGCGATCTATCGTCGGGTGCTGGCGGACGCGGCCGTCGCGGACGGGACGCCCGCGAGGATTGTGGAATCGGAGTGCCGGCAATGAGCCGGATTTGCCGGAAAACTTCGGGAGGAACGAATGGCGATGGGATGTGATGATCCAACGACCCGGCCTGGCGAGGCCAAGGCCATACCGCCGGTGAACGGGCGGGAATTCGCTTGGCTGCGCCATGAGCGAGCCGGCCTGCGGCACCGGGCGGGGAGCGACTGGGACGTTGCGGTCGAGGATCCGGCGGCGGCCGGGGTGGCGCTGGAACGGGAAGCGGGTCCACCGGATTTACGGGTGGAGCGCCAGTACGTGACCCAGCGGTTTTATCCATGGGGGCAGCTGGACTTCCTGGCGGTTTTCGAGTGGAACGGGATCGAGTATCTCGACCGCAACCGGTTTTGGTCGGGAGTGGGTCGGGGCGAGGACGGGCTGAGGAGGCCGCGGCTGGCGCACGATGCGTTCATTTGCTGGATGACCCAGCTGCTGTGGGGCGGGCGCTACCGGAAAAAATACGACGGGATCCTGGCGGCGGCATGGACGGAGGACCGCGAGGAATTTTCGGATTGTCTGGAGGTTGCGTTCGGCCCGGCGTGGTCGCGGCGGCTGGGTCGCATGGTGGCGGCCGGGCGGCCGGGCGAGGCGGCGGCGGATGCACCGGAGTTGCGCCGTGCATTGGCATGGCGGGCGTTCCGGCGGGCACCGGGTGAAACGCTATGGCGGCAGGCGACCCATTGGTGGCGCGAGTTCAAGCATCACGCGAAGCCGCCGCACCCGTGGGTGGCGGTCCTGGGACCGGACGGCAGCGGGAAATCGACGGTGGTCGAGGGCCTGACCGCAGCGCTGGCGGCGCGGCGGCTGAAGGTCGAGATGCTGCACTGGCGGCCGCAATTGCTATGGAACGCGGCGAGCGTGCCGGGCGGCATCGTGACCGATCCGCACGCGAAGCCTCCGCGCGGGATGGTGGTTTCGGCGGCGAAGCTTTTCTTTCTGGGGGCAGAGTGGTGGGTGGCTCATCTCGGCCGGTTGCGGCACTTCCGGGCCAAGGACCGGATCGTGGTCTCCGACCGCTACTACGGCGACCTGCTGGTGGACCAGCGGCGCTACCGCTACGGTGCGCCGCTGTCGTGGGCGCGGGCGGCCTTCCGGGCCTACCCCAAGCCGGACCGGGTGGTCTTTCTGTTGACCGATGCCGCGACCATCCGGGCGCGCAAGCAGGAGGTGACGCCGGAGGAGTTGGATCGTCAGTTGAAGGCGTACCGGGACTATGCGGCGGGCCTGGGAGACAAGGCGGTGATTGTCGATGCAGGCCGGCCCCTGGAGGAAGTGGTGGCGGCGGTGACGGAGGCCGTGCTGGAGGCGTGTCGGGCGAGGCGTCGGGAGGAAAGGGGGGCGCCCGAACTTCTGCCACCAATCCCCGGGTGCGGGATGGCGGGGACGGTTCCCGTCGCATTGTCCCAGCCTGGTTTCAATCCTCCATCCATCGCCCCCCAACCGCCCGCTCCGGATCGTCTGCGGGTCCTGGTGTCCGCCTATGCGTGCAGCCCGGACCGGGGCGCGGAGGCGAACGTGGCGTGGAATCTGGTGCGGGAGCTCAGCGCGCGGCACGAACTTTGGGTGATGACCCGGGAGAACAACCGGGCGGCGATCGAGGCCGCCGGCGGGCCATGGGTGGGGCGGGTGCGTTGGGTCTATGTGGATCCGCCGCGCTCCTTGAGCTTCTGGCGGCGCGGCCGCCACGGGGTGCATTTGTTTTACGTGTGGTGGCAGTGGCTGGCGCGCGGCCGGGCGAAGGCACTGCTGCAGGAGCAGGCGTTCGACGTTTTCCATCACGTCACTTTCGGCACCTACATCGTTCCCAGCCCGCTGTCGGATCTGGGCGTGCCGCTGGTGTTCGGCCCGGTCGGTGGCGGCGAGCAGACGCCGCCGGGACTTGAGAAGAGTTATGGGTGGGGCGGCAAGTGGGAGGAATGGCAGCGCGTTGCGGCGCATTGGCTGGTCGAGCGGTTGGGTTTCCTGCGCCACTGGTACCACGCGAATGCGTGGACCTTGGCGGCGACGCCGGTGACGGAGGAGGCGCTGCGAAAGCTGGGGGTGGAGCGGGTTTCGGTCATGCCCCAATCGGCGACCGGCGGAGACGCGGTGGAGCGGTTTGCGGCGGCCAATGCGAGCTTGCCGGACAGTCCGCCGGGCGTGCTGCGGCTGGTCTCGGCGAGCCGCCTGGTCCACTGGAAGGCGATCCATTTGGCGCTCGAAGCCGTGGCCGAGGCGCGGGCGGGAGGGCTGGACGTGCGGCTGACCGTGTTGCAGGAGGGACCGGAAGAGCGGGCCTTGAAGCGGTTGAGCCGCGATTTGGGGCTGACCGACGCGGTGGAGTTTACCGGCCGCCTGCCGGAGCTCGACCAGGTGTTCGAGCGGATGAGCGGGGCCGATGCGCTGCTGCATCCGGCGCTCCACGAGGCATTCGGCCAGGCTTGTCTGGAGACGCTGACGCTCGGCGTACCGGTGATCTGCCTGGATTGGGGCGGGCCGGGAATGATTGTCGATGAGAGCTGCGGCTACAAGGTGCCCCCCGGGAGCCACGACGAGACATTGGCCGGGCTGGCCGCGGCGATCCGGGCGCTGGCGGAAGACCGGGCGGCAGGCCGGGATTTCCGCGTCGCGGCAAAAGCCCGTGCGGCCGCCTTCCGCTGGGAAGACATGGCGGCGGACATCGAGAAGGTGTATGGGCGGGTGAGCGGCAATCGCGATTCCGGAGGGAGAGCATGAAGATCCTGGTGACGGGGAGTTCCGGCTTCATCGGCCGGGAGGTGGCGGTGCAGTTGCTCGAGGCGGGGCACGAGGTGTGCGGTTTCGACCGGCGGGAGCCGTCGGAGGGGCCGGAGGGCATGCAGCATTTCAGCGGCGAAATGCTGGACCGGGAGCGGTTGTTTGCGGTCATGGAGGAGGTCCGCCCGGAGGTCGTGATCCACCTGGCGGCGAAGACGAGCTTGAAGAAGACGCCGCCGGGGCATCCGCGGTTCCTGCCGAATACCGAGGGGACCCTGAACCTGATGGAAGCGGGGAGGGCGGCTGGAACGGTGCGGCGGGTGCTCTTCACCTCGACGAAGTATGTCTTCCGGGATCCGCCGCCGGCACCGCACCGGACGTACCGGTCGACCACCGACTACGGCCGCAGCAAGGCGGCGATGGAGGAACTGGTGTGGGAGCACGACGGGATGGCTCCCGAGTGGACGATCGTGAGGCCGACGACGATCTGGGGGCCGCGGGTGGGCCCGCACTACCAGCGCTTCCTGCGATTGGTGCGGGACGGCCGCTACGTGAACTTCGGCGGGGGCCGGGCGCTCAAGCACCTCGGCTACGTCGGGAACGCCGCGTGGCAGCTCCGCCGCTTGGCCGAACTGCCGGCCGCGGACGTCCACCGCAAGGTTCTGTATGTCGGCGACTACGAGGCGATCGCGTTGGGCGATTGGGCCGGGGCGTTCCGCGACGAATTTGGAGCCCCGCCAATTCGATCGGTGGCGCTGCCGCCGGCGAAGCTGGCGGCTCGGGCGGGCGACCTCGCGGTAAAGCTCGGCTGGCGGAGCTGCCCTTTCACCACCTTCCGCCTGCGCAACCTGACCGAAGACGATCTTTGTGACATGGAGCCGACCCGCGCGGTTTGCGGCGATGCGCCGGCAACCGTGGAGGAAGGAGTGCGGCAAACCGTGCGCTGGTTCAACTTGCTGGAAGATAAACTCCCGTAGCGGGGCGGCATCGCCGTCCCGATGGGTTCGGGCGACAACCAAAGAAAGTCCCATCATGCGGGTCCTGCATTTCCTCGCCCAGTATCCGGGACGCGACGGCACCTCGGCCTACGGCACCGGCTTGGCATCGGCGATGAACCGCCGGTGGCCGGGAAGCTGTCCGATCCTGTCCTACCGCCGCGACGGCCGGCCGTCCCCGGCGGGAGTCGAGGTGATCCGTC
>NZ_JACZFQ010000007.1 GCF_014904755.1 Neoluteolibacter marinus
CCGCTCCGCGGCCGGAATCCGTTCCGGCTGCCGCCGTCACTGCGGTCGGATTTGCGGCAAAGCCGGCTGAGGCCGGACGGCGTGGTGCTCCACGGCACCTACAACCCGTTCAACGCGGGGCTGGCGCGGGAACTGGATCGCGCCGGCATTCCTTACTTGTTCATGCCGCACGATCCCTATGTGGCGGAGCTGCGCCGCCACCACGCGTGGCGCAAGGTTTGCTACGAGCGGTTATTCGAGGTGCCGATGATGAACCGGGCACGGGCGGTGCAGCTGCTGGATGAAAGCCACGAGCCGCCGCTGCGCGCGCTGGGGGTGACCGTGCCGGTGTTTTCCGTCCCCAACGGCTGCGATCCGGCCATGCTGGGTGAGTTGAACGGCACCGAACCCGCGCCGGACCGTGGGGATGAAATCCGCCTCCTCTACCTCGGCCGCATGGATCGGAACCACAAGGGATTGGATCTTCTGCTCGAGGGCTTTGCTCGCTTCCGCAACAGCGATCCCGCCGCGCGCGGCGTGCGTCTGGTGCTCACGGGAAACGATTGGACCGATCGATCGTCGCTCGAGGCGATGGCCGCCGAGTTCGGGATTCCCGCGACTTTCACCGGCGCACGCCAGGAACCCTCGATCCGTCTTCACGCCGAGGCGGACCTGGTGGTGCTGCCGTCCCGCTTCGATGGTTTCGGCCTGACCATCATGGAAGCGATGCTCGCGGCGAGGCCGGTGATCGTTTCCCGCCGCGCCGGCGTGGCCAGCCATGTGGAAAGAGCCGGTGGCGGGTTCCTGCACGATCCCGATCCGGCATCGATCCAAGCCGCCCTCACCTCCGCGCTGGCGCAGCGCGACCGCTGGCCGGAACTGGGGGCGAAGAACCGCGACTACGTTCTGGCCCACCTGACCTGGGACCAGATCGCGGAGCGGACGATGGCGGAGTACCGGAAGTTGTTCGGGGCAGGCCGGCCCTAGCGACCAATCGCCTGGGCGAGCTGCTCCAGATGTGCCTCGGCGGTGAAGCGGGCGAGAAACTCCGCCCGCAGGCGTGCCGGATCATCGCGGCCGATGGAGGCGACCAGCTCGTGCGCGATGGACCCGGGATCGCCGGCCGTCGCCACGGGCAAACCGACCGCCCCCATCAGCTCGGGCAACATCCGCCAATCGGAAGTGACCGGAGGAATGCCGAAGGCCAGCGCTTCCGCCGCCACCAGACCGAAGCTCTCCGCGGCGTAGCGGGTGGGGAAGACCAGGCAGTCGGCGCGTTCCAGAAAGCGCCGCTTTGCTTCGCCTCCCACGAATCCGGCGTGTTCGACCCAATCGTCGGCGAGCCCGAACTCCGCGGCGAGCGAGTCCTTCAGCGCGGCGAAGGTCTCACGGTCCCGCGGGGTGGGAAACTCGCCGGCAATGGCCAGCCGGATGCCGAGCGGCCGCGGGCGGAGCTGTGCCGCCGCGATGGCGACCGCCCGCATCGCGTCCCACAGTCCCTTTTCCTCCATGCAGTGGCCGAGAAAACAGACGCGATAGTGATCCGGAAGACCGTCCGTCAGCAGCGACCTCCGCAGGCTCTCGACCCGGGCGCGGCGTGTCTCCAATCGTTCGCGGTCGAAGTCAGGACAAGGATCGGCGATGCCATTGCCGACGACGGCGATCTCCCGCGGAGCGAAGACCGCGACATCAGAGCGCGCCCACCCGGTCAGGACCAGCGAGCGGTGGTGTCTCCCCAGCAGCAGGCGGTTGAGACAAGCGGCGAGCCGGTCCTTCAATTCGCCGCTTGTCCGCGCCTCCTCCGTCCAGGCACCGAGGCCGACGGCGTGCCAGTGGAAGATCACCTTCGGGAAAAACGGCCGGCAGAGCGCGAGCACGATCCAGTCGCGCGCCATCGCGGCGAATTTGGGCGGTGCGGGGACATAGTAGAAAACCCGTGCGCCCTCGGTGAGACGGAAGTGGATCGCCCGTGCGGCGAAGCGGATCGCGCGGACGACCTTTCCCAGACCGCTGCCGCCGACCTCGGCCATCGTGTCGGAAAATCGGGCGTCCACGTGAAGCAGCTCGAAGTCGCCGTGGGCGCCGCTGCCCAAACCGTCGAGCATCAGCTTCACCATCGCGCTCTGCCCATGATGGGGCGGGGGGACGTGGGCGAAGACGACGAGTTTCATCGGGCGGCGATGCGAGCTATGCCGGTGCCGGCGGCGGCGGTCAACCGTGCGGGCCCGGGTCGTCCTGGATTCGCGGTGATTTTTCCCCCTTCGCCCGTCTCCATCGGTACAGCCGGGGTCAAAGCCGGAGGCGTGTCCGGTGGACCCGGGCCACCCTTCGGGCCACGTCTTGACAGGAGCCCGGACCGATTCCAGATCTCCCTTCGTGCTGGTGATGCGAAAATGTTCTCGAATCCCGCTGGTGTTGTTGCTGGCGGGCGCGTCGGCGCGTGCCGGGATCGATTCCGGCGGTGACGCCGGTAGTTCCGGTTTCAGCATCGGGGGAAGCATCGGGACGGCGGTGCCGGCGACCAGCCGCGGGGTTCCCGGTGTGGTGCCGACCCTCTTTCCCGCCGCCCCGTTGCCCGATGGCGACGGTGATGGCATGCCGGATGGCTGGGAGATTGATCACGGTCTGGATCCGGATGTCGCGGACGGCCATGAGGATCCCGACGGCGACGGCGCGGACTCCCGCAGCGAGTATGTCGCAGGCACCGATCCGCGTTCCCGCTCTTCGTACTTCTCTCTGGCCGTGCCGGAGCGCACGGGGAGCGGCTGGAGCTTCTCGTTCCACGGTGTCGTCGGCAGGAGCTATCGACTCTGGTCGAGCGATTCGCTGAGGCCCGGCAGTTGGCTGCTGGAGGCGGAGGCGTCCGGCGGCGGTTCCACCATCACCCTGGAAGTCCCGTCACGCCCGGGTTCCCGCCGTTTCCACGTCCTCGAAGCGAGGATTCCCTGAGCGTTTCATGAACCGACTTTTCAAGATCCTGGCCTTCGTTGCGCTCGCCGTTTGTCCGGTGCTGGCGCTGCCCGAGGCAATCAACTTCCAGGGCCGGTTGGCCGACGATGCCGGCGTTCCCCTTTCCGGTAGCCGGACCATGGCGCTGACGATCCATGATGCCCCGGCCGGCGGTTCCGTCCGCTATACCGAGGACATTGGGGAGGTGAGCCTCAACAGCGGGGTTTATAGCTTCCAGTTCGGGCAGTCGGGTATCAGCCGGCTACCTGGTCCGCAGGGCGAGATCCAGAGCCCGGGGATTGCCGCGGCCTTGGGAGCCGGGGGGGAACTTTGGCTGGAACTGGCCGTGGACGGCGTGCCGCAATTGCCACGCCAGCGCTTGCTCGCGGTTCCCTATGCCATGTTGGCCGGGTCGGCGGCTGCAGCGGAACGCCTGGAACTCCGGAAGAACGCGTTCGGTGTCGAGGCGATCGAGATCGTGCGCGGCAACGGCGAGATTCAGCGGGTGACGGTGCCGGGCCACGACGGGGCGCTGCTGCCGAGCGACGGCACCGGCGTGGAGGCGGCTGCCTTTCGCAAGGCCATCGGGCTCCCGCCCGCCACCACGATCCATGTCGGCGACCACGGGGCCGTGGGCAACGGGATCGCCGACGATACCTCCGCCATCCAGGCGGCCTTCGCCAAGGCTCGCACCACCCTGCAGCCGGTGGTCTTCGAGCCGGGCAAGCGCTACCGCGTTTCGGCCGGGTTCGATCTCGACTGGGTTGATGTCCGCTTGATCGGCCATGGCTCGGCGGTGGCCTGCGCTTCGGACGGGTTCAACCTGTTCACTCTCGGCAAAGCCGGCGGTCCGACGCAACGGATCTTGATCGACGGGTTGACCCTTTTCGGCACTTCGACCGGCAGCCAGGTCGGGATCGACTGCCTCGACCATACACCGAAGATGATCACGCTGCGGGATTGCCAGATACGCAACTTCGGCGGCAGCGGCCTCTACACCCGCCACACGGATTACCTGTTGATCGAGAAGTGTTTCTTCAAGGGCAACCGGGAGTCAAATTGGACCGGAGGTCCGCGCACCAATGTCTCCACGGTGTTGTCGAGCGCTTTCAATGGTCAGGACGACAACGGCCAGTCGGTGACCCGGAAGCACATCCATGCGATCGACATCGATGGGCTGTGCATGATTGGTTCGGAATTCGGCGACGGCGAATACGGACTCTATCTGGAATCTTCCAGCGAAGGTCACAATACCGGGATCACGATGAGGAACTGCCGCACCGAGCGGGTGCGCGTCCGCGATGCGGTGCTGGGGACTGCGCTCGGGATGCCGATCCCCTCGAACATCGCTTTTGAAGAATGCACCTTCATGGGTGACGGCATCACTCCCCGGACGGAGATGATGACGGTTCAGGGATGCGAACGGCTTCGTTTCCGCCAATGCAGCGGAATCCAGATGCCGGCCAACTCGGTAATGGTGAAGTCCCTCACCCGCATGAACACGTCGATCCTGATCGAGGATTGTTACGTGGGCGGTTCCGGCACCCACGTGTTCCGGCTCGACGGCCAAGTGCCCTCCTCGGCGCGGCGGATTGTGTTCGGGGGAGACGCGAGCTTTCCGGACACCACGGCCCACACGACGCATTTCGCGATAGCTCCCCAGATCAAGGCGACGAGCCTGATCCCCTGCGGCGTGACTCCCACCCCGATCGGGGTTCGACAAGTGACGGTGCTCATCGGCGGTGATCTGGTCTCGACGACCAAGACCTACTGGAATCTTGAATTGCATTGCTTCCGTAACGGCATCGACCAAGGAGTGATCGCCTCGGGGAATACCCAGGGAATCGCCCGGTGGTCGGCGTTCAACGGATTGGAGCTGGCGCTCGGGCCTGAAGTTTCGCTGCAAGCCGGCGACGCCTTGGTGATGTCCGTAGCCAAGACCGGGTTTCCGGCCGCGCTCAAAAACCTGACGGTCACCGTGGCGGCGGAACCGGAATGAGCGGTGGCGCCGCTTTTCTTTCGCCCGGTTCAGTCCGACGTGTTTGGGTGGTGGCCATCGACCCGATGAATGTCACTCCACCGACGCTTTGGCGGCGGCACGCGATCCGGTTTCTTCCGGCGTTGACCGTCGCATTGGCCTTGGCGTCGCCGGGCACCGCCGAGGAAGGGCCGGGACTGCCAGCCAGCGTGCTCGCCACGGGTGATCCGTCACCTCGACCGCGAGAGATCCTGTTCCTCGGCCGCCAGGTCAACGGCCACCACAATCCGGGTGCCTTCCACTCGCTGATGCGCCTGCCGTGGGCGGAGCGCGACCTTAAGATCACCTTCACCACCCAGTTGACGGATATGAACGCGGCGAAGCTGGGCCAGCACGACGCGCTGTTCATTTACGGCAACGCGTTTTCCTACATTTCCGGTGACCAGGAAGAGGCGATCAAGCGGTACGCGGATGGAGGTGGCGGCGTGGCGGCGATGCATGTGGCGTGCTGGTCGTCGCCGCCGGCAAATACGGTCACGTCGGTGATTGGCGGAGCCTTCCTCGGGCACTATGCGATCCAGGAATTCACCCAGGTAATCCTCGAGGTGGATCATCCGATCCTGAAGGGGCTGGGGACCTACACTTCGGTGGACGAACCCTACCAATTCCAGAACCTCGCGACGGATCGCACGATCCTGACCGTGCGACCAGGGCCCGGCCCGGAGACGGAGATGACATGGGTCCGGCTGCAAGGGCTCGGCCGGGTCTTCTACCACTCCGGCGGCCATGACGCGCGGACTTGGGTACAGCCGAATTTCCAGGAACTGGTGACCCGGGGAATCGAATGGGTGGCCAAGGATGGGGGTGGCCCGGCGATCACGGGGCTCGGCAAGGCCCGGATCGGCGGGGGCGGGGCCATCGCGGTGCGGGCGACGCTGGCCGGAACGGCTGAAAAGCAGGCCGTGCTCACCCGCCTCGGCGACCGCTGGCACCGGACGGTGTTGGAGGGCGAAACACTCTACGACCTGGGCAGCGGCACCCACGCCCCGTCGGCGGACGATCCGCTGCGGGTCGGTGGCGAGGCGGCCATGCCGGTGATAGCGATGCAGTCGGGTTTCGTTGATTCCGTGCAAATCCCGCGCTGCGGGTGGTGGACCGGCCGCGGCGGCTTGGTCCGGTCATTGGCACGGGAAGGGGCTGACCTCAGCTGGGGCAGCGGGTTTTTGACGGTGGCGGCAGTACCGGAAGGTGTCGTGCCGGAGTTGGTGATGAATGCCGGGGGAACGGCGGTGGCGCAGCTTTTCGTCGCGAGCGGGAGCAGTCCGGAACCCGACACCGCGTTGGTCGAGGCAGCGGGCGGCACCGCAGCGGTGCTGGTGGCGGAAGGCGAGGTGCTGGACGACAGCGGCAGTCCGTGGACCTGCGGCGACTTGCGGACCGCCCGGCTTTCGCTCAACAACGGCGGGTGGCTGGCCGCGATGCTGCCGGATGCCGGCGGCGGACAGGCGTTGGTATCGCGGGTCGCGGATGAATGGCTTTTTCTTCTCAAGACCGGCAGTGGTGTCCCCGGATTGCCTGTCGCCGGGACCGTGACGGAGTTGCGCGACGTGCGCCTGAACGACGCCGGCGATTTGATCGCGGCGGTCCGGCTGGGCTCCGACGGGGCGCTGCTCCGGCGGTCCGCGTCCGGCGGCGAGTGGTCGGTGGTGCTGCGGGATGGCGGCCAGCCGTGGCTGGCCGCCGCCGAGGCGCTGGTGCTGCCTGCCGACGGGAAGGGCACTCTGGTCGATGCCGGCGGCACGGTTTGGCAACGGGCGGGCGTCGATGACGGGGTTGAAGTCACGGCCTGTCTGGTGAAAGTCACGCCGGACGGGACCGCGGCAATGCTCTGTCGGGAGGGCGGCCCGCTCGCGCTGGGCGGGGAGACCGTGACCTTGGACTCGCTGGCAGGTCCGGACGCATGGAGCTGCGGTCCGGCCGGGATGGCGTGCGGTCGTCTGACGGTGACGCCGGCGGAAGGTCTCGCGCGGGAAGTGCTGGTGCGGGAAGTGCTGGTGCGCTGGAACGGCCGCCATGCGATGCCAGTGGTGGAGGCCGGCGCGGATTTCTTGACGAGCGACGGCCCGCTGGAAGCGGCCGGGTTCCTGGTCGATGGCGGCGGGACGTCGGAGGACGGCAAGGGCGGCTTCATGACGGCCGAAGGTCAGTGGGTGGCTACGGTCATCGAGACCGGCGGTTCCGCCCATCTCATCCACGGCTGCGCCATCGCCGACTTGGATGGGGACGGTCGGGACGATTCGCTGGAGGAAGCGCTCGGTGGAAATCCCGTGGTTGCGGATCCGGGCACGCAGTTGCTGGGCATCGAACCCGTGCCCGCGGGGGCGGCGCTGGTCTTTCTCCGGAGGATTGGCGGTCCATTCGAATACAGGGTGGAAACCTGTGGCGACCTCGGCGATTGGCAGGCTTCCGCCGCCGAGCCGCAGGTCGCGGCCAACCAGGACGGCGTTCCCGCGGGCTATCAACGGATGGCACTGCCGCTGGCCGGGGAGCGCGGCTTCGCCCGGATACGGGTTTCCACCGACTAACCGTTGGTTCCCGGGCGTTGCCATTCCAGGGATCCCTGTCTAGCCTCCGCGAAAATCCATCACGCCGCTTGTTTTCCCAAAGCCCGCTCCGCCGCCTGTTGTTCCTCTCGTTCGCCTTGTCCGCGCTTCCTGGTGAAGCGGCCGTGGACCAGGACGGTGACGGGGTATCGGATCTTTGGCAGCAAATCCATCCCGGGCTGGATCCCGCCGCCGACGATGATGGCGATGGCTTCAGCAATGCGGCGGAAGCAACTGCGGGAACTGATCCGTTTGACCCCGGCGATTATCTGAAGGTCGCATCGTTTGCGATGGCACCGGGCAACGATGCGGTGGTGTTCCAGTGGACCGGGGTGAAAGGGAAAACCTACGCGGCGGAACGGTTCGATCCGGAGTCCGGAGAGTGGTCGGCGGCCGGAACCTTGGTGGCTGATGCCGCCGGTCCGTTGCAGATGCAGGTCCCTGTCACGGGGGCCTCCGGCATCTTCCGCTTGCGAGCGGGCGACCACGACGGCGATGGCGACGGCTTGAACGCTTGGGAGGAAGAGCTTCTCGGATTCAGCGACCAATCTCCCTCCAGCTCCGGGCAAGCCGCCCGGCGGGATTATTCCGCCGGCCTGCGCGCCTTGGAGGGAACCGGGACGCTGCTGCTGGCCGACGGCCGCGAAATCAGCCGGCGCCCGCCCGTGCGGGGCGAGGTCGTGCGCTTCCTCGCCCAAGCGTCCTTCGGTGCGGACCCGGATCTGATCGACCATGTGATGTCCGTCGGGATCGGCGGCTGGCTGGACGAGCAACTCAGCCCGGCAACTACCACCACGACCTACCAGGCCATGCTCGGCCAGGGCGGCGGATTCCCCGTCTGGTGGGGCCGGGGCTGGTGGAAAGCGGCGATGACCGCGCCCGACCAGCTGCGGCTGAGGATGGGCAACGCGCTGAGCCAGATCCTGGTCATCTCGAACGCAGGCAACGACGCCATCCGCCAGAACTCGTTCGTCCAGGCCGACTACTACGACATCCTGCTCCAGCATTCGCTCGGCAACTACCGCAACCTGCTGGAAGACGTGAGCTACAGCACGCAGATGGGTTTCTACCTGTCCCATCTGCAGAACCGGAAATCGGACCCCTCGATCGGGCGCTTTCCGGACGAGAACTTTGCCCGGGAAATCATGCAGCTTTTCACCATCGGGCTGTGGGAGTTGAACCCCGATGGATCCCGCAAGCTGGATCAGGAGGGCAGTGCCATCCCGACTTACGACAACACCACCATCATGGAGATGGCGAAAGTGTTTACCGGCTTCGGATTCGGCGGGCCGAACGCGCACACGTTCTTCACCCCGGTCAGCGGCAACGACTACGTCCACCCGATGAAAATGTGGGACGAGGAACACGAAACCGGCGAGAAGCACCTCGTCAACGGCGTGGTAATCCCGGCCGGCCAGACCGGTGCCGAGGACATCGACGATGCGCTCGACGCGTTGTGCGCCCACCCGAACATCGCTCCGTTCATCAGCCGCTTGCTGATCCAGCGTTTCACTTGTTCGAATCCCAGCCCGGACTACCTCCGCCGCGTGGCGGCCGTGTGGGAGAACAATGGCGGCGGGACAAAGGGCGACCTCAAGGCGGTGCTGGAAGCGATCCTGATGGACCCGGAGGCACGCACGCCGGAAGCCCGCGGCGATAGCTCGGGGATGGTGCGCGAGCCCTTCCTCCGTCTCGTCGCCCTGCTGCGGGCCTTCAAGGCGCGCAACTCGCGCACGCCGGCGACTTTTCCCGTGGTCATCGCCGATGCTCCGAAGCTGCTGGGCCAGCAGCCGCTGTGGTCGCCGTCGGTTTTCAATTTCTACCTTCCCGACCACCGGCCTGCCGGCGAGTTAAGGGAGCGCGGACTGTTTTCGCCGGAGCTGGAGATTGCTTCCGCCGACCGGCTGATCCAGACGGACAACCTCCTGCAGCGCGTCATCGATCGCGGGCTGGACCCGTTTTGGATGCCGGAAGCGGACATCCTCCACTGCGACTTCACCGTCCCCCAGGCGCTCTCCGCCGATGCTCCCGCCCTGGTGGACTATCTCGACTCGCTGCTCACCTGGGGCCAGTTGTCCGCCACGACCCGCCAGGCGGTGATCGCCGCGGTGCAGGCGCAGGCGACGGCGGAACTGAAGGTGGAGACCGCCGTTCACCTGATCGTCGAATCTCCCGATTTCGTGGTGCTGAAATGAAGGCTTCCCGTCCCAACCCGTTCGACCGATTCCTCAGCCGCCGCCGGTTTCTCGGTGAAGCGAGCTGTGCTGCCGTCGGAACCGCTTCGCTCCTTTCGTCCATCTTGAACCTGCGGCTGGTCGGAGATGTCGCTGCAGCGGAAGTGCCGGCGGACGATGAATACCGCGCCTTGGTCTGCGTCTTCCTCGCGGGGGGCAACGACTCGTTTAACATGCTGGCCCCGGTGGACTCGACTGGCTATGCCGAGTACTCCGCCGTCCGCGGGAGTGTTGCGGTGCCGCAGAATCGCTTCCTTCCACTCGGCGGAAGCGTTCCCGACGGGCGTTCGCTCGGGCTGAACGACAGCATGCAGGGATTGTGGAACCTCTATTCGGGTGGCAAGGCCACTTTCATTGCCAACGTCGGAACACTGGTGGAGCCGACGACGCTGGCGACTTATCAAAATGGGGTTGCGAAGCTTCCGCTCGGTTTGTTTTCCCACAGCGACCAGCAAATGCACTGGCAGTCGTCGTTGCCTGACAGTCGCGCGCCTGGTGCGGGCTGGGGTGGCCGGATGGGTGACCTGCTCGACGAACTGAACGGTGCCGGTCCGGTCTCGATGAACGTCTCGCTTGGTGGAATCAATCTCTTCCAGAGCGGTGCGGAGGTGGTTCCATTTGCCATCGGGACTGGCGGAGCGGTGGAGCTTTCTTACTGGAATGCAGGTTCTTACCTGTCGCGTCGCCAGGCCATGGAGTCGATCATGGACGCGCAGTACCAGAACGCCTTCGAGCGCGCGTTCGCGAAGATGAAACGCAATGCCGTCGATGCCAACTCCACGTTCAAGGCATCGTTGGCTTCGGCTCCGGTAGTCACCAGCCCCTTCACTGCTGCCAACACGCTTTCGTCGCAACTTCAAATGGTCGCCAAGACCATTGCGGCTCGGGATGTGTTGTCGAAGAAGCGCCAGACTTTCTTCGTCCATATGGGGGGCTGGGATCTCCATGGGAACATCGAGTCAAATCATCCCGGCTTGCTTTCCACGTTGAGTGTTGCGATTTCCGAGTTCCAAGCCGCAATCGCCGAGCTGGAACTGGAGAATCAGGTCACCTTGTTTTCCGCCTCCGATTTCGCCCGCACCTTGTCATCGAACGGCTCGGGGACGGACCACGCCTGGGGCGGCAACCAGTTCGTGGTCGGCGGGGCGGTCAACGGCGGGAGGATCTACGGGACCTACCCCGAGCTGGCGCTCGGCTCGTCGCTGGACACGGGCCGCGGCCGCTTGATCCCGACGACCTCGGTGGACGAGTATTTCGCCGAGCTGGCGCTTTGGATGGGGGTGAGCCCGTCGAACCTGCCGCTGGTGCTGCCGAATTTGACGCGATTCCATGACCCCGTGGACGGCGCGCCGCTGGGGTTCCTGATGGGAGACCCACCGCCATGAGGCGGGGGCTTCCGGGGGTGGTCGTCCTGATCTCCCTGGCCGCGGTGTGGTGGATGCTGCGGGAGCGAGGGGGCACCCCGGCCGTCGATCCTCGTCCGGCAGCGGCGGTGGCTCCGGCCGCCGTCGCTGTTTCATTGGAAGGATTCACGGTCGTCGGTGATACCGGTTTTGCGCGGCATTATCGCGATCCCGGTCGTTCCGCCGAAGATGACTTGAAAGAGGTGACCGGTCTTCTGGACGCCGCGGTATTGCTGGTGAAGGACATCGATCGCATCCCGCTGGCCGACAACGCCGATTTCACCCGGTTCCTCCAGGGAGAGAATCCGCACCGGGTGGCGTGGATTGTGCCGGGACATCCAGCTGTAAGCTCACAGGGCGAATTGCTCGACCGTTGGGAACAACCGCTATTCTTCCACCGTGAGTCGTCGCGGCGGACCGCCTTGCGATCGGCGGGACCCGACCGGGAAATGTGGACCGGGGACGATATCGTTTTCCCCTCTCCGGAGGGGGGGGGCGACTGAACGGTGTGCGAGCACCGTCGCTCGCGCTTGAGGTGGCCGGGAAGCATGGCTGGACTTTCAGGGGCAGGCGTTAAGCATCCGTGGCGATCTTCGATGAGTCTTGAATCCAATATCCCGCCCGGGAGTTCGAAGCCGGTGACCGTGGCCGCAGTGGCACTGCTGGCGGCAATGGTGGCCTCAGTGACGCTGGGGCCGCAGCTCGCCGTCTGGCCGTCGGCTCCCGCCCTGATCGGGCTGGCTTTGTCCGCCTTGCTGGTGGTCTTCAGTCCGCCGCACCTGCCGCGGAGCGTGGTGATCACGGGCGGAGCGCTGGTCGCGTGGCTGGCGTGGCGTTGTTGCTCTTCTCCGGTGGCCGAGTTTGCGATTGCCGACGGCATGCTCCTCGCATCGTGTGTGGCGATTTTCTGGGTCGGGCGGGCGGTCTTTTCCCGGCCTGCTGCCGTCGAGATCCTGTTCACAGGCTTGGGCGTGCTCGTGATCGCGAACTGGATTCCGATGGCCTTGCAAGCGAAGGACGCCAGCCATGTCCTGTGGTTGCCCCGAGGCACGGAGATTTTTCCGTCGGGATTTTTTGCCTACTATGGTGATTGCGCGGCATTCTTGCTCGCTGTGGCCTTGTTGTCGGGCGGCTTGGCCTGGGATCCCCGTCGTACGGGTTGGTTCAGGGCTTTCATGGTGATCGTGGCGATGGCTGCGGCGGCAGGGGTGGTATTCACCAAGTCACGCGGGGGAATCGTCGGTCTCGGCGCGGGAGGTCTGTTGCTATTGGTCCTAGCCCCATGGTTGACACAGCGGCGCGGTTCGCGGGCGCTTGGGCTTTTGGTGATTCTCCTGCCGATCCTGGTGGTTGGGGCAATGATCTGGATCGGGCAGGGCATGTCCGAAGCCCAGGCGGCCCGCTCCCGGGACGGGGTGCCCGAGCAGCTGTTCGACAATCCGGCGCGTCTCTTTTGGCTGAAACTGGCGGCTTCTTGCATCGCCATTCATCCGTGGCAAGGCGGCGGAGGCCGGAGTTTCAGCTGGGAAAACTTCCGGTTTTGGGAAGGAGACTGGGCGAAGTTTTCGGACGTCGAACCGGAGTTCGTGCACAACGAGTTTCTTCAGATCACCACCGACTATGGCGCCGTCGGGCTGTTGCTGGCGGTGATTTTCATCGGTGCAGTCGTCGTGGCCGGGATCATCGGACGCTGGGACCGCCGCGACGCGAGCGGCTTGTCGGCGGTGTTTCTGGGCGGGCTGGCGGCGACCGCCGGCTTGTTGCTGCACGCGTGTTTTCACTTTGTGTTCCACTTGCCGCCGGCGGTCCTGATGCTGGGGCTGGCACTGGCGGCCATTCTCGAGACGTCGGGGCCGGTTGATCGTCTTCCGTCGAAGTTGGAGATCGGCTGCAAGGGGCTGATCCCGGCGGTTTGTGCCGGGGTGCTCGGCTACTTCGGGATCAAGGGTGCCCGGGTGTTCAGGGAGATGGCTCCGGTCGTTTATCGTTTCACGGCGGAACGGCCTTCGCAGGAAGACGCGCTCGCCCGGATGGCGAGGGCGACGGGGATTTGGCCGGGACACGTGCTGCCGCTGCAACTGGGCCAGTTTTCCATGTTGGGGGCGGCCGGCTCCGGAGGCGAGTCCCGCCAATTGCTCCTGGAGGGGGCGGTCGAGGCGTTTCGCGAAGCCGTCCTGCGGCATCCGTTCGATGCCGAAGCGTCCGTCAATCTTGCCAATGCGCTGAGCTCCCTGTCCGCGGATGACGAGGCGGAGGCTGAATACGATCGGGCGATCGGGCTGCAAGGTGGCCTGGAGCGTGGATTCCGTGCCCGCTACTCCGCGTCGGTCCATCATTTCAGGAAGGCCGAGCGGCTCCGGGAGGAAGGGCAACTCGACGCGTCGCTCGAGTCCCTCGAGAAGGCGGCAGCTCTCTTTGACCAGGACACCTCGGCCCGTGCCGGCGAGTACGGCAGCGCAGGTCAACAATACCGGATTTCCCTCGCCTGCTTCCTCGGACCTTGGCTGGAGGGGCTTGAGCGATTCGAGGACGCCGCCGCCGAGTATGACCGGGCAGTGGTGATTCCGGGCTCGGAGTGCCTCCCGTTCCTGATCGCAAGGAATCTCACGGCCTGGGGTGACAAGCTCTGGTCGGAACGCAAACCGGAGGCTGCCCTGGAGAAATATCTTGCCGCCGTCAGCCGGGCGAATCAGGCGAAGTCATTGGCTTTTCCCGCCTATCCGGTGTCCGAGGTGGAGGAGTTGCAGGCCCGGATCGTCGCGAAAATCAACTTCCTGCGGGGGGCCGGGATCGAGACCGGGGACAGCGGGCCTTGAATTGGAGCGCTCCGTCCGCTTGACACGGCGCGGTTCCCGTGCATTCTCCCGCCTCCCGCCGCGTCGGAAACGTGACCGGGTCCACCACCGCCATGAAAAAGGATCTTCATCCCAAATACAATCCGGTCGTCTTCGTCGACATGACCACCGGTGCCCGCTTCGTCACGCGCTCGACCAAGACTTCCGACAAGACGGAAGAAATCGACGGCGTGGAACACTACATCGTCTCGATGGGTATCACGTCCGACTCGCACCCGTTCTTCACGGGCAAGGCGCAGTTCGTCGACACCGAAGGCCGCATCGACAAGTTCCAGAAGCGTTTCGGAACCGTGCGCCGCGCCGGCAAGCCGAAGCTCTGATCGAAGGGGAATCTCCCGACGCATCGTTTTCCCAAACGCCCGTCCGCATCCTGCGGCCGGGCGTTTTTTATTTTCCGAAGCGACTCGTTGTTGTCCTCAGTAGCCGAAAAACCTCTTCTGAGGTACCTCGATGACATCGTGGGCCTGAAGGGAGATGGTTTTGGCGGACTGCGTCAGATCGAATTCCCGTAACTCGCTGCCACGGGTGAGCCGGACACGCTTCATGGACCCAAACTCCGTTGCCCCGCCACCCCGTTCGATGGCTTCCCGGAGGTTTTTCGCAACCACATTTCCGGGTCGGTGCACTTGCCCGCCAACGATGACTCTGGGCGCACCAGCGTATTTCGAGGCGAGAGACCGGTCGGGGAGTCGACCCCGCATCTTTGTGGGTCGGGGTGATTTCGGGGAGTGATCGGGGATGGAGCCGGCATCGGGTGACAGGAGGGCAGGGGCGCTTTGATGTGAGGAATCCGGTGGGTCCGATCCGGTGGATTCTGGAGATTGCTCGACCCGTGTTGCCAGGGCGAAGGCCGCCGCCAACAGGCTGATTGAGGATCCCTTTAGGACGGCACCGTTCATGAGGGGAGTATGGCGCATTCGCTTTGTGAAACAAAGCTAAAACCGGTGGCAATGTTCTCAGTCGGAGCAAACGCCCGTTGAAGCGATGTTGACCTTCCGGCTCGGAATCGGTTCGCTTCGAAGAATGAGATCCTTTCCAGCGGGGTGCCTGCTGATGGTCACGAGCTTGGGAGCCGAGGAAGCCGCGGAACGGGAAGGTGGCGATGGAACGCGAGTCGCCGGACTCGCATTGGAAGGGTTCGGCGAGTCTGGCGACTCGCGGTCCAATCCTTCACGGCGAATGAGAATGCCGCCGCGCCGAGCCCTAGCCTCACGAACTGCATGAACCTGCTGCGGGAAAAGCGCTCGGTCACCTATGCCATCGTCTTCGGGATCTGGGCGGAGGTCTTTGTTTATTGCCTGCTGCACGACCAGTATCTGATCCGGATCTCACCGGAGCATTTCACGGAATACCACCCGCCGCTGTGGGGGATCGAGAACCTCAGCTTGCTCGCCGCGGCGTGGGCCTTCCGGGCTTCGATTGGTCCCGGCCTGGTGCTCGGACTGGTGGCCTTGTTTCTGGCCCGGGCGGGCCGCCTCCCGAAGGTTCCGGTCGGCATCCTGCTGAAATTGGTCCCTTGCCTTGTGGTCGTGACCGAGGGGGTGGGACTGGTCGCCGGGGCCTGGGTCTGGATGAACGGCAGGCCGCTGTATCCGGACGCGGTTTACCCCGACTTCTCCATGCCCATGCTGATCAGCCAGACCATCCAGCTCACCTGCTATGCAACAGGTGCGCTGGTCTCGCTGGTATTCCTCGGCTGGATCGTGCAGCGGCGCTTCGCGCTCAGGAGTGGTACTCCTGAATGCTCTTCACCGTGAGCTCCTGGTCCTTGAGCGAGCGGATCGCCTTCACCGATGCCTCGGCGGCGGCCATGTTCGTGCAGTAGGAGATCTTGCTGACCACGGCACCGCTGCGGATCTTCACTTCATCCTCGCGCGCGGCGTGGCCGCTCGGGGTGTTGATGATGAAGTGGATCTCGCGGTTCTTCATCATGTCGATGACGTTCGGGCGGCGCCCTTCGCTGAGCTTGAAGAGGCGGTGGCAGGGGATTTCCTCGGCCTGCAGGCGGTCGCAGGTGCCGCCGGTGGCGTAGATCTCGAAGCCGAGCGCAACCAGTTCGCGGGCGATCGGCATGGCGAGCGGCTTGTCGCGGTCGGAGACCGACAGGAAGACGTTGCCGCTTTTCGGCAGGGTGTTGAAGGCGCTCATCTGCGCCTTGGCGTAGGCCATGCCCCAGTCGGCATCGATGCCCATCACCTCGCCGGTCGAGCGCATTTCGGGGCCGAGCACGATGTCGATGCCGGGGAAGCGGTTCCACGGGAACACGGCTTCCTTCACCGAGAAGTGCGGCGGGATGACGGTTTCGGTGAAGCCGAGCTCCGCGAGCGTCTTGCCGACCATGATCTGGGCTGCGTACTTCGCCAGCGGGATGCCGGTGGCCTTGGAAACGAAGGGCACGGTGCGGGAAGCACGCGGGTTGACCTCGATGACGTAGAGCTGCTCGTCCTTGACCGCGAACTGGATGTTCATCAGGCCCTTCACGTCCAGCTCGCGCGCGAGTTCCTTCGCGGCGCGGGTGATCTCTTCCTTGATCGGCTCGGACAGCGAGTAGGCGGGGATGCAGCAGGCGGAGTCGCCGGAGTGGATGCCGGCCTGCTCGATGTGCTGCATGATGGCGCCAACCACCGCCATGCTGCCGTCGGAAATGCAGTCGACGTCGACTTCGGTGGCACCGTCGAGGAAGCGGTCGACCAGCACCGGCCGCGCGGGCGAGGCGTCCACGGCCTCGTTCATGTATTTCTTCAGCTCGTCGTCGTCGTAAACGATCATCATCGCGCGGCCGCCGAGCACGAAGGACGGGCGCACCAGCACCGGATAGCCGATGCGGTTGGCAACCTCGAGCGCCTCGTCCTCGGAGGTCGCGGTGCCGGCTTCCGCCTGCTTGAGGCCGATCTTGTCGAGCAGGGCGGAGAAGTGCTTGCGGTCCTCGGCCAGCTCGATGCTTTCCGGCGAGGTGCCGATGATCGGCACGCCATGGCGCTTGAGGTCGGCGGCAAGGTTGAGCGGCGTCTGGCCGCCGAACTGGACGATCACGCCGTCCGGCTTCTCCTGGTCGCAGATGTTGAGGACGTCCTCCAGCGTCAGCGGCTCGAAGAACAGCTTGTCGGAGGTGTCGTAGTCGGTGGAAACCGTTTCCGGGTTCGAGTTCACCATGATCGCCTCGTAGCCGAGCTCCTTCACCGCGAAGGCGGCGTGGACGCAGCAGTAGTCGAATTCGATGCCCTGGCCGATGCGGTTGGGACCGCCGCCGAGGATGATGATCTTCTTCTTGTCGGTCTCGCGGGCCTCGTTCTCGTCTCCGTAGGTCGAGTAGAAGTAGGGCGTGTAGGCCTCGAACTCGGCCGCGCAGGTGTCGACCAGGCGGTAGGTCGGGACGATGCCCTTGGCCTTGCGCTCGGCGCGGACGGTGTCCTCGGTCGGCACGTCGGCCACGGCGGGTTCCGGCTCGGCGCGCGGCGGGGCGCCGGCGGGCTGGTCGGTTTCACCGTGGATCGAGACGTCATGGATCGACCCGGCGTGGGCGCGGGCCATGGCGATCTGGCGGTCGGAGAAGCCGAGGCGCTTGGCGTCCTTGAGGTCGAGGTCGGCGAGGTTCCGTCCTTCGTCGGCGATTTCCTTGAGATGGTGGAGGAACCAGGGATCGATCGCGGTGGCCTTGAAGACCTCGTCGATGGTCCAGCCGTTCATGAAGGCGGTCTGGAGCCAGAAGATCCGCTCGGCGTTCGGCACGGCGAGCTTGTTCTCGATCTCCTCGCGCGACACGCCGTGCATGTCCTTCTTGTCGAAGCCGAAGCCCCAGCGGCCGGTTTCCAGCGAGCGCAGCGCCTTCTGCATCGACTCCTTGAAAGTGCGGCCGATCGACATCGCCTCGCCCACCGACTTCATGGAGGTGGTGAGCACCGGGTTGGCCTTCGGGAACTTCTCGAAGGTGAAGCGCGGCAGCTTGGTGACGACGTAGTCGATGGTCGGCTCGAAGGAGGCCGGGGTTTCGCGGGTGATGTCGTTCGGCAGCTCGCCGAGCGTGTAGCCGACGGCCAGCTTGGCGGCGATCTTGGCGATCGGGAAGCCGGTGGCCTTGGAGGCGAGGGCGGACGAACGCGACACGCGCGGGTTCATCTCGATGACGATCATCCGTCCGCTGACCGGGTCGATGGAGAATTGGATGTTCGAGCCGCCGGTCTCGACGCCGATCTCGCGGATGACCGCGAAGGAGGCATCGCGCATGATCTGGTACTCGCGGTCGGTCAGGGTCTGGATCGGCGCGACGGTGATCGAGTCGCCGGTGTGGACGCCCATCGGGTCGAGGTTTTCGATCGAGCAGATGACCACGCAGTTGTCGTCGCGGTCGCGCATCACCTCCATTTCGAATTCCTTCCAGCCGAGCAGGCTTTCCTCGATGAGCACCTCGGTGACCGGCGAGAGGTCGAGGCCGCTTTCGACGATCTCCTCGAACTCCTCGCGGTTGTAGGCGATGCCGCCGCCCTGGCCGCCGAGGGTGAAGGCGGGGCGGATGATCAGCGGGAAAGACTTGCCGGTGAGCCCGGCGATCTCGTCGGCAACGCGCCGGGCTTCCTCCATGGTGTGGGCGGTGCCGGATTGCGGCACGTCCAGGCCGATCTTGAGCATCGCGTCCTTGAAGCGCTGGCGATCCTCGCCCTTGTCGATGGCATCGGCATTGGCGCCGATCATCTTCACGCCGTGCTTGTCGAGGGTGCCGGCCTTGAAGAGCGCCATCGAGGTATTGAGCGCGGTCTGTCCGCCGAGGGTCGGGAGAAGGGCGTCGGGCTGCTCGCGGATGATGATCTTCTCGACGACTTCCGGGGTGATCGGCTCGATGTAGGTCCGGTGAGCGAACTCCGGATCGGTCATGATGGTGGCCGGATTCGAGTTCACCAGCACCACCTCGTAGCCTTCTTCGCGCAATGCCTTGCAGGCCTGGACGCCGGAGTAGTCGAACTCACAGCCTTGGCCGATGACGATGGGACCGGAACCGATGACGAGGATTTTCTTGATCGAGGTGTCTTTGGGCATGGCGGGACGGGGACGTGGAAATCCAGCGCGCGTTGGCTAAATTTCGGGGTGTTTCGCAGGGACCGCCGACCTTGTAAAGGGTTGGATGGATGCGATTGCACCTTCGGCCCGCGATCAGCCGGTTTTCGTTGCTTCCCCGCGCGCCGGCCGTCCCGGCGTCCGCGCTAGCGCTTTTCGATGCCTGGCGGGAGCCAGTCCTTCTTCATCGGCTGGATCACCGGTTCCGGGGCGGCCGCGGGTTCCTCGCTGCCTGCTTCGTCCGGGTCGGGCGTCACGATGTCCTGGCTGTGTTGCTCAAAAAGGCTGCGGACCCGCCCGGCGTCCCGGCCGCCGATGAACTTGTCCACCAGCTTGCCGTCGCGGTAGAGCCGGACGTCGGGGATGCTGCGGACCCCTTCCCGCTGGGCGAGGTCGCGGGCGTGATCGACGTCGATCTTGCCGAGGCTGACGCGGCCGGAGAATTCGCCCGCCACCTCTTCCAGCACCGGCCCCAACTGGCGGCAGGGGCCACACCAGTCGGCGTGGAAATCCACCACCACCAGGCGGCCGGGGGTGGCAATGAACGAATCAAAAGCGCCCGGGTCGAGCTCCTGGACATCGGCGACACCGGTCGATGCCACCGGTTTCTCTTTCGGCTTGGCCGCGACTTTCACCTTGGAGACGAGGCCTTGCACCTTCTCGCAAGAGGGTGCGGCCAGCGCGAGCAATGCGGCGGCAGTGATGGAAAACTTCATGACGAGGGGTGCGAGTCAATTACTGGCGGGCGATCGCTTGATTTTCAAGATATCCTGACCGGTATCTCGCTGCATGCCCGGCACCTCGGGTAGCCAGTTCTTGTCAATGCGTTGCACCATGCCCTCGAGCATGCGGTCGATGGTCTTTTCCACGATGACCGGATCGGTCTCGTCGATCAGGTCGCCGAGTTTCCTGCCCTCCGCGTGGAAGTTGAGATGGCCAGCGAATTCCTCGAGTGTCTTGGTGTCCACGCCCTGTTCAGCGGCCAGCTTGGGGTGATCGTCGATGTCCAGCTCGGCCACGACGATGCGTTCGCCGTATTTCTCTTCCTGCAGCTTCTTCAGGAGCTTCTTCAGCTTCTTGGAGTCGGGATTGCAGTCGAGCATCATGTTCGTGACCACCAGCTTCCCGGGGGTGTTCTGGATTTCGAGGATGTTCTCCTCGGTCACCTTGAGGCTGTCATCTTTCCCGGCTGCCGAGATCTTCGACAGCCAGCCGTCAGGCAACGCGAAGAAAATGCCGGCGGCGCCGCCGCCGCCGAGAATCACCAGGGTAAACAACCGGCGAATCCAGTTCGCCTTCTGCTGAGGGGTCATGGCGCGAATCCATAGATCGAAATTTAAGAAAAGTGAACTAATTTGCGGCGGGGAGGGCGAGTCAGGACTCAATCATTTGCTCCCGGTCGGGCGGGGGATCCGGCCCGGTCGCCTTGACCGTGGTCCGAAAAAGGCGCAAATCCCCTGGAAGCTGCCGCTTGCTGTCCCGGATCCCGTCATGAAAACCACCGTCCTTCTCAGTCTGCTTGCCGTTCTTCCTCTCGCCGCCGCGGAGGTGGATCCTGCCATCGTCGCCATCTACGATCTCGAGGGCACGGTCACCGAATCCGGCCGCGAGGAGCCGTCGCTGCTCGGCGGACTCGGCATGGAGCCCGGCCGGCCGCTGACCTTTTTCGACATCACCCGCAGCCTGAAAAAGGCGGCCGATGATCCGGATGTGAAGGCGGTCGTGGTGGACGCCGACGACGCCTCGCTGGGCCTCCCGCAGATCCAGGAGATCACCCGCCGCCTTCAAGCGGTACGGGCCGCGGGCAAGGATGTCTGGCTTTACACCGACAGCTACAGCAATGCCACGGCCCTGTTGGGATCGGCCGCGAACCATTTCACCCTGATGCCGGAAGGTGACGTATCGTTCAGCGGGATTTATTCCGAGTCGATGTATTACAAGGGCCTGCTCGACAAGGCCGGGGTCACCGCGAGCGTGATCCACATCGGCGACTTCAAGTCGTTCGGCGAAGAATACTACCGCACCGGCCCGAGTGATTTCGCGAAGCAGCAGAAGGAAGAGCTGATCGGCGGGATCTTCGACCAGATCGTGACCACCATCGCGGAGGGCCGGAAGGTTCCCGAGGAAAAAGTCCGTGCGCTGGTCGACCGCGGCACCTTCACCGCCGGTGAAGCCAAGGAGGCGGGGCTGGTGGACGACCTCAAGCACCGAACCGATTTTTCCGCCGCGGTGAAGGCGGCCTACGAAGGCGCCGATTTCGACCACGAGTATGCCTTGCCCGATCTTGACGGGCCGGAGATCGACGGGGTCTTCGATTTCTTCAAGCTGATGCTGCAGTCGGACGATGGCAAGACGGGCAAGACCGACTTCATCGCCGTGGTCCCCTTCGAGGGCGAAATCTCGGGCGAGTCGATCGCGCCGGTTCGCGCCCAGATCCTCAAGCTGCTCAAGAACGAGCACGCCAAGGCGCTGGTCCTCCGCGTCGACTCCCCGGGCGGCTCGGCCCTCGCCAGCGAGGTGCTGTGGGAAGCGACCGACGAGTGGAAGGCCAGCGGCCGGCCGCTGGTCG